>CAMBTP010000006.1 GCA_945870855.1 Prosthecobacter debontii
GGATATGTTGGTGGGCACAACCTCCTCGGCCGCCGGCATTTCGGCGGTGGCTTTGGAAGGGCGATAGGGGTCTGCGGGTTTTTCCTGGGCGTGAAGTGACGCGATGAGGAACGAGGCGATAATCAGTGTTTTTGTTTTCATGACGCAGCTATTCAAACAGATTGCCGTCCGGTAAGTGTCAAAGGATTGTCAAAATTGGGCGGCCCTCGGCAGGCCTTTGCGCGAGACGTGGCGGGCAAACGCCGCATGGGCGTCGCGCTCGCAAGAGGCGCTGATATCGAGAAGGCACGCGAAAAAGCTCGTAACGCCATTGCGGCCATCGAGGTGTCGCTATGACCCATGCGGGAAGTTCTCGATTATAGCGGAAACTTCCGTTATATTGTCGCCGCTCATGACGCTCAAAGATCTCGGCTGGACTCCAGAACTTAAAAAAGCCTTCGCACCATATCGCGAAAAAGGCTGGGTTCCCGCGCGCCTGATCCGCGAGACATCGATCAATTTCTCGGCGTTCCTCGATGGCGGTGAAGAGATTCACTGTATCCTCTGCGGACGGCTTTGGAATGCGGCGGTGGTGGATTCCGATCTGCCTGCCGTGGGGGATTGGGTCGCGATCGAAGAAGGTGACGATGACAACCCGCACGTGATCCGCGCACAGCTGCCGCGTCGGACAGTTTTTTCTCGAAAAATGCCGGGCAACAGCAGTCAGGCGCAGGTGATCGGGGCGAACATTGATGTCGTCACCGTGGTCACAGATGCGGGATCTGACTACAACCTACGGCGCATGGAGCGGTATTTCACACTGATCCACCTCAGTGGGGCGAAGCCGGTGGTGCTGCTGAACAAGTCCGACCTTTTCACCAAGCTGGAACTAAAAAGCGCTGCCGCAGAAATCTCCGCACTGTGCCCAGACGCCTCCGTTCACATCACCTCGGCGCTCAAGGGCGATGGGCTCAAAGCGATTCGCGGTCACCTCGCACCTGGAATTACGATGTGCATCGTAGGTTCCAGCGGGGTGGGGAAATCGACGCTCGTGAACCAACTCTACGGCGAGGAATGGCAGTGGGTGAGCGAGGTGAACGAGACTACGGGAAAAGGCCGCCACACGACCACGACCCGCGAGCTTGTTCCATTGGATGGCGGCGGGATGCTTATCGACAACCCCGGGATGCGCGAGATCCAGATGTGGACGGACGAGTTCACCCTGCGCGGCAGTTTCGAGGATATCGCGGCGCTCACCGCCGAGTGCAAGTATTCGGATTGCAGCCATGTGAACGATGCGGGCTGCGCGATCCGCAAAGCTGTCACCGAGGTAAAGCTTGATCCTGCCCGCTACGAATCCTTCCTGAACCTAGAAACCGAGATCGAGGCGCTGCGCAAACGCGCCAAAAAACGCCAGATGGCCACCGAGCGCTGGCACAAGCGCAACCATCGCGTGAAGGCGCGCAATCTCGCCGACAGAATCCAACTAGAAAAAGACGAACGTGGTGACATCTAAATCCTTTCTCAGATATCTAACTCTCTTCTGCTTTGCCGCATGCCTACCCTGTATCGGCCAGGTGAAGGATCTTTTGAAAATAACAGAGTCCAGCGCGGCAGAGAAAAAAAAGCCCATCCCTGATCTCCGTGCCCAGCTCGAAAAATGGAAGGCCGAGGCCGAGGGCGAACTGGCGAGGCTCGAGCGTTACGATACGCCGGAGACGCTGCCTGAAGGAATCAGTGCATCGGATTTATCATCCCGCCGACGTCCCCTAGAGCAGACCTTGCTCGTAATTTCCCGCCACCTGCTCATCCTCGATGATGCGGCGGAACCGGTAGCAGCAATGCAAGCAGCGAAGGCCGAGGCAGAGGCATGGAAAGGATTCGATACACCACCACCTCAATCCGCGTTAATGGTGGATGAGTTGATCGAGCGCAAGGAGGCCATCGAGGGCAAGCAGGCTTCTAGTCGGTCTTCGATGGAAGTTTTCAAAGTCACACTCGCAGGGTTGATTCGAGATTCGAATAACACCGAGAAGGATGTAGAATTGGCAATAAAAGCACTTGAGCAGGCGAAGGAGAACAAGGCCACGCTTCAATGGAAACTCGATACACTCAAAGCGAAGCAACGCTCGCTGTTCATTCGTGCCAGCGGCCTGCAACGCGGTATCGCTGCTCTTGAGGAAATGATGCGCGCAAACGATGTCTCACTCGGATTGCTTTCGCGGAAAATCAGGGAGGCCGGCAATCATCTCGTTTTCAGCGAGGAGGATCTCTCTCTGATTAAGGAAGCCTCTGCGGATAGGCAATCGGCGCTAAAAAAAGAAGCTGTAGAATGCCGCAAGCGCCAACGCAAAGCCGACGATGAAAAGGCAGTGACTGCTGCGGCACTAGCCGCACTTAAGGCAAGCTCGGAACCAGATCGCGCTGCTCTGGAAATGGCAGAGCTCAACGCAGAAACCGCCGCCGTTCAACTCGAAGCTCTCCAGTCCATTTCCGATTCGCTCGATGCTTTCCTACAAATCGAGGCCTTTACTCCTGAAACTTACGAGCAACGGTTCATTCTTTTAGGTAAACCAACTCCTGCCCAGCGAAAGGAAGCCATCGCGCACCTTGCTTCATTGTATCAGCGACTCGAAGCCTGGGAGGTTGTTTCAAACAACCAACATTCATCGGTGACGGCTGACATCGGGAAAGAACAATCGCGTGCTTCGTTATTATCCGCAGACGATCCGAAGCTCGTTCCTCTAAATAAGCAGCGTGCCATCTTGTGGGAGAAACAAGCACTCATCCAACGCGCGATCCAGACGATCACTAATCAGCGCCGCACGATCGCCCGCTGGCTTTATCACTATTCGGATAAGCAGAAAGCGCCATGGCACGCACCCGCAGCCGAGATGCTTTCCAATGTGTGGCAGGCCGCGAAGGGGATTTGGAATATTCCTGTAAACCGCTACGAGGAAACGCTAGAAGTCGATGGGCAAGAAGTAGTGCAAACCCGCTTTGTTACCCTCGGGACCATCATTGCGGCGATACTTGTATTTATCTTCTCATACTTCATTGCGGCGAGGATCTGTCGCAGGGTGCAACGAATCCTTGTTCACCGTCAGCTCATCGGCGAAGCGCAGGCGCGCACTCTGCGGAATTGGGTAATGCTGTTTGTGGCTCTGCTTTTGGCATTTGCCACATTGAGTTGGCTCAGTATCCCGCTCACGATCTTTGCCTTCCTCGCCGGTGCGCTGGCCATCGGTGTCGGTTTCGGCACGCAGACGATCATCAAAAATTTCATCAGCGGCATCATCCTGCTGTTCGAAAGGAAGATCCGCGTTGGCGATATCATCGAGGTGGACGGCGTCAATGGAGTTGTCACGGAAATCAACACGCGCTCCTCGATTGTGCGAGGTGTCAACGGTGTCGAGAATTTGGTTCCCAATTCGCTTCTGCTTGAGAACCGGGTGGTGAACTGGACCTTGAACTCGCGCCTCCTCCGCCGAGAGCTAACCTTACGTGTGGCCTTAGACTCGCACCCCCAGCAAGTGATTGAGATCCTCCACGAGGCAGTGGCTCGCCACGGACTCATCCTCAAAGAGCCAGCCCCCTTTGCAACTCTCTCCCACTTCGGCGATAGCTCACTCGATTTCATCCTCTACTTCTGGATCGAGCTTAACGATAAAACCAACGGGCTTCTGGTTGATAGCGACCTTCGTATCATGATCGAGAAGCGCCTTGCTGACTTCGAGATCCACGTCGGCATCACGCGACCACAGGCTGTGGATACCCCGACAAAATCTCAAGCAGTGAGCGGTTACGAAGAGAAATCCCTAATCCCATGACGGCAAGGAGCGAGGTGATCTATGTCTGCGGCGCAACAGCGTCCGGAAAAACTTCCCACGCATTGGAACTCGCGGTCTCGATGCGAGGCGAAATTGTTAACGGTGATGCCTTCCAGCTTTTTCGTGGTATTGAAATCCTCAGCGCCACGCCGACGGCGGAGGAAATGGCTGTAGCGCCACACCATCTGTTCGGTGTCCTCGCTTCTGAGGATCGTTGCGATGCGGGTCGCTATACCGAAATGGCTCGTGAAGTGATTTCGGATATCCACTCTCGTGGAAATACGGCGATCGTAGTAGGTGGCTCGGGTTTGTATTTGAAATTCCTCACCCACGGCCCTTCTCCACTGCCGCAGGGTGATGTAAAACTTCGCGAGCAAATGGATGCCCGCCCGCTGGAGGAGCTTTTTGCGGAGCTGGAGAGACTCGATCCTGCCGAGGCGGCGCAGGTGGATCGACATAATCCCCGCTATGTTTCACGGGCTCTGGAGATTTGTCTGCTGAGTGGGAAAAAGGTTTCCGAAATGCGCGATAGCTGGGCGGAGAAGACCCGCGAAATCGAATCGATACTGAACGGCGTTTGGTTGATCCGTAGCCGCGAGGAACTGCACCGCCGCATCGCGCTGAGGACGGAGAAGATGCTTGCCGAAGGGGCCATTGAGGAGGTCGCCGCGCTGGAGGGCGTTTCCGGAAGCTGGGAGAAAGCGATCGGCGCAAAGGAAATCCGCCGACTTCTTTCCGGCAAGATCAGCCGAGCCGAATGCGCTGAACTCATCACCGCCGCCACCCGCCAATACGCGAAACGCCAGGAAACATGGTTCCGCAGGGAAAATTGGTTGAAGCGGGTGGAGCTTTGAATTTTGGATGGGGGGCACACGCGCCTTCGCGTGTCGCGGAGTGCGCCCTCGCTCTCCGCTGGCTGGAAAGATCCTGTACGCCGTGAAGCCGAAACAAGGCCCGCCGTATCTCCAACCAAGTTTCCAGCGAGGGCATCGGAAACAGCACGCGAGGGCGCTCCCCCTGAGTTTCACCTCTCCCCCGGAAACGGATCAGCCGTGAGGCGGAGCTGGACTTCCATTTCGCCTATGGTTGGAATTTTGCCTCCGACCACCGAAAGGACGTAGGCTGTGGCGGTTCCGATAATCGTAAAAGTAGCGAAAATCACCTTACGAATCGCTCCTGCCGCAACAGCGCGAGCCCTTTCACTCTCAGAGCTTGCATGACCGCCACTTTGCAGCGATGGAAGGGGCATGGATCGCTGGTTCTTGATCGCGGCAACCGCCCTCGCCGCTGTGGCGGGGGTGCGTGGCTTGCTGGTATTGAGGCACGGGAAGATGAGTTCCTGGACGGTATGGTGGATGATCGCGGCGCTGATCTGCCAGATCGGCTACCTCGTGATCCGGGGGGAAATGCGCGGGGCGTGCCCGCTTCGCAGCATCGGTGAAATTTCCGTGTATCTCGCGTGGTCGCTGACGCTTTTCTACCTGCTCGTCGGGCCGATGTATCGGATTTCCCTGCTCGGAGTGTTCACCGCGCCTGTGGTAGTTTTGTTCCAAAGCTTCGCGCTGCTGCCGGGTCGGCTGGCCGCAAATCCTGCGAAAATTCTCAACACAAACCCCTGGGGCGAGACGCATTCTGCAATGTCGGTGCTCGCCTACGGTGCTCTGGCGCTCGCGGCGGTGGCTGGGGTGATGTTCCTTGTGCTTGATCGCCAGCTTAAGGAGCACCAGCTCAAAGGTGGACTTTTCAGAAATCTCCCGCCGGTGCGTGAGTTGCTCGTTTCTCTGGAGCGGCTGCTTTGGATCGGGATGATCCTGCTGACCATCGGTCTGGTAGCAGGTTTGTTGATGCCGCATGGGCATGGTGCGAAGGCGCACCTTATCGCAGCGGTGGCGGTATGGGCGGGATACATCGCACTAATCGCGGTGAAGCGGGTCCGCGGAATCACCGGGCGGCGGTTCGCGTTAGGGGCGGTCGCGCTGTTTGTTCTTTCACTGGGGGTTTTCGCTTTCGTCTGATGGAACTCGCCTGCCTGGGACTGAACCACAAAACGGCGCCCGTCGAGGTGCGCGAGCGCTTTGCCGTGGGCAGTACCAAACTCGGCGAGGCCGCGCTGCAACTGCTCGAGACATCGGGCGCGGCGGAGGGCGTGGTAATCTCTACTTGTAACCGCACCGAATTCTACCTCGCCGCCGAGGATGTGCGTGAGGCGGTGAGGCGGCTGGAGATAGGACTTGCCGATAAGGTGCACGGCCACGATGGGTTGTATTACCGCCACGAAAATGCACAGGCTGCGCGGCATCTTTGCAAGGTCGTCAGCGGACTAGATTCCATGCTGCTCGGCGAGACGGAAATCTTCGGCCAAGTGAAGCAGGCTTATCACGCCGCGCACGAGGCCGGCGCCACCGGCGCCACGCTGAACCGCCTTTTCCAAAAGGTCTTCGGAGTAGGGAAAAAAGTCCGCACGCAGACATCGATCCAAGAGGGCTCCACCTCCATCGGCAACGTCGCCGTCGAGCTAGCGGAGAAAATTTTCGGCCACCTGAAGGACAGCGAGGTGATGGTGCTCGGCGCGGGGGAGATGAGCCGCCTAACGGCGAAAGCGCTTGTTTCGCGCGGCGCAAAATCCGTCATCGTCGCGAACCGTACTTATGACCACGCTTTGGAACTCGCCGCCGAGATGAATGGGCGCGCGGTGCGTTTCGACGATTGGTTGCCCGTGCTCAAAGACGTGGATGTCGTCATCTCCTCCACCGGCGCGCCGCATACCGTGATCCACGCGAAGGATATCGAGTCCATCCGCCGCGCTCGGAAATTCCGTCCGCTGTTCCTCATCGACATCGCCGTCCCGCGCGATATCGAGCACGCCTGCGGCGAGATCGAGGAGGTCTATCTTTACGATATCGACGCCCTCGAGCAACTCGCCGACGAAGCCCGCGCACGCCGCTCCCAGCAGATCGCCGAGTGCGAGAAAATCATCGAGGCGGAGTTAGTGAAACTCCTTTGAGTGCGGCGATGATTCGCCGCTTTTGTTCACGGTGGATTCCGGTGATAGTGGGCGCGCGGAACTTTCCAAGCCCACTCCGCATCGCGCATAAGAATACAAAAGCGGCGAAAAGATCGCCGCAGTCAAAAGCCGCTTCACAGCGGTCATTGAGCGATCCATCATAGCGCCATGGACATCTCTTGGCCACATGCCCCGCCGCACGATTGTTTCGCGCCGGGCATGTATATGGTCACCGCAGGCACTTATATGAAGCTGCATCATCTCAAATCCCGCGCTCGTCTCCGTTATTTCTGCGAAACTCTCTTGGATGGAGCCGCTGCGCATGGATGGGAACTCCAGGCTTGGGCGGTTCTGAGCAATCACTACCATTTTATCGCGAAATCGCCGTTGGAGGGAAAGGGATCTCTAGCCAAATGGATCGGTGCGCTTCATCGGAAAACGGCGATCCACCTCAACGGTTTGGATGAGACGTCGGGGAGGAAAGTCTGGTATAACTATTTCGATACGCCGCTTACCTTTCAGAAATCCTACTTCGCCCGATTGAGTTACGTAAACAACAACGCGGTGAAACATGGCCTAGTGCTGAGGGCTGTCGATTATCCTTGGTGCTCCGCCGCGTGGTTCGAGAAGAACAGCACGCCCGCTTTCAGGAAAACCATCGAATCCTTCAAAACCGACGATCTCAACGTCTTCGATGATTATTGAGGCGTAGCCTTTTTGAGTGCGGCGATGATTCGCCGCTTTCGTTCACGGTGGATTCCGGTGATCGTGGGCGCGCGGAACTTTCCAAGCCCTACTTGTATCTCGCCTAAGAATACAAAAGCGGCGAAAAGATCGCCGCAGTCAAAAGCCATGAACCCTGCCCTTGAAACACTCGCACTCGCTTTGCGTGAGCACGCCATCGTTCAACCCGCCCTGTTCCTTGGCGCAGAGCCGCATCCGGATCTCCTCCGTGCCACCGGATGGCAGCCGTTGAAGCCGCTCTCTGATCTTTGCGCGACCGCAGGGATGAGTATGGCTGATGAACCTCAGGGGAAATATGCAACCGTCCTTTTTCTCCCGGGGAAATCGAAAGAAGAGACCCTCGCCGGTTTCGCCCGCGCCCATAATTTCCTCGCGCCCGGCGGTATACTTATCGCCGCGCTCGCGAACACATCGGGTGCCGCCCGTTTTGAGAAAGAGCTCTCCAAGGCCGCCCCGCTACTCTTCTCCGTTTCAAAAAACAAGTGCCGCGCGTTCGCTGTTGGGAATACAGAACCATGGGATACCGCCATCCTCACAGCATGGCGCGGACTTTCCGAACCCCGCATCATACGGAATACTACATTTACCGTAGTTCCCGGCGTGTTCAGCGCAGATCACATCGATCCCGGCTCCGCCCTGCTCGCGGAATATCTCCCCGCCTCCCTGCGCGGTGAGATCGCGGATCTCGGCGCCGGATGGGGTTTCCTCAGCCATGTCGCCTTGGGAAAATGCCCGGGCATCACCCGCATCGATCTCTTCGAGGCCGACTCCCGAGCCCTCGCCTGCTCCCGGAAAAACGTCACCGGCGCGGCGGAGTTCCATTGGCACGACGTCACTGCCGGCCTGCCGGGCAAATACGACCACATCCTCACCAACCCGCCCTTCCACACCGGCCAGGCGCGGGACATCGGCCTCGGCCATGCCTTCCTCACCACCGCCGCCCGTTCCCTGAAACGCGGAGGCTGCCTTCACCTCGTCGCCAACCGCCAGCTCCCTTACGAGGCGCATTTGGAATCACTCGGACTCCGCCCCCGCCTCCTCGCGGAAACGGGCGGTTTCAAGGTGATCACTGCCTCGTGAAAATGCCTTAGCGACGGCCGGTTTTGAAAAAATCGGCTTGCGTGACGTGTTATTCTGAAAATAATTACGTCATGTCCAAATTGACCCTCCACGTCCCCGAAGACTTGGTCACCGCTGCCAAGAGCGAGGCGGCGACGCGGCGGGTTTCTGTTTCAAAACTTGTATCCGACTATTTTGCCTTTCTCGCTGCCAACAATCCCGCGGCGGACAGCGATATAGGAAGGCTCGCTCCCAGAACTCGTCGCTTGGCAGGATGCATTTCCAGCACGAATACCGACATCGAGGATTACATCGATTATTTGGAGAGAAAGCACTCGTGAAAGCCCTCATCGATACGAATGTGATCGTCGATGTTTTGGCAAAACGTGAACCATTCTTCGCGGATTCAGCTCTGGTGTTGGATCATGCGGAAAGGGGCGACTACATCGCCATGGTTTGCGCAACCACGATCACCACGATTTTTTATCTGGTTCGGCGCGAATATGGTTCCGAAGCGACGGTGGAAAGGATCAAGGATTTGACGGCGATTTGCGGCATCGCGCCTGTGAACCGCTCGGTGATCGATTCCGCTCTTCACAGCGGTTTTGCGGATTTTGAGGACGCAGTTCTGCATCATTCCGCCGTTCTGGCTGGCGCGGATTGTATCGTGACGCGAAACGTCGCCGATTTCCGGCAGTCCTCTCTTCTAGTGTATTCACCTACGCAGTTTCTTGCTGCTCTGGGCCAAGAATGAGTGCATTGGGATAACTCACGTTCAGATTTTCCCCAGCACCTCTCCAAAAACCGTGAGCGTCTCATCGAGATCCGCTTCAGTGTGGGCGAGGGAAAGGAAGCCGGTTTCGTAAGGGGAGGGGGCTATATAAACGCCACGCTCCAAACAGCCCCAGAAGAACTTTTTGAAGAGGCCGAGATCCTGTTTCATCACGTCATCGACGTTGACGATCTCGCGGTCGGTGAAGAAGAGGCAGAACATGGAGCCGACTCGGTTGATGCGGTGGGGAATGCCTTTTTCCGTCATCAGGGCGCGAAGGCCGGTCTCGAAATGGAGGCCGAGTTGGTCGAGGCGGGCGAAGCCGTCGGGTGTGCCGCTGGAAAGCTCGCGGAGCTGGGCGAGGCCCGCCGCCATGGCCAGCGGATTGCCGGAAAGCGTGCCTGCCTGATAGACAGGGCCGATCGGCGCGACCATATCCATCACATCCGCGCGTCCGCCGAAAGCGCCGACCGGCAGGCCGCCGCCGATCACCTTGCCAAAACAGGAAAGATCCGGTGTGAGGTTTTCCAATCCCTGCACGCCCGCCCTACCGAGGCGGAAGCCGGTCATCACTTCATCGAAGATCAGCAGCGCGCCGTATTGCTTTGTGATCGATGAAAGCAGGCTGAGGTATCCGGGTTTCGGGAAAACGAGTCCGGCGTTGGCGGGGTAGGACTCGACGATGATCGCGGCGATCTGTTCTCCCATTTTTTCGAAAAGCTGGGTGAGCGCCACCGGATCGTTGTAGGAAAGGACGATGGTTTTTTCTGCAAAAGCTTTCGGCACGCCCGCGGAATCTGGCTCGCCGTGGGTTAGCGCGCCGGAACCGGCGGCGACGAGAAGCGAATCACTATGGCCATGGTAGCAGCCGTTGAATTTCACGATGTAGTCGCGCTTCGTAAAGCCACGTGCCACGCGGATCGCAGACATGGTGGCCTCGGTGCCCGAGGAGGTCATGCGCACCTTTTCCACCGAGGGCACCCATTCGCAGATCGTCTTCGCCATATCGACCTCGTAAGGATTCGGAATACCGAAGGAAATGCCGTCCTTGGCGACTTGATGGATCGTGTTTGTGATCGCAACAGGCGCGTGGCCGAGGATGTTCGGCCCCCACGAGCCGATGTAGTCGATGTAGGTTTTGTCATCGATGTCGGTGATGCGGCAGCCCTTGGCCCGGCGGACGAAGAATGGCTCGCCATCGACGTTTTTGAAAGCGCGCACCGGGCTGTTCACGCCCCCCGGGATGTATTGCTTGGCGACGGCGAAAAGTTTGCTGGAGAGATTCGTCACGCGGGTAGTCTCAACTCCGTTACAAAAGTTCTCAAGGGCGGAGATACGCCGCTAACAAGTTCTCCCGCGAGTGGAACGCCGAAAGCACGTGGAAAACGCAAATTCCGCTTCCCCTCATAGTTAGGGCATGCGTGTTGAATGCTGTTTTCATTTGTACACATCGCTTCCAAATCCTTAATCTGAAGTACACTTTTTTAAAAACCTCTAGAATTTCTCAAAAAAAACTCCTTTATTTTTTGAAAAAATCCCGTTTTTATTCAAAAATTCTGTAAATATTTCATACAAAATAATTTGTAACCCACTGTGTATGAACGCTTAAAAAATTAAATTAAAATTTCTCACTTTCTTCTTGTGGAAAATGTGTACTAAAGTGTATTTTACTTACGTCAACGCGATAGCCATCACTGCAATGAGCGACCAATTCCAGCAATACAAGGGCACCTACCCTTACAAGACGGACTCGAAGAATCGGGTCAACGTCGTTGCTGCGTGGAGGCCGCAGCCAGGTGAGAACCTTCATCTAATGGCGTCGTTCGATAAAAAAAGCGAACTTCCGATTATCAAGGTGATGACGGATGAGGGCATCGCCAGCCGCCTGAGAACCGTCGATGAGCACATCACCGATCCCGGCGAGAAGGCGGAGATCAAGAGTGAGCTGAAAAGAAACCTGCGCGACGCGAACCTCAACGACCAAGGCAGGCTGCTCATTCCCAAGGATTTCGCGAACCATGCCGAAATTGAGTCTGACGCGGACGTTTACCTCGTCGCGGGCGATTCGCATTTCGAGGTCTGGAGCAAAGAAAATTACATGAAGGCACTCGGAGGCCTCGGAGTCGCTCCTGCTCGCAACAAACTCGGCATTTTCTAAACCTTTCACTAATCCCACACCCACACTGGCACACATGCAGTTCAACCGTCCAAGCCTCGCAAACGAGACGACCTACCTCACGGCGGCTTCCGGCGTGTTCGTCCGTGCGTGGGGGTTGGGTTCCTTTTCCCCAAATTCTCTGGCTGGGCGGATGAAGTCTCTCGGGACAGAGCTTCATTCGCTTTTTAATCCGGTGCGTCGCGCTGCTCCTGGCTGGTTGTCAGCGCGGCCACCGGTAAATTTTTCCAAAAGATCACAAAACAGTGCGCTCGGGACAGCACACGGTTTTGCGTTATCGGACGCCGCGACCGCTCCGGGCTGGTTGTCTGCCTCGGCGTCCGAATCCCTTTCCCCGGAAGGCTACCACCTTCCTGTCCTCGCCGATGAGGTGCTCGAGATGATGAATGCCGGACCCGGTAAATATATCATCGATGGCACGCTGGGCGGCGGCGGACATTCGGAGCTGTTTCTGAAAGCCGGCGCGAAAGTGCTTGGCGTGGATCGTGATCCCGAGGCCCTCGCCCATGCAGGTTCTCGGCTCGCTGGGTTTGCTCCAAATTTTTCCACCTATCAGGCGAATTTTTCGGAAATCACAGGCCATCCCGGCATCGCGGCGGGAGAACTCGCCGACGGTTTACTGCTCGATCTCGGGGTTTCCTCGCGCCAGCTAGATTCCGCGTCACGTGGCTTCTCTTTCATGCGTGAGGGTCCACTCGACATGCGCATGGGACCGAACGCGAAAATGACCGCCGCCGAACTCGTCAACCACTCGCCCGAAGCCGAGATCCTCCGCATCCTTCGCGAATACGGCGAAGAACCGCGTGCTCGCCGGATTGCCGCCGCCATCGTTGAAAGGCGCTCAGTGAAACCTTTCACCACCACCACGGAACTCGCTGCCTGCATCGAGAAAGCCGTAGGTCGCAGCGGCAAAACGCATCCTGCAACCCGTAGTTTCCAAGCGATCCGCATGGCGATCAACGAAGAACTCGAATCGCTTATAGCCGTCCTTTCCTCCGCCACCAAGATCCTTAAACCCGGAGGCCGCCTGCTCATCATTACATTCCACAGTCTCGAAGACCGCGAGGTTAAGAGATACCTCCGCCAACACTCACAACCTTACATCGACGATCCTACCTGGCCGGAGGCGAGACCGAACCCCGACCGCATCTTCCGATTGCTTTCGAAAAAAGCCATCGCGCCCAGCGCCCAAGAAACCTCCGCGAACCCACGAGCCCGTAGTGCAAAACTACGGGTCGCTCAGCTTTTGGGGGATGAGCCCATCACCGTCTAAATTTTTCTACAAAACACCACCCGTCACCGTCATGAACCGCCGCCGCCAAGAAACACAGCATCAAAGGATTTCTCCTTTTGCGATCTTCTCCATCATCCTTGCGATGGCGATCGGAACAATCGGTGGAGTGACACATGTTGTTTATCGGAATTGCCAGATTAAGACCGCGCGCGATATCGACGCGGTCGAGCGCCGCATCGAGCAGCATCAACTCGACATCCGAACCGTGGAAATGCGCGCCGATCAGATCCTGAATCTTTTCGCCATTCGGAAAACTCTTGAGGAGGTCGGCACCGACCTTGTTCCGATCCCTCTCGGTGTCTCGGAGGATATCCTCCCGCCGGATGACGCCTCTGAATCCGCCTCCGTATCAGCCAGCCTGTGAACCGCGCTTTCAAAAACCGTTGCATCGTCCTCTGCCTGGTCTTGGTGACCTTGCTCAGTGCCTTGTCCGCGCGCCTCGTCCAGATTCAGCTTGTAGACAGGCAACGCTATGCCGCTTCTTCATCCAGAGCATTCCATCGTGTTGAGCGGCTACCTGCAATCCGTGGAATGATTGTGGATCGCAACGGCGAGCCCATTGCGAAAAGCATTCCAGTGGCCTCCGTCTTCGTGGATAAAAACCACCTCTACGATCCCAAGCTTGCTTCCTTCGGCCTCGCTTACATTGAGGCTTCTGAGGATAGCTCATGGAAAAAGCTCTCTGCGGAGGCGCGCGTCCGTCGCATCTATTCCTTACGCGGTGAGATCCTTGCCCGCGAAACACCTGATGCGATCGTGGATAAGCACCTTGCCCGCATGATCTACCTCCTCGCCCGACCGCTTGGCATGAAACGCGACGAGATGCGCACCGCCATCGAGACGAGTAAAGCGAAGTGGTTCCCCATCGCCAAGGAGATCCCGGACGATATTGCAGAAGGGCTGCGCGAAATTGTTGGGGAAAATTACATCCAGGGCATCGCTTTCGAAAATACGATAAAGCGCTGGTATACAAATCCGGATATCGCCACCCACCTCACTGGCTTCACGGGTGAAGTGGAGGAGAAAACTGAAGATGGCAAAACAGCCTACCGGATGGCAGGTCGTTTCGGGATCGAATCTTCTCAAGAGGAATTTCTGACAGGGCGCGATGGCCGCCGCGAGCACCGTAGAGATTCGCGCGGCTTGATCATTCCCGGTACGGCCAACAGCTTGCTGCCTCCTCGCGCCGGACTTAACGTAAAACTCACCATCGATATCGGTATGCAGGCGATCGTGGAGGAAGAGTTGGATGCGGGACTCGCCGAGTTCAAAGCGAAGCGAGGTGCGGTGATTGTCATAGATCCCAAAACCGGCGAAGTTCTAGCCATGGTTTCACGCCCGCATTTCAATCTTAATGATAAATTAGATCTGCAGGAAAACTCCTTCAATTACGCGATCCAAGCAAAATTCGAACCGGGCTCAACAATCAAAATTTTAGCTACTTCTAGTGCTTTGAACGAGAAATTGGTTACGCCCAACACGGTGTTCTTTTGCCCGAGTTATCTACAGGAGAATAAATTCAGTGTGAAGGATTCTCACTCTTCCGGGATGCTTACTTTCGAGCAGATCATCCAGAAATCGAACAATATAGGCTGCTGGAAAATGGCCAAGCAGCTCGGCACGAAGCGCTATTACCAATACGTGCATGGCTTTGGTTTCGGTCAACGCTCTGGCATCCAACTCAGCGGCGAGAACCCAGGCACCGCCGCAGTCCCCACCCTGCCGGTTGATTTCTCACGTTCTGCTTACGGATATTTCATTGGTGTTACGCCGATCCAAATGGCCGCCGCTTATAGTGTGATCGCTGGTGATGGTCGTCTCTTGAAGCCTACGATCGTCAAGTCTCTCGTCGCCAACGAC
Source organism: Prosthecobacter debontii (assembly GCA_945870855.1). Taxonomy (GTDB): domain Bacteria; phylum Verrucomicrobiota; class Verrucomicrobiia; order Verrucomicrobiales; family Akkermansiaceae; genus Luteolibacter. Next base: position 14,719 of record CAMBTP010000006.1, read on the forward strand.
GGGACGGTGGTCGATGAGTTCCTACCGGAATCCCGCGGTCAGGTAATTTCTCCCGCTACAGCCGCAAAAATGCGCACCGCCCTTCATAAGGTAACCCAGCTCGGCGGCACTGCCCAGAAAGCATGCGTTGCCGGTTACAAAGTCTGTGGAAAAACCGGCACCGCTGTCTTTCACGACCCCAAGCGGGGAGGATATATTAACGGATCTTATGTCGTGTCCTTTGCCGGATTCATGCCCGCTGATGATCCGGCCTTCGTCTGCTACGTTGTTATCGAGGATCCGAAGACGACCGAGGTAACACGCTACGGTGGAACCATCGCCGCCCCCATTTTCTCGAAAATCGCGACACGCCTCGCAGCTCACATGAATCTGGCACCCACCGAGCCGATCAAGGATTCCAAAGATCCAATCGCCAAGTCCCATTAATTGAAATGCTTCTCCGTACCCTAATTTCCCCACTACATAAAGTCACCGTGTCGGGGACGCTTGACCTTGAAATCAGCGCTCTCACGGCGGATTCCCGTGTGGCGGAGCCGGGTAAGCTTTTTGCGGCGATTCGTGGTACGAGCATCGACGGGCATAAATACATCCGCGAAGTGATCGAAAAAGGCGTGACTGTAGTCCTCGCCGAGACCGCGCCGCCTTATGATTTGCCGCAAGCGGTGGCATGGCTCCATGTGCCAGACAGCCGTGCCGCGCTGGCCGTGCTTTCGGCTACATTTTATAACGAGCCAGCAGGGGAGCTTAAGTTGTGCGGTATCACCGGCACGAACGGAAAGACTACTACTGCATTCCTAGTAAATCACATCATGCGGGAGGTATGGCACCGCGCCGGTCTGCTTGGTACGATCTTCGTCGATGACGGCGAGACCCGCACGCCTGCGAAGCACACAACGCCCGGGTCTATCGAGCTCAATTCCATCCTCGCCACCTTCCGCGACAACGCCTGCCGCGGTGCGGCAATGGAGGTTTCCTCGCATGGAATCCATCAGAAACGAGTTCATCATATCGCGTTCGACGCTGCCGTTTTCACCAATCTTACCCAAGATCATCTCGATTATCACGGCACGCTTGCGAATTACATGAAGGCGAAGGCCTCTTGGTTCAACGACCTCGCAGCGAATCCGCTAGGGAAAAAGCCCGTTGCCATTATCAACATCGACGACGCGCGTGGCAACGAACTCGCCATGACGCTCGACGGCAAGATACCGGTGCTGCGCTATGGCTTCGGCGTGCATTGCGATTTCCGCGCAAACAACTTCCGCCAGAAGCCTGACGGCATGACTTTCGAACTTGCGGCGAAGGGCAAAACCTTCCTCGTCCGCGCGCCGCTCATCGGACGATTCAACGCTTACAATCTCCTTGCCGCCATTGCCGCCGCCTCGGCTTGCGGAATCAAACCGCGCGAGGCCGTCGCCGCGCTTGCTGATTCGCCACAGGTGCCTGGTCGTATGGAAAACGTGGGCAGTGCGGGTGGTGCGACGGTCTTTGTCGATTACGCCCACACTCCGGATGCGATCGAAAATGCTTGCCGCACCTTGAAAGAACTCGATCCGCGCCGCCTCATCACCGTCTTCGGCTGTGGTGGGGATCGCGATAGCGCAAAGCGCCCTCTCATGGCCTCTGCGGCCGCGAGGCACAGCGATGTGGTCGTCATTACTTCCGATAATCCCCGCTCCGAAGATCCGGCAGCGATCATCCGCGAGATCGAGAAAGGTCTGCCTGCAAAGTGCAACCACCTTTCCATCATCGACCGCGCCGAAGCGATCAACGCTGCCATAGCGAACTCCCGCTCTGGCGATATCATCCTCATCGCTGGAAAAGGCCACGAGAGCACCCAGCAGTTCGCTGACCATACCATCGACTTCGACGACCGGAAAAAGGCCGATCTAGCCCTCCGTAACCGCTCCTCCGAAATCTCCGAAATGCGCGCCAATCCCCAACCCCGTTTCTGAAATTCCGAATCCTTTCCGTCCTGCTTCCGTCATACAGAAAACATGCAATCCACCGCACGACAGATCAGCGAAATCCTAGGCGCCCCACTCATCGGGGACGCGGGCGACGTTGTTGTCCGCAAGGTATTCACGGACTCGCGTAAGCCGGAGTCCGGCGGCTTGTTCTTTGCTCTCAAGGGCGAAAATTTCGATGGAGACATCTATGCGGAGGCGGCGTTGAAAAGTGGGGCTACGGTGGCCGTAGTACATGCCTGGAATGGCGGTGAGGTACCTGCTGGCAAAGCGGTCATCGAGGTGCCGGACACGCTTTTCGCCCTCCAGCGGCTCGCCCATTGGTGGCGTAGCCAGCTTGACATCCCGGTGGTCTGCATCACCGGATCGAACGGCAAGACCTCGACCAAGGATTTCGCCACCGCTGTCCTCTCGCAGGTCTTCAACGTCAACGCGACAAAGGGCAATTTAAACAACCACATCGGGCTGCCGCTGACCGTGCTTGCCACGGAAAAAGACCATACCGCCGCGATTTACGAGATTGGAATGAACCACAGCGGTGAGCTATCGCCCCTATGTGAGATTTCACGCCCAAAATACGGCATCATCACCAACATCGGCACGGCACACATTGAGTTCCTCGGATCGCGCGAGGCCATCGCGGAGGAAAAAGGCACACTTGGACGTTATCTTCCTGAGGATGGCGTGTTGTTCACCCCCGCCGCTTGCGATTTCAACGAATATTTCCGCGCCCGCACCCGCGCCCGCATGATTCCGGTTGGTAACGGACGCGGTATTGTCCGTGCCGAGAACATCCGCCCGCAGGCCGATGGTACACGCTTCGATCTCGTCATCGAAGGCGAGGAAACCTACGGCGTATTCATCCCTGTCCTCGGCAAGCACATGGTCACCAACGCGCTCCTTGCCGCCGCAGTTGGCTGGAAACTTGGTATCACCGCGGAAAAAATCGCCCTCGGCCTTTCCTCGGTGAAACTGACGTCGGGACGCATGCGCCGGATTGAATGGGAAGGCATCACTCTGCTCGACGATACCTACAACGCGAACCCAGAATCCATGGAGGCGGCCATTGAGACGCTCACGGAAATAAAGCTTCCGGATGGGGCGCAACGCATCGTCGTTCTCGGAAGAATGGGTGAGCTTGGCGTCCATGCCATCGACGCGCACGCACGCATCGGCGCACTCGCCGCCGCGAAGGGACTGTGCCTGATCGCCGTCGGTGAGGGCGCGGAAGGCATAGCCGCCGCAGGGCAGGCGCCCCATTTCCCCGACATCCACGCCGCCGCCGATTGGCTCCTCGCAAATTCCCGCGCCGGTGACGTCATCCTATTTAAGGGTAGCCGCACCGCCGCCATCGAAAAAGTCCTCCAAACCGCCTTTCCCGCCGCATGCTAACCGCCATTTACGATTTCTGGTACGCCGCCCACCAAGCCGAGATCGCCGCGGGCGTAAAGGATGGCTGGGCGCACACCTTCTCATTCCTCAACCTCTTCCAATACGTCACGTTCCGCGCGGCGACGGCGGGGCTCCTCGCGTTTGTGATCTCGATCCTGATTGGCCCGCGCATCATTCGGAAACTCATCTCGCTCAAGGTCGGCCAACCAATCCGCACCGCCGAGGAAGTCCACAAACTCGCCGAACTTCACGGCGGCAAAATCGGAACCCCGACGATGGGCGGCGTCCTGATCATCGCCAGCGTGTTGATTTCCACCTTTGTCTGCGCCCGAGTCTTAAATCCTTTCGTCGCAGTCTGCGCCTGCACGATGTGCGCCTGCGGTTTACTTGGCTTCGTGGACGATTACACAAAGGTGAAAAAGAAAAACTCCGATGGAGTCTCAAGTCGCACCAAGCTTTTCTGGCAGTTCGTGATCGCACTGATTGCGGCCTGCTTCATCTACTTCAAACCAGAGATCTCCGGCTTCGGAGACAGCGCCGATCAGGTTGCTAAAAACGTCGCTGGCTTTCGCTTGGGTGACCTGCAGATCGGAATTGGTGATATCTGTTTCCCGCTGATCAAGGTTCCTATTGTCAGTCTCGGTATTCTTGTCATCCCTTTCTTCATACTGATTATTATCGGTTGCTCTAACGCCGTGAACCTCACCGACGGCCTCGACGGTCTCGCCGCTGGTTGCACGATATCGGTGGCACTGAGCTACTCGCTGCTGGCCTATCTCGCCGGTCACTTTTTCATGGCTACCGACTATCTCGTCATCCCGCACAACCGCTACATCGGAGAGCTCGCGGTATTTCTCATGGCGTTAGCCGGTGCGGCGTTTGGATTCCTCTGGTTCAACTGCCATCCGGCGAAAGTCTTCATGGGCGACACCGGATCGCTGGCCATCGGTGGCGCACTAGGCACCGCCGCGATCTGCGTGAAGCAGGAATTGCTGCTTGTGATCATCGGTGGCGTGTTCGTCGCGGAGGTGCTTTCCGTGATGCTTCAGGTCGGCTCTTTCAAGCTGCGCAGGAAACGCATCTTCAAGATGGCTCCCATCCACCATCATTTCGAACTGCTGGGATGGCACGAGTCCCAGGTCATCATCCGTTTCTGGATACTCTCCATCATGCTCGCTCTCTTCGGACTTGCTCTCCTAAAAATTGCCTAACGCTTTGAAAGAACCATCCAACATTACCGGCAAACACGTCGCCGTCTTCGGAGCTGGGCGCTCCGGGCGTGCCGCCGCCGCGCTTGCTCTGCGCGAAGGCGCCGTCGTGTCGGTTTGGGATCAGGGTGGTTCTTCTGCCTTCGAGAAAATCCCTTCGGGTGTGGAAATCCATCCCGAGATGAAAATCGAGGATGCCGAAAACTTCTCTGCGGATCTCATCGTGATCAGCCCTGGTATCGATACCTACTCGCCGCTTATTGAGGCCTTCGCTGCGAAGGCGAAGATGATCGGCGAGACGGAGTTTGCATCGCATTACTACGCGGGCGGCATCATCGGTATCACGGGCACGAACGGCAAGACCACCACCACGGAACTCGTTTCCCGCATCCTTCACGAAGCAGGACTCGGTGGCACACCTTGCGGAAACTATGGAGCGCCCTTGTCGGAGATCGTAATTTCTTCCGAGGTGCCAGCCGCCGTCGCGTTGGAGCTTTCCTCCTTTCAGCTTGAGACTATCGACGATCTCCGTCCCCGGGTTTCCATCTGGCTGAACTTCGCCCCCGACCACATGGATCGCTATCCAACCGTAGAGGCTTACAAGAACGCCAAGCTGCGGATTTTCAAAAATCAAACCACAGAAGACACGGTGGTTATGAGATACGGCGAGGAGCTAGGCGAACTCATGCCGAACTTGATCACATTCTCTACGGAAACGCGTGAAGCGGATTTCTTTTCCGATGGAATCACGATCATACAGGACGGTAGGATACTTCTCGATCTCGAGGCGGAAACTTCCCTGCGCGGTTTGCACAATGCGGAGAACGCGATGGCGGCGATGGCGGCGTGCATGGCCTACGGAATTTCGCCTTCACTCATTCCTACGGCACTACACGGCTACGCACCGCCGCCACATCGCTGCGAGTTGATCCGGACTCTCGATGGTGTCGAATACCTCAACGACTCGAAGGCCACGAACCTTCATGCGCTGCAATGCGCACTGCGTTCACAGAACCGTCCTGTCGTCTTGATTGCGGGCGGCAAGGACAAGGGGCTCGATTACGCTCCACTGCTTCCCATGCTCGGGCGGCAGGCAATTTCAGCCGTCACGTTCGGCCAGATCGCGCGTCCTCTTGCGGCACTTTTTAATACCGTTGTGCCGACAACCGCCGTCTCCACCCTCGCGGAAGCGATTGATACGGCGCGCTCCCTTGCTCCGCGTGGATCGACGGTGCTGCTTTCTCCAGGGACATCCTCATTCGACCAATTCAATGGATACGAGCAACGTGGAGACACCTTCCGCGATCTCGTTCATCAACAAAGCTGAACTCTATTTTATACAACAAATAATCATGAAATACGAACCCATACCCACACGTCGCCAACCTGTCCGCAAAACTATCTACGCGCGCCTTTTTAACAAGACGACAGCGAAGAAGCAACACGCTGCCGCAGCGCCCACCGCCGATGATATGGAAGAGGGCGGGATCAATATTTCCCGCTCGCTCACGATCATCTTCGCGATACACATCGTGGCGATCGGCATGATCTTCATCCACAAGCAGTATCTCTCAGACCGCACCGCTGCACCTAAAAGCTCGGTTGCCGCCGCCGCTGTTGTGAAAACTCCCGCCATTGCCCAACAGAATAATTATCTCCCGGTGCTTAGTAGCGGCGACAAGCCTTACATGGTCAAGAAGGGCGACAACTACACGATCATCGCCGCGAAGCACAGCATCACGGAAAGCGAGTTGCGCGAGATGAACAAAGGCACCGACATCCGTCCGGGAGTCGTGCTCCGCATCCCGCAGGGCAAACGAATTGTCGCCGAGATGCCGCCCGAGGTTGCCGCCATCCGTGAACATAGAACGACCAGCGACGCCGATCTCGGTCTGGTCGAAATTCTTCCTCCTCTTAAAACAGAAACCGCACAGCTCATCCGCCCAGCCATCAGCCAAGATCGCGAAGTCATCCCACGTGCGGGACTGGTTGCCAGCGGTCGCACCCACATAGTGAAGTCAGGCGATAACCTCTGGCGCATCTCGAATAATTATAAAGTCAGCCAGCAGGAATTGATGACCATTAACAACATCACCGATCCATCCAAACTGAAGATCGGACAATTGCTTAAGCTTCCTTAATTTTCATGTATCCCTAAGGGAAAATTCTTGTTAGATTCCCCGCAAGTGCTACGCCACAGCTCCACACTCTTGATCATCGCCGTCGCCCTCCTTTGCGGGCTCGGGCTGGTGATGCTAGCGAGCACCGGCGTATGGGTGCGCGGGATGGAAAATCCCTATCACTTCGTCACTCGGCAGTCGATCATGGTGGGTATCGGGTTGCTGGCCGCCTTCGGCATGGCGAAAATGCCCAGCGACTGGCTGCGCAAGCTCACGCCCATCGCGTATATAGTTAGTTGCATCCTGCTCGCCCTTTGTTTCATGCCTGGCATTGGTATCGAGGAATACGGCTCGAAGCGCTGGATCAAGTTTCCGATAGTCAGCCAGTTCCAGCCTTCCGAGGCGGCGAAAATGGTGGTCGTGGTCGCGCTCGCCCTGTGGTTCACACGCTGGCAGACGGAAGTGCACACTTTTTTGCGCGGCTTTGTTTTTCCAGGGATCATCATCATTATCCCCATCGGCCTGATCGCGGCGGAAACGGATGTGGGCACCGCTCTCTCGCTCGGCGTTGCGGCTTGTTCGGTGATGTTCTGCGTCGGCACTCGCCTGATCTATATGATTCCCACCGCCCTTCTCGGAATGGCCGGCGCGGCATGGTTCGTTTACAACAATCCAAACCGCTGGGGCCGTATCGAGGCATGGCTTGATTTGGAAAACCCTATCCATCAGCTCGACCGCGGCATGCAACAATGGCGCGCCCTTCTCGCGCTCGGCAACGGTGGCCCGTGGGGTGTCGGACTTGGTAACGGGGTGGAGAAATTCGGCACGCTGACCTTCGCTCACATCGATTTCATCTTCCCCGTAGTCGGCGAGGAACTCGGCTTGCCCGCTACTCTCGGGGTGGTTGTTTGCTACGTCGTGATTGCCGTCGGCGGTGTAGGCATCGCGTTGCAGGCGCGGCAGATTTTCGAGCGCTGCATCGCCCTCGGCCTCACTTGCATGATCGTCGTCCCGGCTATGGTGAACATCGGAGTCACCACCGCCGTCCTTCCCAACGACGGCCTCCCGCTCCCCTTCGTCAGCTACGGCGGCACCAGCCTGGTCTTCAGCCTCGCTGCCGTTGGCCTGTTGGTAGGAATTCACCGTCGCTCGCAGGTGGCGGTCGCCAAGGCGTATCCGCTTGGTAAGGAAGTTCGTCTCGCTGTTAGGCTGTGAGGTTCTGGATTGCGTCAACCTGCTAGTGTGTTCTGCCTTTAATCGGTAAACAAATAGATTGTTGTAGTCAGGCGTCAGCTGTGACCGCGATGTGATCGATGAGTCGCACTTCGCCGTAAAAAACTGCGCATGCTAGGACGGCAGGTTTTTCGAGACTTTTTGTGGGGGTCAGCGTTTCCGCATCTACCAGTGAGAGGTAGTCGATCCTTGCGAAGTGCGACTGGCCTATAATTTCCCCAGCGGTGCGCAGAATGGTCGCGGCATCGCTTTCCCCAGCGGCGGCGAGGAGCGCTCGGCGGATGCGCGGGGCGTCGGCTCGGTGCTCAGGAGTGAGGCGGGCATTTCGGGAGGACATGGCTAGGCCATCGCTTTCGCGCATCGTTGGGTGGGGGATAATTTCCGTCCGCAGGTCGAGATCCCGCACCATGCGGCGGATCACAGCGAGTTGCTGGAAATCTTTTTCACCGAAGACGGCGGCGTCGCAGTTTGTGAGGAGAAAAAGTTTTAGAACCACCGTGCAAACTCCATCGAAGTGCCCGGCTCGAGTCGCTCCGCAGAGGTGCTCGGAAAGTGAGTTTTCGGTTATGGTTATGGAGCGGTCGGGGAAATACATTTCGCCAGCGTCCGGGACGAACACGCCATCGGCTCCACGCGTTTCGCAGACTACGAGATCCGTTTCAAGCGGGCGGGGATAGGCCGCGAGATCACCGGCTCGATCGAACTGGATGGGGTTCACGAAAAGGGAGACGATCACAATGCCCTTCGCACCCGCTTTTTCTCGCGCCATCGAGATCAGCGACGCATGTCCCTCGTGAAGCGCCCCCATGGTCGGAACGAGGACAACAGGGCGAGATCCCACATCAAGGCGGGCGCGGAGTTCAGCTTTTGTTTTGGCGATCCACATGGGCGGGTGATTTTAAAAAGAGTGAAGAGAACCAAGGATAAACGCGGATAAGAAAATGGAGTCAGCGGTCATGCGTTTCTTTCCGAATCCCGAATCCAATTCATAATGCGCATCCCTTGCCGGATGTATTGCAACATGGAAAGCAGGATGAACACCGCAGCAAAGGCACAGGGATAGGCTGGGGAAAGATCGGTTATTCGCAGCATTACCCAGCCGAGCACGACAAAGAGGAAGAAGGTGCAGACCTTGCCCGTCCAATGCGGCCGAATCTCCACTTTTTTCCGTGCAGACCACATCACCCGGATACCTGCGAGAATCACAGAATCACGCAGCACAACGAGCACCGCAAACCATAACGGAATTCGACAGTCTTCCACACCCCAATCGAAGAACGTGAGGATGAGCAGCGTGCTGAGCATCAGCGCCTTGTCGGCTATGGGATCGAGGAATGCGCCGAGTTCCGATATCTGGTTGAAATGCCGCGCGATCAAGCCATCGATCCCGTCGGTAGCCGCCGCAGTGACAAATACCCAGAACGCAGCCCAGCGCAGTGTCTCATCAGGTGTGCCCGCCGCCGTGCTGAGGCCGTAGGAGATCGCCAAAAAAGCAAACACCGGCACCAGCAAAAGCCGGAGGACAGTGAGTTTAGTGGCAAAGGTCATGCCGCTAAATTAGCAGGTTGATCAGAAATAGGAACGAGGAAAGATATGTGTCCATTCGCAGCTGAAAGCTTACTCGGACCTACCAATTCACGTTCGTGCCGCGTGTATCAACGTGCGTGAACGAAGAGTAGCTACCGACGCCGCCTTTGAAGAGGCCGCGATCGCGGAGGCTACGAGTCGCAGAAGTGACCTTGCGTGCGGAGGTGTCGAATCGCACATCGACAGCGACATTTGCCATGTGCCAGGAATGGCTTTTAGCTCCGCCGCAGCGGGCATTGTATGCAGGAGTGCGGTAGGCGGAGACGATCTCCATCACAGGAGTCCGCATCTCCGAGGAGATGCGGTCAATGACACGGAGTGTGAAGCCCATGCGCGTCCACCACTCACGAGGCGGCAGTGTGTTCCAAACAGATCCGTGCTCCTTTGCGTGCGGTGTAATCACATCCTGGGCGCTGATATTGCGCAGTTTCAGTGAATTTAGATAATTTGTATAATCCTTGAGGTTACGACCCTGTAGCCGGACCCACTCCTCGGGGAAGCCGCCGATGTTCTTGCTTGGCGTGGCGCCCTTGCCGACGCGGGTATCGCTGGAAATCGTATTCACTTTCACCACTGGCACATCTTTCATACCGCCCCATTTCCACATTGCACTGGCCGTCCCGGTAGAAGCGCAGAGCGCGGCAGTTGCAGCTCCCAGTGTCCCAATCACGTTGCGGCGGCTGGTCAAAGAATCTGTTAAAGATGGCGTTAAAATTAGGGAGGCAGTTTGGGTGGACTGCTGTTGTGGGTCGGTCATGGGATAAATGGGATCTTAAATTTTGCGTTAGGGATGGGTATTCAAAGCGGGAAGTGTGCCAGACTGTATCCAGAGCGCTTTCACTTTTTGAAATAAGCCCAGTTACCCAAGCAGCCTCAGAAATCTCGGCAAGAAAAAAAGGCCGATTTTCATCTAACAGGGCGGAGAGCTCAGGGTTCCTATACTAGGGAAGCACAGTCACAAAACTTTGTCAGAAAAGAGTTATTGAACCGCGAAGGCGCTAAGACGCGAAGCAAATACAATTGGAATTTATGTTTTTGGTTTAATGTAATCTGAGAAAACTTTGCGTCTTAGCGCCTTCGCGGTTCCCTATTTCTTGATTCGATGGGAGATCGGTACGGTTCTCTCCCTAGTGTTGGTGCCCTGGCGGAAAGCCATTGAAGGTATGAGAAAGGGGAGTCTAGCTCTTCCAACTCAGCGGTTTCTATTTCGGAACGGGACTGGATTTTCCGTGTGTTCGGAAAATGATCGCCGTCGCGAGGCCGACGAGGGAAAGCAGGATGATCCCCCAATCGCCGATGAGGGCGTAGAGCGAGAAGCTGGGGCTGACGGGGATGTTGAGTTCTGTTAGAAGGTTGCCACGGGTGAAATGGCTGCCTTTTTCGCTTGTGAGGATCTGGGGTTTTCCGGTGCGCGGATGGGCGGTGGAGCCGATGGTGTCGATGGCGGCGCTGACTCCGGTGTTCGCGCAGCGGAGCATGGGGCGGCGTAACTCGATGGCGCGGAAGCGGGCATTGGCGAAATGCTGGGCGGCGGCGGGTGATTCCTTGAACCATCCGTCGTTGGTGAGGTTCACGATGATCTGCGGAGTGTTGCGAACGAATTTCCGGGTGAGTCGCGGCACGGTGTCCTCGAAACACACGGCGGGGATGATGCTGATGTCTTTCCCTTTGAGCTTGTAAGGCAATGGATCGAGTGATGATCCCGAGGTGAACGAGCCGTTGTATTCAGCACCCGCTTGTTGCTCGTAGATTTTTTTCAGCAAGGGGATGCTTTCCACAAACGGAATAGTCTCGCCGAAGATGACGAGGTGGCGTTTCCGATAGGTGTCGAGATCGCCCTCGGCGTTCTGGATCGCGATGGAGTTGTAAATTTTCGCATTCTCCTTTTGATAAAGTCCATCTTCGCGAGCTTCGCCTTCGATTTCGACTACGCCGTAGATCAAGTCGAACGTGCCGCCTTTGCGGACGCGTTCAATCGTATCGATGTTCTCGCGCCACGAACCCCACTCGCCGGTGTCAGTGCGGATGATGCGGCCGTTCAATGCTGTCTCCGGCCACAGAACCCAATCGGGTGTGCTTAGCTCAATCTCGCCCTCATCGCTTTTTCCAATGGCGGCCTTGAGTTTTTCCTCGTCGGCTTTCGCGATAGTTTCCAATGCGCCTAGGGTTTCATCCTCGTAGCCCATGTGGACTTGCTCGGCAGGCCAGAGCACGGTCGCGCCCTCGTGCGGGATGTTGAGCTGGATCAGGAGGCTTTTCAGCGGGATTGATTCCTTTCCGCTTTCCCCCGCGATACGGAGGAGTCCGTAGGCGATGAGCAGTCCCACGCCGAGGACTGACGCAGTAAAGTCCCAGCGTGGGCGGCGTATGCCATCGCTTGCCGTTTTTTTCAGGCGGTAAGCGACCTGAACGAGGACACATTGAAAAAACACCAGCATCAGGGACAATCCGGCAACGCCTAACAGATCGGCGGCTTGTGAGATGACGAGGGTTTCGTGGAAAGCGATGCCAAGTCCGTTCCAGCTGAAGCCGGTGAAAAGCCAACCGCGCAGCCACTCAAGGCCAGCCCAGACGGTGGCGTGGGTGAAGGCGGTGAACAGGCTGCGGAAGGGGCTTTCGGAAATTTCTTCTGAGCGATTCCAAGGGTTTCCGAGGGTCGCTGCGAATGCTCCGAATGCTCCGAAGAACAGCGCAAGGTAACTTGCGAGGACGATGGGGCCGAGCCATGAGACGGTGGACAACCATGAAACCTGGATGCCAAAAGAGATAGCGCCGACAAGGTAGCCAATCAGGAAACCTTTCTTCGCGCGGTGCTTTACTTTCAGTGTCCACAGCGCAATGAGCAGCGGGATCAGGCAGAGCCATGCTAGCCCCGCATAAGAAAATGGCGGCACCAACGCGGCGACCATCAGGCCGGAGAGGACGATGGCGAGGGCTCGGAAAAGTAAGGTGCGCATGGGAAAGACTTGGGTTGTGAAGCCGGTCGGAGACGCGGCTCTCCATCAGAGCTTGGCGGGATTCTCGCCGAGGGCGAGGAGAAGCATGAGCACGCGGAGGGCTTTCTCTATTTTTGATTTCCACGGGCGCGTGGGGCGGAGGATGGGCCATCCGTTTTCTTTCGCAAGGGCTTCGAGTTCCGCATTCGGATTCACGACGGTGGCGTTTCCGCAGATCGAAAGCATCGGGAGATCCGCGGTGCTGTCGGTGTAGCCGTGCGAGTTCACGAGTTTATCTCCGATGAAATACGATGTGGGTAGTAGTTCGCGGAGGCGGGTGACTTTTCCCCTGCCCTTGTGATTCGTGAGGTCGGGGAAAAGCAGGTTGTTTTCCAAGACGGTGCCGAGGGAGATGTCGAACCCGAGGATGCGGCCGACCTCCGCCGCGTAGCATTCCGGGCTGGCGGAGCTGAGGACGGTGAGGTGACCCGCGGCCTTGTGCTCCGCGAGGGCGGCCTTGAGCTCAGGGTAAATGGTTGGCATCAGTTTCGCGGCGAATTCTCGGGAAAGCTCAGCGACGCGATCAGGTGGCATTTTCCAGAGGAAACAATGAAACGCGCGCTTCATGTTCTCCGTTCCCAGCAGCTTTGCGAAGGGCAGGAAGGCGAGAAATAGCGGCACTGAAAACGCGCGCCATGGCTCCGCGTGGATCACGTGGTGGCGAAAAAGGAGTTGGCAATCCCACGCCAGCAGGGTGCCGTCCATATCGAATAGGGCGATGCCGGGCGGTGTTTCAGGTAGGGTCATTTTGATAAAATGACCCAGGGTGTGGGTCGCTGAAAGGTGATGGGTAAAATGCTCCGCGTTCACGCCGCGTAAGGATGGGAGCGGATTTCAGATCGGGTTGGGCGCAATGGAGGCTCGTTTTGGCAAAACGAGCCTACCATTCCTTGTTCACACGTAGTGCAGCGCTTTGGCGCGGTCGTTGATCGCGGCGTCGTTGTCGATGAGTTCCTGGATGGGATCCCAGCGGCCGGAAACGAGGGCTTCGCGGGCGGACTCGGGCATTTTCACGGAGAACTCGAGATCACAGCAGGTGCAGACAATCATTTTCTCAAGGTTGATGGTGACTACGGTATCCGGCTTTTTCTCGATCGCAGCGCGCAGGGCGGCGATGTCAGCGGCGGAGGCCATCACACAGGGCATGGCGAGGGTGGTGGAGTTGCCGTAGAAAATCTCCGCAAAGGATTCTGCGATGACCGCGTTGAATCCATATTTGCGCAGCGATTGGGGCGCGTGCTCGCGGGAGGAGCCGCAGCCGAAGTTCACGCCGGCGATGAGGATCGACGCGTCCTTGAAGCGTTCGTCGTTGAGCGGGTGCTGGGTTTTCTCGCCGGTTTCGGAATCGAAGCGTACATCGTAAAACGCGAACTCGCCGAGTCCGTCGAAGGTGACGCATTTCATGAAGCGCGCGGGGATGATGCGGTCGGTATCGATGTCCGCGCCGGGGATGAAAACTCCGGTGCCGGTGACTTGTTTAACGGGTTCGAGGGCCATGGTAGTGAAATTTTAAACTTTAAACTCTAAATTGGGATTATCCGTCCTCTCGGAAGCGGAGATAAAAGGGGCGTTTGACATCGTCTGGGAAGGGGTTCGACTGGTAGAAATCAGAGACCTTGATGGCCATGCCAACGGATGACAGTTCGATTACGGAATCCATCATGGTGAAGAGATGGCGCTTCCAGTTGTCCGAGCGGCGGGTGACAAAAATCTCTGGCCATGCCTGCTCGATGATCACGATTTCCTCAACGCTGGGGATGCGTTTGTATGCTGCCAACTTTTCACCCCTATCTTGTCGAGCGGTGGAGGGGGAGATGACCTCGATGATTAGCTTGGGTTCGCGCATCACGTGGGTGTCCTCTCCAGCTGGCTCGCAGGTGACGAAGACATCCGGGTAGTAAAAGGCGTCGCCGAGATCATCGGATAGTTCGACTTTCACGGATTCGATGAACACGCGGCAATGACCACCGCGCAGATGGCTTTTCAGAATGGCGTAAATATCTCCGCAAATCTCATTATGTTCCGCACTGGCACCGACCATGGCGTACACCTTGCCATCGATGTATTCATGGCGCATCTCCGCAACGCGCTCACCTTCGAGATACTCGGCGGGCGTGATTGGAAGTTGTCTTGCGGCGCTGCTGCTCATTTCGCTGTTTGTAACGGTTTGGCGGGAGAGAGTTTATTTCGGGTCATTATAGAGTCTTGAGATCCTTGATGAGGTCTTGATGCTTCATCTCCTGCCAATACGTGATTTTCGCTTTCATGATGGGATGATACTACGCAACGGCGGCGGCTGTTTCCAGATCGAAAAGCTCGCGGGCGTCGGTGATGTGGCCTTTGATTGCGGCGGCGGCGACCATGACGGGGGACATCAGGACGGTGCGGCCGGTAGGGGAGCCTTGGCGGCCTTTGAAATTGCGGTTCGATGAAGAGGCGCAGAGTTGATCACCGATGAGTTTGTCGGGATTCATGGCGAGGCACATCGAGCAACCGGCGGCGCGCCATTCGAAGCCCGCCGCGCGGAAAATTTCCGGAAGACCTTCCTGCTCGCATTGGATCGCGACGATCTGCGAGCCGGGAACGGCGATGGCTTGCACGCCCGCCGCGACCTTGTGGCCCTGGATGTATTTCGCGACCTCGCGAAAATCCGAGATCCGGCCGTTGGTGCAGGAGCCGATGAATGCGACGTCGATTTTCACGCCTTGGATCGGGGTGCCGCCGGGGAGTTTCATGTAGGCGAGGGCTTCCTCGATGCTGGCCTTTTCCTCGGGGGTCTTGGCCTTGAGTGGATCGGGGATGCTTTCGGTGATGCCGATCCCGGCGTCCGGGGAAATGCCCCAGGTGACGGTTGGCTCGATCTCGGAGGCGTTGATTTTCACGATGTCATCGAACACCGCATCGGCATCCGAGGCGAAGGAGAGCCAGCGGGCGGCGGTTACTTCAAAATTTGTGTTATCGACGTAAGGGCGGCCTTGCAGGTAAGCGATGGTCTTCGCGTCGGGATTCACGTAACCGCAGCGCGCGCCACCTTCGATGGACATATTGCAGACGGTCATGCGCTCCTCCATGGACATGCGGTCGAAGACATCGCCGGCGTATTCGTAGGCGAAGCCGATACCGCCGTTCGCGCCGAGCAGGCGGATGATGTGGAGGATGACGTCCTTCGCGTAAACGCCGGGGCGGAGGTCGCCGTTTACCTCGATACGGCGAACTTTCATTTCCTCCAGCGCAATGGTCTGCGTCGCGAGGACATCGCGCACTTGGCTGGTGCCGATTCCGAACGCGATTGCTCCGAACGCGCCGTGGGTGGCCGTGTGGGAATCGCCGCAAGCGATCGTCGTGCCCGGTTGGGTGATGCCTTGCTCGGGACCAACGACGTGGACGATACCTTGCTTGCCGGATTTCAGGTCGAAATAGGTCACGCCGAAGTCATCGCAGTTCTTGCGGATCGCATCGATCATCTCTGCGGCGAGGGGATCGGCGGGCTGGTCTTGGTTGATGGTCGGGACGATGTGGTCGATCGTCGCGAAGGTGCGTTGCGGGAATTTTACCTTGAGGCCGAGATCGCGCAGCATCCCGAAGGCCTGCGGCGATGTCACCTCGTGGATCAGGTGTGTTCCGATGAAAAGCTGCGTGCGTCCATCTCCGAGGGTGCCAACGCGGTGTGAATCCCAAACTTTCTGAAAAAGGCTTTTTCCCATAACTAGTAGCCGCCGTGGTTTTGCGGCGGGGCGGGAATGTGGATAGGCGACGGGGAAACTTCAACTCTCAAAAATCAACTTTCAAATGAAGATTCCTACGGGCCCGATGCCGATTCTTGAAATTTGAATTTTGGAATTTGAAATTTCCCGCTACACCTCCCGTGTGGCCGCGAAACCTAAGACATCATCTACCAACGCAAGCTTCTATGTGATCGTGGGGACGGATGATGGTTTGGTGCGGGAGGAGGCGCTGGCGCTTTATAATGAGCTCACTGGTGGCAACGACGATGGCTTCACGCATGAGACCATCGACGGCAACGCCGACAACTCGGAGGGCGCGTTCCAGATCTGCTCCAGCGCGATCCAATCCCTGATGACCATGCCGATGTTCGGCGGTGACAAGGTGGTGTGGCTGCGCAATGTGAATTTCCTCGGCGATGATGTGACCGGCCGTGCCCAGCGCACCGAGGCGGGTGTGGAGGCTTTGCGGGGTGTTTTGGAAAAAGGACTGCCGGATGGCATTCGTTTCATCCTCTCTGCGGACAAGGTGGACAAGCGCCGGGCGTTTTGGAAATTTCTGGAGAAGAACGCCAGTGTAAGAATCTTCGATAAAATCGATATCAGCCGCGATGGCTGGCAGGACGAGGTGGGGAGATTGGTCGATGGTCGTGCCAAGGAGCTGGGTCTGGGTTTCGAGCACGACGCGCTCGAGCTTTTCATCATGCTCGCCGGGGAGCAGACGAAACAGATCGCGAATGAGTTGGAGAAAATTGATCTCTACCTCGGCACCGAGCGCCGCACCGTGACGGTGGAGGACGTGCGGGCACTCGTCCCGCTGAGCCGGACAGCGGTGATTTTCGAGACCGGGCAGGCGATCCAAGTGGGCAACGTGGCTCGC
The DNA here is from genome assembly GCA_945870855.1 of Prosthecobacter debontii. Lineage (GTDB taxonomy): Bacteria > Verrucomicrobiota > Verrucomicrobiia > Verrucomicrobiales > Akkermansiaceae > Luteolibacter. Next base: position 31,824 of record CAMBTP010000006.1, read on the forward strand.
GCGATTCAGCTTGTCGATGAGCAGCTCGCCGCTGAGGAATCCGCCGTGGGGATCATGCGTGCCTCGATCATCAACGTCGTCCGCAACCTCTACATGGCGAAGCTGATCCTTGAGAAATTCAAAGCGCCTACCGGAAATTACGGTGCCTTCGCCGGTGCCCTCAACAAGCTCCCTGCCGCCGACCGCGCGTGGTTGCCTCAGAAAAAGGACGGCTCCGGAGTGAATTTGTATCCCGTTTTTCTCGCCGTCCCGAACGCGAAAAACTTCGACTTGGATGGGCTCCAGCACGTGATGGAGCAGACGCAGAAAGCCGATCAGGCGCTGGTGACAACCGGGCTGGATCACCGCTTGGTGTTGCATCGCTTGATCGCGGAGATTGCGGCGGCTAGAAAAGCGAAGAGGTAGGGCCGAAGAGGTAGGGCCGAAGAGGTAGGGCTGAAGAGGTAGGGCTGATCCGGCTCGGTCTGCCCTGATCGAAAACGGAGGAGCTGTTATCACGCAATGGTAGTGGAACCGATGTGAGGCGGGCTTTTTGCCTCGAGATTTCACTCCCGCCAGAGTGAGCGGTGCGTTTGATTTTTGAAATGGGCTGACCGAGCCGGATCAGCCCTACCAGGGTGAAACTTTAAACTTTAAAACTCAAAGGAAGACGGGGTTTGCTATTCCTCTGCATCAGAAGGGAAATCCCAGCATGGTAGGGCTGATCCGGCTCGGTCTGCCCTGATTGAAAACGGAAGAGCTGTTATCACGCAATGGTAGTGAAACCTAACTGAGTCGGGCTGTTTGCCTCGGGATTTCGCTCCCGCCAGAGTGAGCGGTGCGTTTGATTTTTGAAATGGGCCGACCGAGCCGGATCAGCCCTACCTCATATCACCACTCATATTTCACGCCGCAGACAGCGCCGAAGCCCTGCTCGTTCTGGCCGGAGCCGTGGATGCGGTAATCTTGATCGAGGAGGTTTTGAAGGGTGGCCGTTAGTCTGAGATTTTCGATGGGTTCGTAGCCTACGCCGAGGGAGGCTACGATGTATCCCGGGGTGCCGTTGGTGGGGATTCGTTGGTTGTCGGCAGCTTGATCGAGCGAATTGACGCGATCGGCATCGACTGCTCCACTGAGGCGGCCTTCGATCCACCATTTTTCATCCACGGATGTGTAGCGGAGTGCGGTGGAGGCCGTAAAAGGCAGCATGCGGGGAATCCAGCGCTCGGTGGGGGTGCGTTGGCTGATGTCATTTTTTCCTTCCTGCCATGCGGCGAAGGCGGTGGCTGTCCAGCGCTCATCGATGCTCCAGATCGCCTCGGCCTCGATGCCGTAGATCGAGCTGTCATCGCCGTTCACCACGAAGGTATGCGGGCCCACTGTGTATGAGGAAATGGCTCCACCGGTGCTGAAAGTATGGAAAACGGCGGCTTGGAGTTGGATGTCTGTGAGAGGTTTGCCGCGTGCTCCCAGCTCGAAGGTGAGGAATTTTTCAGGATCCACGCTGGGTGAGCCACTGCCGTCGAGACCGCTGAGAGAAGCGGTGTTTCCGGTGAGATCGGCTAAGTTGGGAGAGCGGAAACTCTGGGATGCAGAGGCGTAGGTGATCCAGTCATCGTTGATTTCATAACTGGCGCGAAGGCTGGAGGAGAGATCGCTCCATGAATTTTCCCCCGATATGTCGACGAGTCCGCCGGAGGGGCGGTAGGCTCCCCATTCCGCCTGTGCGTAGGTGAAGCGTGTGCCGCCGGAAATTTCCCATCGGGAGGTGGGCTTCCATGTGTACTGTCCGTAAAGACCGAGTAAATCGTAAGTGGCATCGTCGGCGACGGGGCGTGAACCGGGACGGCTAACCAAGCCCGCGCCGGAGTTGCGGCTGGCATCGCTTGCAACCTCGTCGTGGTAGTAGTCGAGGCCATAGACCAGATTGCCGGGGCCGATGGTGGACTCGAGGGCGAGATCCATGCCCATCGTTTCCACCTCGGCGTTCTGGAACTGGAGATAATTGCCTGTGGTAAATGGGCTTGCGGCGCTGGCGCGGCGATCCTGCATTTCGCTTTCGTTGCTTGTTTGGTAGGACAGGGTGGCACTCCATTTATCCAGCCATGAGCTTTCATTGGCGATCTCCTGCGCGACACGGAGGTAAGTGAGAGAACGTTCTTGGTCGTAGTTGTTGGCGACCCATGTGCCCGCTGCGGCGATGTGATTGCCATAGGTCCAGCCGGGATTCTGAATTGTACGATGCCAGCGCGAGATGTCATCCTGGTTGACGTATTGGCTAGCAAAAGTCAGCAGGGTGTCCTGGGAAATTTTCATATCGAAGCGCAGGTCGTAATCCTGTTCCCCGTATCCCGTGCCGCGCATGGTTCCCACAGAGGAGTCCTCAATGTCGCCAAAGTCTTTCTGAGTGATGCCGAAGTGAAGGCCGTATTCTCCGCCTACTCCGATGCTACTCTCAATGCGGCCGACATGGCTGCCTTGTCCATTGCTGGTGAATTCATAGGACGCTGTGCCGTGGGTGAAAAACGCGCCTTGGGTTTCATTCATGAAATTCGAGGATTTCGTAAAGGCGTTGAGCGTGCCGCCGATCGCATCCGAGCCGTAGAGCACCGAGCCTTGGCTTTTCACCAGCTCGATATGATCCAAGGAATACGAGTCCACGGTGTTCCAGTATTGGATGGGGCCGCTGCGCCAAGTTGAGTTGTTAAGGCGGACTCCATCGACAAGCAAAAGATTCTGGCGACCGGTGAAGCCGCGAATGAAGGGGGAGCCATGGCCATGGGTGGTTTTCTGCACCAACACCCCAGGCGTGTATTGCAGCGCTTCGGGAAGCGTGCGGCGCGCTTGATCACGCATCGTTTCCTCGGTGATGTTTGCCACGCTGTAGGGGAGGAATTGAGTGTTCTCAGAGCGGGTGGCAGTGATCACCAGCGGATCTAGGAAATCCTGGGCAGCGGCGGTTACGATGCTGGCAAGCAGGGTGAGCGGCAGGTGTGCTTTTGTGAACATTGGAGGTCATTGGATAAGGTGTGCCGCGTATTCGGACAAGATTCCTGTAGGGTCGAAATTTATCCATCCCATCAAAAAGCGGTCGTGAAATGCCCTTGGAAATTCATTTTATCGACAATCTACCGTATTTAGGCCTTATTGGTCTTGGTTCACTTCATGGATAAAAACCGACCATTTCTTCTCAAGACGCGCTCGCTGTCCGTTTGGCTGGCGGTGGGGGTCGGGGCGTTTGTGTTAGTGGGATCGGTGGCGATGATGGGATTTTTCCAGTATCTCTCCCGGACGGAGGAAGTGATAGCTTTGGAGTCGATCGGCCGGACTAACGCGCTTTTCCTCGATCAGAACCAGCTGCCGCAGACTGAGTTCATGGCCGCACAGATCGGGCGAGTGATGGGGGCGGAGGTGAGTTTCATGGAGGCAAAAAACCAAGCTGCCGAAGGTGTGGCGAAGCGTGAGGGAGATATCATCCGTGTTGGCTTCGCACTCGAAAGCGGACGGGAGGTTTGGTTTTCCCGCAAGGTGGGAAAGCACGGAGCGCTGCCCGTTTGGAAGCGGCTCGACGCGCGGTTGGCGCTCGGCGGGTTCTGGGCTTTATCGCTGGTTTTTTCGCTGTGGCTAGGTCGTAAGGTCACGCGGCCGCTGGCGAAACTCGAAGCCGCGCTGCCCGGTATTGGCGGCGATGAGACACCGCGCGGTTTGCCTGAAAAAGGACCACGCGAGATCGTGAGCCTTGCCTCCGCACTTCGGGAAACGCATGCCTCGCTGATGGAGGAAAGAGACAAGCGCAGGCACGCGGAACGACTCGCACTGCTGGGGCGAATGGCTACGAGCCTCGCACACGAAGTTCGTAATCCGGTCTCGGCGATCCGGCTGCATGCGCAGTTGTTAGAAAGAGTTTGCGCGCCCGCTGAAAGGGAATCCGCCGGGTTGATCATCGGTGAGGCGGGGCGCATCGAATCGCTGGTAAACCAATGGCTGCGCTACGCAAAACCCGAGCCAGTGACGATGGTGCCGGTCGATCTTCCCGAGCTGGTCCGCGAGGCGCGGCAAAGTCTCGGCCCGCAAGCGCAGCATGCCGGGGTCGAGATCCGCGAAGAAATAAATCCGGTATGGGGTGGCCACCCAGTGAACGGCGACCGTGAGCGCCTGCGGCAAGTCCTTTGCAACCTGATCCTAAACGCGATCCAAAGTATGCCGACCGGTGGCGCGGTAACCGTGCGGATATTGCCCGGCGCGCTCGAGGTGCAGGATCAGGGTGGCGGCTTCAGCGAAAAAGCTCTCGCACGTTTCGGCGAACCGTTCCATTCCGAGCGCGAGGGCGGCATGGGTCTCGGGCTGGCCGTTTCCAAGGAAATCATCGAATCCCACGGCGGTAAAATTTCTGCCACCAACCTGCTCGGCGGCGGCGCATGTGTCCGCATCGAATGGGCGTAAAACTGAACAAGCTATGGCAGCCATTCTCATCATCGAAGACGAACACGCGCTGGGCAACGCGCTGGCTCTCGCTGTCCGACGTCTCGGGCATCTGCCGACGCTTGCCGCGAGCGGAGGGGCTGCGTTGAAACTACTCGTCGAGCGGAGGTTCGAGGCCATCGTTCTGGACATCGGGCTACCGGATGTCAGCGGCCTTGTGATCCTTGAAAAAATCCGCGCTGCCGGTTCGAAAATCCCCGTCCTCATTATCAGTGCTCATGCGACCCTTGATCATACGATCACCTCGCGGAAACTCGGGATCGCCGATTATCTAATCAAGCCGCTCGATCTCCAGCGCTTCGAAGAGGTCATTTCCTCGCTCGTCACAAAAAGTGTCCTCATCGCCGGCCCCGCCGAGCGCCCGGCGATTTCCCTGATCGGAGCTTCGCCGGGCATGCACCGGGTTTTTCTCGGAATCGCGCGTGCCTGCGGAGGTGATCCGCCTGTCCTGATTCACGGCGCCAGTGGCACGGGAAAAACGCTTGCTGCGCGTTTGATTCATACAAACGGAAGTCGTGCTGCCGAACCATTGCGTCTGGTCGAATGCGGCTCGATCCATAGCGCCGATTCGTTACGTGCAAGCTTGGCCGATGCAAACGGCACGTTGGTTCTCGAAGACATCGATAGTCTCTCGCCAGAACTTCAGGGCGTGCTCGCCGAGGTAATGGGGCGAACGGATGTCCCGCTGCCGCGATTGATCGCTACCATGCGCGCCGACCCTCGCGATCCCGCGATCGAAAACTCGCTGAGGGCAGACGTTTTTTACACCTTCAGCGCCCTCTCCATCGCGATGCCCGCGCTCCGTGATCGCACCGGCGACATCCCCGCCTTAAGCCGGTTTTTCAACGGAATCCATGGTGATACTGCGACCGCCTTTGAGATTTCCGCCTCCGCCCTGTGCGCCTTGCAGGCCTATGCATGGCCAGGAAATGTCCGCGAACTGCGGCATGTGATCGAGCTTGCTCTGGCGATGAACCGCGGTGGCCCGCTGTTACCCGGACATCTGCCTCCCCATGTCGCCGAAGCCCTGCACACTTCGGGCGGGAAAGTGGTCGGCGGCGAGCTGGATGCCGTGATCGCCCGTTGGCTCGATTCACAGTTGGAAATGACCCCCGAGGCAAACTGGCAATACGACGACCTCCTGGAGCGGATCGAGAGCGCCATGCTCAAACACCTGTTAGAGCGCTTCGAAAACCGCCCCACACGCCTCGCCACCGCGCTGCGCCTCAACCGCGCGACCCTGCGCCAAAAACTCCGCCGTGCGGGGCTTTCCGGAGACTCATGATTTTCCGCGCCTGCCATGTGAATGCACGCACCTTGACTAGGCCTAGACAGTTTGATAACATGGCTGCACAAAACCAATGTTTTGATCCGCCAAATCCGCTAAAACCCTTACAAAACAAGGGGATTTATGCCCGTAATGACCCCTTTGTTGACATGCCAGACACTGGTATGAATGGCTCTGGTGACAAAGTGGTGACAAAACCTGATTCGGGCTCCACCGCCCGCTCAAGAAAAAAACAAGGGCCTTATCTCAAGGTCAAATTCGGATCAACTGTGGTGCCTATCTATCGCACGGTGGCAAATGGAAGAACCCGCTTCACTCTCAGCTTTTACCGCAATCGGCGACGGGAACGTAAAACCTTCAGCTCGCTGGACGAAGCGAAGAAGGAAGCGCTCTTCGTGGCGCAGCGGGTTCAGAGCGGGATGCAACACGTCACTGATCTCAAGCCGCACGAACGCGACAGCTACAAGGCGGCGGAGGCACTGTTGGAAAAGCTCGGTATTTCGCTGTATTCCGCCGTGGAGGACTACGTGAGCGCACGAACATTAGCCGGAACTCAATCGCTGACTGTGATGGCCACCGATTATGCAAAAATGTGCGGATCAGTTATGCGCCGTATTACAGTCACTGAGCTTTTCCCCGAATTCATGGCAAGAAAAGAGCAGGACGGCCTTAGCCGTAAATATCTCTACAATCTGCGGGGACTTCTTAGGCGTTTCATGGAAAAGTTTCCAGGTCCCATCCTTGAGGTCACCGGTCCTGACGTCGATGCTTGGATACGGTCTCTTTACACTGGGGCGTCTTCAAGAAAGGCACTGCTGCTTGTAATCAAGACGTTCTTCGCCTTTGCCAAGGAGCAGAATTACTTGCCTGCGGATAGGCGTAGCGTGCTCGAGCTCATAAAGCTGCCCACTGTAAAATCTACCGAACACACGGCGATATTCACACCCGAGCAAATGGAGAAAGTGTTGCACAACGCACCTCCGTCACTGGTTCCAATTTTTGCCATTGCAGCGTTTGCAGGTATTCGTATGGCTGAAATTGATCGCCTTGATTGGTCTGCCATAGACTTGGACAGGCGCATCATTGAGTTGCGAGCTGGGCAAACAAAGACTGCGTCACGGCGCGTCATCCCGATCAGCGACAATCTGTATGCTTGGTTGGCTCCATTGCCACGCGTCGGAAAGGTGGTTCTCAATACAACTCAGCATTTGGACATGTCTCGGCTATCTCGTGCACTGGGTATTGAATGGCCGCCCAACGTGCTACGGCACTCCTTTATCAGTTACCGGATCGCCATCGTCCAGAGTGCCGACCAAGTGGCGCTGGAGGCAGGAAACTCGGCGACCATCATCTTCAAGCACTACCGCGAGCTGACCACGCCCGAGGTGGCGGAGAAATGGTTCAGTATCCTGCCCAAGGAAGGTCAGTGGGAAAACACTTTCCGATATGACCGCAAGAGGCGACGGGTGATCCTCAACGGAGTGGAATACCAGTGACCGCCCGTCCTATTTGCGCGCCAACTACGCCTAACGGAAGCGGAATGGAGGTGTGAGGGCTGGGGACACCGGCACACCTTGCGCGTCCGGAACGTGCTCCTACGCGGCACCCAACGCTAAATACTGGGCTTGGGATGAAGTCCTTTCATCCGTCAAAAAACCGCGATAAAAGAATTCTTGGCAGAGCGGCTTGGAGAGCTACAGTCGCGGCGAATAAATACCGTGGTGAAAATCCCCAACCCCCATTTCCCTGCCCTCCAATCTTCGCCAAAGCTACGACATGGGGCGGTCCAACCCAATGGCTCTTTTAGAAGGCTCCAGCCCAAAGCAAATTCCTAGCACCGAACGGGTTTTTTTCCCGATCCATGATCCGTGCCTGTGCGCGGATTACGTTTTCCATTTTTTCACCAACCAAACCAACCAAACACCATGAAATTTACCAAACTTATCCCACTATCCCTCATCATCCACGTTTCCGCGCAGGAAACACCCACGACAGGCGAACTCGATCCCCTCACCCTCACCGGCAAGGCCGAGAGCCTGATCGGCACCGCCGGCACCGCATCCAAAGGCCAGGCGAACCACGAAGAACTACTGGAAAGGCCGTACTTGCGGCGAGGCGAGCTGCTTGAGGTCGTGCCCGGTGTGATCATCACCCAGCACTCCGGCGACGGAAAGGCGAACCAGTATTTCGTCCGCGGCTTCAACCTCGACCACGGCACCGATTTCTCCATCTCGATGGACGGGCAGCCGGTGAACTTCGTGACCCACGCCCACGGCCAGGGATACGCGGATCTCAACCCGCTGATCCCCCAGTTGGTGGAAAGCATCGATTACTGGAAAGGCCCCTTTCACGGCCAACTCGGCGATCTCAGCACGGCGGGCGGGACGCGGTTCAACTTTTTCGACACCCTGCCAAGCGGCATCGCAAGCATCGGCATGGGGCAGCACAATTTCTTCCAAGGTCTGCTTGCGGATACGATCTACCTCCGCCAAAAGGACGCGAACGGGGATTTCTCCGCGCTGACCTACGGGCTGGAATACAACTACTACGACGGCCCCTGGCAGCGCGAGGGGAACTCCCAGCGCTCCAACGGTTTCCTGAAATACTTCCAGCAATCCGGGCGCGACAGCTTCAGCGTCACGGCGATGGCCTACGATGCGGAGTGGGACTCCACCGACCAGATTCCGAAACGCCTCATCGACAGCGGTGCGCTCGACCGTCTCGGAAACATCGACAACACCGTGGGCGGCGAATCCAGCCGCTACAGCCTGATGGCGGAGTGGAACCGCGACGAGGCCAACGGGCGAACTCATGCGGATGTTTTCGTCGGCACATACGACATGGATCTGTTCTCGAACTTCACATACAACCTCGACAATCCTGACACGCCGTTCGACGAATCCGGCCCGGGAAACCAGTTCGAGCAGGAGGACGGGCGCTGGTTCCTCGGTGGCGAGGTGCGGCGCGAGTGGGATTACGACACGGACAACACCTTTACCGTGGGCTTGCAGACGCGGCACGATTTCCTGAGCGGCATCGGCCTCTACAACACCACAGCAAGGGTGCGGAACAGCGCGGTGCGGGTGGATGATGTCACGCAAAGCAGCGCGGGCATTTACGCCATGGCGGATCACCGCGTGAACCATTGGCTGCGCTTGCAGCCCGCATTGCGTGCGGACGGATTCCACTTCGATGTGGAAAGTGACAATCCGGTGAACTCCGGATCGGAGACCGACGGGATCGTCAGTCCCAAGCTCAACGTGGCCTTCGGCCCATGGAACGACACGGAGTTCTACGCGAGTGCCGGTCTCGGCTTCCACTCGAACGACGCGCGCGGTGTCACCATCACCACCGATCCCGTCACCGGCCAGCCGGTCGATCCCGCCGATCCGCTGGTGCGGACATTCGGCTATGAGCTCGGCATGCGGACGGAAGCATTCGAGAAAATCGTCAGCACGGTGGCGATTTTCTACCTGCATAGTGATTCGGAGCTGATCTATGTCGGCGATGCGGGCACGGCGGAACCCGGCGGTGCCACCGAGCGCTTCGGCATCGAGTGGGCAACATATTGGACGCCGAGCGAATGGCTGATGGTTGATAACGAGCTGACCCTCAGCGAGGCGAAGCTGCTCAACGATCCCGCTGGCAACGAAATTCCCGGCTCGGTACCCATGACAATGAGCACCGGTTTCACCATCGGCGCGGATGAGGGTGTGTATGGCGCACTTCGCTCCCGCTTTTTCAGCCCCCGCCCACTGGTCGAAGACGGCAGCGTGGATTCGCGCATGTCATGGCAGCTCAACGGTCGCCTCGGATACCGTAAAAACGATTGGGAGGTCGCGCTTGATGTGCTGAACATCCTAGGTCGTGACGACAATGACATCGAATATTTCTACACCTCCCGCCTCCCCGGCGAGCCGGTAGAGGGTGTCGATGACGTCCATCTCCACCCCACCGAGCCACGCACCTTCCGCGTTTCCCTCACCAAGTATTTCTAAGAGTCGAAGCCAACCCCCATTTCCCCGCCCTCCGGTCCGTCCCAATGGCTGTTTCAGAAGGCTCCCGCCAAAAGCATGATAAAATTTCCCTGATAAAATTTCCTGATAAAATTTCCCAGGGAAATAGTAGGAAATTCCTGTTGCTATGGGAAATTTTGCGGGTAGGATCGGGGGAATGAGTAGTAAGCGATTCCTGAGTCCTTGGAAAAATTCGTCGGAGAAGCCGGTGATTTATCACTGCGTATCGCGGGTGGTGGATCGGCGGTTTGTGTTGAAGGAGGAGGAGAGGGAGAAGTTCCGCATGTTCATGAGGATGGTCGAGAATTTCAGCGGTTGCCGGGTTCTTTCCTACTGCCTGATGTCCAACCACTTCCACATTCTCCTCGAAGTGCCGCCCGCGCCTGCCGAGGGGGTTTCCGATGGGGAAATCCTGCGGCGCCTGGGGGCGATTTACAGCGAGGCGGCGGTGGCTGCGATCGCCCGTGAAATGGAGGAAGCTAGGGCGGAGGGAGCGGAGGCGCTGCTAGGGGAAATTCGTCTGCGGCACACGCGGCGCATGCACGACCTCAGCGAGTTCATGAAAGCTCTGCTGATCCGTTTTACCCGCTGGTTCAACCGCACGCACCAGCGTACCGGAACCTTGTGGGAAGATCGCTTCAAGAGCGTGATTGTGGAAAGCGGTTTGGCGGCGCGGACAATGGCGGCGTATATCGACCTGAATCCGGTCCGTGCGGGGATGGTGGAAGATCCGGCGGAGTATCGTTGGAGCAGCTATGGCGAGGCAGTGGGTGGAGGCAAAAAGGGAAACGGGAAGAAGGCGCGGGAAGGATTGGTGCGGGCGAACCGTTGCGACAAAGGGGTGGGATTTGATGCCACGCAATGGCTGGAAGTGGCGAAGAATTACCGGATCCTATTGGGAATGGCGGTGGCGAGGAAGCGTGGGAAGGCGAAGTTGGAAGAGATGATGGGGAAAGGGAAAGCCCCCGGGAAAGCAGCGGAGATGCGGAACATGAATATGGAGGAAATCATCGAGCATCTAGAGAAAACAGGCCAGACGATAGGTTTGCCCGACCTAACTGCGGCGAAGATATTGAGGATGCGGGTGAGATACTTTACGGACGGGGCGGTGATTGGAAGCAAGGCGTTTGTGAACGAGGCGTTCGCGGGGGCGCGGGAGAGGTTTTCGGCGAAGAGGAAGGATGGTGCGCGACGGATGCGGGGCAGCGGCGCGGCGGCGAAGGGGGTATTGTGGAGTATTCGGGATCTGCGAGTGGGGGTCGGAATTGAGGACTTACAACGATCATCGTGACTGACGCCCGAACCACATGACTGAAAATCGCACGGCGCCTGAACCGCGCGACCCTGCGCCAAAAACTCCGCCGTGCAGGGCTTTCCGGGGACTCATGATTTCCCGAGTTTTGCCATCGAGCGGTTATGGGGAATACGCAGTAAGACGACGCTGCACGTAAGATCAATGCAAGAGCTGCTCAGGGAATCGAGTGGTAGATTTCCTCCAGCGCCATGACGGTGTAGGCGGTGACGAGGACGGGGTTGGATTCCATCCAGCGGCCGTTGTCGTTTACCCATGAGCCGTTCTCTCGTTGGGAGGAAAGGAGTTTTCCGGCGAGGTCTTTGCGCCAATCCGCCTCGGAACCATCATCGAGTTTGAGCTTGTTGATACCGGCGGCGTTAAGGGCTTTCGCCATTACTTGATAGTAATAGTAAAGGCCTTCGGGACCCATGTTTGGATTTTCCTCGACCGTGTAGTTTTTGCCTAGCCATGACTTCACAGCCACTACGCGAGGATCATCTGGAGAGAGCTTCGCGTAAACTAGGGAAAGCAAGCCCGCATAGGAAATGGAGCCGTATCCGCGCAGGGCGACCTTGCCATCGGCGGTGGTCTCGGTGCCGGCCTTGGAATCTCCGGGAGTGTAAACGAAGCTACCTTTGTTTTTCGGATCATCGGAGGGCCACTCTTGGTCGTTCGTTTCGGTAAGGTTCTGGCTGCGGGAAAGGAAGGTCAGCGCGGCCTGCCAATCAAGTTTCGGTTCGTCGGCGTAGTTTCCGTCCTCGATCACGGTGTCAGAAAGCGAGAGTGCCTCTAGCGAGAGGTAGGTGTTCGACATATCGGTGTGGTCGTCCTTGGAGCCGTAGCCGATGCCGCCGTCGTTCTTGTTGTCGGTCTCGCCTTTCACGCCGATGTCCCATTGATTCGCAATGAGGTGGCGGCGTGCCTTGACAATGGCGGGTTCGAACTCGGCCATGCCGGTGGACGACATGGCGGTGAGGGAGGTGGCGGTGTTGTAAACAGCGAGGCCACGGTTATAGATGCCGCCGTCCTCTTTCTGTTGTTCGAGGAGCCAGTCGAAGCCTTTTTTCATGTGATCTGGGAGCTTGCCACTCGAGAGATCGATGTTTGGATCGCGGGAGAGGGCAGTGAGGGCGAGGGCGGTGAAAGCAGGCAGGCCGCCATCGTCCCAGAAGCCTTTTTCTTTCTGCTGCTCTGCTAGCCAGGCGTTGCCGCGGGCGATGGATTGTCCTACCTCCTGTTTGATGGAGAGGTATTCTTTACTGGTTTCCGCATGTGCTGGGAATGCGGTGGCGCAGAGGGCGAGGGTTAGGAGGTATGGCGCTTTCATTGGTTTCGTGGTTTAGTCTCGCTAGCTAGTTCGGTCAGTTTTTTACTTTCGACAAGGTTCCCTTATGGACAAAAATTATCCACTAGGAAAAAATATGGACGTGTGTCGCCCGTGAAATTTGGGGATCAGTCGAGAAAACCGCGCGCCTTGAAATTGTTCAGGCGGTGAGCGGTATTCACCAAGCCGTCGATAATGACTTGGGTGTAGGAGCGGCCGTCGCAGGTATCGACACCATGGCCGGGAACGGCATCGCGCAGAGATTGGAGGGCGGGATCGTCGTGGCGGAAGGCTTCCACGAAAACGGTTTCCAGTTTCCCGGTGTGGGCGGCGGCGGAAAGGGTCGCGCCAATCCAGCCATCGTCGGTTGTCAGGCAGCCGCGGGTGGTTTTTGCGGAGGCATGGAAAATGCCCATGTGGCCAGCGGCGGCGAGTTCCCCGATGAGGCGCACGTTTTCGGCGATGGAGAGGCCGGAATCGCCCATGTGGGCGGAGTCGATGAGGAGTTTGAAGTAGTCGCGGCCGAGTTCCTTGTTGATCGCTTTGATGAAGCCCCAGGCGCGCTCGATGTTGGTGAAGGTCTTGAACTCGACCGGGCGGAGGAACTCGATGTGCCATGCGGTGATGGCGGAATCCAGAAGACCCGCCTCTTTCACCGCGCGGACGTGGAGTTTCACGTTCTGCGCTATGGCGGTATCGAGATCCATATCCGCCGGGCCGTTCATCCATTCCTCGATAGAAGTGGAGGCGACGGAGACCGCGCCGTATTTGATTGCGGCTTTGAGCGAGGGAAGGAGTTGGGAAATGACTGTGTCCTCGTCAGCGGGATTCATCGGGTTTGCGCCTCCGACCATCATGATGAGGTGGATCTCCAGACCCAGTGCCTTGAGCCCGTCCATCATTTCCGCGATGTCTGCCTCGCCGGTGCCGGGGAAAAGCGAGATCTGCACGCAGTTCGGGCGAACTGGCGATTGGGCGCAGATCCGATCCATTTCCGCGACGATGACGATGCGGCCGTCGGCTTCGCGCGGGAAATGGCCGTTTGCATCAGGCACCAAGCCGTCGATGAAACCGATGTGTGTTGGTACGATACCGAGTGCGATTTGGGGTTTGAGCGAGAATGTTTCGGGCATGGCGGGAGTTTGTGGAGGATGGTGGGCGAGTCAAGGATACGAAAAACGGCGGGCTGTAGATTCGTTGTTTTGCCTTGGAGTGCGGAGACAAGTCTCCGCTTTTCTTCGGCGCGACATGTCGCGCCAAAGAAAAGCTCGGACATGTCCGAGCACTCCAAATCGATCACGTCTGCGCGGCATTGTCCTTTTTTGTGGTCGTTTTACGATCCGCAAAGCGTTGGACGAAGACATAGCACACCGGAATGAGGAACAGACCGATGAGAGTGGAAATGCTCATACCGAAGACCACGCCGGTGCCCATGGTGCTGCGGGAGGCGGCACCGGATCCTGTGGCGAGCATGAGGGGGACGCAGCCGAGGATGAAGGCAAAGGAGGTCATCAGGATGGGGCGCAAGCGGAGTTTCGCGCCGATGAGTGCGGCCTCAAGGGTGGGCATGCCTTCATCCCTTTTCATCTTCGCGAACTCGATGATCAGGATGGCATTTTTAGCTGCTAGGCCGATGAGCATGACCAGACCAACCTGCGCATACACGTTCATTTCAAAATTCCTAAGCAGGAGACCCAGCATCGTCCCAAGAATCACGGTGGGGACGGACAGCAGCACGGCAAACGGCAGAGTCCAGCTTTCGTATTGGGCAGCAAGAAGCAGGAATACAAAAACGATGGCCATGCCGAAGATGATACCTGCCTGCCCCTCGGATTTCTTCTCTTGAAGAGTTAGGCCCGACCATTCGTAGCCAACATTGGAAGGCATTTTGGCCATGATTTCCTCCATTGCCTTGATCGCTTGGGCAGAGCTGTAGCCCGGAGCGGGTGAGCCCATCATCTCTGCGGAGAGGAAAAGGTTAAAGCGCGTGACAAAGTTAGGCCCTGACATTTTCGAGACATTTACGAGGGTATTCAGTGGAACCATGCCGCCTTCGTTATTGCGCACATAGAACTTTCCGACGTCGTCCGGTGAGTTGGTGAATTGAGGCTCGGCCTGGAGGAAGACCTTGTAAACCCGACCGAATTTCACGAAGTCGTTCACGTAAAGCCCGCTCAAGTAGGCTTGCAAGGTCTGGAAAACACTGTCCACCGGAACCCCGAGCGTGCGGGCTTTTTCGCGATCGAGCTCCACTTTTACCTGAGGGGTGGATGGCTGGAAAGTCGTGGTCATACGCCCGATCTCTGGGCGTTTGGAGGCTGCGGCGATCACTTGGTTCACATAGGTGGAGAGCTGCTCGACACTGCCGCCGGATTTATCCTGCAACTGCATGGTGAAACCCGACACGCTGCCATACCCCGGAAGGGCAGGCGGACCGAAGGCAAATACCCGTGCGCCGGGAATGGCGTAGAATTTCTTGTTCCATTCCGCGACAAGCGCCTTGGCATGGAGTTTCGGATCCTTGCGCTCATCCCAGTCATCTAGACCCACAAACATCATCGCCGAGTTGGAGAAAGTCTGCGAGTTGAGGATGTTCATCCCGGAGATGGCAAGAGCGGAGCGCACGCCCTTGGTGTTGCCCACGATGTGCTCCACCTGTTTCAAGATCGCATCTGAACGCTGCAATGAAGCGCCCTGAGGAAGCTCGACCGCGACGAAAAGGTATCCTTTGTCTTCATCGGGAATAAACCCGCCTGGCACGAATTTTCCTAGGAGGAAAATACCGCCACAGACGACCACCAGTAACAACATCGAGCGCGCCGCCTTTCGCGTGAGGCCGCCAACGACCTTTCCATATCCTTGAGTAATCCAATCGAAGAACTGATTGAATTTCCCGAAGAACCAAGCGATCGGGCCACGACCCGGCTTCGGAGCGCGTAGCAGCATGGCGGACAAAGCGGGACTGAGTGTGAGCGCATTGATTGCGGAGAAAATTACCGAAATGGCGATGGTCAGAGCGAACTGCTGGTAAAGCGCGCCGGTGACCCCACCCATGAAAGCGACCGGGACGAAGACTGCACAAAGAATCAGCGCGATGGCCACCACCGGCCCGGACACCTCTTTCATCGCCTGCCGTGTGGCATCTATGGGAGATTTGCCGTGCTCGATGTGATGCTGCACTGCCTCCACCACCACGATGGCATCATCCACCACAATGCCGATGGCGAGCACCAAGCCGAACATGGTGAGCGTATTCACGCTGAAACCCAGCATTGGGAATATGATGAAAACACCTAACAAGGAAACCGGCACCGTGAGCATCGGAATGATGGTGGCACGGAAGCTTTGGAGGAAGATGTAAACGACCACCAACACCAGAATGATGGCTTCAAACAGCGTATGCACGATGGCCTCCATCGACGCCTTGATCGGTAATGTGGAATCGAGCGTGATGCTGTATTCCATATCCGGGGGGAAACGGGATGAAGACTCATCGAGGATGGCCTTGACCTTGTCTGCCGTCTGAATCGCATTCGCGCCCGGTGCCAGATAGACTCCGAGCGCGCCGGCCGGAGCCTTGTCGAGACGCGCGCGCAGTGCATAAGTCTGGGCGCCCAGATCGACACGTCCCACATCCTTGATTTTTACCTGTTGGCCGTTGGCACTACTTCGGACAATGATTTCCTCAAACTCCTTTGGCTCACGCAGGAGACCCTGAGCGCGGATGCTGAATTGGCTTTCCTGCCCCGGTGGCGCGGGTTCCGCACCGATGCTGCCAGCGGGTGCTTGCGCGTTCTGCTCCTTGATCGCACTGGCCACATCCTGCGGCGTCACTCCCAGCGATGCGAGTTTCTCAGGATCTAACCAAACGCGCATGGAATAATCCTGTGCGGTGAAATTCTTCACATCACCGACGCCCGGAACCCGCTTGATTTGATCCACCAGATTGATGTCCGCATAGTTTCCTAAAAACACTCCGTCGTAGGTGCTCTTGGGTGATGACAATCCGATCGCCAGCAAAATATCGGGTGACGAGCGATTTACCACCACGCCCTCACGCTTCACTGCATCCGGCAGTTGCGCCTGTGCCTGGCCCACGCGGTTTTGCGCGTTCACCTGCATGATATCCACATCCGTGCCTACATCGAAGGTGATGTTGAGCGTCATCTTGCCATCGTTACTATTGATCGACTGCATGTAGAGCAGCTTGTCCACGCCGTTGACCTTGGACTCAATCGGTGTCGCCACGGACTCCATCACTGCTTCTGCCGCAGCACCGCGGTAAGTCGTAGTGGCCTGGATGAGGGTCGGGCTGACGTTCGGGTATTCCGAAATCGGCAACCGCGAAAGTGAGATGAGCCCGACGATGCAGGTCAGGATTGAGATGACCATCGCCACGATAGGCCGACGGATAAAAAATTCGGCCATGATCGTTTAATGTCTCCCGGGTTGGATTTGTTTTTCTGCCTTCGCTTTCATCGCCGCGAATTCAGCAGCGGTGAGGGCGGTGACAGGCTCACCCTCGCGGGCTTTCTGAATCCCCTCGAGGATGATGCATTCGCCGGGTGTGAGGCCATCGGAAACCACAAAGTCCGAGCCGACCTGTTCCGCCACGGTGATAGGCCGTTGGTGGGTGAGTTTTTCTTTCGAGACGATCCAGACAAAAGTTTTTCCTTGGAGTTCGAGCACCGCGCGCTGGGGGATTACCACGCAGTTCTTCCGTGTTCCAAGATCCACCCTGGCGCGGGCAAACATGCCTGGACGGAGAATTTTTTCACGGTTTGGAAATTCCGCCCTCACCCGAAGCGTGCCGGTCTTCACGTCCACGGCGCGATCGATGAAAACGAAACGCCCTTGATCCGCGTGCTCCTTGCCATCCGAGAGGATCAGATGCACGGGCAGCGACGCCACGTCCTTTCCGATCAAGCGGCTGCGTTGTTCCGCCTTGATGTATTCCACCTCGCTGACGTTACAATAGAACCAGATGGGATCGAGCTTTGACATCGTGGCCAACAAGGTAGGCTGCCCTTTGCCAACGAGTTCGCCGATGGATACTTGTTTAGCGCCGATGAGACCCGTGATGGGCGCCTTCACTTCGCAATAACCCAGATCCAGCTGGGCGGATTCCACACGTGCTTTGGCAGATTCTATATTGGCCAAGCCGACTTCGACGGACGCCTCCGCATTATCAAGATCTTGTTTTGGGATGGCGCGTTTGGCGTAGAGATCCGTGTAGCGATCGACGTCCTTTTGGTATTTGTTGAGTGCCGCGGTTGCTTCCGCGAGCGATCCATTCGCCGCCGCGAGCCTCTCGATGAAAGGCTTACGATCCAATTCGAAAAGCACGTCACCTTGCTTGACCTCCACCCCTTCTATAAAAAGCATTTTTTCAACAAACGCTTCGACTCGCGCGCGGACTTCCACATTTTGGGGCGAATCCAACTGGCCGATAAGCGTGGTGTGAAGAGGAATATCTTTGGTAGTGATCTCCATCACCTGCACGACCGGTGGCGGTATTACAAGGGGCTCGGATTTCTTGCAAGAAACGAGGCTGAAAAGCAGTGCCAAGGTGCCAAGGAATGGATTATATCCAGCCCGCTCACGGATATACGACAAAGGTAGTAGGTAAGTCTTCAAAGCGATAATGGATAACGTAGCAGACAACACTCTTTAAAAAACCATTACTGGTCTGTCAATCCGCACAATATCATCAAACTCAAAATTCCAAGGCAGGTTGTGTTGGTTTGCTGTGCACATCAGAAAAAACGTTCTCGCGCCAGCCAGGGTATTTTTGATAATTTACATTAGTGCGCGGCAGGTTTCACTTCCTCGCGCGGTCTACTTATTCTATTTCTACCCCCACTTCATTCCATGCGTCAGCTTCACATACTTCCCGGTTTCATCCTGCTGAGTTCCTGTGTGCTAGGACCACAGCTGGGCGCTCCGGACACTCCAATTCCTTCATCGATCCGTGGGGATTCAGCGCCGCATGGTCAATCATTTGGCGACAACTCATGGCGCAAGGTATTTACGGATGCCACCCTGCGCTCGCTGATCGAGCGCGCGATTGCTAAGAATTCAGATCTCACGGCGGCAACCTATCGGATCGAGATCGCGCGCGCCCAAGCCAATGCCGCCCGCGCCGATTGGTTTCCCTCCGTAAATGGCAGCACCGGAGGCTCTGCGAACTACGCATCGCCGAATGCGGGACAAGCCGTGCCGGGCGGGGATCGAAGCTCCGAGTCATATGATTTGACTGCCTTACTCAGCTGGGAAATCGACCTGTGGGGAGGCATCCGCCGCAGCAACGAAGCCGCTCGCGCCAATCTGCTCGCGGCGGAATATCAGCGCGATGCCGTTCAAACTAGTCTCGTCGCCGCCGTAGCCTCATCATACATCGAGTTGAAAAACCTCGATGAGCGGTTGGCTATTTCAAAGCGCACGGCTGAGAGCCGCAAAGCTTCACTTAAGTTGGTGATAGCTCGCCGCGACGGAGGGGTGAGCTCGGATCTGGAGGTTGGGCAGGCCGAGGCATTGCTGGGACAGGCGCGTGTCGCCATCCCTGTGACGGAGCAGGCCATCGCCGCCAAGGAAAATGAAATCCGCGCCTTGCTCGGCGAGTATCCTGGAAGCGTGGTGCGTGGGGGCAGTCTCTCCAAGTTGGACGATTCCCTTTTGATCAAAGGCGGCCTGCCCTCCAGCCTCTTGCAAAGGCGGCCGGATCTTGCCGCTGCGGATCAAGCTTACCGCTCCGCCGTGGCGCAGATCGGTGTTGCGGAAGCACTGCGTCTCCCCTCGCTTTCCCTCACGGGAAGTGGCGGGATGCTCAGCCAGGATCTTGATAATCTGTTAAAGGGGAAATCCGGTGCCTACTCCATCGGCCCGCGCCTCGCTGGCCCGATTTTCGATGCGGGACGCGGCAAGGCCCGAACCGATGCTGCAAAGGCGCAGGCTGGCGAGGCTCTCGCTCATTTCGAGAGCGCTGCGAAACAGGCATTTCGTGAATCGGCGGATTCGATCAACAACCACATGAAAACGGGACAAATCGCCATGGAGCTGAGCAGTCTTGTCGAATCAAACCGCAAGGTGGCGACTTTAGCAAATAACCGCTTTCAAGGCGGGGCGTCCAGCTACCTTGAAGTGCTTGACGCCGAGCGCAGCCTCTTCAACTCCGAACTCGAACTCACTGATGCCCGCCGCGACCGGCTTCTGTCTGTTATCCTAGCGTATCGTGCTCTGGGTGGTGGCTGGAAGTAGGTTTTGGAATGGGCGGCAGCAGCGTCTATTCAGATTTCGACCGCTTGATGCCACGCTGATGATATGGTTAATTCCATGTATGAAAACCATTACAGTTAATGTATCCGAGCCGGTTTATGAAGAATTCAGGCAGTATGCGCGGAAAACGGAGCGGAAAGCATCTGAATTGATCCGGGAAGCTATGGAGGTTTATCGCCAGCAGCACATGGGACGGCGAACTTCGTTAAGGGACCGACGTCCGATCAGTGTGGGCGGGGCGATTCAAGCCATTACAGCGGAAGACGATATCCTGGGAGGCATGCTCAATGACGCACGGGATTGACACCGATTTTACCCTCCATCAATTGGGCAGGAAGCGGCTGCTGGATACAATGTTGGCGGCGAGCTTCCGAAGTGCAGGAGTGAAACGGATCGTAACCAACAACGAACGTGATTTCATGGTGCTGGGTGGATTCGAGATCGTGAATTTCCGGTAATAAAAAACCAGCACCGTGCTGGACGGAGCGGGTTTTGGAAGTCGGAAGATGCGGACTGAAGATCCGCGATCCGTGCTTCCATTCCTCGATAGAGGTAGAGGCGAGGGAGATCACGCCTTGCTGCTTGGTCAAGCGCCTAGGTAGGCGGCCTGAACTTGGGGGTTGGATTTGACTTGGGCGGATGGCCCTTCGATCAGGATTATGCCGGTTTCGAGGACGTAGGCGTAGTTGGAAATGTCGAGGGCGAGATTTGCGTTTTGCTCAACTAACAAAATCGTAAGCCCCTGCTCGCGGTTGATTTCCACGATGCGTTCGAAAATCGTCTTCACCAGCAGCGGTGCGATGCCCAGAGAAGGCTCGTCGAGCATCAGGAACTTAGGCCTCCCCAATAATGCCCGACCGATCGCCAACATCTGCTGCTCGCCACCTGAGAGCGTGCCTGCGGATTGGCTTTCGCGTTCCTTGAGGCGTGGAAACAGGCTGAACACATACTCCGTCTGCTCGGCGATCCACTTCCTATCGCGTTGGAGGTAAGCGCCCATCATCAGGTTTTCATGCACTGTTAGATTGGCAAAAACCATCCGCCCCTCCGGCACGTGGCAAAGCCCGCGACCGACGATTTTGTGAGGCGGCAGTTTGGAAATTTCCTGGCCGTCATAGAGGATCGAGCCGGAGCTTGGTTTCACCAATCCCGATAAAGCCCGGAGCGTGGTGGATTTGCCCGCGCCATTCGCGCCGATGAGTGTGACTATGCTGCCCTGCGGAACCTTCAGGCTAACGCCATGGAGGGCTTTGATCGCGCCGTAGGCAACGTGGAGATTTTCGACAGAGAGCAAGAGGTTTGATGGTTGAGAGTTGATGGTTGAAAGAAAGAGAAGAGGCTATGCCAGCAGGGAGCGCCTTAGGTCGCTTAGCATTCGCCCCTGTTCTTCGGCAGCTAGGTAAAGAACTTCAAAATCCTCGGGTGTGAGGAAGCCTTGGTTTCTGCTGATAAAGCATTGCGAAACGACTTCGAAAAGCGATCCCGTGGCAATCTCAAGAAAACGAGCGAAGTCTTTGCGTGAGTTCTGGGAACTGCCCTCGGCGATGTTTGAAGAAATCGAAACTGCGGCTCTCCGCATCTGGTTGGACAACTCAAAGCGCTCGTCCGACGGAAAATCGCGGGTAAATGAGTAAACCGTATCCGCGAAATTGATCGCCTTCTCCCAAACTTCGAGTCGTTCAAATCCATACATAATCCCAATCGTTCCTTTTCTTCCTCTTTCAATCAACCATCAACTAATCCCCACTCGCTCCAAGATAGGCTTCGATGACTTTCGGGTGGGATTGGATTTCCTTGGGCGTGCCCTCGGCGATTTTGATGCCGTATTCGAGGACAGCGATGCGTTCGCAGATGCCCATGACGACTTTCATATCGTGCTCGACGAGGAGGATGGCCATGCCGAAGCGCTTGCGGATAAACTCAATGAGAACCATCAGTTCTTCCTTTTCCGAGGGATTCATTCCGGCGGCTGGTTCGTCTAACAGAAGGAGCTTGGGCTGGGTGGCGAGGGCCCGGACGATTTCCAAACGACGCTGACCACCGTACGGCAGACTGGTGGCGGGTTCGTCGCGGAAGTCTTGGAGTGAAAAAACTTCGAGTAGTTCCATCACGCGGTCTTCGACTTCCTTCTCGCCGGCATGATGGGAACGTCCGCGCCAGAGAGCTTGGCGGATGCCGTGTGCGCGGTGGAGTTGGGTGGCCGCGCGGACATTGTCAAAAACGCTCATCGAGCCAAACAAGCGGATATTCTGAAACGTCCGAGCCATTCCACTTTTCGTAAGCACGTGGGGTTTCTTCCGAGTAGTCGGTTTTCCTGCGAACATGATCTTCCCGTCTGTCGGTTGATAGACACCCGTGATCATGTTGAAAACGGTCGTCTTGCCTGCTCCGTTCGGGCCGATGAGTCCTACCAACTCGCCTTCGCTTACGCACAAGCTCACATCACTGACGGCCACCAATCCGCCGAAGCGGATCGTGATGTTCTCAAGTTCTAGCAAAGAGGCACCCATGATCGTTTAGTGCGTGAGCGGCTTTCTTTTCCGCCCGAAGTGAAACAGCCCCTGCGGACGGGCGATCATCAGGAAAATGATTAGCAGTGCGTAGATGATCATCCGGTATTCGGCGACGGCGCGGAGAAACTCCGGCGCGAGTGTGAGTATGATGGCCGCCAGAATCACTCCGCCCGTGCGCCCCATACCGCCGAGGATCACCATCACGACGACTTCGAAGCTTTTCATGAAGTCGAACACCTGCGGATTGATCGTGGTCTTATGGTGGGCGAAAAGTCCGCCCGCGATGCCCGCGAAGAAGGCACCTATGACAAAGGCCGTGACCTTGTATCGCGTGGGGTTAAGCCCCATCGAGCTAGCGGCCACCTCATCATCATGGACGGCGATAAAGCCGCGGCCGTAAGTGGAATTTACAAGGCAACCGACGACGTAAACTGCGATGGCGGCGAGAATGAAAGTCCAAGTTAGGCCAGTCATGCGCGGAATGCCGCTGAGCCCACTCGCACCACCGGCGGCCTCCACGTTTTGGAAAATCACGCGGATGATTTCTCCAAAGCCGAGGGTGACGATGGCTAGGTAGTCGCCTCTCAGGCGCAGGGATGGTATGCCAACGAGTAGTCCCGCCAGTGCGGCGACTAGCCCGCCAACCAACAGCGCCGGGAGGAACATCCACGCCAGAACCTCAGCTCCCATGCTTTTTTGTGCGGCCAATGTGATCATAGCGGCAACGTAGGCACCGACGGACATGAAACCAGCGTGGCCAAGGCTGAATTGGCCGGTGTGGCCGTTTATGAGGTTCAGGCTGACGGCGAGGATGATTGCGATGCCGATATCGATGATGACGCCGCGGTAGTAGAGGTTCATTTGATCCGCACCAAGGCCAGTGATCACCGCCGCGACGATGGCGATGAGAAGAAGCAGGCGTGGGTCTTTCAGAATGCGCGACATGATCAGACTTTTTCGATCTGTTTGGAACCGAGCAGGCCGGTGGGTTTGAAAATCAGGATCAAGATGAGAATGGCGAAGGCAATGCCGTCGCGGTAGGTTGAAACACCAGACATACCGCCGGCGTAGGTTTCCACAATCCCGAGCAGGAGACCGCCGAGGGCCGCGCCGGGGAGATTACCGATACCGCCGAGCACGGCGGCGACGAAGGCTTTGAGGCCGACGGA
Organism: Prosthecobacter debontii; assembly: GCA_945870855.1. Classification (GTDB taxonomy): domain Bacteria; phylum Verrucomicrobiota; class Verrucomicrobiia; order Verrucomicrobiales; family Akkermansiaceae; genus Luteolibacter. The sequence goes on from CAMBTP010000006.1 coordinate 55,164, forward strand.
TACGCCCATGAGAGGCTCGATCCCGGTGTAGGTCATGCCATAGAGGATGCCGCCTGCACCTGCGAGAGCGGAGCCGAGACCGAAGGTGAAAGATATGATGAAGCTGTTACTGATGCCCATCAGGGAGGCGGCGGCGGAGTTGTGGGAGACAGCCCGCATCGCCATACCGATCCGGGTTTTTTTCACGATGAAAGTGAGCGCGGCTAGTAGAACCAAGGTCACGCCGAGGACTACGAACTGGGTGGTGTTGAAAGAGAGGCCGCCGAGTGAGAAATTTCCGCTGGGTAGCAATGGTGGAAAGGCTTTCTGCGAGGCACCGAAAAAGGCTTGGTGCTGGCAGGTGTATTGGATGAGCAGGGAAACACCGATGGCGGTGATCAGCACGGTGAGTTTGGGGCGGTTTCGCAATGGGCGATACGCTAAGAGCTCAATCACAATGCCAATGATTGCGCAGATGATCATGGTCGCTGCCATCACCGCGACCCACCCACCCCAACTAGGTAGCGGGAACCATTTTGCGATCTGCGGCGCGAGATAAAACCCGGCGAAGGAGCCGAGCATGAACACATCGCCATGCGCGAAATTGATGAAGCGCAGCACGCCGTAAACCATCGTGTAGCCGATGGCGATGAGGGCATAAACCGAGCCGAGAGCGAGACCGTTGACGAGTTGCTGGGAAATCTCGTTCACGGGCGGGCGGTGTGTGACATTCTTGGGCGGGTGGCGGGCGGCGTTCTTGGAATCATCAGAAAAACCGATCTTCGATTACGGGGCGATGGTTTCGAGGAACTTGAACTTGCCGTCCTTGATCTGGAGGATCGCGGCGGACTTCACCGCGTCGCGCTTCTCATTGAGCGAGAATTTCCCGGTCACACCTTCGAAATCCTTGGTGGCGGCGATCGCGTCGCGCAGTTTGGGGCCTTCCGTGGTGCCCGCGCGTTTGATGGCCTCGGCGAGCACGTAGGCGGAGTCATAGCCGAGGGCGGCCATCGCATCCGGGGTCTTGTTGTATTTTGCTTTGTAGGCAGCGACGAATGAGGTCATTTTCGATGAGGTATCCTCGGGCGAGCAGTGAGTGGAGAAGTAGTGGCCTTCTATCGCTTTCCCGGCGACTTGAAGCAAGTTTTCAGACTCCCAGCCATCGCCACCGAAGAGCGGGATGCTCAAACCAATTTCCTGAGCCTGGATCGCGATCAGCGCGACGTCGGTGTAGTAACCGGGAATAAAGACCGCATCGGGAGCCGCACCCTTGATGGTGGTGAGCTGCGCCTTGAAGTCCTTGTCGCTGCCGTTGTAATCCAGTTCGGAGGAGATCACGCCGCTGTTTTTTGTAAACTGCTCCTTAAAATACTTCGCGAGACCCTTCGAGTAGTCGCTCTTGGCATCGGTAAGAATGGCGACCTTTTTTACCTTCAGGGTGTTGATGGCAAAATTAGCCATGACTGTGCCTTGGAAGGGATCAATGAAGCAGACGCGGAAAATGTAGTCGCCTACCTCGGTCACTTTCGGGTTGGTGGACGCGGGGGAAATCATCGGGATTTTCGCTTCCTGTGCGATGGGCGCGGCTTCGAGCGAGCGGCTGGAAGCAACTTCGCCAAGGATGGCGACCACGCCGTCGCGAGAGATCAGCTTGTTGACGATGTTCGCCGGCTCGCCTGCCTTCGATTGGTTGTCCTCGGTGAGAAGCTCGATCTGTTTGCCGAGAACGCCGCCGGCTTTGTTGATTTCCTCAAAGGCCAGTTCCGTACCCTCATGCGAGGACATGCCGAAGGTCTTTTCCTTTCCGGTGAGCGAGGCGAATTCGCCGACCTTGATGGTGTTACCGTCTCCGGATTTGCAACCCGTGAGCGATAGGATGCCAAAAAGGGATGCAAAGGTGACAAGGAGTAGGCTTTCAGGTTTCATAATGATCAATATGAGATTGTTGCGAATTCTAGGAACCCTCGATTCTGAGTGCAATAGCATTATGCATGCCGCTGGGAAGCTCACTTCCCCAGTGTCATCATTTATTGGCACCACACGCAAGTATCCCCCATTTTCAAATAGGCCTTGGGAAGAAGCACCCCGCGGCATCTTGCGGAAAAGTTTCAATAGCGCATCACCCGCGACAAAAACCGCTGGCAGAGAGCGGACTTCGGAGCGGCGAACAATCCGGCGGGCGGCGAAAGCTCTTCAATTTTCCCTGCCGCCACGAAGGCCACTTGATCGGCCACGGCGCGGGCGAAGCCCATTTCATGCGTGCTTAGGATGATATCCTGCCCGGCTTCCGCGAGTTCTTGGATGAGTTCTAACACCTCCGCAGTCATCTCCGGATCGAGTGCGGAAGTAGGCTCGTCGAGAAACAGGACTTCCGGTTGATGGGCGACCGCGCGGGCAATGCCGACGCGTTGTTGTTGCCCACCTGAAAGCTGCGCGGGCAGCTTGTCCGCGTGATCCAGCAGGCTGAAGCGGTCAAGTGCCTGCTCCGCCAATACCAAAGCTTCGGCCGGTGGATGGCCGTGCACTTTTTCCAACGGCAGCGCGATATTGTGCCGTGCGGTGAGATGGGGAAACAGGTTGAACTGTTGGAACAAAAATCCATTTTTACGGCGGTAAGCTTGGAGCTCGGAAACTTCGGTGGAAAGCCGTTGGCCATTGATTTCGATGATCCCCTCGTCTGCTGTTTCCAACCCGCCCAGCAGCCGCAGCAGCGTGCTTTTTCCCCCGCCTGACGGACCGATCAGCACCAGTACGCGCGCCGCGCCGACGGATAAAGAAAGCCCGTCTGCCGCGCGCGTCTTGCCGTAGCATTTCGTCAATTGAGTGACTTCAAGTTTCATGACGGAAGCGTTTTTCCAACCAGTGCGACAACCACGCCACCGGAAGTGTCAGGATGAGATAGCCCACCGCCAGAGGGATGTAGCCCTCCAGTCCGGCGTAGGAACGGGAGATCACATTCCGGGTGTTGTAGAAATACTCCGCCACGCCGATGACACTGAGCAACGACGAGTCCTTGATCAACGAGACGAACAGTCCCGCCATGGCCGGCAGCACCCGCCTCAAGGCTTGGGGAAAAATTACATAACGGTAAACTTGGAACGGACTGAACCCCACCGCCCGCGCGGATTCCCATTGCGTGCGCGGGATGCTCTCCACGCCGCCGCGCAGGATTTCACCGAGATACGCACCTTCAAAAACCGACAGCAGCAGAACGCCGATGATCAGCTTGTCGTCGAGCCCGTGCTCGCCTAACGGCCGCGCGAGTAGCGGCGCGAAAATCACGAAATAGCCGAACAACAAATGCACGAGCAGCGGCGTATCCCTAACAAATTCAAGAAACGCCCGGCAGGTGCAGCGTACGAAGACCAAATGTGAGCGCTGGCCAAGCATAAACAGCAGCCCGAAAAAGATGCTCCCGATCAGCGCCGCGAAGGAGATTCCCAAGGTGACCAACCAGCCATTCCACAATGCCTCCCGGTATTCCCAAGTCTTCGACCAATCCGCCTGTTTTCCTAAAACCGCAAAGAGCGACGTGCAGAGCCACGCGAACACCACCGCCAAAATCATGGCGACAAGGACATTGGCAAACAACTGGCGGCGATTCATATCTGTCGGCTTTCCTCACCTGAGAATGAATGGAATACCTGCCCCTTCGAGAAACTTTTTCTCCTCCTTGAGATACTTCTCCGCCAAATCATCGAATCCGTTCGACTTACGGAAATCGTCTATGAAGCCGTTCACCTGCGCTTTCAAATCATCGCGCCCTTTGGCAATTCCGATCGCCCAGGACTCCTCAACGAACGGCTTGAGCAAGCCTCGCGTGGTGTCTTTGTTCTCCTTCGCGTATTGGTAAATGCTCAGCTGATCATAGATGAAGGCATCCGCGCGCCCCTGCACCACTTCCAAAACACAAGCGGTCTGGTCTTCGAACACCATCCGCTTCGCATCCGGCAGATTGTTGATCGCCCAAGTCTCGCCGGTTGTGGTCGCCTTTGCCGTGATCACTCGACCCGGACGCCTCAAATCATCGATGGACTCGATGCCCGATTCTTTTTTTACCAACAGCGCAAGTCCGGTGAACGCGTAGGGATTGGAAAAATCAATCGACTGCCGGCGCTCGTCGGTAGCGGTCATGGAGGAAATGATCAGGTCGATATTGCCCGTTTTGAGTGCGGGGATAAGCCCGGAAAAACTCATCGGGACAATCTGCAGCGGGCGGTCGAGATGCTTTGCCAGCGCCTCCGCGAGCATGACGCTCACGCCATCGGGATTTCCCGCCTTGTCCTGCATTTCAAACGGCGGATAGCTCAGCTCCATCCCGATCCTTAGCACCGAGCCTTTGCCCGTGGGCTTTGATTGATCGCCACATCCGCTGGCAGCGACGCTGCACCCAGTGAGAATCAGGAAACGGCGGCGATCAATCATGGGCTGACGATAGCTGGATATGTTCCGGGCGAAAGGGTGGAAATGACTCTTTTTATCTCGCTCGATAGACCGGTTACCAAAAACCCGCCGTCCTTGCGGAGCGGCGGGTTTTGAATTGGAAGATGCGGACTGAAGATCCGCGGTCCGTTACTTGGCAGCGCGGAGGGCTTCTTCTTTGGCCTTGGCCTTGGCGATGACGTCGTCGGAGACGTTTTTCGGGCAGGGGGCGTAGTGGGAGAACTCCATGGAGAACTGGCCGCGGCCGGAGGTCATGGTGCGGAGGTCGCCGATGTAGCCGAACATCGCGGAGAGCGGTGCTTCGGCTTTGACGCGGATGCCGCCGGGAGTTGGCTCCTGGCCTTGGATCATGCCGCGGCGGCGGTTGAGGTCGCCGATGACGTCGCCGACTTTTTCTTCGGGAGCGAAGACGTCTAGTTTCATCATGGGCTCAAGAATTTGTGGGCCGCACTTGACCATCGTCTGGCGATACGCGGCTTTCGCAGCGATTTCGAAGGCGATGTTGCTGGAGTCAACGGCGTGGAAGCCACCTTCGTTGAGCGTGACCTTGAAGTCCAAGCAGGGATATCCCGCGAGTGGTCCTTTACTGACGCAGGTTTTAAAGCCTTTTTCGACGGCGGGGATGAACTCTTTCGGGATGCTGCCGCCGGTGACTTTGGACTCGAAGATGAAGCCAGAGCCGACTTCGCCGGGCTCGATGGTGTAGTCGATTTTCGCGAACTGCCCGGAACCACCCGACTGTTTCTTGTGGGTGTAGCTGTCGTTGAGGGATTTGGTGATCGTTTCACGGTAAGCAACCTGCGGAGCACCGACGGTGACCTCGACCTTGTGAGTGCGCTTGAGGATGTCGATTTTGATGTCGAGGTGGAGCTCGCCCATGCCTTTGAGGATCATCTCGTTGGTTTCCTCGTCGGTTTCGATACGGAAGGACGGATCTTCCTGGATCATCTTGCCGATGGCGTTGGCGAGCTTTTCAGCGTTTGCCTTATCCTTGGGGGCGACGGCGATGGAAATGACGGGATCAGGGAAAACCATCGGCTCGAGGGTGGCTGGGTTTTTCTCGTCGCAAAGGGTGTGACCGGTTTGGACGTTTTTGAGACCCACGATGGCAACGATGTCGCCCGCTTGTGCGGAGTCGATTTCCTTGCGGTCATCGGCGTGCATTTCGACCATGCGGCTGATGCGCTCGGTTTTGCCGGTGAACGAGTTGAGGACGGTATCGCCCTTCTTGATCGTGCCCGAATAGATGCGGGTGAAGGTGAGCGCACCGAACTTGTCATCCATGATCTTGAACGCCAGGCCGCGGAATGGGGCGGTCGGGTCGATGACGGCGAAATTGCCGGTTGGGGCGCCTTCGGCATCCACTTCGGGGAGTGGCTTGACGTCGAGCGGGTTAGGCAGGTAATCGACGACGGCGTCGAGGACGAGCTGGAGGCCTTTGTTTTTGAACGATGAACCGCAATAAGTTGGGAAAAATACCAGATTGACCGTGCCCTTGCGGATGCATTTTTTGACATCATCGATGCTTGGTTCGGTGCCATCGAGGTAGGCTTCCATGACCGCGTCGTCTTGCTCGACGGCGGTCTCGATGAGTTGGGCGCGATATTCCTTGGCCTTGTCCACCATATCGGCGGGGATTTCCTCGATTTTGAAATTTTCGGGTTGGCCGGATTCGTCCCAGATGTGGGCTTTCATGGTGAGGAGATCGACGACGCCGACGAACTCAGATTCCGTGCCGATGGGCAGAACCATAACGAGTGGAGTTGCGCCGAGGATCTTTTTCACTTGGGCGACAACGCGGTAGAAATCCGCGCCGATACGGTCGAGTTTATTGACATAAATAACGCGGGAAACACCGGAATCGTTGGCGTAGCGCCAGTTGGTTTCCGATTGTGGTTCCACACCACCAGAGCCGCAAAACACGCCGACGCCGCCGTCGAGCACTTTAAGAGAGCGGTAAACCTCGATAGTGAAGTCCACGTGGCCGGGGGTATCGATGATGTTGAACTGGTGCTCTTTCCAGAAGCAAGTGGTGGCGGCGGATTGAATGGTGATGCCGCGCTCGGCTTCTTGATCCATAAAGTCCATGGTGGATGCACCGTCGTGCACTTCGCCGATCTTGTGGATCTTGCCGGTGAGTTTGAGGATACGCTCGGTGGTGGTGGTTTTGCCGGCGTCAACGTGAGCGAAAATGCCGATATTGCGGTATTTGGAGAGGTCTTTCATGCCTTATGTGTGTGGTGGTCTGACCGCCAAACAGATCGGCGGGGGCGGGTTTTTAGACGAGGATGCGGCTTTTGCAACCTTTGATTGTGTTTTCAGCACAAGCGGATCATGTCCTTTACGAACTGGCACCAGAGAAAGAGGATTCCTCGGCAGGAATATTTAAAATGGCCGTCGCCGGTGAGTTGGATGATGCCGGACTTGAGGTTGTGATCCACTTGGTGACGCATTTCGGACTCGATTTCGCTTTCGATGTTCTCCGGGTTGGGAACACGGAGTTCGGCGGAGTTGATTTTCATCCGCGCAAGGAATATTTGGTGATCTGCCAATATCTGGTGGAAGCAGGATTTCTCGCAGGGGACGTGGTTCCACTTAAGGTTAGGCGAGCAGCGGAGGGTGGGGGCGAAGGGGAAATTCGTGGTGCGCCAGGTGCGCCCGGAGGAGTCGGTGGAGGTCACGGAAATGAAAGCGAAGGCGACTTCCTCCTGCTCGCAAAGGCAGACGGAAGCGATGGCGCGCTCTTCCGGGTGCCAGAAGAGGCGGAAGTGCTGCTGCATGCCAGACCATTGCCAGCCGCAATCAGAGACATGCTCGAAGCCGGCCTCCTCCATGCCCGCTGCAGCCTCGATGGCGTTGGGAAAAAAGGAGGGGTTCGGTAGATCCTTGTGGCGCAGGCGGTTGTTGAGCGGCATCCGCAGGTGGCGGACGTGGGTGAGCAACTCGATCCATGGCAGGAAAAACCACAGGCAGGCGCCCGCGATTCCAGCGAAGATATTTCCGCTGATGAAGTAGAAGAACGAGAAAGTGGCGAAGAGGAAGACCAGTGCGCCGAGCTTGCGGGCGCAGTTTTTTCGGGCCGACCTCAGCGCCATGGCCATCACGAAGAGGCCGATCACGATCAATGTTTCACGCATAAAGTTTCAAGTTTCAAATTTCAACGAAGAGTAAGCCTGAAGATAGAGCTGATTCTAAAACTTGAATTTTGAATGTTGAGATTTGAATTTTCAGCCTGCAAGTGCCTGCATGAGATATTCGGATGGGCGGAAATTCTCGATGAGGACTTCCTGCTGTTCGCCGCGGTTCATGCGGACTTGGAGTAGGTTGAAGTTCGGCGTCTTGTGCGGGGCGAAGAGGATGTCGTCGTGGGTGGCGTTCTCGTGTTTCTTAAACATGCCCGGTAGGATGTCGCCGCCGAGATGGTCGTCGCGGCCAGTGGCGAGGTGGCAGGTGCCGAGGATTTTTTCGTCCTGAATATCGGCGTAGGAAACGGGTAGCACCTGGGTGCCGAAGCCGAGCTCGCCGAGGGTGCCGGTCATGGGGTCGTCGGCTAGGCGGGCGTTGTGGGCGTCGATAGTGGCCTGGTTGCCCTCGATCAGGGTGGAGCGGTAAATGCAGCGGTCTTTCACATCGAGCACGCCGAGGGTGCCGTCCTCGTATTTCATTGGGAATTGGCCGTTCGCGTCGGTGGGGACGAAGTAGACTTCACCGGCGGGCAAGTTCGCGATGTCGGGTTTTTCTCCTAGGCAGAGACCGTGGGATTTCTGTGCGTCCTGTGCTTCTAAGCCGAGGCTAGCGGTGAGAATACGGCCGTCTTGGAGCTGGAAGTCGATTTCGATGGAATCGGCATTAGTGAGGGCGAGGCGGAGCTTTTCCGCGTCGCGGGACACTTCTCGGTAATCGACGGCGAGGCCGGATTTGAGGATAACTTCGTTGAGTCCGTGGAGGGTGGCTCCGCGGAATCCGAATTCGCGTGCTTTAGCGGTCAGCGGAGCGGTGGCGGACCAGGTGGAGATGCAGAGAATGAGGTCGTATTGCGGGTAGATATCGCGGTCGAGGGAGAGTTCCTCGCCGTTGGTATCCCAAACTTCGTCGGTGAGGTCGAGGTTGGAGCCGCGGGTGTAGCGGTAAGCGAACATCTCGCCTCCGGTCATGCCGAGCCTCGCCATAGCGTGGTCGCGGAGGGCTTCGTAGAAATATTTGTAGGCATTTTTCTGGATCGGAAAACCGTCTTCGTTCAGGAAAGCGAAGTCCTTGATGAGCGCGGCAGGTTCGTCGAAATCTAAAAGGATGCAGACGCGGCAGCCTTTGGTTGGCTCGAAAACCGTATGAAGAAGGCGGACGACATCGAATTCGGGGAATTTCCGCTTCTCGGGATTTAGTAAAATCTCTGGAGAGAGATAATCCGGCAGGTTTAGGAGGGCTGTGTTTGACATGGCTTGGGAAACTAGAATTACATCGGCGCTGCGCAAGCGGTGTTTTTACGAAAAATTCACTCCCCAAAATCGAAGTCCGGCTCCTCTGGCTTTCCTGAGCGCATCTGGTCGAGCAAGGGCTGGCGGTCATCGAGCGAATCCCACACCTCCCGCGTCACGTAAATCGGTGCCTCCGCGCGCGCGGCAATGGCGAGGCAATCGGACGGGCGGGCGTCGAGTTCGATGATTTTTTTTTCCATGATCTCGTTCTCTGCTTCGAGGATGAGCCGGGCATAGAAGACATCGCCATCAACCTTGTTGATGATGGTGCGCGAGACCTTCGCGCCGAAGGCCGAGAGGGTGAGCATGTAGAGATCGTGGGTAAGCGGACGCGGCATCGTCTGGCCGCTCATTACCGTGTTGATCGAGAGGCCGACGGCGGGATCGATATAGAAAAGGATCGCCTTGGAGCCATCGCCGAGGAACACAGCGCAGCCCGCCTGGGTGGGCATGAGTGCGATGATTTCCACCCGGACAAGTTCTTTCATACGTGGAGTATGTCCGGTAGGAGTGGCGGGCGCAATGTGGAAGCGGGCTGCTGCTCTATGGGGGCATGCAATTTTCCGTAAATCAGGCTAGTCGAGCTAGAATTCGTGTGATATGTGTATTACATGGAAACGGTTTGGCCATTGCAGGATGCGAAGAACCGGCTCAGCGAGCTAGTGGACACGGTAATCAGGGACGGGGCACAGACAATCACCCGGCACGGGAAGCCGGTCGCGGTGGTGGTTTCCGCTGAGACATACGCACGGCTCCAGCCCCGGGAAAAACTCGCGGAAATTCTGCGGGATTGTCCGGCGAAGGGTTGGGAGTTCGAGAGGGACAGAAGTCCAGCAAGGAAGAATGATTTTGAATGAGCCGCGATGACTTACCTCGTTGACACCAATGTCCTGTGCGAGTCCTCCAAGCCGGAGCCAAACGACTTGGTGCTGGAATGGCTTGCGGATAACGACGCGGAACTCGCTGTTTCAAGTCTCACGCTGGGAGAGATGCTGAAAGGCATCCAACTGATGGATGGAGGCAAGCGCAGGAGCGGAATTGAAAAATGGTATGGGCGCATCGAAAAATGGGCAACAGGGCGCATTCTTCCTGTGGACTTCGCTGTTTGCCGAACCTGGGCCATTTTCTGCGCCAAGCATCAGCGGGCTGGTCGCAAGCTGCCCGCGATGGATAGTCTCATTGCCGCCACCGCGATCCATCATCAGCTCACTCTTGTTACGCGCAACGCCGGTGATTTTCCGGATGACGTGGCGATTCTGAATCCATGGGAGGAATGACCTCAGTGTTTTCAGCGTGCCATAAATTTTCGGGACTGGCGGACGTATTTCAGAGCCCAGTCCTTCACCTTGGATTGCTCCTCGGCGGAGAGTGTGCGGACGACTTTGGCGGGAGATCCGAGGACGAGGGAGCCGGGAGGGATGATGGTGCCGCCGGTGACGAGGGCACCTGCGCCGATGATGGAGCGCTCGCCGATGACCGCGCCGTCTAGGACGATGGCTCCCATGCCGATGAGTGCCTCGTCCTTCACCGTGCAGGCGTGGAGGATGGCGGAGTGGCCGATGGTGACCAGCTCGCCGACGTAGCAGCCGTGGTCATCCGAGAGGTGGATTACCACGTTGTCCTGCACATTGGAGCGCGGGCCGATGATGATCTCGTTGATGTCGCCACGCAGTGTGGTGTTATACCAGACGCTGGATTCCTCGTGAAGCGTCACGCGCCCGATGATGTCCGCGCTGGCAGCCGTGAAGGCGCTGGCGTGGATCACCGGGCTGTTGCTTTCGTAACTTTCGATGGCCATGGCCAATTTTTCAGAGCGACTCGTTGACGAGTTTCTCGAGCTTCACGATATCCGCTGCGAAGCCACGGATGCCTTGGGCGGTTTTCTCGGTGGCCATGGCGTCCTCGTTAAATATGAGGCGGAAGGTTTTCTCATCGAGTGTGATTTTTTGCACAGGATCGGCGGAGGCGATTTCCGGGGTGAGCTTGGCATCAAACGTTTCCTCTGAGGCGGCAAGCTCGGCGAGGAGCTTAGGCGCGATAGTGAGCAGGTCACAGCCGGCGAGAGCAATGATCTCGCCTTTATTGCGGAAGGACGCGCCCATGACCTCTGTCTTGTAGCCGAATTTTTTGTAGTAGTTGTAGATCGCCTTGACGGAGATGACGCCGGGGTCCTCATCGCCTTGGTAATCCTGACCGGTGGCGGCCTTATGCCAGTCGAGGATGCGACCGACAAAGGGGGAGATGAGCTGGACCTTGGCTTCGGCGCAGGCGACGGCCTGGGCGAAGGAGAAGAGCAGGGTGAGGTTGCAGTGGATGCCTTCTTTTTCAAGAATTTCAGCGGCCTTGATGCCTTCCCATGTAGAGGCGATCTTGATGAGGACGCGGTCGCGGGAAATTCCCTCGTTTTCGTAGGCAGCAATTAGCTCGAGCGCTTTCGCGACGGTGCCTTCGGTGTCGAAGGAAAGACGGGCATCGACCTCCGTGGAAACGCGACCGGGGACGATTTTCAAAATCTCTAATCCAAAGAGGATAAGAATGCGGTCGAGGATGGCATCGGTGAGAGCTTGGCCGGAAAGGCCGCCGCCTTTGTGCTCGGCGATGGCCTGATCGATGAGCGGGCGGTATTCCTCCTTGGTTGCGGCTTGAAGGATGAGTGACGGGTTGGTGGTGGCATCCTGAGGCTGGAATTCCTGCATGGCCTCGAAATCGCCGGTGTCGGCGACGACGGTGGTGAGCTTTTTGAGTTGGTCGAGTTGTGTCATAATATGGTGAAAAGTATCCGGATTGCTGCGGCGGTGAATTTTAATTATGTGATTTATGCGAGATGCGGGATGAAATTTTTCGAAATAGGGAATGAAATTGGTTCGCTAGAAAGACACCAGTGATGGATCCCAGTGCGTCGGCTAGCCAGTCGAAGGGATCATTGCCCGAGCGTCCTGGGCTGAGGGATTGCTGAAATTCGTCTAGCGCACCGATCGCAAGGAGGAGGGCGACGGGAAAAAAGATACGGATGGCTCTGCGAGAAGTTGGCCCTTTCCAGAGTAGCAACCATGTCGTGAACAGACCCGCACCGCCCATGAAATAGCCGAAATGCAAAATCTTGTCGGAGTGGGGAATACCGGGTGCGTCTAGGGTTACACTTTCAGGATTTGATGAGAGTGTAAAAAGATACCCGACCCACAAAATGAAGCCGAGAAACCAAAGGTACGGTGACGTGAGCCAAGTGATACGCATCCGCAGATTATGGATTTTTCATTTCATCCTCAAGCCGCTCGGCGAGCCACTGTTTCATCATCGACTGGTAGTTGAGGAAACGGGAGCGGGCAATGCGTTTGATGCGGGAGAGCATGCGCGGATCAAAGCGGAGGGTGATGGTGGTGGACTCGCGGGAATCCGCGACATGGACGGAAGCGGCCATGAGTTTCGGGTCGAGCTCGTGTTCCTGCCAGAAAGCGTTTTCGGCAGCGGGGTTTTCGAAATCGGGTAACTGCGCCCAGGATGTGATCGTTTTCATAGTTTCAGCGGATTTCATTGTAGCTGCGGTCGTAGAAGCGCCGCTCGGCCTCGCTCATCTCGCGTGCGGCGACGATACGGGCGACCTTGCCGTCGGTGGTGAAGGCTATGAAAATGTGGCGGTCTGCAACGGTGCGGCCGAGGGCGTAGTAGCGGGAGGCACCGTCTGCGCGGTCGTTATCCGGGAGGAAACGGATGGCGAAAGGGTCCTCCAAGATTTCCTCAAGCTCCCCTGGCTTGACATGGTGGAGGTCGAAGGGCGTGTCGATGAGGTCGAGGTCCATGGCTTAGTGGGAAGAGCAGCTAAATAATGAGGTGCTGGAGGATTTTGTCGAGCGCGGCTTCTGGGGTAAGTCCGTGGATTTTTTGGAGAATATCCGGCTTGCCGTGCTCGATGAACTGGTCAGGCCAGCCGATACGCTCCACGCGGGTGTGGACGCCTGCTTGGTGAAGGTGCTCGATACAGGATGCGCCGAAGCCGTTGGCTAGGACGTGATCCTCGAAGGTGCAGATCACCTTGCAGTTTCGCGCGACCTTTTCGAGAAGAGCGGTGTCTAGGGGTTTGATGAAACGCGGGTTTACAAGGGAGACGGAGTATCCTTTTTCCTCCAGCAGCTCCTTGGTGCGCACGGCCATGCCGAAAAAAGTGCCGAGCCCGATCAGGGCAACGTCGGTGCCCTCCTGGATGAGTTCGCCTTCGCCAAGCCGGATCGGTGCGCATTTTCCGTCAAGCGGTGTGCCGGCGATGATGCCGCGTGGGTAGCGGATGGCGGTGGGGCCGGCATCGTAGGCGGCCATCCATTTCAGCATCGCGGTGAACTCCGCTTCATCCTTCGGCTGCATGTGGATGATGTTGGGAATGTGGCGCAGGTAGCCGATGTCGAATAGGCCGTGGTGGGTGGGACCATCGTCTCCAGAGAGGCCGCCGCGATCCATACAGAGGCGCACGGGGAGGTTCTGCAGGGCGATGTCATGGATGATCATGTCATAAGCCCGCTGCATGAAGGTGGAGTAGATGGCGAGGAAAGGGCGGAAGCCCTCACTGGCCAGGCCACAGGCGAAGAGCGCAGCGTGTTCCTCGGCGATGCCGACATCGAAATACCGATCCGGTAGCTCGCGTTTGAAAATCTCCAGCTTCGTGCCACCCGGCATCGCGGCGGTGATCGCAACGATTTTTTGGTCGTCGATGGCGAGGTTTGTCACCGTGCGGCCGAAGATGTCTGAGCAGGTCGGCGTGGTGACCGTGTCGGTGGAGCCGTCGTCGATCTTGTATGCTCCCAGGCCGTGGAACTTGCCGGGATTGTCGAGAGCGGGTTGGTAGCCGCGGCCTTTTTCCGTGATGATGTGGAGCACCGCGGGTTCGTTGAGGGATTTCAGGTGCTCGAAGGTACGGATCAGCAGCGGGATGTCATGGCCGTCGATGGGGCCGAAGTAGCGGAGCCCGAATTTCTCGAAAAGGACGTTGGGGAAAAGGAGGTTCTTCGCTCCCTCCTCTACGCGGTGGGCGATCTTACGGGCGGCCTTGCCTAGTACTTTTTCGACAAAGGCCGCAGCTGTGGTGCGCACCGCGGCGTAGGTTGAGTGTGTTTGGAGGGCGTTGAAATAGCGGGCGATGGCTCCGACGTTTTTGTCGATCGACCATTCATTATCGTTTAGGACGACAATGAATTTGCGCGTGGTTTCGGCGATATTGTTGAGTGCCTCAAGAGTGGGGCCGCAGGTGAAGGCGGCATCACCGGCAACGGCGATTACGTGGTTGTCCCCGCCAGCGAGGTCGCGGGCCGCGGCCATGCCGAGCGCGGCGGAAAGGGCAGTGCCCGCGTGGCCCGCGCCGTAGGAATCGTGCTCGGATTCCGTGCGGAGCAGGAAACCGTTGAGGCCTTTGTAAGTGCGGATTGTATCGATTGTGGCGGCGCGGCCGGTGAGCATTTTGTGGACGTATCCCTGGTGGGAGACGTCGAACACGAACTTATCGGATGGGGTGTGGAAAACACGGTGCATGGCGATGCACAGCTCGACGACGCCTAGATTCGGTCCGAGGTGGCCGCCGGTAACGGAGAGGCAGTTGATCAGGGTTTCCCGGATCTCTTCGGCGAGGGCGGTGAGATCCGATTCGGCAAGCCGACGTACGTCACACGGGGATTGGATGGTTCCGAGCAGCCGGCCGAGCTTGGTTTGTTGGATAGTCCCTTCGTTAGGGATTTCAGAAGAGGGTAATGTCATGATCGTCGTCGGGATCTCCGGTCGCAGGTTCCTGAGGTTTCTCCGCCTCCCGGTCGGCGAGTGTGATGAGTTCGATGCGTTTCCGTGCGCCGGTGAGGACGGAATCGCAGTGTTTGAGAAGACGCGCACCAGCCTCGTAGCGGGCGATCAGTTCTTCAAGAGGAAGTTGTTCACCCTCCATCGCCTCGACGATGTTCTCCAGCTCCGCCATTGCGTCCTCGAAAGAGAGGTCGGTGGTGGGGTTTGTGGGATCGGTTTTGCGGCGGGAAGGCATGAATTTATAGCATCATCAAGAATCAGTAAAAAACAGTGCCTATTCCTCTACGGCTCCCCCGATGGCGTTCAGGTCGCGATCTGAGTAATAGACCATGTCCATTCCCACCAAGGTTGCACGAAACGGGTAGCGGCGGGCGATTTCTTCAACCTTTTTGTCCTTGTCGAAGATGGACAGGCCGGGAGGGTAAGTTGCCAGAAAGATACGTCCATCCATTACGAACGAAGTGAAATCCTTGTATTTGTCGGCGACCTCTGCAGCGTTTCCGGAACCGTGTGAGGAAGGCGAGATGAGGATACCTGCGACAGGAGTCTCCAGATCGGCGGCGTTGCTTTCTAGTTTCTCAAAGTCAAGGCGACTGGAAGGTAACCAGATCGAGATGCGATCCGCATACCAAGCCACCGCCCAAGGCTGATCCGAGAAGCAGATTTGTTTATCGCTGAGCCACTTATTGAGCGCGAGATTCAGTGCTGGGGCGTAGTAAGGAGGCCAGTGAGGGACCCCGCTGTCACTCCGTCCCAATCCGATCCGAATCTTGTTGGGCATCGCTAAAAGCAGAGGTAGAGAGGTGATGCCGATGATTAGGTAATAATGCACGTTTTGCAGCATCGGAGCGGAAGTTACGATGGGGATTCTGCTCCATAGTGTGGATATAAATGCCAGACCGTAGGCTGTCATCAAGGGAGCAAAGAGAAGGTGGGTTTGATTTGGATTTAGATCATCGGCGGAGACACCGAAGATCGAGAGCCCGAAGGCCGATGTGATAAACATGAGCAGGATGGCCCAGCGAAACTGGGCGATGGATGCTCGCTTGAAGGGATGCATCAGTGCAATCAGGAACAGGGGAGCGACGATGATACCGCCTAAGAACGGGATCAAGCTGGACGCTTGAACTAGAGTGGAGCGAAGAATCGCCGAGACAAAGCCGCGATTGAGCAGCGGGAAGGAATCAAGGTCGAGGATGCGCATTACGTTTTCCTCCGTGCCGCCACCCATGCCGTTATAGAGGTTCAGGTAGGCTGTGCCGAACGGGGTTCCGGAGATTTCCGAATTGCGCAACATGATGAATGCCATCGGGATGAGTAGAATAAAAAGGATGGTGATGGCCACTGCCCCGCGTGGCCGGAATGCCACTGCTGCGAAGATGATGTAACCTATGGCAATCCAGATCGTGACGTAGTGTGTCAGTGTCAGTAAGGTGAAAAAGATTCCGGCAATGATGGCTTGAATATAGGGGAGGCGCCCCTCCTTGGATTCCTCCACAGCTCGATAAACGAAATAGATGGCGCAGGAGAAAAGCAGCAACATCAACATTTGTGGCAAACCCGATAGGGAATATTGCCAGAAGGTTTCACAAAAAAGCATGAGGATGGCTGTGACCCCGGCGATTTTCTGATCGAAAATCCGGGAAACTAACAGATAGGTGACCCCAATCGACATCAGGAAGCAGAGGGTGGACACTGTCGCAATGACCCGATCCAGCGGGAAGACCATCTCGTTTTCCCCCATTTGCCACTTTGCGGCGTCATCGGCACCAACCAGTTTCAGCACCGCGGCGTTGAGGAGGGGGTTTAGCGGCGAGTGGTATGTGTCCTTGAATCCATTAAATAAGATGGCCGTGCCCCCTTGTTCTTCCATTGCCTGTGCATATGCGATGGGGCGGATGACTTTGGTGGTGAAGCCGTTGCCGCGTGCTATTTCGCGAGCGATATTTGCCTGCTCCATGGCATGAGGAGAGTTGAGACCCTTGAAGAAAGGGAAGAGGTTTGCCACTGTCAGCAGAATGAGAACCAGAATAAAAAGGACAAAGCGTATCGTGGTGCCAGCGTCGAATCGGGTTTGTATGTTGCTCATGCCGGAGAGTGGGATACGCTACCCGCCGAAAAACTTAAAGCCCTAGTTCCTTAATTTTTCGTTGCAGAGTCCGGCGGCTGATTCCCAGTAACTCCGCCGCCCGCGTGCGGCTGTCTGCTGTTTCAGCGAGCGCGCGGCGGATCGTGTATTTCTCCAGCTCATGTAGATTGAAAGCATCGGGGGCGTCCAGAACGGCTTTTCCCGGCAGCTGAAGTGCTTGGAGGCTTTTCGGAGTGTCATTAAGGAAAGCGGGCAGGTGCTGGATGCCTATTGTGTCGTCGTTCGACATTACGACCCCGTGCTCGATGGCGGTGCGGAGCTCGCGGACATTTCCCGGCCACGTGTAGCTGACGAGACGGTGGAGCGCTGCGTCGGTGAGCGGTTTCACGGGGCGTCCGTTTTCCTCGGCGAACTCGCTGAGAAACGAATTTGCCAACAGAATAATGTCCTCCGGCCTTTCTCGTAAATTGGGCATTATGACGGAAACGACATTGAGGCGGAAATAGAGATCCTCGCGGAAAATACCCGCATCGACGAGCTGGCGGAGATTTTTATTGGTCGCGGCGAGGAGACGGACATCAACCTTGATCGGCGAGTTCGAGCCGACGCGCTCGATGGATCTTTCGGAAAGGGCGCGGAGGAGTTTCACCTGTGTGGCGGCGTCGATCTCGCCGATTTCATCGAGGAAAAGCGTTCCTCCATCCGCCTGCTCGAAGCGGCCGATCCTTTTCTGCGCCGCACCGGTGAAGGAGCCTTTCTCGTGACCGAAAAGCTCTGATTCCAGCAGCTGCGGAGAAAGCGCCGCGCAGTTCACAATCACCAGCTTCGCCGCCGGGCGGCCGGAAAGATGATGGATCGCATGCGCGACAACCTCCTTGCCGGTTCCCGATTCCCCCTCGATGAGGACGGTGGCGCGGGTTGGCGCGATCTGTTCGATCAGCTCGGTAACACGCTTGATTTCCGGGGATTTCCCGATCAGGCGGGAAAGGCTGGCGCCTTTTTTCACCTGTTTAGTGAGCTGGACGTTCTCTGTTTCAAGTGTCCGGGAGCGGAGGGCGCGCTTCAGGAGCATCTCGACCTCGTCGAGGTTCAATGGCTTGGTGACGAAGTGGAACGCGCCCCGGCGCATGGCTTCCACGGCGGTATCGACCGAGCCGTAGGCGGTCATCATCAGGATCACGGGCGGGGAGGGGAGCTTTGCGGCGGTGTCGATCAGATCCATCCCGGAATCGCCGCCGAGGCGGAGGTCGGTCAGTAAGAGTTGGATGTCCTCGCTTTTCAGGATCGCGAGCGCCTCGGAGTTGTTCGAGGCGAGATATACATCAAACTCCTCCTCCAGCGCGCTGCGCAGCCCCTCGCGGGTAGCGCGTTCGTCGTCAACGATTAGGAGGGTGGGGGGCATTTCGGGGAAACTTTAAACTCTAAATTTTAAATTCTAATGTCACGCGTCAATTACCGGCGAAGGCAGAAGCCTCGGCGAGGGAGCAGTGTGAGGTAAGTGGATGAGGATATTGGTGCCTTGGTCGGGTTGGGATTGGATTTCGATCTCGCCGCCGTGCTCGCGGATGATGCGGCGGACGATGAGCAGGCCGAGGCCGGTGCCGGAGGATTTCGTGGTGCGGTAAGGTTCGAATAAGCTGCCCATCTGCTCGGGCGGGATGCCGGTGCCGTTGTCATTGATGGAGATGAGGAAATCAGTTTCCGAGGAGCGGGTGCGGATACCAATCACTCCGTTTTCCCCAGCGATGGCTTGGTAGGCGTTGCGCATGAGGTTGTAGAAAACCTGCTGAAACTGGTCGGGATCGACCATGGCCATGGGGAGGCTCGGTGAGAGATCCAAATCTACCGTGATGCCGCGGGAGACGATCTCCGGTTCGAGCAGGGTCAGGGTCTGGCAGAGGATCGCGTTGAGGTCGTGGCGTTCGCGGTGTGGGGTGGTGGGGCGGACGGCGTGGAGGAACTGCTTTAGGATTGTATCGAGCCGTTGGATTTCCTTGCGGGCGGTGTGCATGTGCTCGGAAAGCCCTTTGCGATCGGCGGGGGCGAGGCGGCGGATTTTCCGCTCCATGAGCTGGAGGTGTATATCTAGGGAGTTGAGCGGGTTCCCGATCTCGTGAGCGACACCGGCGGCTAGAAGCGTGAGGGCGTTGAGGCGCTCCGATTCTAGGTTTTCCTGTGTCTCGGCTAGGCTGCTGGTGAGGTCACGGATCAGCATCACGTGGCCGAGGGGCAGTTCGTGGTTCTTCGGATCGTCGATGGGTGAGAGGTAGAAATTGAGTTTCCGATGCTCGGGATAGAAAATCTCGATGTCCCGCGAAACCGCCACGCTGGAGCCGCTGAGGGAAATGCTATCGATACCACGGATTTTATCGGCGATGCGTTGGCCGAGGGTTTCCGCCGCGTCCAGCCCGAAGAAGCGGCAGGCAGCAAGGTTGAGGAACAGGATTTTCCCATCCGGATCGAGGATGATCAGCCCCTCTTGCAGTGCCTCGAATACATTCTCTAGGAAACCTTTCTCCTGGATCAGCCGGGTGACGATCTGCTGGATCTCTCCCGGCTCTACCCGATCCAGGCGGGCGACGAGTTTTTCTAAGAATCCGGACTTCACGGGCAGGAGGATGGGGAAGATGGCGGGGAAATCCAAATCATATTCTGGGCATCAGCAAGGGATAAGATCCAACCGCGAATGGCCGCTAAGTCGTCTGAAACTGGCCATATATTTGATTGTGAACAGCCCCGAGCTTGCCGTGCAACGATGAGAGAACTAATGGAATATTTCCCGAAGCAGAGCCGCGAAGCCGGGCTTGTCCAGCTCATGCGTCGCGATGGCGATCATGGCTTTGTAGAGTTGTTTCTCGATCTCTGGAGTTCCGTGCGCGGCAATTTCATTCAGTTTCAAAAATAGCAATGCCGAACCGATGCCCGTGCGTTTATTTCCGTCAAAGAAGCATTGGGATTCGGCGAGATGAAATGCGTAGGCCGCTGCCACATCAAAAACATCGCCACCAGTATAGAGAAAGGTATTGCGAGCTGCTGCAAGAGCCGAATCAAGCAAGCCAGATTCACGCAAACCGTAAGCTCCGCCATAGCGTTTCAGAGACTCCTCGTGAAGATCGAGAACGTCTTCAAGTTCCAAAAAATCAAACATTTCGAGCGGTTATTTTGCGAGTTCACGCAGCATGGAATCATACTCGGTGAAAATTTCCTTCTTCGCCTTTGCGATACGCACTTCGCGGCTCGGTTCAGAATTTTCTACGGTCAGGAGCGAACACAATTCGTCCACCGATTTTTTCACTTCGAAAAGCTCAGTTGGCGCCAATGTCTTAAGGGATGCATATATTTCCCGAACGGTCATGGTCGAAAGCTAGCGAATTCCTCTCAATCATCAAGCCGATATTCAAATCCGACCATCTCATCACGATGAACCGTCGCAAATTAAAAATCCACCGGCAGGGGATTGCCGGTGGATTTTTAATTTTTGCCTAGGGGCTTTCCGAGTTGTGCGCTTATGGCTGGGCGGGAATGTACAGCTCGGAGCCTTTGGCGAGGACAGTGGAGGGATCGAGTTTGAGGCCGTTGAGCTCGTCGAGGCGGCGTGTGGTAGTACCGTGCTTCGCGGCGAACTGGCCGTAGGTGATTTCTTTTTCAATAAGATGCGGGCGAGGCGAAGTGCGGGGCTTCTCAATGGGAGCGGGGTTGTTGAGAATGGGGATCGACGGGCTGGACGCGAGTGATGGAGTCGCTGCTTTCGCGACCGCCGTTTTAGTGCGATCCACCTTGATCTTCTGGCCGACGCGGAGCGACTTGTGGTTCACGCTTGGGTTCATCGCGATGAGTTCATCCACGGTTACGGCGTATTGCGTGGAGATTTTGTAGAAGGTCTCGCCCGTGGCCACGGTGTGGGTGCGGGATTCGTTTGCGGGCGCTGGTTGGTTAGTGGCCACGGCGGTCTTGCCGGGGACTTTGAGCTTTTGGCCAGGGTGGATGATGCAATCGTCTTTTAGGCCGTTGAGTTTTGCGAGCGCCGAGGCGGTGGTGCCGTGATGGCGGGCGATGCGCTCCATGCTATCGCCGGATTTCACTGTGTAGGTGGTATCTTCGAAAACGGATTTGGTATCGCTAGCCTCAGTGGAGGCGGATGGCACGGAGGGTGCGGGGCGCGAGGGCGGCGGCGTATCGATGAGCTGCGCGATTTTTTCCTCAAGCTGGCGAAGTTGCATTTCCTGCTCAGCACAGAGTGCCCTAAGGCGATCTGTTTCAGTGGCCGACATCAGCGAGCCGGTGCTAGCGAGAACAACGACGAGCGAGGCGAGGTGCGTTTTCATATGCATGGGTCGTGTTTTTTCATAAATTAAGTTGGATGGCAATAAAAAATTTAAGATTTCCTTAATATTTTTAAAAATTAACCAAATTTACCTGTATTTATGGGTATTACGCCATAATTTTTTTTAACTTCTGTGGTCGTCACAACCATCGGACAAGCATTTTTCCAGCGCGATCCGGGCGTTTTCGAAGGCCTCATCGCCGCCATCCTGTGAAATCTGGTGAGGTTGATCGAAAATGACTGATACCCGGCTGAAGGGCTTGGGTATGACGAAGCGATCCCAGGTATTTAACTGCCAAAACGAGGTATAGTGGATATGGATCGGGATGATTTTAGCGCCTGTCGCCTGTGCGATTTTGATGACGCCAGGCTGGACTTGGTAGCGAGGGCCTCTTGGTCCGTCGGGAGTGACGCAGACATCAAAGCCCTCGCGCAGCGCCTTTTTCATGCCGATCAAGGCAGAGACCGCACGACGGGAGGAGGAGCCACGTATCGCGCCGAGGCCGAACATGGACATGGCGGTGGCAAGGGTGGTGCCGTCCTTGCTGGCACTGGTCAGGACTACGGATTTACGATTTTTCCCGCCCGTCCTGCGCCAGATCGGCGGCATCGTGAAAATGCGGTTGTGCCAGAGCGCGAAGATGACCGGTGCGGGCGCGATTTCAGGAGCGGTGACGCCGGGTTTGCCGTTGATCTCGTAGCGGAGGGTGAGCCCCCAGCATTTCATCAAATACCCTACGAGATAACCCGCGAGGCGTGAGCTGCGGTTCGCGCGGATTTCCGTTTTTTGCGATTGTGCCATCGTTTAGGGGAATCTGGCTGGGTGAAGGGCATCTGCCAGATTTGGCTGGCGAGCGATGAGATCCCCATAAAGCTCGCGGTTTGCAGGAACGGGCGCGCAGATCTCCGACTGATCGCCGACCACGAGACAGTTGCCGATTTCCCGAAGATCAAAGCCGACGACTCTGGCCGCATCGAAGTCGAGCACGACACCATGAGTGCCGCCGGGCGCGATTTCGATACCTACAAGCTGCATGGCCAAAGTGTTCGGTTGAATGAGGTTATTTTACAAGCTCGCTGAAAATCAAAAAAACGGCTATTTTGGAATCAGATGCCTGATAAAAGTTGCCTGGCTGAGCGGTAAGCTTGAAACTCCTGTCGAATCGATACCTCCTCGAACTATGATTTTCCGATATTTACTGCTTTTCATGGGCATTGTTTGCTGCGCGTCGGCGGAAACGATCAGCTACAACCGCGATATCCGACCCATCCTTTCCGACAACTGCTTCGCCTGCCATGGCTTCGATCCCAAGACACGCGAGGCGGATCTGCGGCTCGACACATTCGAAGGGGCGACGGCGGACAACGATGGAGTGACCTCCATTGTGCCCGGCTCGGTGGAGAAATCTGAGCTATGGCAGCGTATCCACAGCACCGACGAGGACGAGGTGATGCCGCCGCCGAAAACGCACAAGACGATTTCCGCCGAACAAAAAGCGAAGCTGCGGAAATGGATCGAGCAGGGCGCGCTTTATGAGAAGCATTGGTCTTTTGTGCCGCCCGTTGCCACCATCCCGGCGGTGAAACAGACCGAGTGGCCGCGCAATCCCATCGACCATTTCGTGCTTGCCCAACTGGAGGAGAAGGGACTCAAACCTTCTACCGAGGCGGTGAAGGAAGCGTTGATCCGCCGAGTGGCCCTCGACCTAACCGGCCTACCGCCGACTTTGCCGGAGATCGACGCATTTCTCGCCGACACGTCTCAAGACGCATACGAAAAAGTCGTCGATCGCCTGTTGGCCTCGCCGCATTTCGGCGAGCGAATGGCTGTGGATTGGCTGGACGCCGCGCGCTACGCAGACACGAACGGATTCCAAGTGGATAGAGATCGCGAAATCTGGGCGTGGCGCGATTGGGTGATCGGCGCTTTCAATCGTAATCTGCCGTTCGACGAATTCACCATCGAACAGCTTGCCGGCGACTTGTTGCCAAACCCCACGCTTGATCAGATCATCGCGACCGGCTTCAACCGAAACACCATGCTCAACGAGGAGGGTGCGATCGACCCCGAGGAGTTCCTCAACGAATATGCTTCCGACCGTGCCGAAACTACGGTTGCCGTCTGGCTCGCGCAGACTTTGAACTGCTGCCGCTGCCACGACCACAAATACGACCCTCTCACGGCCCGAGATTTCTACTCGATGAAGGCGTTTTTCAACAATGTCCCGGAGCTCGGAGCAGGTAATTATAACGCGTCGATCCGGGTTAACAGCCCACCGCAGATCAAGCTGCCCGCGCCGGAGATCGAGGCGGAGATCGCGAAACTCCGTACCGAAATCGCCAAGTCACAGCAAATTCAAGCCACATCGACGGTTGCTTGGAAAACTCTCGCCCCCACATTACTTAAGGCAGCCAGCGGTGCCGCACTGGCGATCCAGCAGGATGGATCGATTCTCGCCAGCGGTGAGAATCCGGCCAAAGAGACTTACACGCTCACTGCCCCGGTCACTTTGGGAACCATCTCGACAATCCGGCTGGAAGCGCTGCCCGACGATTCGCTGCCAGCCCGCGGTCCGGGACGCGCCGTGAATGGCAACTTCGTCATGACAGATATCCGCATGTCAGTGAACGCACCGGCGGCAGCCGCTCGACCTGTGGCTTTCAAGAACGCTATCGCCACCTTCAGCCAGGAGCAATTTCCGGTCGATCATGCCATTGATGCCGATCAAAACAGCGGCTGGGCGATCCAACCCGAATTTGGTAAACCGCACACAGCAGAGTTCACTCCGGATGCCCCCATCACAGTTGAGCCGGGTGCCACGGTGACTCTTACCCTCAGCTTCCATTCGCCCAATGTGAGCCATCAGCTTGGACGTTTCCGCTTGGCGATCACCGATGCCCCTTCGTCCCCTGTCCTGGTAGCTGGGGATCAGATCGAGGCAATGAAGAAAAAGATCCAGGAGCTGGAACTCACCATCCCCACCACGCTGGTCATGGCGGAAATGCCGGCGCCGCGGCCGACCTTCGTCCTCACGCGCGGAGCGTTCAACCAGCGGGCTGAAAAAGTCGAGCCCGCAACGCCCGCCGCACTACCGCCGATGGCAGCTGACCTTCCGCGCAACCGCCTCGGCCTCGCAAAATGGCTGGTCTCCCCCGAGAACCCTTTGACCGCTAGGGTGACGGTGAACCGTTTCTGGCAGCAGGTATTCGGATACGGCCTCGTGAAAACCAGCGAGGACTTCGGCTCGCAGGGCGCTTCTCCATCGCATCCCGAGCTGCTCGATTGGCTGGCTATGGATTTCACTGCGAAGGGTTGGGACATGAAGCGCCTCATGAAATTGATGGTCACCAGCGCCACCTACCGGCAGGGTGCCGCGTTCACCCCGGAGCTGTTGGAGAATGATCCGGAAAACCGCCTGCTCGCCCGCAGCGGACGGAACCGTTTGATGGGCGAGTTCATCCGCGACCAAGCGCTCGCCGTCAGCGGGTTACTGGCAAACAAACTCGGCGGCCCGTCGGTGAAGCCCTATCACCCGCCTGGCATTTACGAGCAGCTCACCGGCGGCGGCACCACCGATACCTACGTGCCCGGCACCGGCGAAGACCTTTTCCGCCGCAGCCTCTACACGTATTGGAAGCGCTCCGTGCCGCACCCCGCCATGCTCTCCTTCGGCACCCCGTTCCGAGAAGTTTGCGGGATCCAGCGCCCCCGCAGCAACACCCCGCTTCAGGCGCTAAATTTGATGAACGATCCGACCTACGTGGAGGCCAGCCGTTTCCTCGCGGTGAGGATGATGGAAAGCTCCGCCGTCGCCCCGCAGCGCTTGGCGTTCGGGTTCCGCACCGCACTCGCCCGTGCCCCGCGCCCGGCCGAAATGACCATCCTCGAACGCGCGCACCAGCGCGCACTCGCCGATTTCCGAGCCGATCCGGAGGCCGCGAAAGCGCTGCTCTCGGTCGGCACCAAACCCGCCGATCCAAAATACGATCCCGCCGAACTCGCGGCTCTGGCCAGCGTGGCGGGCACGATTCTCTGTATGGATGAAACCGTCACCAAGCCCTGAAACGCCAGCTTGGCATACCATCCGTATTTTGGTAGATTCAATCCGATGAGCCTCCCTTACACAGCCCGCGAACGCACCGGCGACGAAGTCTCCGCCGACCGATTCCGGCTGATGGCCGATAAGATCGAGGCGGATCCCTCGCTATTGGAAATCCCTCTCGCCAATATCGCCCGTTGGCTGGGCAACGGTCACTCCGCCCGCGTGCGCCTTGAAGGCTGGCGCACCATGATCCACGATGCGCAGGCGACCGAAGAAGGCATGACCAAGCTGCTCTTTATCCTTCGCGATCAGGATTGGGAATCGGTTTTGTGGAAGGATTTCTCGCCCTTCCCCGGCATTCTGAACAAGGAAGAGTTGAAAGAGCTTTCATGGACTTCAGCTCACTGAATCACCTGATTTGCAACGTCGGGAGTCGTTCGGGCGAACGTCGGCTGATCCTATTCGGGTCATCGTCCCTTTTCGCTACGTTCGCAACCGCTCCACCTGAGGCGATAGGTGTAGAAACCACCTTGGATGCGGATTTCTTTCTGGATCCTGATGATGGTTCTTTTCGTGAGGCTCTGATCGCCGAATTCGGTCGCGAACAAAGCTACCACCTTACCCACGGATTCTATGCGGACTTCGTGGATCTCCGGCTTGCGGATGCGTTTCCGAAAGGCTGGCGCGAGCGGTTGGTTCCCATGCCCGGATTCGCCCGTGTCGCGGCGCTTCATCCGATGGATATGGCCGTTTCCAAAGTGAACGCCACGGCGCACTCCCGCGTGGATCGGCGCATGGGGAGGCGTGAGTCGGATCGCGGTCTCAAGGACATCAATACCCTCGTCACCCTCATTCGTGCCGGACTTCTTGATGCTGGCGAACTCTCCGGGCAGGTTTTCCAACTCGAGCACGAACCCGCTTACATCGCCGAGTGCTCGCGGGTGATGAAGGAAATCCTCGCACTGACCGCCACTTCTTCCGATCTCGCTGAAAAAACGGGTGAGGGTTTTCCGTAAGCACATAAAATGTTACCGCAATGATGCACCCTTTTGATCCACTCAACGTCACCCGCCGCCAGTTTCTGGGAAAGGCCAGCCTGGGCATCGGCTCGGCGGCTCTTGCCTCGCTGCTCAACCCGCGTCTGTTCGCAGCGAATTCCTCGAGCGGCTCTCCCTTGCCGCATTTCGCAGCGAAGGCGAAGCGCGTCATCTGGCTCACGCAAGCCGGTGCGCCTTCGCAGTTGGAGACTTTCGATTACAAGCCCGGTCTTGCCGCGATGTTCGACAAAGACATGCCGGCTTCCGTCCGCGGTGACCAGCGCCTCACCGGATTCACCTCAGGACAGGGTCGGCTGCCCATCGCTCCGTCGGTTTATAAATTTTCCCAGCACGGCCAGAGCGGCATGTGGCTCAGTGAACTACTGCCGCACACCGCGAAGCTCGCCGACGATATCTGCCTAATCCGTTCCATGCACACCGAGGCGATCAACCACGATCCCGCGATGACCCTGTTGCAGACCGGCCACATGAATGGCGGGCGTCCCTCCTTGGGCGCGTGGGTTTCTTACGGCCTCGGCACGATGAACGAGAACCTGCCATCGTTCGTCGCCATGGTCTCCCGCCCCAGCGGAAAAACCAACGCGCAGCCGCTCCACGAGCGCATGTGGGGAGCCGGCTTCTTACCTGCGAAATACCAGGGCGTGCGCTTCAACTCCGGCAAGGACCCCGTCCTTTTCCTCAATAATCCTGCTGGTATCACCACCGCGCGCCGCCGTGCCATGCTCGATGATCTCGGAGGGTTGAACCACCTCGCGCTTAACGATTTTCAAGATCCGGAAACCCGGAACCGCATCGATCAGTTCGAGATGGCCTTCCGCATGCAGGCCAGCGTGCCCGAGCTTTCCGATATCTCACAAGAGCCGGAAAAAGTCTTCGAGGCCTACGGCCCGGAATCGAAGAAGCCCGGCAGCTTCGCCGCGAACTGCATTCTCGCCCGCCGCCTCGCCGAGCGCGGCGTGCGTTTCATACAGCTCTACCACCGCGGCTGGGATCAGCACGACAATCTCCCAGCAGGCATCAAGAGCCAGTGCTACGATGTGGATCAACCCTCCGCCGCCTTGATTATGGAACTGAAGGAACGCGGCTTGTTGGAAGATACGCTCGTCATCTGGGGCGGCGAGTTCGGACGCACTGTTTTCTCTCAGGGAGCACTCACAGCCGACAACTACGGCCGCGACCACCACCCTCGCTGCTTCAGCATCTGGATGGCGGGGGCGGGCGTGAAAGGCGGCCAGGTTTTCGGCGAGACGGATGATTTCAGCTACAACGTCGTGAAAGATCCCGTCCACATCCACGACCTGAACGCCACCGCTTTGCATCTGTTAGGAATCGATCACACGCGTCTCACCCACCGCTTCCAAGGCCGCGACTTCCGCCTCACGGATGTCCACGGGCATATCATCCAGAAGATTCTGGCATAAGGAGGAGGGATATTTCTGTCCCTCTCTTCCAGCGTCGGGAAAAGTCGGGACAGGAATATCCCGACTCCTTAAAACGTTCTCACCGAAGATAAGCCGCCGTCTGGACGGAGTATTTGGCCAGTGATGAAAGCGGATTCCGCGGAGAGGAGAAAGGCAGCGAGGCGGGCGACGTGGGCGGGGTCACCTACGGTTTGGAGCGGGTGGCGTTTGGCGGCGGCTTCTTTTTTCGCGTCGTTGCCGAGGAGCATGGAGGCGAGGGGCGTATCTGTTAGAGAAGGGGCGATCGCGTTGACGCGGATCTTCGGTGCGAGTTCGGCGGCGAGTGATTTTGTCAAACCCTCCACGGCAGCCTTGGCGGCGGCGATGGATGCGTGGAAGGCCATGCCTTGTGCGACGGCAATCGTGGAGAATAGCACGATGGAGGCAGCTGGCGCGTTTTTCAGTGCGGGCAGTGCCTGTTGGATGGCATGGACGGCGCCGAGGAAATTCACCTGAAAGTCACTTAGAAAATCCTCTGCCGTGAGGCGGTGGAAGGGCTTGAGGGTGATCGTGCCGGGAAAATAAATAAGGCCGTCGAGCGTTTCTGGGAGAACAAGGGGTTGCGGAGCTTTGGCATCGAATGGCTGGACAGGGATGCCGAGCGCGGTAAGGCGATCGCCACTGCGGGAGGCGGCGATGATTTGGTGGCCTTGGGATTGCAGAAATTCTGCTGTGGCGAGGCCGATACCCGAGTTACCGCCGATGAGAAGATAGGTCATGACAAACCCCTAGTCCTCAAAATTCAAAATTCAAGGAAGAGGAGTTAGATTTTTTTGGATCGCGCCAGATTATCGCAAATGGCATACCCTACCGCGAAGCATAAACTCTTCTCAGCGTTCCCTCTGCGACTTCTGCTTTGCGGTAAAAAATTGATACCCAACTGCGTTCGTTTTTCCATCACTAACCTAAAAAGCTGCGGATGAGAACCGCAGCAGTCCAAAGCCTCCGGCGGTATGGATATGCACACGGAATTATGGCAAATCTTTTAGCCGTTCTGCAGAGGATACTCGCGTATTTCCCGAAGCGGCAGGAGGACGAAAGGGCGTTCCGCGATACGCGGGTGGGGAAGCTCCAGCTCTGGGTGTTTTAGGGAAACGTCGCCGAAGAGGAGGATGTCGATGTCGATCACGCGGGGAGCGTTGCGGACGGGATTGTGCTCCCGACCGAGGGCTCGCTCGATGGCTTGGGTTTCTGCCAGCAGCGCGAGTGGATCGGAGCCGGGGTAATCAAGGTCGATGACGGTGTTGAGGAAACGTGGGGAGTCGGGCGGGCAGTTCTGCGGCGACGTGTCGTGGAGTGAGGCTGTTAGAAACGGCTCGCCGCTCGTGGCGAGGGTGCGCAGTGCGTTGGTAGCTGCGGCGAGGTTCGCGGCGCGGTCGCCGAGATTCGAGCCGAGAGCAATGGCGACGCGGGGCAAGAATTTTAAATTTTAAATTTTAAAGAAGACTTCGGCGGCTCCCTCAGTCCTGCAAGTTGGCGAGCTTGGAGATGCCGTAGTTGGCTTGGACGCGGGCGTTGGCCTCTTTGACTTTTTCTGAGGGGATGATGACGGGGCGTTGGGCGCCGTGGAGTTCGATGGTGTGGAACTCGGGTGGGTTCTCGCCATAGAGGAGCTCATGGGCGTGGGCGAGGTCGCGGACGACGGTGCCGTTGATCTTATCTACGGCGAGGCCGGTGAAGTTGTCCATCTGCGAGGTCACTGGATCTGGGGTGATGCGGGTGAGCATGACGATGTCTTTTTTCTCCTGGAAAATCCCTTTCGAGACGTAGTCGGTGTAGAGGCGGCGGACGGTGACGTCGTTGAACTTGGCGGTGGCGAAGAGATTGGTGTCGAGTGGTTGGAAAACAAGGCCGGCAAAGACGACATAGCGCGGCTTTTTCTCATACTGCACGGCATACATCCGTGAGTGCGATAGGGGCTTGAGGGTAACATCAATATTGTTCAACGCGCCCTCGCGCAAGAAGCGGATGGTGACCTTGTCGCCGGTGTATTTACGCTCGATGATCTCGTTTAGATTCACCTTTTCGCCATCTACAAGCACTTGGCCGGCGGAGTCCACGGGCTTGCCGTCAAGAGCGATGAGGATGTCTCCGCTTTTCATGATGCCATCGACAGAACTGGTGGGAATGGTATTGGTGACAAGCACGCCTTGGCCATCGTTGGGAAGGCCGAGGGCTTTGCGCATGGCGGGGTTGTGGAGGGGAA
Source organism: Prosthecobacter debontii (assembly GCA_945870855.1). Taxonomy (GTDB): domain Bacteria; phylum Verrucomicrobiota; class Verrucomicrobiia; order Verrucomicrobiales; family Akkermansiaceae; genus Luteolibacter. The sequence continues at coordinate 85,016 of CAMBTP010000006.1, forward strand.
ATTCGTTGATACCGAGTTCCGCGTATTCGTCGTAGGAGCCGTCCTCGATGTCTTTGAGGAAACGTTTTACCACGGGGGGCGGGATGATGTAGCCGGTATTGTCCGCCTGACGCAGGCCTTGGAAAGCGACGCCGACGACTTTGCCATCCTGTAGCACGGGGCCGCCGGAGTTGCCGGGGTTGATGGCGGCGTCGATTTGGACGACGAGGTGTGAGTCGGCGCGGCTGTGTGAGTAGGGCTGGAAATCGATGCGCGAGACGATGCCCTTGGTGACTGAAAGGCGCTCGCCTCCGACGGGATAGCCGATGACGGTGACTTGGGACTCGAGAGCCGGGGTCTCACCGATCTGAAAAATGGGGAAGTTTGCGAAATCGGAATCGTCCTCGAGAGAAAGCAGCGCGAGATCGCAATCGTGGGCGATGAACTCGACTTTCGCAGGGTATTTCTCCGGGGAGCCGTGGACGGTGATGAGGATGCGCTGCTGGTTCGAGACGACGTGGGCGTTGGTGAGGATACGGTTTTTTCCGATCAGGAATCCGGTGCCGATACCTCCGCTGAAACGACCAGAATTCCATGGCGTTTCATAATCCGGCGTTTGCGTGGCAACCTCGACACGGAGCACGGAGCGATAGAGCGATGCAGATCCGTTCTCGGCGCTGAGTGCGGCGGGCAGAAGGGTGATCAGGGAAAGAATAACTGCGGATGCTTGGCGAATCATGCTGCCGCAACATTAGGGAGCTGCCGGGAAATGGCAAAGGAGAAGTCTACGTGTTGTAAGGATTCAGTGAAATATCCACTAATGTTAGAAGAGCCTATGTAAGCTAGAATTTGTCACAAGCCTTGGAAAACAATAGACAAAGCACGGTTGCCGTTTGATCAAAACTCGATTTCTAAAAAGCACCTTGCGAGCGGGAGATGGATCAAGCATGTTACCAGTCGCTCCTCACTCTGCGCAGAGCTGTCATAATCCGGGGGGAGAATGACGGCCGCCTGGGGTGAGGGGTCTTTGTTAAACCGTAATTAAGAGCGGCTGCCAACTGCGAGCAGCGTCTGGAATTTCGGATGCGTTTCCTCCTTGTCGGCAATAACGGTCTCGATGCCGGTAAAGCCCGCTTTTCCCATCATTGAGGCAATATGGCTTTCGGAAAAGCCGAGCCAGCGGTCGGCGTATAGCTCGCGGGCTTCGTTAAAATTATGCTGAACTAGATCGAGTATGATGAGACGCCCGCCGGGGCGGAGGATGCGGAATGCGGCATCGATGGCGCGCTGTGGGTTTTCCGCATGGTGGAGAGCTTGGCTGAGGATGGCGAGGTCGATGGAGCTGTCATCGATCGGCGGTTCCTCGATATCGCCAATGCGGAACTCAAGGTTCGCGAGGCCGTTGGAGACGGCGAGTTTCTGGGCGTAATCGACCATTTTCGGCGAGAGATCGATGGCGATAACTTTCTCCGCGCGCTGGGCCAGGAGTTGCGAAAGCGTGCCCTCACCCGCGCCGAGATCGGCGACGTGTCGGTAGTTCATGGCTTTCAAAAGCGCTTCGGCGAGAGCTTTCCAGGAGCGGCCGGGGACGTAGTCTTTTCCAAAGCGCCCGGCGAGCTCGTCGAAGTAGGCGCGGGCGTAGTCCTTGCGTTTGGAAAGGATGTGGCGGAGTGCGATGTTGTCGGAGGCGATCTCGGGAATCTCCTCGGCCGCCCGTTTTGCGATGGCCGCGAGTTCCGGCGGCATCGAGGCGGAATAGACGTTATTCTTTCCGCTGCGCTCATCCGCGGTCAGGCTGGCGGCTTTGAGTTGGGAAAGCTGGGTGGAGATCCGGCTCTGGCCCATCCCTAGGATTTCCTGAAGCTCCGCGACCGAGAGAGCGTCCTGTGCTAGCAGAGACAGGATCCGCAGCCGAGTGGGGTCGGAAAGGAGTTTCAGGGATTTGATAGTTGACGGCATGGCTAGAAGCATAGATCAACGCATCGCGATTTGACGATACGAAAAAACGAACACCAAAACGAACAGCAATGAGTAACTACATCTTCTCCTCAGAATCCGTTGGCGAAGGCCATCCTGACAAGGTCGCGGACACCATCTCCGACGCCATCCTCGACGCCTGCCTTACGATTGACCCGAAAAGCCGCGTGGCTTGCGAGACTTTCGTGAAAAGTAACATTGTCGTGGTAGGCGGCGAGATCACGATCCCGAAAATTGGCCAAAAGCCGATCGGCTCGGTAATCAACATCGAGAAAGTGATCCGCGACGCAGTGCGCGGAATCGGTTATGTGAACAGCGACGACGTGTTCCACGCAGACAGCATTTTCATCAACAATTACCTCACCACCCAATCCCCCGACATCGCGCAAGGTGTGGACGCCAAAAGTGCCGATGGTAAAAAGCACAAGGAGCAAGGCGCCGGTGACCAAGGAATCATGTTCGGCTACGCCTGCGACGAGACGCCGGAACTCATGCCCGCACCAATCATGTTCGCGCACCGCCTAGGTCGCGAACTGACCCGCATCCGCAAGGCTGGCAAACTAGCCAAATGGCTGCGCCCCGACGCGAAATCACAAGTGGCTGTCGAATACACCAACGGCAAGCCGACCCGCATCGTCAATGTGGTCATTTCCACCCAGCACGCGGCCGATGTTTCCCACGCTGAGATCGAGAAATTCTGCATCGAGCAGGTGATCAAAAAAGTTCTTCCGAAAAACCTCCTCACCAAGGACACCGAATACCTCATCAACCCGACCGGAAAATTCGTCGTCGGTGGCCCGCAGGGCGATAGCGGCCTGACCGGACGCAAGATCATCGTCGATACCTACGGCGGCATGGGTCGCCATGGTGGCGGCGCGTTCTCCGGAAAAGACCCGTCCAAGGTGGATCGCTCCGCCGCATACATGGGCCGCTGGGTTGCAAAAAACGTTGTCGCAGCTGGTCTCGCATCGAAGTGCGAGGTGCAGTTCGCCTACGCCATCGGTCACCCGCAACCGCTTTCCGTGCACGTCGATACCTTCGGCACCGGTGATGACTCAAAGGTTCTCTCCGCCGTTCTCAAGGTTTTCTCCTTCAAGCCTGCGGACATCGTAAGCCAGCTGAAACTGCTGCGCCCCATCTACTCGAAAACCACCAACTACGGCCACTTCGGCAAAGACGATGCGGATCTGACGTGGGAAAAAACCGACAAAGTCGCCGCATTAAATAAGGCATACGCCTAAGACATAAGACACAAGGCTATAAGACATAAGATAAGAGGATGGGTTCGGAGCAGCATAATTTTGAGGAGTTGGAGGTTTGGAAGCGTTCATCGCGACTGGCTGTCTCCGTCATTGAGCTGATCGAGCCTGTTAAACTTTATGCGCTGCGAGATCAGATGGCGCGGAGTTGTATCTCCGTGCCGTCGAACATCGCCGAAGGTGCGGAGCGAGACAGTAACCGTGAGTTCAGACGTTTTCTCGCCATAGCAAAAGGTTCGGCAGGAGAACTCAGAACGCAGATTTATATAGGTATACGGGCTGGTGTTTTTGAGATCGAGAAAGCCAGTCCCCTGATCCACGAAGCAAAGGAAATCGGTGCCATGCTAGAAGGTCTGCGCCGTCGCCTCATCCCTGCCGGAATCATCCCCAAACTCCTCAGCATATTCCTCTGACTCTTGTGTCCTGTGTCTTGCCGTCTTAAGTCTCCAGCCCGTTACAATCTAAACGAATCAAACCATCACCTAACACCAATAAAAAAGATATGAGTTTTACAGACTACAAAGTAAGGGACATCGGCCTCGCCGATTTCGGACGTAAGGAAATCGACATTGCCGAGCACGAGATGCCCGGCCTGATGGCGACACGGGAAAAGTATGGCAAGACCAAGCCGCTGCAAGGCGTGCGCGTCATGGGATCGCTGCACATGACGATCCAGACGGCGGTTCTCATCGAGACGCTTACCGATCTCGGTGCCGAAGTCCGCTGGGTTTCCTGCAACATTTTCTCCACCCAGGATCATGCCGCGGCGGCTATTGCTGCACGTGAGATTCCGGTGTTTGCCTGGAAAGGCGAGACACTGGAGGAATATTGGTGGTGCACATGGAAGGCACTCGTCAATCAGGACGGCCTTGGTCCGCAACTCATCGTAGATGACGGCGGTGATGCAACTTTGCTCATCCACAAAGGCTACGAGATGGAGAACGGTTCCAACTGGATCGATAGCCCGGGCGAAAGCGAAGAAGAGCAGGTCATCAAGGATCTTCTAAAGGATATTAAGGTCAAGCAGCCCGGCATTTTCCATACCATCGTGAAAGACTGGAGAGGTGTTTCCGAAGAAACCACGACCGGTGTCCACCGCCTCTATCAGATGGCGAAAGCCGGCACGCTGCTCATCCCTGCGATCAACGTCAATGACTCGGTCACGAAGTCTAAATTCGACAACCTTTACGGCTGCCGCGAATCGCTACTCGACGGTATCAAACGCGCCACCGACGTGATGATTTCAGGCAAGGTCGGTGTTGTCCTCGGATACGGTGATGTCGGAAAAGGCTGTGCACAAGCGCTGCGCGGTTCCGGTGCACAAGTGGTGGTTACCGAGGTCGATCCGATCTGTGCGCTGCAGGCAGCGATGGAAGGTTTCCGCGTTCTCACCATCGAGGACACCCTCGGCTGGGGTGATATCTATGTCACTACCACAGGCAACAAGGACATCATCACGCTCGACCACATGTCGAAGATGAAAGACCAGGCGATCGTTTGTAACATCGGTCACTTCGACAACGAGATCCAGATGGATAAGCTCAACAAGGCCCCCGGCGTTGTGAAGCTGAACATCAAGCCTCAGGTGGACAAATACACCTTCCCGGCCGGCAACAGCATCTACATGCTGGCAGAAGGCCGCCTCGTGAACCTCGGCTGCGGAACGGGTCACCCGTCCTTCGTGATGTCGAACAGCTTCACCAACCAGACGCTCGCGCAAATCGACCTCTGGGAAAACCGCGATACATATAAGGCGGGTCAAGTTACCGTTCTACCGAAGCACCTTGACGAAGAGGTGGCGCGCCTCCACTTGGCAAAGATCGGTGCGAAACTCACCAGGCTCACCGACGAGCAGGCTGCCTACATCGGCCTGTCGGCGGACGGTCCGTTTAAAGCGGATCACTATCGTTATTAAGCCGAACTCGTTTCCAAGAAACTCCCGGAAGCCAGCCGCCAAATCGGCTGGCTTCTTTTTTGAGAAAATGCTTGATTTGATTCTTATGAAGTAATAATTTGTAGCAAATGAAATACAAAGCAAAGGCGAGCGACCAAATGAAAGGGATGCTGGAGCGCGCCATGGAAGGCACGGAAGAAAGTAGCGTGCTCCGCGAACCGGAAGCCGCTTATGTGGTAGAGAGGGTTCGGGACGGGTTGGATTTCGCCGAGTTCCATGCGTTCCGTGAAATGCTTGGGATCACAGAAGAAAGACTCGGCGGGCTGCTTGGAATGTCTCGCGCTACCTTGCACCGTCGAAAAAAAAGCGGTCATCTGGATCGCTCGGAATCGGATCGTTTGGTGCGCTATGCGCGGATTTTCCACTGCGTGGCGGCTTTTTTCCAATCGAAAGAGGCGGCGGTGAAATGGCTAATTAGCCCAGCGATCGCCTTCAACGGCGAAGCCCCTTTGGACTACGCGGATACCGAGATCGGCGCGCGCGAGGTGGAGGCTTTGATCTGGCGTATCGAAAACGGCGTGCCGAACTAACATGTCCCATTTTTACCGTATTGTGGGAAGTCATCGCGCGGCCTCCGCGATGGATGGCGAGGGCGCTCGGAAAATGGGAGGTCGGTGGAATCCACCGGGAATCCCTGTCGCTTACCTTACGGATTCGCGGGCTCTTGCAGCTCTCGAAATTCTCGTCCACACAGGGCGTGCGGCGGTGAATCTGTCGTGGGTCGTCATTGAGGCGGAGGTTCCGGCCAGGATGATTGAATCGGTTTTACCAGAGGATTTACCGGCGGGATCGGATGATGTGTTGTCGCCATCGGTGGCGCGGAAGTTCGGTGCAGACTGGGTGCATCGCGGCGAAAAAGCAGCAATTCTTCTTCCCAGCGTGATCGTCTCGGCAGAGCGCATACTAATGCTCAACGTAAAACACCCAGATTTCCGAAAAATCGTTTTTTCCGCACCGAGGCCGTTTCTTTTCGATCAGCGTTTGGGCTGAGCTCACTCGACAATCACCAGTGTGCCGACTTCCACGTTATCGAAGAACTTTTCCGCCATGTGGTGGGGCATACGGACGCAACCGTGGGAAGCCGCGTAGCCGGGGAGGTAGCCGGTATGCATTCCGATGCCGCCGTTGAAACGCATGAAGTAAGGCATCGGGGCATTGTAGAAAGCTTGTCCTGCTGCTGGCTTGTCCACGCGGATATCGGCGTTGTCGTTCACCATCTCTCCGGTGGCCTTGTCCTTGATGACGCCGTAAACCGAGGATTTGTGATCCTTGCTCTTCTGGCTGATCTTGTAGGGGCCCGCCGGGGTGCCGGTGTCTTCCTTGCCGGAGGAAATGCGCGACACTCCGACCAGCACGCCCGACTTGTAGAAAAATGCCTTCTGCTCGCGGCGGTTGATCTTGATGAGAGGGCTTCCTTTAACGCCGTCGCCATCCCAGTAGGAAACGTCGTCTGGAATAGCGGGGGCGGGATGGTGCGGACCGCCGGAGGTGGGACGGTGAACAGGGCCCACTCCAGCCATGTAATCCGAGCCTGGCGGCAGGGAGTTAAAGCAGGAGGACAAAAGCAAAGATGTGCAGAACAAGTGAAAGTATTTCATATTTCCGAAGGGATTGTCATAGAAAATCACCGGGAATCAAGGCGCAAGATCGGATTCCTGCGGTTGCAGAGTGGAGTGTATTCCGATAAAAGAAGGGCGGATGACGGAAGAGAAAATTAATTTACCTACGCATTACACACTCGAGCGAGATCTTCTCGAACAGCTCAGCGATAGGCCGGGGCACCAGCGCTGTGTGGTGGGGCAAGACGAATTATTGCTCGTAATCCATGAGGTGCCGAAGGCGGGCGTCCCGGAGCGGGATGCGATCTTTTTCTGGCGGAGGCACGACGGGCGCTGGTTCCAGCCGGATGGTCAGGGGTTGAAGGGGCTGAATGATTTGCTGGATCGTTACGCAAAGGTGATCGATGAGAACGAAGAGATTCTCGAACAGACCGACGAGGCGGAGGATCTATTCCGAGTCCTTAAGCATGCCGGGCCGCTCACGCGGAGTAGCCGAAACATGGTCGTCGCGCTGGAGCAGGTGCTAAATCAGGAACCCGATGATCGCGAGATACGAACCTACCGCGACCGAGCGCGGGAAATCGAGCGCGCCGCAGAACTTTTACAATCGGACGGGCGGGAGACCCTGCTTTTCTGGCAAGCCGAAGCCGCCGAAGCACACACAAAATCCGCCGAACGCCTCGGTAACATCCTTTTCAAGCTCAACCTAGTTACCGGTTTTTTCCTGCCACTGGTCGCCTTCGGCGGTCTTTTTGGCATGAACGTGGATATACCGGATTTCGTGAAGGGTATGTTCTGGTGGATCTTTTTCGGTGGGCTGATGTTCGGCGGGGGGCTGCTCTGGTATGTCGCAAAGGAAAGGCGCTGAATGAGGAAGCGGGTTGCAAAACACTGCGCGACCCCTATGTTCCGCGCCACATGGATACCACGCAGCCGAAGATCACCGCCTACTTGAAAACATTCTGCGGATGGAGCGAAGGAGTTCGCGCCATCATGCGGAAATACGACCTGCCCTTCGAGGAGAAGGATATCATCAAGAATCCCGCGTTCCGCTGGGAGATGGAACAGCGCAGCGGCCAGTCGCTTTCTCCTTGTGTAGAGATCAATGGAACCATGCTTCCCGACATCAGCGGTGAGGAAGTGGAGAAATGGATGCTATCTAACGGAGTGGTGCAGGATAACGAGATCCAGCCAGACGCGCCGATCGACTCCGCTTGCACCGATGAGCAGCACGCAGCGATGGCCGCCGGCAAGCTGCCCGACACCGGTAAGATTCGTTTCTTTGATTGATTAAAGCGCCAGCCGGTGCGCGACCTCCGGCGGTATTTCCGCCGAGCGGGTCAGCTCGATGATGTGAAATTTCGCGCCGAGATGGGCGGGGTGGGTGAGGCTTTGGAATTGGGCGATTGTTTTCGTGTCATCCACGCCGCCATTGAGGATCAATGTTTTCGCAAGGTTTGTGAGGTAGTTGCCTTGGCTTGAGAAGGCGCTGGGGAAATAGCCGAGCGCGATGGCAGTTTTCGCAAAATCCGTGAAATCGACGTGGGCGGTGATGTCCTTTTCCCCCGGCGCGGCGAAGGGATCTTCACCCGCTTTGTGTGACGAGAAGGTTCTCAGCGTGCCTGAACTACGATAAACATCGTAGTATTCCGGCGCGGCAAAGCCATAGTCTGCGAACATCAGGAGTCCATTGGTCAGGCAAGCGGTGACACTCGCCAGGAAGTCTGGGAAATTTGTCCTGACTTCCGTTCGGTAGCCTTCGGGGAAAGAATTGCCGAGTTGGATGGATGTTTCGCGTGGTTCCAGTGCCAGCGTTCCATTTTCACCAGCGATGACATGGAGTTCTTTCCATACGTCATTTTTCAATTCGATAAGATGGAAGGGTAGGGCATCGAGGATTTCGTTTCCGAACGCGACTCCTGGGAGAGCGTGTGCGGAGATCGCTTCGAAGCTCTCGGCAATGAGTAGGCGAGAGGCCAGATTTTCCAAACGTGCTTTCTGGAGACCGCGCAGGCGAGGTAGCGGTTCTGGTATCGCGTATTCAAGTGCCTGCCACGCATCCGGGGACAGTTGGCGGATTTCCGAAAGAATATCCGCCGCGAGTGTTCCATCGTGCGCTCCGATCTCGAGGATGCGCCAGTCCGCTGGTTGGCCGTTTGTCTCCCACCACCCAAGGAAACGCTGCGCAAGCAACCTTCCAAACAGAGAACCAACGCTGACGCTGGTGTAGAAATCACCACGGCGCCCGACTTGGGTGCTGTCACGCGCGTAGTAGCCGAGTTCCGGATCGTAGAGTGCGATGGCTAGATATTCGGGAAATGAGATGCTGCCCCGCTTCGATATCTCGGAGATGATCTTTTCTCGCAAGGAAGGGATTGCCGCGCCCATGGAATTCGGGTAATCCTGCGGAATCGGGGCGTCGCCGTAAGGCGGCTTCGGAATGGCATCTGACATGGCGCGACAAAGCAACAACAACCGGAAGAAGAGCGGTAAACGCCGTTTCTACAAGCGCAAAACCTTTTGGTTGGTGAGCTTCATGCTCGTCCTGATCGCTGGTGGTTTCGGTTTCCTTTTCGCGGAACAATACACCCGCGAATACCGCGAGCGTGCCATGACCTATGATCTGAAGCGGATCAATGATCTGGAGGTGCCGAGCCTGATCCTCGACCGCAACGGCAAAGAGATCGGGCGAATCTTCGTCCAGAACCGCAGCATCATGGCCATCGCGGATGTACCCGACCTTTTCATCAAAACTCTGTGTGCCGGCGAGGACTCGCGTTTCAAATCTCACTCGGGGGTGGATTACATCGGAATCATTCGCGCCCTCAAGCTGAACTACCAAGCGGGTGAAACCACACAAGGCGCAAGCACGATAACAATGCAGCTCGCGCGGAATGCGTTTCCGCTGAAGCAGGATGCGTCGGCGCGGGGTGAAGGTGGAATCCAGCGGAAAATGGTCGAAGCTTTTCTGGCGATGCGCATTGAGGAGCGGCATTCGAAAAAGGAGATCCTGGAGTTCTACCTGAACCGGATTTACTTCGGCAGCGGCTTCTACGGGCTGCGTTCCGCTTCGTTGGGCTACTTCGGAAAAGAACCGAAGGCTCTGAATCTGCAAGAGTGCGCTACCATTGTCGGCTTGATCAAGAATCCGACAAAAAACTCGCCGATCAACAGCATCAAGGATAGCCGAAAGGCGCGCGACATGGTGCTGACGCGTATGCGTGAGGAGGGGATGCTATCCGCTAAAGAGCTCGTTGAGACGAAGCTCAAGAGCCTGGTTGTGAATCCGAAGCCGCTGCGTCGCGGCACCTCGCATCTTTATGAGCGCATCGCAGACGGTGTTGCCAAATCGCTGGGTGTGGACGCGCTGGCGGCAGGAGGATACACGATTCATACGACAATTTCCTCGGAAGTGCAGAACGCGGCGGAAAAGGCGTTGGCGGCCTCTCTCTCCGCCGCAGAGAAAAATCCCGGATACACCCGGCAGAAGTATTCCGAGTATGACCGCGAGAAAAAGAACGCTGATCCCGCTTATCTGCAAGGTGCCGTTTTCATGGTGGATCATTCCACCGGCGAGGTGCTGGCGCATGTCGGTGGCAGAGATTACGCAGAGGCTCCTTATGATTTCATAGAGATGGGGAAACGTCCTTTGGGCACCGCGTTTTTTCCTTTCCTGTATTCAGCCGCTCTCGCCGAAAAACACTCGCCCGCTGCCACGCTTGAGGACGAGCCGATGGACAACCGCGCGGTCATGGTCGGCGGCCAAGAAGGCATTCTCGGTGAATGGGGCATGGAGGTGCCTTCGCCGAAATATGATGGAATGATCAGCCTGAGGAGGGCGTTCGCGCACTCGAAGATTGCGGCGACAGTGAAGCTCGGCGGCGAAGTTGGCATCCAGCGCATCATCGCCGCGGCGGTCCAGTTCGGTTTTTCGATGAAGAATTCGAAGCCGCTGCCGCGGGTCAGCGTCGGCTGGGAACCCGCCTCGATGAAACAAGCCGTCACTGCGATGTCCACCTTCCCACTCGGTGGTCGGAGCGGGGCCGCTAATTTTTCCTATATCGATCGCATTGAGAACTCGTCAGGTCGTGTGGTCTATTTACGCAAGCCAATCGTGCATACTTCAAGGCGACTGCTGTACTCGGCGGTCGCTTGGCAAGTCCACAACATGATGGCTGGTGGCATGACCGATGGCAGTGCCCGTGGTCTTGCCGGCAGTCTGTTAGAAAAACCGCTTTTCGGTGCTGGCAAGGGTGGGACGACGCATGACTTCGCGGACACTTGGTTTCTCGGTTACAATGGCCGCGTCACCTGCGGTGTCTGGACGGGTTTCCTGCAAGGCAACAGTGAGCCAATCTATCCGGGCGCATTCAGTCGCGATCTTTCCATGCCTGTATGGGCGGCGGCGATGAATGCGGCTGCGCCTTCCTTCGGTGGAAAAAATATCGAAAGACCGGACTCTCTGAAGGAAGTGGAGATTTGTTCGGTCTCCGGCCAGCGAGCTACGCAATTCTGCCAGGAGATGGTCGAAGATATCTCTTCCGGCACGGTGAGATCAAAGAGCACAAAGATCACCGAGTATTTCCGGGAGGGTACGCAAAACCCGCCATTCTGCACGCATCACTCCGGTGCGTTGGCTGGCGATGCGGATCCGAGCCATGCGTTGGGAAGTATGCCAGCTTTGGATGCCTTGCCCGTCCTTCCTAAATCTCCCGTTCTGATCGGCGAGGACCCCTTTCACACCGAGCTTCCGAGCTACGCGACAGGCGGCGTGCGAACCGGCTTTGTGAGCCGCAGTACGAATGTCCTAGATAGCCTCGATCTCGGGGACTTCGACGATACCATTCGGATTAGCAAGCCTCCTAGGCTGGAGATCCAGCCGGATTGATCACCGGATCAAAACGGGTTTCGCTGCCGGGTTGGTTTGGTAAAATACTTTTCCGGGAAAACCGAAGACCCGCATGTCAAGCGCCGCGCGCTGCGGTGTGCTGAGAGGGGTGAGTTGCGGGGATGAATCGGTTTGGATGCGCTTCGAGATCGCTGCGAGCATGGGTGTCGAAATAGCTTTGCTCAGCAGGGCGGGCTGTTTGATGAGAAGGCCATAGACCGTGAAGCCGGCCCATGGCGCCCAAGTGCAGCCCTCTACGGAAGTTTTAAGCTGGATCGCCCGTTGGATTCTCGCCGCCACAAAGGAGCAGCCTTTGGGACTCATGAGAAACAGGTTGCTTACGCCAAAAGCAAGCGGAGGGCCAAAGACGGCGATGGTAAGAACGGCCGAGCCCAGCCTTTTTCTCCAGCACTTTTTTCAAAATGGATCAACGCGGTTTGGCTTGCGTCGGCAGGTGCCCCGCCTTGCCGAGCGCGAAACGAAGCACAAGGCTTTTGTCGAGCAGTCGGCTGCCCTCGGATGAAATTTCCTGCACACGGTAAACCACCAAGCCATATTCCTTGTCGTCATAGCGACCAACCGCGAAGTTTTCCTTGATCTTGCCGAGTCCCATTTCCTCCTCAAGGCGCCATTCGTGTCCCGACCACGCGCCGAGAATACTCGTGGCCTCTGCCTTGATGTCCTCAAGCCGTTTCATCTCGCCGTTCGGCGAGCGGTAAACGTCTTTTTCCGGATCGTAACGCAGTGTCGAAATAATCCCCGCCTCACCGGTGGCTGTAATCGACCACGTTTTCCCGAAACTCTCACGTAGCACGAGCATTACATCCTCAGTGGACTTAAAATCACGTTTCGCCCAAAGTGCTAAGTAGTCGTCGTATTCCTCCTTGGTAAGTCCGAGGTTCTCATGGAAGGGCAGTGGCGCGCCCGGCTTCGATGCCTTGGTATATTCCGCGAACCATTCCTTGTTCTTCCGCGCTGAGGCCTCGACCTTGGCGATGTATTTCTCAATTTCTTGCGGTGGCACCACAATCCCGATGCTTGCCTTGACTGGCACATCTTTTTCGAAAAGCCCCTTGAAGACTTTCGGCACCTCGGCATGGAGGGAAATGGTGAGGAACAGAAGAATAGGTATGATTTTCATGTGCGCACGAAAAGGCTGAGCGGGGAGGGGCTATAACTCAAGCCGCAATCTGGAACAACGGGTGTGGAAATTTCCGGAGAATCAATTGAAAAAGGGGTTGCGCAGCGCGCGGGTTTCCCTCTAGCTTCACATCCCAGCGGCAACGCAGGTAAGCGCGGTTAGCTCAGTGGTAGAGCACCTCCCTGACACGGAGGGGGTCACTGGTTCGAACCCAGTATCGCGCACCATTTTAGAATTAATGACTTAGGTAAAAATAGCGGCTTACTGCCCCCTAAGATGACCCCTAGTCTCAAATCAGCGCTAGAAGCGTAATCAGGGGCAAATCCGAATTACTCAAAGACAGCCAGCAGGCGCGTCGCGTTGCTTTCGGATACCGCCACGAAAAAATCGATATCTCCAGTGTAACTGTCGGTCGGGGGTGGTTGTGGTGGCAAGTTCTGCTAAACCCTCACCCGAAGATCCCTCACACTCCACAGCGCCCCACTCGCTCCTTTCCCTATCCCTCGCATCTTTCGCGCTCCGTCTTTTCGATTTTCTGAAAATCTCTCTCGTGCCGCGTCAAACGCCTCATTCACGAAACTCTTACTCCCGATCACCGCTCCGTCCGTGAA
>CAMBTP010000007.1 GCA_945870855.1 Prosthecobacter debontii
ACCGATTTCCAAGTCCTCCGCAAAGGGGCTGCAAGACCCTTCTCCATACGGAGAATTGAACCGCCAAGAGCGCCAAGAAAGAAAAGTGAAGAATGCAAAAAACAATTCCTCCTTGGCGAACTTCTCTTCCTTGGCGGTTCAAATTCTTCCCATTCGGCAAGGCTGCAACCAGCTTACTTCGTTTTTCCATCACAAACCCAAAAAGCTGCGGATGAGAACCGCAGCAGTCAAAAGCCTCCGGCGGCATGGATATGCGCAAGGACTTTTGGCAAATGGTATAGATGATTCCGCTGAATTGCTCAGTCCCTGCGGCCAAACAGCATGGAGACGTAGTAGAGCAATGTCGCGAGCGAACCGATGGCGGCGACCACGTATGTCATGGCAGCCCAGAACAATGCGTTTTTTGCTTTGTCATGATCCATCGCTGAGGAAACGCGGGAGCCTTCCAGCCAAACGAGGGCGCGGCGGCTTGCATCGAACTCCACGGGCAAGGTCACGAAAGCGAATAGCGTGGTGACGGCGAACAGCGTGACCCAGATGTAGAGAAAAGCAGGCGTATTGAAAAAACTCGCGCCAAAAATGCTGGCGATAAGGAATATATTCAGTGTCTTCCCGGCGAACTGCACAGCGGGTACCATTTTCGAGCGCATCGTGAGCCATGCGTAGGACTTCGCATGCTGGATGGCGTGACCACACTCGTGGGCTGCGACGGCTGCGGCTGCGATGCTGTTCATCGCATAAACCCCTTCGCTGAGATTCACGGTTTTCTTGGTGGGATCGTAGTGATCGGTGAGTTTTCCTGGCGTATGGATCACCTTCACATCGGTGATGCCATTTTCGCGAAGCATCGTCTCGGCGATCTGCGCGCCGGTGAACTGAATGGGAATCTGCGAGTATTCGTTAAAACGGCGCTTCAAAGTGCTGGAAACGATCCAACTCGCAAGCGCGGTGGCCACCATTATGATTAGGAGGGTGGGCGAGATGCCGTAAACGAATGCGATGTGCGGGGTGTTGATGAGAATATCTGTCATGTCGGTATGATAAATGATTTTTTAGTTGTCGCAAATAGAAGCGAGACAAAGGGCGCTTTTGTCTGAGGAAACGCTATGGTCAGACATCGTTCCGGATCAGTCGGAAGCGCTCATGATAAACGCCGCCGTTGAGTTTCCGGCAGCAGGAGTAGCACGCGACAGCGCGGCGAAAGGGACGGACACGAGTGATCACCGCCAAACAAGAGGGGCAGGCGTAAGCGAAGTTGCGCTTCATCCTCCGGGACTTGAGAGGCAGGGTGTGGTAGGGTTGCTCGTCGGGGATACCGAGTTCCGCGCAGGCGGCGCGCCACTCTGGGCCGTGCGGATCGATATGCCGCCGACCGCAGCGCTCGTAGGCGAGAAGGTGGGCGAATTCGTGCTTCAACGTGCGCCAGATGTCTGCCTCGGAGAAATCCTTGAGCTTCGGGTTCATCTCAATGCCGCGCGAAGGCCACCATGCACGGCCGGCGGTGGTGCGCATCCGCGGGTTCCAGGTAACCCGGACTTTTTTAGCAAGCTCCGGCAGTCCGAAGGTAACTGCCTGCTCCTGACACCATACGGTCATGCCGGAATCATACAGGGAATTCGGCGCGCTGCGGGGGGCTTTTTGCAGAGTAACCTTCTCTGACCGCAGCCATGCGGGGAGTCGGAATTCCAGTTGCGCGAAGGGTTTTGCCATCCTTGGAAAATTTATGTTTTTCCCCAGCCGCTTGGCAAGCCCGCCGACGGAGTTTTTCACGCTCCCGCCGTTTGGATTGCAAGACGGGCGGGCGCGGCTAATCTCCCTGGCAGATGAGATTTCTAAAAAAGCTGTTTTTCCTATGTTTGGCCTTGGCAACGCCGCTGCTAAGCCAGACCCCACCGCCTGATGCCGAACCGCTGCGCGAACTCGGCGTGCCGGACGATGGCATCCGCGTGGCGGTTATCGGATACCATGATTTCTCGGCCACGGAGCGCGAGACCGCGATGCGCATCCATACCTCGAAATTCCGCAAACAGATGGAAGCAATCCGTCAGCTCGGACTCACGGTGATTCCGATGGCGGATTTCATCGCATGGAAAGACAGCGGAAAAGAGATCCCTGCAAAGGCTGTGGTGATCACCATTGATGACGGCTGGAAGTCCACCTACACCGACGCGTATCCCATTCTCAAGGAGCTCGGTTACCCGTTCACAATCTACCTCTACAAGAATTACGTGGACGGCGGCGGCAAGGCGCTGACTACCCCGATGATCAAGGAAATGGTGAAACATGGCGCAACCATTGGCAGCCACTCAGTGACCCATCCGTTTCCACAGGCAGTCAAGGCAAGCCGTAAACGCGGCCCGGAAACTTACGACAAGTTCCTGAACACAGAGATGGGCGAATCGAAAAAATTCCTAGAAGAAAAATTCGGCGGGTCGGTGAAAACTTACGCTTATCCAGGTGGCTATTTCACCGAGGAAATGCTTACCAAGGCCAAGCAGCTCGGCTATACGCACCTCTTCACAGTTCAGCCCGGGAAGGTCAAACGCCAACTCCCCAACGAAATATTGCCGCGATATGTGATCCTTGGGAACTACGATAAGATCTTCGATTTCGCTGTAACATTCCGTGATTCCCAGACGGCCATGCCCGCAGGATCAGTCGCAGGGCTTGTGCAGGAACTCCCTTTTCCCGTCGAACCCCAGCCGGGAGCCATGATCAATTCCCGCCTGCCCGTCATTTCCGTGGATCTCGCCAAAGCCGAAAACATCGATCCGAAAACCCTGTCCATGCAAGTCGCGGGCTTCGGCGAAGTGCCAGCAAACTATGCCAGCGAGGGGAAAATCTTCTCATGGCAGGTTAACCGCCGCCTCCGCCAGCCCATCTGCCAAGTGCAGGTCACATGGAAAGACAAAGAAGGGAAAGTTACGGAAACGCCCCTCAAATGGAGCTTCCAGATCGACCGCGAAGCCGCCTATCTGCCCGATGAATGAACGAATTTTGAAGTTTGAGTTTTGAAATTTGAGATTTAGTTTCCGCCATGTTTTCCGCCCTCAGCGACAGCCTCGACAAGACCTTCCGCAACCTCCGCGGTGTCGGCAAAATTTCTGATAAAAATATCACAGATGCGCTCCGTGATATTCGCATCGCACTGCTGGAGGCGGATGTCGAGTTCGGCGTTGCCAAGGAGCTGATCGCCCGCGTCAAAGAGGCCTCGATGGGCGAGGATGTCCTCAAATCGATCAAGCCCGGCGAGCAGATCGTGAAATTTTTCCACGACGAACTGACCCGCGTCCTCGGCGGCGACAACGTCCCGCTGGATCTCAACCCACCCGCCCGCATTTTAATGGTCGGCCTCAACGGTGCAGGTAAAACCACCACCTCCGCGAAGCTTGCCCGCCGCCTGAAAAAGGAAGGCCGCCGCCCACTGCTTGTCGCCTGCGACCTTTACCGCCCCGCCGCCATCGAACAACTCCAGACGCTCGCCAAGCAAGCGGATGTCCCTTGTTTCGCCCCGGAGAGAGGCGAGACGGATGTGATCAAAGTCGCCCGCGAGGCCATCGCATTTGGTGAAAGCACGGGTGCCACCGTGCTGATCTTCGATACCGCAGGCCGTCAGGAAATCGACGAGCGACTCATCGAGGAACTCAAAAAGCTCAACGCTTTCCTGAAACCAAAGGAGACCCTCCTCGTCGCCGACGCCGCCACCGGCCAGCAGGCGGTTTCGGTCGCCACCCATTTCAACAACGCGGTCGGCATCACCGGCATCGTGCTCACGAAACTCGATGGCGACGCCCGCGGTGGCGCGGCGCTCTCCATGCGCGAGGTCACTGGCAAGCCGATCAAATACGCGGGCGAGGGCGAAAAACTCGATCAGCTCATGGAGTTTCACCCCTCCCGCATGGCCGACCGTATCCTCGGCATGGGCGACATCGTCAGCATGGTGGAAAACGTCGCTGAGGCGGTGAACGAAGAGGACGCCATGCGCTCGGTGAAGCGGATGCAGGAAGGGAAATTCGATTTTAACGACTTCCTCGACCAGATGCGCATGATCCAGAAGCTCGGCCCGTTGGAAGGATTGCTCGGCCTGATGCCGGGCTTCAGCAAGATTAAGAAGCAGCTCCCCGCCGGTGCTTTGGACAACAGCAAGATCAAGCGCACCGAGGCCATCGTGCTTTCCATGACCCCCTACGAACGCGCCCGCCCGGAGATCATCAAAGCCTCGCGCCGCCAGCGTATCGCTGCGGGTTCCGGCACCTCGATGATGCAGGTGAACCAACTCATCAAGCAGTTCGGCGAGATGCGCAAGATGATGCGATCACCAGGAAAAATGAAAAACATGATGAAAGCCATGGGCGGCCCCGGCGGCATGAGCGACATGATGAAAGGCCTCGGCGGCATGGGTGGTGGAGGCAAGGGCGGGAAATTCCCGTTCTGAGATGAACGCGGATGCCTAGCTTAAATTCTTCTCGGCTCTCGTGAATGAACCCTGAATTCCTCACCGCGCCTTCAGGGCAAACGCATCTTATTTTGTGAGGATCTTCTCGAGGTATTTGTTGTCCCATCCTGCGCGTTTTACTCGGCCTTTGATTCCCCGGCGGTTTGTGGACTCCCGATGAACCAAGTTCATCGCTAGTCCTCGCGTTGGGCAAATCAAGATACTGGCGGAACCACTCTTCTTTGGCGTTTCCAAATTCCTCCATGTCCTCGAAGCTTTCGCAGCCGCAGATAACGGCACACAGGGAGATGATTTCGCCTTTGTCCAAAACCGGGGCATCCGCCGCGAAGGTGTAGTAGGGCGGGCGCAGGGGAATGCCTTCGGCAAGGGTGATTCCGAGATCGCCGGACATCGCGTTTTCGCCGCCCAAGGCCACGTGATGCGAAGCGGCGGAGGCAAAGCAAAGGCCTAGAGCCAAGCAAACGACCAGATGGAGACAGATCATTCTACGAACGACATGCAC
Source organism: Prosthecobacter debontii (assembly GCA_945870855.1). Classification (GTDB taxonomy): domain Bacteria; phylum Verrucomicrobiota; class Verrucomicrobiia; order Verrucomicrobiales; family Akkermansiaceae; genus Luteolibacter. The sequence continues at coordinate 4,959 of CAMBTP010000007.1, forward strand.
AAGCTCACTCCTCCCCGGACATCTCGCGCTCTAGTGTGCTTTTGTGGCGGATGTCTTTCGCGTGCTCGAGGTAAACGGCGTCCTCGCCGATATTTGAGGAGAGATCGCCTACGCGCTCGAGGGAGCGGACGATGAAAATGAGGTGGAGGTATTCTTGGCAACGCCCCTGGGCTTCCTCCATGCGGGAGGCAAAATGGGCGGTGGTCTGCTTGTGCATCCGGTCGAGCTCCTTGTCGCGCGTGTGCAGGGAGGCTCCGAGCGCGCTGTTGCCGTCGCTGTAGGAGGAAATCGCGTCGCGCAGGAGATGGTCGGCGAGCGTGTAGAGCGGCTCGATGAGATTCACCTCGCTGAGCTCCGGAGTGGCAGAGATTTTCTTGGCGCGCTTGGCGATGTTCACCGCGTGGTCGGAGATGCGCTCCAAGTTCATGGAGATTTTCATCGAGGAAACAACGAGGCGCAGATCCGTGGCCATGGGGTGGTATTTCACGAGGATATCCATGCCGTGTTGGTCGATGCTGCGCTCATAATCATCCACATCGTCGTCGTCGGCGATCACGGAGTTGGCGAGTTCGCTGTTGCGCTCCATCAGTGCTTGGACTGCTCGCTCGAGGTTGTGGCGTGCCTTGGCGGCCATTGCCAGAACCTCGCTCTTGAATGCGGCGATGGCGTTGTCAAAGTCCCTGAGAATGTGTGGTGAGCTGTTCATATCTTTCTCGGTTTATCCGAATCTTCCGGTGATGTATTCTTCCGTTTTCTTCACAGTTGGATTGGAAAATATTCGCGCAGTGTCACCGAATTCAATCAGTTCGCCCATGTAGAAAAACGCGGTCTTGTCAGAAACCCGCGCTGCCTGCTGCATGCTGTGAGTGACGATGACGAAAGTATAGTCGCTTTTGAGCTGAAAAATGAGATCTTCTACTTTCGCTGTGGCGATGGGATCGAGGGCGCTGCACGGCTCGTCCATAAGAACGATCTGGGGCTTCACAGCGAGCGTGCGAGCAATGCAGAGCCGTTGCTGTTGGCCGCCGGAGAGGCCGAGTGCTGATTCATCGAGGCGATCCTTGGCCTCATCCCACAACGCGGCAGCTTCAAGTGCTTCTTGCACGGACTGATCGATGACCGCCTTATTTTTCTCACCGCGGAGGCGGATTCCATAGGCGACGTTTTCGTAAATACTGCGCGGAAACGGGTTAGATTTTTGGAACACCATGCCGACGTCGCGGCGGAGTTTGACGACATCGACCGAGCGGTCGTGGATATCGATACCGTTGATATGGATGGAGCCGCGGGTGATTTTGGCGATGGCGATCTCATCATTCATCCGGTTAATGCAGCGGAGCAGGGTGGACTTGCCGCAGCCGGAGGGGCCGATGAACGCCGTCACTCCGTGGGCTGGGATTTCCAGATTGATATTCTTCAACGCCGGAGACGATCCGTAACGGAAATCGAGCTCTTGGATGACTACGGAGTGGTCTTGCATGACTGAAAATGAGTTGAATCAACCGAAAGTGCCGGTGACGTAGGCTTCCGTTTGTGGGTCTTGTGGTCTTTCGAAAACGTCCATCGTCGGGCCGTATTCGATGAGTTTTCCGAGATACATGAATGCGGTCATGTCGGAACAACGGGTTGCTTGGGACATGTTGTGGGTGACGATGACAATGGTGTATTGTTTTTTGAGCTCGCTGATGAGTTCCTCGATCTTGAGTGTGGCGAGGGGATCGAGCGCGGCGCAAGGCTCATCCATGAGGAGGATTTCTGGCTGGTTGGCGATGGCGCGGGCGATGCAGAGGCGTTGTTGTTGACCGCCGGACAGGCCGAAGGCGCTGGCGTGCAGGCGGTCTTTGACTTCTTCCCAGAGGGCGGAGCTTTTCAGGGCATTCTCGACGATTTCATCCAACTCAGCGCGTTTGGTCAAACCCGCAAGACGTGAGCTGAACGCCACGTTCTCATAGATGGACTTGGGAAAGGGATTGTATTTTTGGAAAACCATCCCGATCCGGCGGCGGAGCTCCTGGAGGTCGATGTCCTTGCGATTGATATCGATCGAATGGACTTCAACAGAGCCGCCGGTCACTTCGGCTCCGGGGATGCGGTCGTTGATGCGGTTGATGCAGCGGATCAGCGTGGATTTTCCGCAGCCAGAGGGGCCGATGAAGGCGGTCACCTGGCGGGCGGTGATGTCCATGGTGACATCATGGAGAACCTGTTTGCCGGAGTAGGCAAAGTTGAGGTTCTTGATTTGTATCGCGGTTTTCATGGTTACCACTTGAGTTTGGAGCGGAGTTTACTGCGTAGGATGACGGAGCCGAGCGAAAGGATGGCGACGAGCACCAGGAAAACAAATACCGAGCCGTATTGGGCGCGCTGAGTGTATTCGGAATTCGGGATGCGGGCAGCGAGGGTGTAGATGTGATATGGCAGCGCCTGGACTTGGGAGGAGAGAACATCGAGCGGGCCATCAACCCCTTCCCATGGAAGATCGTCTTTCGCCGCAACGGCGGCGGTGAACATGATCGGTGCGGTCTCACCGGCGACGCGGGTGATGGCGAGCAAGGAAGATGTGAGGATGCCTGGCAGGGAAAACGGCAGGACGCATTTACGGATCGTCTGCCAGCGGGTGGCACCCATGGCGAGCGAGGCATCGCGGAAACCCTGAGGCACAGCACGCAGAGATTCTTCCGAGGCGGTAATGATCACAGGCAGGATCATGCAGGCGAGAGTGGCGCAACCAGCCATCAGCGACGAGCTCCAGCCTTGGAAACTGATCACATAATCGCTGATCATCAGCGGGATGGTTAGAATCGAGCGATCCGATGGATCCTGAGTGATCACCGGCACGATCAGCACAAACACCGAGAATCCGAACAACCCGAAAACGATGGAGGGAATGCCTGCGAGGTTGAGAATCGCCAAACGCACCGCATGGATGAAAGGGCTTTGCTTGGCGTATTCCGATAGATAAATCGCAGCGCTCACTCCAAAGAACAACGCGAGCATCATGGAGCCGATGGTTAGTAACGCCGTCCCCGCAATGGGGCCGATGATACCGCCGCCCGAGTAAGAATAAGTCTGCTCGTTGAAGATGGCTTCCGCTCCATTCTTTACCACGTATGCGCTGTATTGCGAGGCCGGTAGCTGGTAGCGATTTCCTTTTTCGTCATCGAAGACGTGGAGCGTTTCATTTTTCGCAGTTAGAAACTCGAGATCCACGAAGGGAGCCTCTGCCTTGAAAAGGACGGGAGCGCCATCGACAACGATTTTTCCAAACAGCAATGCGGCGATGAGGACGATGGAATAGGTCACGCCGGAGAGCAGCGTGCGCACGATACGATCCTTGAAGTGGCCCTTGGGGAGCCCCTTGCGGATGAGAGTTTCGGGATCGAACATGGGATGAAGAGTCAGTGTTTCATTTTGCTCACGAAGCGGTGGGCGGTGGCGTTGATGGCAAGCACGACGACGAACAAAAGGATGCCCACGACAAACAGCGCCCGGTAGTGGACGCTACCCAATGGAACCTCTCCAAGCTCTTGGGCGATGATGCCGGTGAGGGTGTGGGTGGGTTGGAAAAAGGCGCCGAGCCCTGCCGTAAAATCGGGGATTTTTATGCGGTTTCCGGCAACGAGCAGCACCACCATAGTCTCGCCGATGACGCGACCGAATCCCAACAGGATCGCGGCGAGGATTCCCGAGAAAGCGGCGGGAATGATGACGCGGAAGGTTGTTTGCACCCGCGAGGCACCAAGGGCTTCGGAGGCCTCGGCGTAGGCGGAGGGCACATTATTTAGCGCGTCCTCCGCGAGTGAGAAAATGGTGGGGATGCTCATCAGGGCAAGCAGGCAGCCAGCGGTGAAAATATTAAGACGCTCCTCAATGGGGAATCCCGGAATCCATTGCAGCGAGTCCCACTGCGACACATCCCGCAAGATTGTCCCGAAAACGAGGATGCCGATGAAGCCTAGGACGACAGAGGGAATCGCCTGGATGAATTCGATCACGGGCTTTATCAGCTCTTGCTCGCGGCTGGATGCAAATTGATTGACATAAATGGCCGCGCCAATGCCGGTGGGTATGGCAATGATCAGCGCAACGATGGCTATCATCAAGGAGCCAACAGCGAGGGGTAAGATGCCGTAAAAATCCTGCCACTCCCCGCCCGTGACCCAGTTCTTACCGGTGAGAAAGGATGAAATCGCTGCGCTCAATGGCACAGGAATTTGATGATTCCATGAATTGATGGCGGCAGGTGTTTTTTCAAGATCGGCGAGAAAAACCGGCCAGGCTCTGCGCCCTACATCGAGAAGACGAATGGCTTCGGGCTGGGTCAGAGAGGTTGGGAGTTCTTTGACTATCCCGGAGGTCGATTCCTTTAGTTTGGTGTTCACCTCGACACAGGCGGACTTGCGCTCCATGAGGAGTTTCATCGGGCCCTCGATATCCGGTTTATCGGCGAGGGAGGCCAAGGCATCCGCTTTAAGGCGCTCGCGCTCCACAGGATCCTCGGCGTTTTCTGCCGCAGCGAGAAGAGTTTTGCGGTCTTTCTGGAGGATGTCCGCAGATTGGATTTTTTCTTTGGTAACGGTGACGGCTTCGGTCATTTCCGAGACCAACGAGCTCAAATCATAACCCGCGGACTCGAAGGTATCGATGGTGGCGCGCATGGCCCGCAGCGGCTCGGAGTGCTTTTGTTGAGCGGCAGAGTATTCATCGGTGAGCGTAACGACGAGAGGGGGATCCTCGGTGGAGTCCACGGCACGGAGGCGGATGGATTCGATCAAATCTTGCCGTTCCTTTGCGGAGAGGTGCGGCGTATCGGGCAGCGCTTCAAGTGCCTTATCCTTCTGTTTCTGGAAATTGGCGCGCAGGGACGTAAGGATCTCGGAATCCGCAGTCGAGCCTTCCTGGGTATTGTTTAGGACAAGATCGCGAGTGGGGCCGATCTGGTCGGTATAGGCATTGAACAGGGCGCTGGCCTCCTGATAGCGCTGGAGCTCCTTGGCGCTCTTGCCGTTGATCTCCGCGAAATATGCACGGTTCAAAACGCTGGTTAGCTGCTCATGGGCGGTCAGATTCTTCCGCGAGATATCAACGAATTCCAAACCCGCGATGCGATAGACCGACAACTCGCGTTGATAGCCCGGAAAAAATCCGAGGCCTTCTTTGAGAAGGAAAACGATAATTAGGACGAGAATAACAATCGTCAGGCCGGCATTCGAAGCAAAGAAAAACTTGATCGCCTTCTCAGACGAAAAGCCCCGTTTTTGAAAACGGTGGGGAGCTTCAGGATTGGGGGGGGCAGCAGCTTGCATGCGGTCGATGAGAGATTCGTAATCAGCTTTCAAAAGCGAAACAAGAAAATGAGCACCGCAAGCGAACTAACGATACCCATTCTTGATAGCAACATAGAGGACAATAGAGAATTAGAGGTCAGCGACCGGGATGAAGCCGACCTTGCGGACGATATCCTGACCAGCGGAAGACTCGACGTATTTCATGAAGGCATCTGCTTCGGCGCTCGGTTTGTCAGGAGCGTAGAGGTAGCAAAGACGGGCGTAGGTGTATTTCTTGGCGTTCGCGGCAATCGGCTCGACACCATCGATGACAAGTGTCTTGGTGCCGGTAGTCTTGGAATAGGCGAGACCGACGTAGCCGATGCCGTTCTTATTCTTCGCGACTTCCTGGGCGATTTGCTCATTGCCCGCCATTTTCAGCGAGGAGGATGGATAATCGCGGCCTCCCATGGCGAGTTTTTGCCAATCCTTGTAAGTGCCTGAGGACGTATTCCGCGTATAAACGGAGATCTTGCCGGGTGCGCCGCCAATTTCAGACCAATCCTTGATTTGACCGGTGAAGATCTTGGCAACCTCGGCCTTGGACAGCTTCGCAAGCGGCGAGTTCTTATTTACGATCACGGTAAGCATATCGTAGCAAATCCCGTGTTCCTTGATGAAAACTCCCTTGGTTTTGCAGAAAGTGCGCTCGTCGTCCTTGACCTTGCGGGAGGACATGCCGATCTGCGCTGTGCCGTTGGCGAGTGCCGGGAAGGCGGTGGTGGATCCCTCTGCGGCGATCTCGAATTTCACGCCTTTATTACCGGCGGCCTTGAAGCCTTCGGCGAGCTGGGGCACGAGCTTGGCACCGAGAGTGTCGCTGCCTTTGATGCTCAGGGTTTGCGCGCTGGCCACGGACAAAGTCGCGGCGGCGGTGAATAGTGTGATAAACGTTTTCATATATTTTGGTATTGGTTGTTTGGTTTTTTGCTGATGTTAGAAGGAGAATCGTAGGCCGGTCATGGCTGTGTAGCCATCATAGTCGCCACCGCCCATGTGGGAGTATTCGATGCCGTTCATGAGTTTGAGTTTGTGGCCATAAATGTAGTAGTTGAGCCCCATGTAAGCCGAGGCATAAGTGTTGCCTTTCTCGTCATTATTCGCGCCACTGGGCAACTTAGACAAGCGCTCATAGCGACTAGGAACCGTAATGCCATTGCCAGCATCCGAGTTAGCTAACTGCAAGCGCCCCACCAACTGCAAACCATTTGCGATGTAATAGGATGGAATGACGCTCAGCGCGATCACGTCGGATTGGCTAATGTTCTTTTGTATCCCGCTTTGCTCGGCAGTGCCATCAAACCCGAATCCATAGAGAAGTTCGGTAGTCAGACCGAAGCGCCCACTGGTTATGTCATTGGTAAGTGCTATCGAATCAGTGAAACTCGGCGATGTCCCGGGCGTGAAGTCCGCGTCTTTGAGTTTTACATATCCCGGATCAGAATTGTGCATGTAGTGCAGGGAAGCGACCGCCGTGTCGAGGCCGACTTGGGATGAATAGTCATATCCGATTTTTCCCAAAATCACCAAACCTTCATTGAAACTGGAAAACTCACGAACCCGATCGCCGCCGTAGATGCCGAGTTCGTAGAGCCAGTATTCCTGAATCCCTTTTCCAGAGACCCAAGCACCGGTCAATTCGCCCGGGAACAGCGTGTTGGAGATCAGGCTGCGCTCTATGGTCAGAATTTCTTTGGAAGAGATTTCCTGCTCACGGGAGAACTTCACCTTAGTCTTGCCGACGGAGAGATTGAAGGTATCCACAGGGGCATAGGTTAGATAGAGATCGTAGATATCCTTGTAGGGCGAGAAATCACCGCTGCTGTCATGCGCATCTACATCCACGTCGATCTGACCTTCGAGTTTCCAAGTTTGGAACCATTTTGACTTGAAGCCGAAGCGAGCGCGGCGGGATTCAATGTCATCTCCCCATACGGTCTCGTCGTTGCCGGCAGCCTTGTAATCGGAGGTGTTGAATGTGTCGCCATCGTCACCGAAGATCGACTGGACTTGCAGGCGGCCTTGTAGGGAGAATTCCTGGAGGACTTGGTTGTCATCGTTTTTATAGAGCGTGAATCCGGACCATGCTCGATCCCACGCGGTCTCACCGGGAAACTTGCCCAGCAGTAGGCCCGTAGCATAGCTGCTTAGGGCGCTTGATTCATCGATATATGGTGTGGTTTCGGTGCCAGCGTGGACTGGGATGGAGCCTAGTAGGCTTGTGGCGACTATGATGTGTTTAATTGATTTCATGGGGTGCATTTGACCTTTCGGTCGTGTGACGAAATTTATTTGGTTTCGTCACACAAGATCGCTAGGTATTGATTTTACAAGCACTCCATAACTGATTAATTGTGACAAATTCGTCACAAAGCAGATTCTGAACGATTCGAAATGGCGATAAATGCTGCCTCACATCTTAAAAATGGCCAGTTGGCAGATGTCTTTCAACGATTTGATCGTGAAGAAATCGTCACAATTCAGCAAAGCCCAACATGTCGGCTACGCCAGTAGGACTCCCTCATCTACAGAGGTCTTCCTGTCGGTGAAAACGGGTTCCACCTCGCGATCGGCGGCATTCGCGCGCTCGATGCTTTTGACGTGGCACTGCGCCATGAACTCCTCGAAATTGATCAGCTCCATGCGCCCGTCGTGGTGCTCGACGATGGCGGTGAGGCTCTCGACCCAGTCGCCGGAGTTGAGGTAATGGATGTTGCCGACGCGCTTGTCCTCTGGCGTGTGAATGTGGCCGCAGATAATGCCGTCGCAGCCCTTGTGGACGGCGAGTTCCTGGAGCAGGGACTCGTATTTATCGATGAAACTCACGGCGGATTTAACCTTGGCCTTTACGCGCTTGCTTAGGGAAAAATATTCCTTTCCCTGCCAAGCCCGCCAGCGGTTATACCAGCGGTTGATGTAGAGGAGGGTGTCGTACCCGACCGAGCCGAGGGCGGCCAGCCACTTGTGGTTCGTGGAAATGCTGTCGAAGCCGTCGCCGTGGACGACGAGGTAGCGTTTCCCACCCACTGCGGCGTGGATGTATTCTTTGGCGAAGCGGATTTTCCCGAAGGCGAGTGGGAGAAAACGTTCGAGGATTTCGTCGTGATTACCGCGTAGATAAATGATCTCTGTTTTCCCTTTCTCAGACATCTTGAGAATTTTCCGGATCACGCGGCTGTGGCTTGGCAACCATTTCGAGCCACGCCGCAGCGCCCAGCCATCTACGATGTCACCGTTGAGGACGAGCTTTTCGCAGCGGACTTGTTTGAGGAAATCGACAACTTCATCCGCCTTGCTATCCGCCGTGCCGAGATGGATGTCGGAGAGGAAAACGGTGCGGTAAGAAACCTTCTCACGTTTCCCGATTCGCGGCGTTTGAGAGTAGGGTTTGCGAGGGCTTTCCTTAGTGTTGATGATCGATTTCAAACGCTCCTCGAACTCGGTGACGACGGCAGCCCAGCCTTGGGACTCTGCCAACTCTCGGGCGGAGATTCGCATCACGTGCCCCATGCGAATGGCAAGCGCGGCGTGGGCGCGATCAAGGAAAGCGGCGGCATCTCCTTTGGGTGCTTTCAGGCCGTTGACTCCATGTTCCACGAAACGCGCGGCGGCAGCGTAATCATAACTGACAGTTACCAAACCGCTGGCCATGCCTTCGAGCACAACGTTTCCAAAGGTCTCCGTGAGACTGGGGAAAAGCAGGATATCCGCCGAGGCGTAATGCCGCGCCAAGGCCTCCCCCGTCTGGACACCTGCGAAGTGAACCCACGGATGCTTCGCAGCGAGTTTTTCGCGGATCGGCCCGTCTCCGACCACCACACAGCGCAGATCCGGCACGGCGGCGCGCATTTGGGAAAAAGCGGTCATCGCGAGCTGCAGATTTTTCTCGGCGGCAACACGCCCCACCACCATCGCGACGGGGGCCGCCGATCTCGCGCCCCACTCGCCGCGGAGGGTCTCGCAGCGTTTCTTGGGATCGAAGAACAAGGTATCCACACCACGCCCAAGCAGATGCACATTTTTAAAACCCTCGGTCTTGAGGCGCTCGACCAGCTCCGGCGAAGGGGCGAGCGTGCAGTCCGCGCGCCCGTGGAAGCGTTTCAGGTAAGCCATCGCCACCGATTGCAAACCGCGCAGGTTGTAGCGTTCCATGTATTCGTGGAAATTCGTGTGAAAGCCCGTCGCCACTGGGATGCCGAGCGCCTTCGCAGCCTTCACTGCGGATTTTCCCAGCGGGCTTTCCGTGGCGACATAGATGACATCCGGGCGCTGTTTTTGCCAAAGCTCGCGCAGTTTGAACGGGCCAGGTAGCCCAACGCGCACCTCCTTGTATCCCGGCAGCGGCACCGAAGCGGCGATCGTTTCTCCGCGCTTGCCCTCGCCGGTTCTGATCAAGTGGACATGATGTCCGCGGCTCCGCAGTCCGTCGCTAAGGCGACCCAAGGTCATGGCCACCCCGTTTATATCCGGGGCGAAGGTGTCCGTAACAATGTCTACTTTCATGATAGTCAGGATTGATTAACTTTCAGTCTTTGGAACAAAACACTCCAGCACCGCTGTCATGCACTCCCCAGACGGTGACGATTTCGACACTTTGCAGAAGCGTTTTTCTAAAAACTAACAGAAAGGTTTTCCGTATAATCGGGGGTTAACTACTAAATATGCCGTAGTTTTTGCGTTGACGCTACTACCTGTATGGTTAGCCTGCGTCCAACTGTTTCCAATTTCTATTCATGCGTTGCGTCCAATGCGGCTCCCAAAAAGACAAAGTGCTCGATTCGCGCTCCTCGAAAGATGGAACGACGATTCGTCGTCGCAGGGAATGCCTGAAGTGCACTTACCGATACACGACCTACGAGCAGATCGAGCGCACGGAGCTCCGCGTGGTGAAACGCGACGGCACCCGGGAATCGCTGAATCGGGAAAAACTGATGAGCGGCCTGATCAAGGCTTGCGAGAAAAGACCGGTCTCCATGGAGCGCCTCGACCGCGCGGTGGAGGAAATTTTGACCGATCTCCACAAGGATCACCTCAGCGAGGTGCCATCCGCGTCGATCGGCGCGAAGGTGATGGACAAGCTTCACCAGATCGATCCGGTGGCCTACGTGCGTTATGTTTCCGTTTACCGGCAGTTCGAGAACGTCAGCGAGTTCATCGCCGAGATCCAATCTCTCTCCCGTCGCGCCGCGCGCGATACATTCCAGCGCCGTCTCTTCAAGGAATGAGCTGACACCTTTAAAAACAACCCCTTCGTGATCTCCTATATCGGCAACCGTCCCGCGCTCCAGATCGGCACCCACCAGGTGTTCGATTACGATACCTCGTGGCTGGAAGACGCGCTGCGCCGCGCCGCCCGCGCTGCCGACCACGAGGATTTCCCACTGGTCTCGGAAATCCGTAACGGGGTGGAACTTTACCTAGAGAACCAATGCGCGCTGCGCCTGCTGCAGCTTGAGGACTTGTTCGAAAGGATGCGGAAAATGCTGGTGAAAATCGGCTGTGAGCGCATCGCGGAAAAGCTGGAGCCACTGGCACCGCCGCTGACTTTTTCACTGGTTGCGGCCGCGCGCTCGGCGGGCAACGGCTTCGAGCTGGCATTTTTCGAGACGATACGGGTGGAACTTGCCCTGCTACGCGGGGCGGGCGCAGAGGACATCCGTTTCATCGGCCTGCGCGAGAGCGCCCTGATCCTGCGTGGAAAATCTAAGTGGAATCGCCAATGCGATACCATGCTCGCCGAAATCACCACGTTCCTGAATTCCGCCGGGACAATATGTGTGGATGTGTAGGAGCGCCTTGATCAAGTCAGCGCTGGGTTTCCTTTTTCGCGGCTTTCCCACAACCGCAGCTTTTTCCGCAGCCAGATTTTTTCACGGGGCGGCATAGGCGGTAAGCAAAGGCAGCGACGGTGAGGGCGACGCAGGCGAGGGCGAGGTAGGTTTGGAGATCCAAAATTCTAAGCTTTAAATTTTAAACCCTTAAGTAAGAGCGAAATCAGAAACCCAGGAGGCGGCCTCCTTGGAAGACTAGGAGGGAGGCGGCGTAGGCGAAGCCGGACATAAAGAGAAACTGGCCAATAGCCCATTTCCAGGAACCTGCCTCGCGAGCTACTACGGCGGTAGTAGGTAGGCACTGGAGGGCGTAGATGAAGAAGACAAGGAGGGAAATAAGACTGAGGGGAGAGAAAAGCGGGCGTCCGTCGGGCCAGGTGGCGGCGGCGATGCGGTCGCGGAGGAGGCTGCGGGTTTCCTCGTCATCGTCCGTTTCCTCGACACTGAAAATGATGGCCAACGAGGAAACAACCACCTCGCGGGCGGCGAAGGAGGTGAGGATGGCGGTGCCGGTGCGGCCATCGAAGCCGAGGGGTTTCACGGCGGGCTCGATGAACGCTCCTATGCGGCCCATGGCGCTGTGGGCAAGGATTTCACCGGGGTCTTTGGAGTCGGTCTTCGGGTAGGTGGCCAGCGCCCAAAGCAGGATGGAAAGGCCGAGGATGATGGTTCCTGCTTTCTTCACGAAAGACCAAGCGCGGTCGATGACGTGGCGGAAAATGTATGACCACTGCAGGCGGCGGTAGGGCGGGAGTTCGAGGAGGAAGTGATTGGGCGATTTGTCGGGGCCAAGGCGGCCGCGCAGGACTCGGGCTACGATGAATGCCGTAGCTGTGCCGAGCGCATAGATGCCGAAGAGGATGAGCGCCTGTTTCCACGAGCCTTCGTTTTCATGAAGCAGTAGCGGCACGATGAGGAAATAAACAGGAAGGCGGGCGGAGCAGCTCATCCACGGGGCGACGAAGATGGTGACGAGGCGCTCTTTGGCGGAGTCGATAGTGCGGGTGGCCATGACGCCGGGGATGGCGCAGGCGTAGGAACTGAAAAGTGGCAGGAAGGCTTTGCCGCTGAGTCCGGCCTTGGCCATGACGCCATCCATGAGGAAGGCGGCGCGCGCCATGTAGCCGCTGCTTTCCAGCAAACCGATGAAAAGGAAGAGCAGGATAATCTGCGGCAGGAAAACGAGCACGCCGCCGACCCCGGCGATGACACCATCGACAAGCAGCGAGCGGAAATCACCTTCCGGCATCATTCCCTCCACCCAGCCACCGAAGGAGCCGAGCGCGGCATCGATGAGATCCATGGGAACGGAGGCGAAGGAAAAAATCGCCCAGAAAACGGTGAACATCACCGCGATGAGAGCGATCCAGCCAAAGACGGGATGGAGGAGAAGGGAGTCGAGCTTGTCGGAAAAAGTGCGGGACTGCGCGTCCGGGCGGCGGGCGGCGAGGGTGCAGAGATCCGCGATGAAGTTGCGGCGGGTTTCCTCGGAGTCATCGCCATTTTTCAACCAAGTGACGGACGAGGGCGGTGGAAAAGGGTGGCGGAGGGCTTGTTTTAGCTCGATGATCCCCTTCCCTGCGCTCGCCTGCATGGGGACGACGGGGATGCCGAGTTCCTCGGAAAGCTTGGCGGGATCGAGGCGCAGGCCGGACTTTTCCGCGACATCAACCATGTTCAGCGCGAGAACGCAGGGCAGGCCGAGTTCGATGACTTGGAGGGCGAGCTGGAGGTGGCGCTCAAGGTTCGAGGCATCGACGACGCAAACGATCAGATCGGGGGCGGCGGTGCCGGGGAGTTTTCCGGTGACGGCATCGAGGGCGATTTTTTCATCCGGCGAGTTCGCGCGGAGGGAGTAGCAGCCGGGGAGATCGAGGACGAGAAGCTTGCGGCCATGTGGCGTGAAGGTTTCGCCGGTTTTCAACTCCACGGTAACGCCGGCGTAGTTGCCTACGCGCTGGTTCGCGCCGGTGAGGGCGTTGAAGAGTGTGGTTTTTCCCGAATTTGGATTTCCGATCAGGGCGACGGTGCTGGGAGCCTCAGATGCGGCGGACATGGCCGTGGTTCAGAGGACGGGGGAAACAAGGACTTGCTTGGCGAGCTCGCGGCTGATGGCCATTTTCGCGCCGCAAACGGTGCAGACGAGGTTGCGGCCGTTGGAGATTTTGCGGAGCTGCATCTGCTCACAGAAGCCGAGATCGCGGAGGCGATCACAGGCCGGGCCGTTGAGACTGCTAATGCGCACATCACAATTCACGGCCACCTCGTTGAGGGTGACTTGGCGGGTAGAAGTGAAGGCAGGCACGGAGGAAGATTCGCCTAATTGAGATTGGTTTGCAATAGGAAACAGCAAGAAAGCCTTTTGAGCCGGTTTATAACCGCAAAGCTTGATACAACGGGCGCTTCAGGCAATCCCCTTCGCCAGAATCATCACGCACTCGACGTGACGGGTGTGCGGAAAAAGATCGAAAGGCTGCACCTCGGTGAGTGCGTAACCGGCTTCGCGAAGGATTTTGTAATCCCGCACCTGCGTCGCGGGATCACAGGAAACATAAACGATTCGCTGCGGGCCGTAGCTGACGAGTTGTGCGAGAAATTCCGGCGAGCAACCCTTGCGCGGAGGATCGATCACCACTGCTGTTTCCTCGGGTGGCGTGTCGATCTTTGCGAAAATTTCCTCCGCATCGGCTTGCAGGATCGAGACGTTTTCAAAACCGTTGAGCGCGACGTTGTTCGCCGCCCAGCGCGCACCCGCCTCGTTCACCTCCACGCCCATCACTTTCTCGAAGCGATTTGCCAGGCAAAGCCCGAAGAGCCCCGCGCCGCAATACGCGTCCACCAGATAACGCGCGCCGCCCTCCAGCGCCTTTTCGCCGACGTATCCGGTAAATTTTTCCAAGATAAACGGGTTGTTCTGAAAAAACTCGCCGGCCACGAAATCGAATTTCACGCCGGCGATTTCCTCGCGGGCGATGGCCTTGGGATCGCGCTCGACGCGGCCTTCGGTGGCTCGCAGGAGGATGGTCGCTCCGCGTTTGTAGAGCCGCCCGTTCGCGCGCACATCTGCGTGGACTTCCGGCAGCGCGTCGTTTATTTCCTGCATCGCGATGGGGCAGTCCGGAACGTTCAGGATTTCCATACGCCGCCCGACTTTGAGGAAACCGATCTCCTTGATGACGCCGTCCACGGGTTTTTCAAAGTGCGGGGTGATTTTAGAGCGGTAGTTCCAGATCTGCTCCGAGCTGGCGCAAGGGTTCACCTCGCGCTCCTCGCCAGCCATGTGTTTCAGCAGCTCGCGGATCTGGCGAGTCTTCCAAGCGAGCTGTTTATCGTAGGAAAGGTGTTGGTATTGGCAGCCGCCGCACGTCCCGAACAACGCGCAGCCCGGCTCCACCCGATCCGGGGATTTTTCCAAAATCTCGACGAGATCCCCCTGCGAGTGGTTCTTGTCATTGCGGAAAATCCGCGTCCGCACCAGCTCGCCCGGCAAGGCGTAGGGCACGAAAACCACCCAGCCATCGACACGACCCACCCCCGCACCGAGGTTCGTTAGCGAATCAATCCGTAAATCAATTTCCTGATGATAGGTGAAAGGTATCGGCGAGAACTTTTTCGGCGGGCGGCTGTGCATGTGCTGGGAGCTAAGTTAGGCATCCCCTTCGCCGCGACGCAAAGGCAATCCCGCGTCCGATGACCGTCAGGGATCCAATATCCTCACCCCGGTGTCCGCGAAATGCTTTACGTTTCTGGTAACCACCGTGAAGTCGTGAACCAAAGCCGTCGCCGCGATCAGCAGATCGGGGATGTCCCGGCTTGGAAGCGTGGCCAGCCTTGCCGCCACACTGCAAATTTCCGAGTCAATGGGCATGATGTGCCCTGCGAAATGAATCCTGACGGAAAAATCAAGCCAGTCCTGGAGCGCCTTGGCAAATACCGGATCGTCTGGCAGGACGCGAAAGATCCCATATTGGATCTCGAACTCGCTGATCGCGGAAATGTGATTTTCCCGTATATCCGTCCCACTCTCCCAGCTAGCGAATTCCGCGCTCCATCGCTGCGGATTGCGCAGGTGCGAGATCGTGTTTGTATCGAGAATGAACATTTACTGGTCGAAGCTGATCGTTTTCAGGGGAGCAGCGTCGAGTTTCGGGAAATCCCAGTCGGCATGGCGATCCAGACCTGTCATATCCATCGCGAGGGCGGCACCTAGCGTCTTGCGTGAGGTGGAACCCTCACCCTCCAGTCGCAGCTTAAAGGATCGCCCGTTCCTTGTGATCGTTACCCCCCCGTCTTTTAGCAGGGCTTCAAAAAAATCACCGGTGCGGACTTTCAAGTCGGTCGCAGTCAGAGTTTTCATGACACGTGGATAGTCGATTCGATTGAAATAGTCAATACGCTCGATTTAGCGAACCGCAAAGGATTCTGCGCAGGGGATGCGATCAAGGCTGCCCGGAATGACCGGGATGAACGTCTCGCAGCCGGATATCGGAAGACCAGCAAATGAAATCCGCTGTTGATTCATCCGGGATCATCTCAAGACTCGCCTCAATCTGCTTTCGGCCTTCACAGTTCCTGCGGCCGCGCCTATTGTGTGCATGTGCTTGCCGCCGCCTATCCCATCGCTCGGAAAATTTTGTTCTCGTTGGACGCGGAGACCGCGCACCACGCCAGCATGGCGGGGCTGCGTTTCGCCGAGAAAACCGGATTACTCAAAGCCCTTTCCGATCCTCCTCCGCAGGGTGAACCCATCGAGCTGATGGGCTTGAAATTCCCCAACCGCATCGGCCTCGCGGCGGGTCTCGACAAGGAGGGCAACACGATCGACGCGCTCGGGCGGCTCGGCTTCGGTTTCATCGAGATCGGCACGATCACCCCGCGCCCACAAGCGGGGAATCCCAAGCCGCGGCTGTTCCGCCTCATCCCGCACGAGGCGATCATCAACCGCATGGGCTTCAATAACCCCGGCATTGACGCGGGCGTCGCCAACGTCCGCGCCCACAGATCCTTCACCGGCCCGATCGGTTTCAACATCGGAAAAAACAAGGACACGCCGAACGAGAACGCCGCCGACGATTACCTTGCCTGCCTCGAAAAAGCCTATCCGGTGGCTGATTACATCGCGGTGAATCTTTCCTCGCCAAACACCCCAGGCCTCCGCGATCTACAAGCCGCCGATTCCTCCGCACGGCTGTTAGAGACTCTGAAAGCTTCTCAGGAAAAACTTACCGCCCAACACGGGAAGCGCGTGCCCATTCTGTTCAAGATCGCGCCGGATCTAACCGACGAACAAGTCGCGGATCTCGCGAAGGCTTTCCTTGACGGTGGCCTCGAAGGTCTGATCGCCACGAACACCACGCTGGATCGCGAAAAAGTCGCTGACCACTCATGGGCGCACGAAGCGGGCGGCCTCTCGGGGAAACCCGTTTTCGAAAAATCGAACCACGTCCTCGCCGCGTTTGCATCCGCCTTTTCCGGGAAAATTCCCATCATCGGGGTCGGCGGAATTTCCAACAAAGCCGAAGCCGAGGAAAAACTCCGCCTCGGCGCCGATCTCGTGCAAATCTACACATCCTTCGTTTACCAAGGCCCCGCCCTCGTCCGCGAGCTTCTGGAGAGCCGCGCAGCCAGCCGGCTTCTTCACCATTGATACGAAAATAAAAAATCCCCACGTAACCCTAACATGAAAAGCGCTCGCCTCCTCATCACACTCATCCTCGCCGCAGGCATTGTCGGCTACGCGGTGTGGCGGAGTTCCCGAACGGCTGCGCCCGAGGAGAAACTAGTTGGCTACCAAGATTCAGATGCGTCCTTCGCGATGCCCACGAGCAGCAAGCCCGACATGCGTTTCCATTTCCTCTCCGCATGGCAAGCAAACCAAGTCCCCACCGCCAGCCGCATGGACGCCCCGATGGGTTCAGAAAACGGCGCGCTGACCTACAACGCCCAGAAATTTTGGGAAATGAACGACAAGCGCGGCGGCCACCACACTGGAGACGATCTCAACGGCATCGGCGGCATGAACACAGATCTCGGCGATCCTGTTTTCGCGGCGGGCGACGGCCTCGTGGTCTATGCGGGCGAGCCTTCGCCGGGCTGGGGAAAAATCGTCGTCCTCGCCCACCGCGATCCGGCAGGAAAGCCAGTCCACACGATGTATGCCCACCTTCATGAAATCAAAACCAAGCTCAACACCCTCGTCGCGCGCGGTGAAGTGATCGGCACCGTCGGCACCGGCAACGGTCATTATCCCGCCCACCTCCACTTCGAGGCGCGCTCCTCCGATGGCGCGGACATTGGCGCGGGCTATACCTCCCAACCTCTCAACCGACTCGATCCCGCCGCCGTCCTCGCCGCCCTGCATGATACTTCAGAGAAAGGAATTTTACCCGCCCCCCTGACCTTCGCGAGCAAGGACGACGCGCCTTGGACGAAGTTGGAAATGAAGAACGCCGAGAAGTTCTCCGAGCTTAAGGAGTGAGTGGCGATCAGGCTTGTTTTCGAAAGATCACGAAATTTGAGGAATTTCCCGGCAATGTGCGTATCATAAACTCGTGATGAAAAAACTCCTACTTGCCTTGTGCCTCGCGATACCGACCTTAGCGTCCTGCCAAACCGAGACGAAAATGAACGAAAATGATAAGAAGCCAGCCGCTGCGAAGGAAATCCCCGAGGGCGCACAGATCGTGACGGTGGGGGTTGGTTGTTTCTGGTGCGCCGAGGCGGCCTACGACCAGCTTGATGGCGTGTATTCCGCCGTTTCAGGATACATGGGCGGCGAAACGAAAGACCCCACCTACGAGGACATCTGCACGGGAGCCACGGGACACGCCGAGGTCGTCCGTGTCGTCTTCGATCCGAAAAAAATTCCTCTCGAGCGTGTGCTTGCCTGGTTCTGGGATCTCCACGATCCGACCCAACTCAACCGCCAGGGCAACGATATCGGCACACAATACCGCTCCGCGATTTTCTACGAAAATGACGAGCAGATAAAAATCGCAGAAGCCTCGAAGAAGGCGGCGCAGGAAAATTTCGACAAGCCCATCGTGACCGAAATCACCAAGGCTTCTGTTTTTTACCCTGCGGAAGACTATCACCAGGGATATTACTTCGCGAACAAATCGAAGAACGGCTATTGCAAATACATCGTCGAGCCGAAGCTAAAAAAGCTGAAACTCGATCACTGAGAACGGGTCGCGTTGCGTCAGGCATTTTCCGAGAGATCCGGGCGGATCTGGCGTGTGCGTTCAAGCGCTTTTTCCCTCCGCCATACCTCGATCTTCGCGTGATTTCCTGAGAGCAAAACATCCGGGACTTTCATACCCATGAAATCGATGGGGCGCGTGTAGCACGGCGCTTCTAACAGGTTCGGATCGGAAAAGGATTCCTCGACAGCGGATTGCGAATCGCCGAGCGCACCGGGCAGCAGGCGGATGACGGCATCGCATAACACCGCAGCGGCGATGGCTCCGTTGGTGAGCACGTAATCGCCGATGGAGATTTCCTCATGGATGAGCCTTTCGACGATGCGGTGATCGACGCCTTCGTAGTGGCCGCAGACGATGAGGAGGTGGTTTTCGCCGGAAAGCTCACGGACGCGGGCTTGCTTGAGCGGCGCGCCCTGCGGGGTCATCAATATCACGCGGGTGTTCTCCTTTTTCAGCGCCGTGATCGCCGCATGCAAGGGGCCGGGCTGCAAGACCATCCCAGGGCCACCGCCACAGGGCGAGTCATCCACGCGGCGGTGCTTGTCCTCTGACCAATCGCGTAGATTGTGCCCGCACACCTCCACGATCCCCGCATCCTGCGCGCGGCGGATGATCGAATCGCCCAGCGGCGCCAGCGCGATCTCGGGGAACAGGGTGAGGATGTCGATTTTCATGAGGCTCAAAGGCTCATCGCCTGAAAGCCGCCATCGACGATCATTTCCATACCAGTGATGAACGAGCCGGCCTTGGATGAGGCGAGGAGGAGGGTGGCTCCGATGAGCTCCTCGGCGTTGCCGAAACGGGAGGCCGGGGTCTGGCGGAGGATGTCGAGCACGCGGGATTCGTCGAGCACCTTGCGGTTCTGCTCGGCGGGGAAGAAGCCGGGGACGAGAGTGTTGACGCGGATATCCTTGTCCGCCCATTCGCGGGCGAGGTTGCGGGTGAGGTTGTGGACGGCGGCCTTCGAGGCGGAGTAGGTGAACACGCGGGAGAGCGGGTTCAGGCCAGAAATGGAGCCGAGGTTGATGATCGAGGCAGGGCGCATCTCATCGACAAAATATTGCCCGAAAACCTGGCAGGCGCGGAAAATGGAGGTGAGGTTCGTATCGATGATGCGCGCGTATTCTTCCTCGGTGATCTCAAGAAATGGGGTCGGTGAATTGGTGCCCGCGCCGTTAATGAGGATGTCCACACCACCGGATTTTTCCAAAACGGTGTCGAGCATGTCGTGAAGTGATTGGCGCGATGTGACGTCAACCGGCACGAAGTATCCCTTGCCGCCGTAGCTCTCGATTTCCGCAAGGCGCTTCTCCGCTTTTTCCGGAATGCGACCGCCAAGCACCACCTCCGCACCCGCCCGCGCGAGACCGACGGCCATGGTGCCGCAGAGCTCACCGGTGCCGCCGATAATGACAGCCGTCTTGCCGCTGAGATCGAAAAGTTCCTTGAGGTATGTGCTAGTTGTCATGGGTGAATGTTTCCCCAACCGCACGGGACTTGCCAAGGGGAATCCAAGCAAGATTTGATTCAGCGACACCGACCCCACCTTCGGCTCGCGTCAGTTAGTCGTAGGCGGAAAGGAAGAAGCCGCCCGTGCCGCAAGCGGGATCGGCGATGGCTTTTTCGGGGATGCCCCAATGCAAT
Organism: Prosthecobacter debontii; assembly: GCA_945870855.1. GTDB lineage: Bacteria > Verrucomicrobiota > Verrucomicrobiia > Verrucomicrobiales > Akkermansiaceae > Luteolibacter. The sequence continues at coordinate 24,966 of CAMBTP010000007.1, forward strand.
GATCTTCATCAGCTTTTTTCTCCTGTATCCTACGCTTGTCGGATTCCGAGACCAAGCGGCTTTCAAGCACTCCACGTGTCAATCGCTCCAGAATTTCGGAAGGGATGTCGTCTTTCGGGACAGAGTGGAAGGCTAATGACGACAAGAAGAATACCACTGTCAGCAAAGGTGCTGAGGATGACTTTTTGTATGCATCACATTGGGTGCTTCGCTGCGCCAGCTTGAAGCCGCGCTCCACACCGAAACTGCTCATGACCCCTGTTTTTCAAAAAAAATCACCCCTTGTGGCCTCGGGCGGCAGGATTCTTCTTGACGCACACCATGCCCGCGCCTAAATCCGCCCCCCGTTTCCAAACAATCCTCTCCCACCATGGCCAACGCACAAGTCATCCTCAAAGAAAAAATCGAAGGCCTTGGAGCCGAAGCCGATGTTGTAAAAGTCCGCGCCGGATACGCCCGCAACTACCTCGTCCCACAAGGCAAGGCATACGAAGCGACCAAGGCAAACCTCCGCCACGTCGAAGCCCTCAAAACCGAGCGCGCCCGCCGCGAAGCCGAGGAAATCGTCGTCGCCCAAGAGCTCGCCACCAAGATCGGCAAGCTCAAGCCGTCCTTCACCCTTTCCACTGGCCAAGGCGGCAAGGCATTCGGCTCCGTCACGAACATGGACATCCATAAGGAACTCGAAGCCGCTGGAATCTCCATCGACCGCCACTCCATCCAGCTCGACAAGCCGATCAAGAAATCTGGCAAGTCCGCCGTTGAAATCAAACTCAACGCCCAAGTCACAGCGATTCTCACGATCACCGTCGATGCCGGCGATGTCACCGAGGAGGATTGAAACTTTAAAACTTAAACTTTAAACCTCAATGAAGAGGCCGGTTCCGAAAGGAACTGGCCTTTTTCTTATTCGTGTTCTTCCTTGGAGTTTAAAGTTTAAGTTTTAAAGTTTCCCGCAAGATGATCCCGGCGAGAAAAGTCATGTATGAGGTTTCCCAGCCGCTGCGGCAGTATCTCTACCGCTTCGATCGGCTGCGGGACATTCCGAGGGTTTATTCGGAGCTGACAAGATTCACGGGCGCCGTGCCTTATGAAGATCCGCAGGGACGTGAAACGCTTTGGCTCACGGTGATGTATCCGCCCGAAGTCCTTGCGGAGCTGCGGCCACGACTTATTCGGATTTACAGCGAGCTGAAAATCGGGCGCGACGCCGTCGAGCACGAGCACTTGCTGGTGGATCGCGTTGACTTCGGCGATTTCGGAAATTCCAAACCCTTTCGCATCCGCGTCACGAACCTTTTCAACGATAACTCCGACTACTTTTACGTGAAGCAAGCCGATGCCTCCCGCATCTACGGCCTTGAGCTGGAGCACATTCTTTCGCCGAACCGGATCAACTACATGGTCAAAGGCAACACGCTCATCGAAGAGCACATCGCGGGTGTGCCGGGCGATGTTTTCCTGCGCGATTACCTGCCGGATCCGAAGCTCAATAAAGTCCGCATCGCCAAGGAGTTCACGAAATTCACCGAGCGCTCCTTCATCCGCCTGCTCGGGGATATGCGGAGCGTGAACTACGTCGTCGATATCACCCCGGACTTTGAGGAGGTGCAATACCGCGTCCGCCCGATCGACTTCGACCAGCAATCCTACGAGGGCAACGGCAACATTTACCTCGCCTTCCGCTTCAATTCAAACCGCCCCGTCACACGCCTCGCTTTCAACGTTCTGAATCGGAAATCCATCGATCAATACGTCAACGAAGAACACGCCCAGATGGCGCGCCGTGCGAAAGTGGAATCCACCCGCCTACGCGCCCTGCTCGGCATCATGCGCCGTGAGGAAATCGCACCGATGGAACATGTCCATCGCCTCGCGCTCGAGCTCGACCGCATGCACGGCACCACCGATTTTCGCGACTGCAAATCCATGGGCGAGCTCACCGCCGAGCATATCTCGCTGATGCTAGGGGTGTGATGGCCGGATGCTTGGGGAAGGAAAGAATGATCTGGGAGGCATGGATTGGCGCGTTGAGCGGCACGCATCATCGATATAACTAAGGAGCCTTGGCAGCGTCGGTAACAGGTTTGCGCCGCAAGTTGACGAGTTGGAGAAAGCCGCCCGAGGTTCCGTCGGAGGAAAGGAAAAACTGGTTCTTACTGCGCAGGACGATGAGCTGGGACTGCTCGTCTTGTGGGACAGGGAGGATGTTGCTTTCCTGAATCTTCCACTCCTCACCTTCCTTGTATGCGAGCTTGTAAACGGCGTAGCCCTCCGGCGCGTCCACGAGCATGGTCTCGCGCGTTGCCATCTCCTTCTGTTTCCCGTTGCCGAACTGCATGGCGATGGTATGCGGCGAGAGGTTGTGCACTCGCAGTTTGCCGAGCGGGAGCTTTGCGGGATCGTCTTCGATCACATATCCGGAAAAAGTTCCTTCCGCAGCGGGCGCCAGCAGAATGGTGACGCGGCGGGCGGTAGGCGGGAGGCGGACGAGGGAGACCAAGGTCGGATTCTCCTTACGGAGTTGCGCCAGGTGAATTCCTGTAAATACATCCGAGTCTTTTGGGTTTATCGAATAGCATTTTGAAAAACTTACTTATTGATACATGATGTAAAGATAACGGTCAAATTGGAGCGAAAATTAGGTTTAAAGGGTATTGGAAAATCTGAGATTGGACTATTCACGCCGTTGGCGACAAATCGGGTCCACCTCACTACCTCGCCGACGATAACCTAATGCTGCGCATTTCCGGCTGGGTTGTCGCCGCGTTGATGGCTTTTATCGCATCCTCAACCGCGCCGGTCCGCCTGTTATTGAGTTCTCCCGAGGGATACTCGCCCCGCTCGCACTGGGCGTTTAATTCAACGATCAGCTCTTTCAGGCCCGGAATCGCCCCGCGAGCGGCCGAACCATAAGCCACGATCTCCTTCATGATTTCGCCGGTCCGGCCTTCACTGCCGTGGCCACCTTGGGTTTTCGCAAAGATCACCCCGGCATCGATCGCCTCCTTGTAATGAAATTTCGTCAATGCCCTAAAAGCACCCATGCGGATCTCCGCGCCGAACATGGTGTCCGCCGGACACAGCGTCTTCACGGCGATGACTAGATCCGGCGCTAGCGCCTGCACGTCGTCGGGTGTTAGATCTTGTTCGAAATAACCTCTCAGCGTGGCGCGGGCCATACCGTCCGCGTTTTTGGAAATGACCCTTACGGCCGGGTAGCGCAGCTTTGGATCGGTGTCCTTGAGTGCGCCGGTCAGGCCGCCCGCAAACAAGGCCGAGGCCAACTGGCCGTGTGTGAATTGGATGCAATCCGCCCAGTTGACCGGTTGAAGCGGCTCGGCCGTCTGCGCCACCGCCATCAGGATATCCGGCAGCGCGGGTTTCGCCTCGCCGCCCATCTTCTTGATGGCCTGCGCGGCCTTGTAGCGCAGCCAGCGGTCTTGGTGCGATAGCAGTTTCACCAAGACCGGAAGCGCCTGTTCGCTCTTCATCCAGCCAAGCGTTTCGGTCGCGCCCTGAGCGATGTGCACATCCTTGCCTTGCGCCATCGCAATCAGTTCCGGCACCATCGCTTTCGCCTCGGGGCGCTGCGACAGCTCCTCCGACGCCCAACCGCGGACAATCGGCGACCAATCGCCGAACGCGGTCACAAGTTCTTTTGCGCTTTTCTGCTTGCGGTCGAGGTCAAAACTGCCGGAAGCGATGGCCTCCACCACCTGCTGTTTGCTCAACCAGTTAGATGATTTCGAATCCTTGCCGGTGATACAGAGTTTCTTCAGTGGCAGCGAATAAGTTAGGACATAGGTGGCGTTCGGGCTCAGCCCATTATAGCTACTATTTCCGTAGTAGGTTGCGTCATCGGTCTTGCCGGGGCCGTATTGCTCACCGCCGTCATAGGTGAACGATCCGTCACAGCGCCGCACCAGATCGAGATGCCATGAGGCCTCCTTGAAAAAGGCAGACGCCGCCGCAGGCCCGCCGGTGCTGGCACCGAGCGCGCTCCACAGATAGCTGAAGCCCTGTCCGGTGTGGCCGCATTCGCGGTTGCGGTAACCTGCTGTGGCCATCTTCGCGAAGAACTGCGCTTCCTTGACCGCGCTGTCCTGCTGTGTGAAAAACATCGCGGCAATTGAGTTTTTGCCGTTATTTTCATGGTAAGGCCATGGCTCGTGCTCGCCATACGGGATGGCGCCCTTGTCGGCATAGTAACCGAAGAATCCATTCGCCCGCATGATCGCGGCATCCACCTCCGGATCCTTCACGCCGCATTTTTTTCCCATCACGATGGAAAGGTTGGCCGGCAGTCCCGCCATGTTCACTGGGCCATAGGGCGGGATCGAACCATGCAGCTTGCCCTCGGGAGTCAGGCGGGAAATGCCGTGGCCGAAGGTGCCATACATGCTCTGCCCCTTGGAAAGGGTGACCGTGTATTCATGGATCGCGTGCAGCACTTCCTTGTCACCGGTGAGCCGGTAGTATTCGCACAAAAACAGGTTCCGATAGCCCCAGTCCCAGATCACCATGCCGTCCTTGAGTTCGAGCTTGAGCGTGGGCGGCCCGATCTTGTGGGCAAACTCCTTCACCTTTGGCAGGTATTCGGGATTTCCGGTCGCCAACAATGCGAGGCCGTTGATTGCACCATTCCAGCTTTCTTCGAGCGGCTCCTTCTCTAGAGCCTTGCATGCTTGCTCGAAGATCTTCTTGGACTTGGGGCAATTGTATGGCGCCGTGGCGCTGTAGCTTCCGATCACCGCTAGCTTGATCTGGACTTCTTCGGATTTCCCCGCACGCCACCGGATCAGCTTCAGAGTGCCCTTGTTTGTCTCTTTTTCTGCGTTCTGGATCGCCATGGCGATGCTCTTGCGGGCGTCATCGCTGAAGGGCTTGCCGTCCACGCCGAGAATCACGTCGTCCACCTGCATCACGCCATCCGCCGGCGACTTGGCACCGACGTGGGTGACGAGGATTTGCCGGCTGGACAGCGTGGTCCGCCCCTGCATGCTGTCGAGGTAATCCGCTGGGCGGGTGTAAATCCAGCCGCGTAACCCGGTGGATCCCAAATTATATGTGAGCTCGCGGTCAACCTTGCTGCCCGTGGTCAGATCCGGCGGGGTTAGCGGCGACTCCGCAGAGAGATTGCCGCCGACCATGACCGCTACGGCAACCATTCCTATCATCTTTCTGCTGTGCATTTTCATATATTAATTTCAAATACCCTCTTGCCTTGCTTGCGGGGGGGCATATTTGACACTTTAGCGCTAAGCTGGTCATTTTTCGAGCTTGGTCGCGAGTTTCGCCGCCCAGAGCGTGGCGAGTTCGCGCAGGCCAGGGCCGCTGAAATACAAGCCGTTGCCGTCGTCGTCACGCATGCTGCCTCTAAGTGCGTCGGAGTCGGGGCCTTCGAGGGCGATGCCGGCTTTCCACAACGATGCCTGCGCGGCGCGAATGTCCTGCGACACTTCATTACCTGGGCCACGATAGCTCACTTGTGCCACCATCCATGGTGCGTTCCAACCGATCTCGCTGCGCGAATCGACGATGAGCTTTTCAAGGCACTGGCGATACAGCTTGGCGGTCGCGTCTTGCTGGCCAGCATCGCTTTCACCCTGTTGCCAGAGGACCGCGCGGAACCCTTTAGATCCGAGTTGTTTCATGCGGGCGACGAACGACGAATAGGCGGCGCCGTTACTCTCCCAGTCGCGCACGCTGGCGGCGCCTATCCCGCAAGCGATCAGGCCAATCGGCACGTTGAGTCGTTGGGCCATGGCATCGCCAAACGGCAACAGGAAGCTGCCACCCTCGCCGCTGGCGCCGGCTTGTGGATCGTTGGAGAGGCGCCAGCGTCTGCCATCGAAAGTGGTAACTTTACTGGTTTGGGTGGTTTGTTTTTCATCGCCGTGGTCGGAGGACTTTGACGAGTCGGCTACCACAAACACCTCACCGACGCCCAAATGCTCGACGGCGGCATCCATGACTGTCTTGTCAGGAGCCACAGCCCGCACTTCCAAGCGGTACCAGCCGCCGGCGGGAACGTCCATCGTCGCCATAAACTCCGCGTCCTTGAAAGTCGGCGTGAGCTTTTGCCATGCTCCCGCTTGTTCGTTGGTGACAAGTCTTGCTCCAAGCACGCTGGTTATGGCACTGGCAGGGTCTATTCGTCCGGTCACGGTGAGTTTACCCTTGGTCTTGCTAGAGCGTTGCACGACTTGGTAGTCCAGCGGCGTGAGCAACGTGAGGGTCGGCTTGCCGGGCACCAGCAGGGGCAACATGGCTTTGCCTAAGGCCTCGCCGATGAGGAAATACGTCTCGCCATTCTGATATTCATGGTGACCTGCGCCGCTTGGGGAATCCTTCTCCTCCCGCATAAAATCGGTCGTTTTGACAAACTTAACGGTGTCCTTGAACTCAGGCTTTGCCGCCACGTCGGCCTGCGCTTTTCTAACGGTCAACGCAGCTTCCGGTATGTCCGTGAGCCACGGACCGGCGAATTCCCCAATCACCACCGGCAGTCGTGGGGCCTTGAGTTCGCTGCGGACATCTTTGATCAAATTCGTTAGGTTTTGCTCGTAGGCTGCCGTTGCCTTGGCGTCGCAAAAGTCATTCCACCCGTGCCACCAAACGAAGCCGGACAGTTCGTAGCCGTCGCCGGTGTAGCCAGGAAACTGCACCTTGATGTCGCCGAGCACTTTGTTGATCGTGCCGATCATCTCGGTGTAGAACGGCCCGACAGTACCTCCGGAACTGGGTGGCCGGAAATCCACATCCAGGCTCTTGCCGCCCCAAGCGGTCTTGATGATGAGCACTTGCTCGGCGTAATGCTCGCCCATGAGATGGCCGAACGCCACTTCAGGCCCGAAATACATGGTGTTTCGACCCTTCCAGGTCATATCCCCGAGAGGCCAACCGTAACCAAAAGAAAGTGGCCCGTGGAGCGTGCCAAATTCACTAATCTTATACATCCATACGTCATCGCGCACGTCTGCCCACTCGCCATTTGCATTAACCAAGTGTTGGATCAAAGGTGCCTTGGCGGGATCCGACAATAGGGAGCGCAGGGTTCCTTTTTTTTCATTACCGGCGTCGTCTTTGGCCTCCAAGGTGCCCTGTCCCTGCATGTTAGATTGACCAGCGAGAATGAAGACCTTGAGCGGACCTTTGCCTGCCTGTTTGAGGATTTCGGCAGGGTCGTTCGGGGCGGCGGCGGCAAATCCGCTCAAAGCGGACCACACGCCGGCGCAAATAGCGGTCGTCAATAAGGCTGGATTTAACATGTTTGGTATTAGGTCAAGGGGGGAAATAACGAGAAAAACGGGGTGCTCAAGAAACACCCCGTCTTCCCCGCAGTAAGTTGATCACTCGGCGGTGACGCGCACGAACAACTTCGACGCGGTGAGCGGTTTATCGGCACTGAGGGTGACCGTGACCGTTTCCACACCGGTGGCGGTGCTGTCGAGTTGTTGGTCCGCGCCGACGTCTTGAGACCATAGAAAAAGGTCCGAAGAAGTCCACACCTTATAGGTTAGGTTGGTAGTCGCCGGGGTCGCACGGCGGGTGTAGCTGAACTCGCCGCTAGTCTTGTCCAGCGGAGTTTTGATCGGGGAACACGATGAGCCACTGGACGGATCGAGGCCGAAGGCGTATTCTGATTCGTTAGACATCCCATCGCTGTCGGGGTCACCCGCGGTAGTCTTGTCGGACAAGTTCGGGTAATCGGCATCTATCCATGCCTGGAACGGGTCGGCTGGAGCTGTCACCGTCACATCCACCGAGGTGCTCCCGAGTTCGTAATTAGCGGTATCCGTTGGTGTAAATGTCACGTCATGGGCAGCTGTGCCGACGGAGGGCACCTCGTTCGGATTGTTAAAGGCGAACGTGCCTGACACAGTCACGCCAGCCGCGTTGACAAACGTCCCACTCAAGGTCGAAGCGCTTAGCGGTTGGCCGGAGGTGATGGACGTCGCCGATGGCAAAGGGGATCCAGGAGCCTCGATCTGGAAGCCCATGATTGCCAATCCGTTTGTTGGGTTCCATGTTAGATTTATCTTTCCAAGTGAGTTGGCAACCACATCTTGGAAGAGCACATAGTTTTGCCCTTCTACCCAGGTTGATCCGTTGGGCGATGACGTGCTGTCGAGATTCTGGGTTGATCCGTTGCTGCACGTATTGTCAGTTACAAACGAACCGTTGTTCCGGTCATTGCCGTGATAGCTCGCGATGTAGATGTCGTATGCGGAACCCACGGTGAGACCGGAAAGGGTCCCAGTTTCAGAGCTATTCGGGTTCGCGCCATTGGAGAGGAGCGTGAGGGAAGGACTGCCCCAAGGGTCAAAAGCATTCCATTGATTGCCAAATTCAAAGCCCACGGCCGTTGGGGTTCCAGTGGAGTCGTTCAAGGCCGACCCAGTGACGTCTTGCCACTGACCCGACCAGGTGAATTGGTTCCAAGTCGTCCCGGCGCCTCCGGCAGGCCCAACCGGGCTGCTTTTTGAAGCGCTGCCAATGCTTACGTTAATCAAAGGCCCGGCTGACAACGGTGCCTGATAGGTCAGGTTACCTTTGTTGACCGTGAGTGTCCGCGGCACGTTGGTGGCGGCATTGTAGTTGGCATTTCCCGACTGGCTGGCGGTGATGGTCGTGCTGCCCGCTTTGAGGATCGTCACGGTATTACCGGAAATACTCGCCACCGAAGTATCCGAACTGGTATAGCTCACAGTCAACCCGGAACTGGCTGTCCCGGTGAGCACCAACGATGCATCACCATAGGACTTGGACACCAAGGCATCAAAGGTGATTGTCTGATTTGCCGCGTTGACCGTCTGGGTCGTGGCACTGGCAGTAGTGCTGCCACTGAAGCCGGATGTTCCGCTGTATGTGGCGGTGATGTTATGACTACCGGTGGTGAGGGCACTGCTGATAAGTTGAGCCTGGCCGGTGCTGGTATTGACCGACACTGGACTACCAAGCGCCACGGCGTCGTCGTAGAACTGTACGGTACCGCCGCTGGGCGTTGGTGCGACGGTGGCCGTCAAAGTCACGTCACTGCCGTAGGTGGAAGGACTGCCGGAGGTGCCCAAGGTCGTGGTGGTGGCGGCGGCGTCCACTACAGCGGAAGGATAGGCCGTGGTTAACGCGTACTTGGACGCGAGGTAGCTACCGACGATGGCCTCTTGGTCTGCAGTCAAGGCGGTATCGTAAATCAGGATTTCGGCGATGTCGCCGTTCAAACCGTCCCGATACCCACGGTCTTTGGTAACGTTGTTCGCTTGCACGTTACCGGCTGTGACGAGGGAAACTAATTGGAATGTCCCAGTGGGCAAAGTTGTGGTGGTGCCATCCACTACCGCTCCCATGAGCTTGGTCGTTCCACCGCGCACGTTCGAGCTGGCATCGCTGCTGCTCCACAGGCGACCACTTCCACCGCGATGGAATGCATAACTCTCGGTGTCTCCCAGCAGGAAGCGACCGTTGTCGCCGTTTTCCTTGAGCACCCAGAACACGCTCCGGATGTTCGAAATGCGGGTGAAATTGAGGTTGCTGCCATTGATGCGCACCACCGGTTTACCGTTAGCGTCGCTTTGGCCGGTCTTATAAATAGGCGAACCATGTGTCTTGGTCGCGGTGTTGTTCTGGCCCGACATGTCCGTCCAAGAGTCGACGGTGTCCCCATCATTCAGTCCCGTAATCGTCGAGGCATCCAGCCACAAACTGAGTCCGTTCGTTACGGCCCACGGAGTAACTGTGACGGTATAGGTATTGGTAGAACCATTCACGGCGGTGACGGTGTAGGTCTGCGGGTTGGTGAAGTCCCGAGAGCTGCCGGAGGATGGACTGGCGGATGCGCCGTTGTGAGTGAAAGTGGGCGACAGCGCAGTGACAGCCATGCCAACCGGCGCCGAGACGGTGATGTTATTCCCGCTGATCGTGGCCGGACCAAAAGACGAGTCAAATGTCAGGATGTCTTTGGTCGTATCCGGATCCTGAGCAACATCATACGTCAATGTAACGGTCCCCGACCAAGTGCCGTTCCAGCCGCTCGTGAGATAAACCGCATATTCGTTAAGATCGATGGCGGGGATGCCGGTTGTGATCGTTTTGGTAATGGTTTCACCAACGCCATAAGCGTATCCACCATCCCAAATCACCTCAGTGGCAGCGCCCGGTGCGCCGTCATCATAATTATCTCCAACCCGTAGGATACCAGAAGCGGTGCTGTTGGCGGCGAAGAAAACGCAAATGTCGCCAACATAAGGGTCGCCGGCATCCGTTCGTGCGTCGATGGCGACCGACCTGAGAATTGATCCAACAGGCAATACCGCCTTGGCGATTTTTTCTACTTTGGCTCCGCCGCCAAGAGCGGTGCCGCTGCCTTGGGCACCGAGATTGATGACGCTAGTAGTGGTCAACGCATGGGCGCTGTCCGCAGTCAGAGCCACAAGTGCCGCCATGCCTACGGCTAGGGCCGCACGTTGCATGCTGTTAGTAAAATGCCGAATAGTGTTAGGTTTTTTCATGGTATAGGTTTGTGTTGATTGTTGGATAAGAATGACTTGATTCTGTTAATTTTTTGCTAAGACAGAGTTTTGATTGCTAATTTGTTATTGGGTGAACGCTCTTGAAAGAGCCGGATATTTGCGTTTTCTAATACACACAAGAAAATGTCGGCGATCTGCTGGGGCGCAACAATTTTTTGTTTTGCAACTAGCCCAAACTTTGAATAGGCTACCAAGCATTATGGAACCGATGCGCCGCATGACGACCAGTGAACTCGCCGCCGAACACCTGCGCACCGGCTTGCGGAGCGGACGCTGGGGAGAAACCCTTCCCGGAGTGGCCCGCTTGGCGCAGGATCTCGATGTCAGCCGTCACACGCTGCGCACGGCACTGCGTCAACTGGAAACCGAGGGGGTGCTTGCTGGCCGCGGCTTGGGACGGAGCCGCTGCATCACCGCCACCGGCGCGAACATCTCCTCTCAGCGCCCGCTGCGCATTGCGATTCTGCGTCACGACCTGCGTCCCACGGACAATGCCCAGACAGCAGCAATCATATTCGAGATCATTCATTCACTGGAAAGCGCAGGCCATACTGCTTTTTTCAGCAAAATATCCCAACTCCAACTCCGCCACGATGTCCGGCGCATTGCCAAGGAAATGGCGAAGACCCCGGCGGATGCCTGGATCGTCGTGGCTGGGTCACGCCCGCTGTTAGAGTTGTGCGCCAACCTGCCGATTCCCTGCCTCGCGCTCTACGGCCGCTCCGACGGACTGCCCTTGGCCGGCGCCGGGCTAGACAGGATACAGGCCTTCCGCGCTGTTACTCGCGACCTCATTAAGCTGGGGCACCGTCGCATCGTACACATCGTGCGAGCCACCCGTCGCGAGCCAGTTCCGGGAGCTCCCGAACGCGCCATCCTAGAAGAGCTCGCCGCCCACGGCTTGACAACCAACGAATACAACCTGCCGAAGTGGGAGGAGACACCCGCAGGATTTTACAAATTACTCGAAAACTTGTTTCTATATTCGCCGCCCACCGCGCTAATAGTCGATGAGACAGCGCGATTCATTGCCACCATGGAGTTTCTCTCGCGGAGGGGTATCAAGGTGCCGGAACAAGTCTCGTTGGTTTTCCCCGATGACGATCCGGCGTTGGCCTGGTGCCATCATGGGATCGCCCACCTGCACTGGGACTCCAAGCCTCTCATCCGCCGCGTGGTGCGCTGGGTGGACGCCGTGCGCAAAGGCAAGCCCGACCGCAAAATCATCAATTACCCGGCGGAATTCGTCCCCGGCGGCAGCATCGGCCCGGTGTGGAAAGGGTGAGACGGGCGAGGTTCTCAAGTCCTTGCGCATATCCATGCCGCCGGAGGCTTTTGACTGCTGCGGTTCTCATCCGCAGCTTTTTGGGTTCGTGATGGAAAAACGAAGTATTCCGGTAGCAACCCGTCGTCCCGTAAAACAAAGCCGTCCTTAAGAGCTGTGAATAAAGAATCACAGCAGTCCAGAGCCTGCGGCGCACTCTACTTTGTTGTCACTTCATTTTTGCGCACAAACTTTTGGCAAACGGTATAATCGCGGACAACGATTGCCATCTGTCTCTGCCATATTCCCCATCCCCAACGGGGATAACGGCGATAGCGAAGCCCCTTTAAAAATCTCCAAACGCGCCCCGAAGATCAGTCGCCGCGCTTTTTGAGGCGGTTTCTTTTTCCGGGACGAAGGAGAAGTCTTCTTTGGGTTCGATGTCGATTCCGGGGTTAGCGAGTAGGGGGCGGGTGGTTTTGTCGATGGCCTCGAGGTTGGGGAGGGTAGTGCCTTCGGGGGCGGCTTTGAGCTCCTCAAATTTCCTCGCGGTGGACATGACGCGGGTCTCGTAGGAGCCGATGGCTTTGTTGTAATTCTCGACAGCGGCGTTGAGGGAGTTTCCGAGTTTTGAAAAGTGCTCGGCGAGCTTGCCGAGGCGCTCGTGCATGCTGCGGCCGAGGGCGGAGATTTCCTTGGCGTTGAGGGCGAGGGCTTCCTGCCTCCAGCCGTAGGCGACGGCTTTCAGCAGGGCGATGAGAGTGGTGGGGGTGGCGAGGATGACACCGTTATCCACGCCGCGCTCGATGAGGCTGGGATCCGAATGGAGGGCGGCGGAGAAAAAGGATTCGCTGGGCAGGAAGAGGACTGTGAACTCCGGGGTGTCCTCGAATTGGTCGGTGTATTTTTTCGAGGAAAGCTGCTGGATGTGAGTGCGCACCTGGGCGGCGTGCTGGGTGAGAAAACGCTCGCGCTCCGCTTCGTCGGAGGTTTCGAGGGCGTTGAGGTAGGCGTCCATGGGCGTCTTGGAATCGACGACGATGGATTTCCCGCCGGGGAGGCGCACAACGAGATCGGGGCGGAGGCGCTTACCCTCGTCGGTTGTGGAGGTGGTTTGGAGGGTGAAATCGCAGTGCTCCTGCATGCCGGCAAGCTCGACGACGCGGCGGAGCTGCATCTCGCCCCATTGGCCGCGGCCGGTCGGTTGGCGGAGGGCTTTCACGAGCGAGGCGGTTTCCTTCTGGAGGCCGAGCTGGCCTTCGCCGAGGGCGCGGACTTGCTCTTTCAGTTCGGCATACGCGCCTTCACGGAGTTTCTCGATCTCGCCGATGCGTAGCTCGAATTTCCCTAGGGAGTCAGCGACGGGCTTGACGAGGGTTTCGATGGCGGTCTTGCGTTTCTCGATCTCGCCCTTCGCCTCTTCGGTTTGCGAGGCGAGGGTGGATTTGGCGAGGTGGAGAAATTGCTCGGTAGCGCCTTTGAGTGCGTCGGCGGAGAGGGCTTTGAAGGTGTCGGAGAGCTTGATCTCGGCGCGTTCGAGGAGGGCTTGCTTTTCCTCTGCTGCCTTCCGCTCGGCTTCGAGTTGGCTTTTCATTTCACCGAGCTGGTTGCGGTAGGTTTGGGCTTCGGTCTCATTGCGCCGCCACTCTGCAGTGGTGGTGGCGAGGCGGGTTTCGGAGTCGGCATTACGGCGCTCCTCGGACTTCAGCCGCTCAGTGAGGGCGGATTTCGCGGAGCCGGCGGCGAGGTAGGTGACCAGCCATCCGACGAAGATCGAGGCGAGGGCGGTGGTGATAAAAGGAGCGTAGTGTGTGAATTCGGGCGGCATGGTCGGTTTCTTTCTACTTGCGGGGGCGGGGTTGCTGGAGTTGTTGTGGTTAGCGCGGTTCGTGATAATACTGAACTGCCGCGCCTCTGCAAACAACCAAGCATTTCAAAATCATGCCACATACACTCCCCGACCTCGGATACGCGTTCAACGCTCTAGAACCCCACATCGATGCGCTGACCATGGAAATTCACCATGGCAGGCACCACCAGGCCTATATTACGAACCTCAACAACGCGCTCGCCGGCAAGGCTGATCTCGAAGCGAAGTCCGCGATGGATCTGATTACCGACCTCGCGTCTGTCCCAGAAGAAATTCGCGGCGCGGTGCGCAACAACGCTGGCGGTCACGTGAACCACAGTTTTTTCTGGAAAGTCATCGCCCCCGGTGGCGCGAAAGCTCCCTCAGGTGATCTCGCGGCTGCCATCGACGTAGCGTTCGGTTCCTTCGATGCCTTTAAGGAAGCCTTCGCGAAAGCCGGCCTGACTCGCTTCGGCTCCGGCTGGGCGTGGCTCTGCAAAAAAGCCGACGGCACACTCGCCGTTTGCTCTAGCGCGAACCAGGACAACCCGCTCATGGGCGAGGCCTTCGGTGGCTGCGGCAGCACCCCGATCCTCGGACTCGATGTCTGGGAGCACGCCTATTATCTCCACTACCAGAACAAGCGCCCGGACTATATCGCCGGGTTCTGGAACGTAGTGAACTGGGATGTCGTCACGGAAAACTTCGCGAGCTGATTCCAAGCATTTTAAATAAATCCCTCCGGAGAGATCCGGGGGGATTTTTTTGTGCGGTGAACTTCTAGAGTCCACCGTGCAGAAACGAGACTCAAATCCCCGTCACGATCTCAACCGCGGGTAGCGCTTTTTTGATCTCGGCGATAGCCTCCGGCGTGACGGCGGTCTGCCAAAGGTAGAGGCGCTTCAGGTTCGGCAGGGCGATGAGTTTTTTCACGCCAGCGTCGGTGACTTTGGTGCCGTAGAGGTTCACAGATTCCAGTTTCGTGAGCTTCGCAAGCGTGTCCAGCGAGGCGTCGGTGATACCCGTTTCGGAAAGGCGCACCATGCGGAGATCTGTGGCAGCGGCGAGCTTCGCAATGGAAGCATCCGTGACCGAAGTAGCGGAGAGATCGATCGCGACCATTTTTGCAAGCACTGGGGCGAGCTTCGTGAAAAGCTCGTCTGTAAGGTTTTTCCGCATGGAAACGCCGGTGAAGGTGAGGCTTGAAGAGGATTGCGATTCAAAGGTTAGCCCGCCGGGGAAATCCGTTCCAAGCTTGGCGACCGTCGCGCGGAGATCATCGGAAGGCTGGTCGGAGGAAGCTTCTTTCACGGCCACTTCACCTTTTCCGATAGCTAGATCCAGCTTGCCGATAGCGGCGCGGATCTCGTCTGTTAGATTCAACTCACCGGCGGTTTTCTTGGGATCGGCTCCTTCGTTGATCCACCATTTCACGACAGCGAGTTCTTCGGCTTCGAAGCCTGGCTTGCCATCCGGCGGCATGTGCTCCTCGTCGTCTTCGGGAAGTTCGGCGCGATATACGATATTGCTATCCTCAGCGCTGCCTACTTCGATAGCGGAACCTTCCTTGCCGCCTTTCACGAGCATCTCGTAGGTGTCCATCCGCAGCTTGCCTTTGATTTTTCCTTCTTTGTGGCACTGCACGCAGCGCTTGTTTAGGATAGGCTGGACGATGTCCGCGTACACGATCTGCTCCTCGAGCGGCTTGGCTTTTTCTTCTTTCTCCCTCGGCTCAAGACCGAGCGCATTGCGGATCGGATTAGGGGCATACTGAGTTAGATAATCGGTGCCGTGGGTCATCGAGGCGCCGCCGTGGCTTGCAAAGCCCATCACGCCGACACTTGAAAAAAGCAGGAGGCGATAGAATACCTGAGAGGCGGCCGGCGCGAGGCTCCATGCCTTCACGATCATGGTCACCACCGCCGCGCAAGCGAAGCCCAGTCCGCTCCAAAGATGGTTTTCCGCCAACTCGCTGCCCTCGTATCCGCCGCCATGGTAAAGCATGAAACCGGCGATCACTGCCGCCACCGCGCTACCCGCGCCGATGAAGATCGGGAGCACCCCGCGTGGTGATTTCTGCTTGGAAAACATTCCGAGCAACTCCTGTAGCAGGATCAGCGAGAAAATCCCGATCGGAAGATGCAGGATGACTGGATGAAAGCGTCCGAGAAAGCGCACTAGGTCCGGCATTTTGTCCCCGTCCGGTTCACCGGCGAGAAATGGCATGGCGATCATGCCGCCGATAGTGAGCAGGCCGGTGATGGTCAGGAACCATGGCAATGCTTTTCCGGCGGGCTGGGTGTCGAGGTCGATTTCTTTAGACATGTTGTTGGTGGATCAATTCAGGGTGCGGGCGTTTTATACGTCAATCGTGATGTCTTTCTTTCCTGCTGCTTGTGGAGATGGGCTGGAATTGCCTTTTTTCCCTACAAAGGGCAACCATTTCCGAAGGTCGTAACCCAAGTATGAGGTGCATTTCAGGAAAATGGCAAGGGCGACGGCCTCGTCAATAAATGGCAGCGGATCCATCGCCGGGAAAGGCAATGGTCCGATCGTAAGCAGATACAATCCCGTGAGGATGGCTCCAAGCCATGCGAGTTTTCGTTTCATCGTCGTAATATTCTACTGATTTCCGATGGCTCAACTTTCCGAGTTTTTCTTGATTCATCCCGGGCTATCGCCGAAGGTTGGCGATATGGATCCTATTTTACTGAAAACTCTCCACCTAGCCGCTGTCTTCGCCCTGTTCGCCTCTCTCGGCGCGACCTTGCTCGTTGGATCGAAAGCCAAGTCCGCCTCGATACTGCACGGCATCTCGCTTGTCCTGATTCTCCTTATTGGCTTCGCCATGCTGAAAAAACCGCCGATGGATCAGCAATGGTGGATGGCGAAACTCGGCCTCTGGCTGTTTATCGGCGTGGCTCCCGTCCTCTCGAAGCGCAAGATCCTCACTCCGTGGATGGTCTTCGTGCTTTGTCTCCTCGCTGCCACCGCCGCCGCTTACCTCGGCATCCGAAAGCCGTTCTGAGATTATATTCAGCCCTTGGGCGCTGCGGGGAGCCATGAAGGCAATTCACTCGGGTAGCCGACTACTCGATAGGTGGGCTGGTGATGATCGTCGCATCGCCAGCCTTTTTAAAAGTGGGGGCGGAGCGGAGCTGGTTGTCGTCGGGGAGGGTGAGCATATCCGGCAGGCGCAGACCGTCATCTACAAGGGCGGGAGGGGTCGGCGCGGCGGGCGTGATTAAGACGTCTTTCTTGGGAGGCTCTGGAATCACGATCACCTTCGCCGGCGCGCAAGAGGCGACGGCGAGAGCGGCCAGCAAGATAATTGGGGGTTTCACGGGAGCCGTGCTTAGCGCGATTTAATGGGCGGGACCGGGCTAAGGGTTTGCGGGCCGGTGTAGAGAGTGAGGGGGCGGTAGAGGCGATTGTCGCGGAGCTGTTCGAGGATGTGAGCTGTCCATCCGGAGGTGCGGGAAATCGCGAAGATCGGGGTGAAAAGGTCGGTGGGGATATCGAGCGAATAATACACCGTGGCGGAATAGAAATCGACGTTTGCCTCGAGGCCTTTGCGGTCACGCATGATCTCGGCGATGCGCTCGGACATCTTGATCCATTTCGGCTCGCCGAGCTCTTCGGTAAGTTTCACGGCAAGCTTGCGGAGATGTGGTGCGCGGGGATCAAGCACTTTGTAAACTCGGTGGCCGATGCCCATGATTTTCTCCTTCCGCGTGAGCTTGCCTTCGACCCACGCGTCCACATTTTCCAGCTCACCGATGTCTTGGAGCATGTGGATCACGCCTTCGTTCGCACCGCCGTGGAGAGGGCCTTTGAGTGTGCCGATGGCGGCCGTGATCGCAGAATACATGTCGGATAAGGTAGCGACGGTTACACGGGCGGAGAAGGTGGAGGCGTTCATGCCATGATCCGCATGGAGGATGAGGGCGACATCAAGAACGCGTGCGGCAGTGTCGGTGGGAACTTCGCCAGTGATGAGATAGAGGAAATGCTGAGCCTCGGTGAGATCCTCGCGGATTGGCGGTAGTTCAAGGCCATTGCGGAAGCGATGAAAGGCAGCGACGATGGTGGCGGACTTCGCACAGAGCGAGAGGGCGATAGCGGCGTTCGCTACCATGTCCGGCTCGCCGATTTTTGCGCGGTGATCATACATGCCGAGCATGGAGACGGCGGTGCGCAGGACATCCATAGGGCCAGCGTCCTTGGGCGCGTGTTTCAGAAAATCGATGACCGGTGCGGGCAGCGCACGCTCGGCGCGGAGCTCTATTTCAAAGGCGTGCAACTCGGCCTCGTTCGGCAGGCGGTTGTGATGGAGTAAGAAGACGACTTCCTCGTAGCAGCAATTAGCGACGAGATCGTCGATGTGATACCCGACGTAGCTGAGTTCGCCGATATTACCGATGACATTGCTGAGGGAGGATTCGTTGGCGATGACCCCTTCGAGGCCGCGTGCGTATTCTGACATTATCGGGGAAAAAGATTGGGGGTTAGCTCGGACAGGTGCAAAGAAGCGTTTTGCGTGCCGCGGCGCAAGGGAGAAAGGATTCTTTGAATCATGCGTCGATGATTCCTTCGGGATCACCATGCCATTGCGATCAGCGCTCCTTGATTGCCTTGATGGCGCGCTCGGCGAGCACACGGAATTCGGAGTCTTTCGTTACGACGATTTGGCCAAGCGGGGAAAGGCTGCTCTCAGTGCCGATTTGGCCAAGGATGTTGATTGCAGAACGGCCCAAAGTAGCATTTTCCGAGTCAAGCTGTTCGATCACGCTTGGCTCGATCACGGCACCGAACGCCATGTAATGGCGCTCCCAGATCGAAGGATTAGCTAGCCAAAGGGTATTTACGGAAGGGATGGCCTTTTGATTATTTCCTTTCTGCAATAACTGCACGAGGCTCTCGGGAACCGGCTTTTCGGCAGCGATATGTTCTTCGAGAACTTTCAGAGCCGCCTCTCCCACCAAGCTTGGATCCTTAAGCCAAACTAGCAGCGCTTTCGAAAGTTCATCATGGAAACGGATCCCTGGCTTTTCCATGAGTTTAATTAGAATGTCGCTGATATCCTCGCGGTAGATCGAGGGTTTGGCGGAGGTGAGGCGCTCGACAGCGAGCCTCACGCGATCTATGTCGATACTGGCGAGTTCGCGTTGGTTCAATTTGAAGAAAGCCGGATCATTTTGGTTATTAAGCTTGTCCGGGGAATTGTATTCAAACTGTTCATTATTGACGCTGACCTCAATGACTCCGATCTCTGAATGCACTGCCTTGGTGGTGCCGAGAAGGCCGGCTATCTTAGCCACTTCTGTGATATCCATGTCCACATCCGTAAGCACCATCAGGTAGTCGCCTTTGTCCCGTGGATAGGGGTGGGAGTTGGCTCCCGCCATGGTTTCACGGGTCAGATAGTCTCTCACCGTGTAGATGTTCCGTTGAAGAAGGTCCGTGAGGTAAATTCCGTAAGCGGCTTTTTCACTGCTCGCGCTTTTTAAGCGGTTTTGTTCGACTTCGAGCGGTTTAGTCGAGAATCGTTCTTTCAATGCGGTAAAAGGATCTTCCGGTGCCTCAGGAATGAGCAGCGGATTAGTCGGGTCGACATAATTTGGCGAATCAACTGATTCTGTCAATTTTGCCGGAGTCCCCTTGACAAAGAAAGGTATGGTCATCACCCCAGCCGCCATCAACAGTCCGAATAATCCCGCTTTAGCCCGTGCTTTAGGGCTTGCGTAAAGCAGCAAGGCGATACTGATAGTAGAAACAAAACCTCCCATGATTAGCATATTTTTGAGCGGCATGGCACCCATTAATCCACTCGGCTCGCTGGATAAAAAGAACATCAGGGCAATTATCCCCATCTGCGCGACTCCCACGAATCCGGCTATGATGCGTTGTGGGGAGGCGGGCTCTAGTTTATAGGGTTGGGCTTGTTGTGCGTTACGGACTGGCTGCACATCTGTCAGGCCTAAACCCCGGAGGTGAACCCTTTTGTAGCCGTCCAGTTCGGTTGAGGCTCGTTCTCCCGGATAGAATTTTTTGTAGCGCAGGATTACATCATCGTTGATGCGGAAGCGCGTGTCGCAAAAACTGCACTCGACCGTCCGATTCATGAGGTCGGCACCTAGGGAAAAACGCTGCCGACAAGATGGGCAACGGACACTAAGGGGCTCTGCTTTCTCTGTTTCGGTAGGCATGTGATGAATTAGTGTCACTCTGCGGCTAGAAGATTGCAAGCCCGCACGCTGAACCAACCCGGAAAATTCGCTCGTCACACCCGTCCATAACGGTTGAAACTCATCGAGTGATCCACCCCACCGCCATCATTTCGCCGAAGGCCGAGCTCGGCAGGAACGTCCGCGTCGGCCCCTACTGCGTCATCGGCTCAGGTGTCGTGCTTGGTGATGACTGCGTGCTCCATTCCCACGTGATCTTGGAGACGAACTCGGTTTTTGGGAAAGGTAACGAGTTTTTCCCCTTCGCGGTCGTCGGCGGGAAAACCCAGGACTTGAAATACATCGGCGAGCCCACGGCGCTGGAGGTCGGCCACCACAACGTGTTCCGCGAAAACTGCACGATCCACCGCGGCACCCACGAGGAGCTGCCAACCCGCATCGGCTCGCACAATCTTTTCCTCTGCTACTCCCACGTCGCGCACGATTGCCAGCTCGGCGACCACATCATCCTTTCCAACAATGGCAGCCTCGCCGGCCATTGCACCGTCGGGGACTACGCCATTGTTTCCGGCCTCGCCGCCGCACACCAGTTCTGCCGCATCGGGAAACACTCCATCGTCGGTGGCCTGTCGAAAATCGTCCAGGACGTGCCGCCCTTCATGATCATCGATGGCAACCCCGCCGCCACCCGCGGTCTCAACCTCATCGGCCTGCAACGCCGAGGTTTTTCCGAAGACGACATCCGCGACCTCAAGTCCGCCTATAAACGCTTGTTCCTGAAAAAGGACATCTCCCTCGCTAACGGCGTCAGCTCGCTGAAAGCCACCGCCGCCGCATCGAATTCCCACGTCGAGCACCTCATTCATTTCATCGAGGAATCTCAACGCGGCGTGACGAGGTGAGCGGAGAGAATCTCATGAGCGGCTCGCAACGGTTGCCTGAACATCATGAAAATCTTCTTGTTCCTGCTCGCGATCTCGCTCGCTTTTTTCCCCTCCTGCAAGGGCAAGGCGAGAGCCAAGGAAGAGGCGAAAGAAGAGGCTCCTAAATCCATGGAAACTGAACTCGCGGAGAAAAAACTGGAACGCGGCTCCCCCGTTTTCATCCGCGCCTTCAAGGAGGAGCGCGTGCTGGAGCTTTTCATCGAGAACAAGACCACCGGCCAGTTTGAGCTCTTCCGCACCTATCCCATCGCCGCCGCCAGCGGCCAGCTCGGGCCCAAGCTCGCCGAGGGCGACCGCCAAGTGCCGGAGGGATTTTATTTCTCCCATCCCAGCGACATGAACCCGAACAGCTCCTTCCATCTCTCCTTCAACGTCAACTATCCCAACGCCTACGACCGCGCCCATGAACGCACCGGCACCTTCATCATGGTTCACGGCAGCAATGTCTCCGTCGGCTGCCTCGCTATGACGGATGAGAAAATCGAGGAAATCTACACGCTCTGCCAAGCTGCCTTGGATCATGGTCAGCCGTTCTTCCGCGTCCATATCTTCCCCTTCCGCATGACTCCGGAGCGCATGGCCACAGCCATCGGAAGCCCCCACCTCCCGTTCTGGGAAAACCTCAAAACCGGTTACGACCTTTTCGAGAAAAACAAGATGCCGCCCATCGTCAGCGTGCGGGATAAGGAATACGTGTTCGAGTGAAGCCGAGCCCCAAGGAGCGGCGGATCAGAATCCGCCGATGTCCATGGGAGGACGATGAATAAGCGCGGCCGCACATCCCATCGGCACCTCATGGGCTAGGGCGGATTTTTGATCCACCCCTCCATGCGCTTCGCGTGAGGCTTCTTACTGGCATGGAGCGGCGGATCAGAATCCGCCGATGCCCATGGGAGGACGATGAATAAGAGAGTCCGCACATCTCATCGGCACCTCATGGGCTAGGGCGGATTTTTGATCCACCCCTCCATGTTTTTCTCAATGACACCTTCGAGGGCGTGAACCTTGAGAACGCCGACAAGCTTTTCATCACCAAGGTAAAGGAAACGCCCGGTTGAAGGCAAAGACCTTGTCGCGGAGGGCGTGGAGCTTGGCGGTGTTGGTGTGGTCGGCTAGGGCTTCGGCGATGAAATCGGCGACTTGTTCGACGTCCTTCTCCATCATCCCACGAGTGGTGACAGCGGGGGTCCCAATGCGGATGCCGCTGGGCTTCATCGGGCTGCCGGTGTCGAACGGGATTCCATTCTTATTAACCGTGATGCCCGCCTCGTCGAGGGCGACGGAGGCGTCGGAGCCGTTGAGGCCTTTCGGGCGCAGATCGACGAGCATTACGTGGTTGTCCGTGCCGCCGGAGCAGATGCGGAAACCGTGGTGCGTAAGGCGGGCGGCAATGGCTTGGGCGTTTTTCACGACCTGGGCGGAGTAGGTTTTGAACTCAGGCTTGAGCGCCTCGCCGAAGCAAATGGCTTTTGCCGCGATAACGTGCATGAGCGGGCCACCTTGGATGCCGGGGAAGACTTGGGAGTCGATTTTTTTCGCAAACTCTTCTTTGCAGAGGATGATGCCACCGCGCGGGCCGCGCAGGGATTTGTGGGTGGTGGAAGTGACGAAATCCGCGTGCGGGAAGGGGCTTGGATGGACACCTGCCGCGACTAGGCCGGCGATGTGCGCCATATCGACGAAAAGGTACGCGCCGACCTCGCGAGCGAGTTTTCCCATGCGCTCAAAGTCGATGATGCGGGAGTAAGCAGAGGCACCAACGGTGATGAGCGCGGGCTTGAGAGTGCGAGCGGTTTTTTCCAACTCGGCGTAGTCGATGCGCTCGTCATCCGGCGAGACTCCGTAGTGAGTCACGTCGTAAAAGCGGCCGGAGAAATTTGCCTTGTGGCCGTGGGTGAGGTGGCCGCCGTGGGAGAGATCCATGGTGAAAATTTTATCTCCAGGCTTGAGCACGGAGAAATAGACGGCGGTGTTCGCCTGCGAACCGGAGTGCGGCTGGACGTTGGCGTGGTCGGCTCCAAAAAGCTCCTTGGCGCGCTCGATGGCGAGGGTTTCCACGACATCCACGTATTCGCAACCGCCATACCAACGTTTCCCGGGGTAGCCCTCGGCATATTTGTTAGTGAGCAGCGAGCCCTGCGCCTCCATCACGGCGGGAGACGCGAAGTTTTCCGAGGCGATCAGCTCGATGTGGTTCCGCTGGCGGTGCTCCTCGCCGACGATGGCCGCGTAGAGCTCGGGATCGGTCACGGAAATCCGGCTGCCGGAGGAATTGCAAACACGAGATTCGTGGCGCCCGCCCTCGAAGTCGGTGGCGATGAAGGCGCTGGCCATTTCCATCGCGGCGTCGATATCAGTGTGTTTTCCGGAAAGGCAAAGCACATTGGCGTCGTTGTGTTTGCGGGTGGTGACGGTTTCCTCGACCGAGCGAACACTCGCGGCGCGGACGTGGGTATGACGGTTTGCGGCGATGCACATGCCCACGCCCGAGGTGCAGGCAAGGATGCCAAAATCAAAAGTGCCATCTGCAACATTGCGGGCAACGAGGTTAGCATAGTCCGCGTAGTCCACCGAGTCCGGCGTGTTCGTTCCGAAATCCTCCACCTCATGCCCTGCGGCACGTAGGTGAGCGACGATGGCGTTCTTCATTTCAAAAGCGCCATGATCGGCGCCGACGGCGATGCGGAGTGGGGATTGGGTCATGGCAGAGAGGACTTGCGCATTCAACGACGGGGATGCGGCGATGGGAAATGGAAATTTGTAGAAAATTGCCCCCCCGCAATCTTTCGCTCGCATCCGGCGGGGCGGAAGCTAAGAATCTCTCCACGGCAGAGGCCGACAGAACCCGAAAACCCTACCATGACCATCATCTCATTCATCCTGTTCACCCTCCTCGCGGCGGGACTCACTTGGTTCATCACCCGCAAGGACGAGGCACAAAGCTCCGAGGGCTTCTTTCTCGGTGGCCGCTCGCTGACTTTCCCCATCATCGCGGGCTCGCTGCTGCTCACGAACCTATCGACCGAGCAGATGGTCGGCCTCAATGGATCTGCTTTTAAAAATGGCTTAAGCGTCATGGCTTGGGAGGTGGTCGCTGTTGTCGCACTCGTTCTCATGGCCATGTTCTTTTTGCCGCGCTTTTTGAAAGCCGGCATCACGACAGTGCCCCAGTTCTTGGAAAACCGCTTCGACAAGCGCACACAGACCCTCGCGAATTCAATTTTCCTCACCGCTTACGCCTTCCTTCTCATTCCCATCGTTCTCTACACCGGTGCGCTGGGCCTGATTAGCATCATGGATCTTGAGAATCTCACTGGCATTACGAACCAGACCGTTCTTCTCCACACCATTTGCGCAGTCATCGGTATCGGAGGCCTGCTCTACGCACGCTTTGGCGGACTTCGTACGCTGGCCGTTCTGGATACCATCAACGGTGTCGGACTTCTCATCGGCGGCTTCATGATCGCCTTTTACGCCCTCAACACGCTCGGTGGTGATGGTGGTATCAGTGCCGGTTGGGAGAAACTGAATGTGGAGCATCCCTCACACATGGATTCGACAGGTGAATCCGGATCCGAAGTGCCATTCTCCACCCTTTTCACAGGAGTCGCGCTGCTGAACCTCTTCTACTGGTGCACGAACCAGCAAATTATCCAGCGCACCTTTGGCGCCAGCAGCCTGGCCGAGGGGCAGAAAGGTGTGCTCCTAACAGGGGCCCTAAAACTTCTCGGCCCGATCTATCTCGTTCTTCCGGGCCTCATCGCCTACCATCTTTATTTCGGCCAAGATGTGGCAAATGATGAAGCTTATGGCAAATTGGTTTCGGACGTGCTACCCGCCCATTTTACCGGCTTTTTCGCCGCCGTCATGGTGGGGGCTATCCTGAGTTCCTTCAATGCGGCTCTCAACTCGACTTCCGCGCTATTCTCGATCGGCCTTTATAAACACATGATCAATCCACAGGCAAGCGATGAGCAAACGGTGAAAACCGCCAAGCTCTTTGTCACCGGCATTGCCATTGTCGCGATGATTGGAGCCCCTCTTTTGGCGAAGGCATCAAGTATTTTCAGTTACTTGCAGACGATGAACGGCATCTACTTCATTCCGATTTTCGCAGTGGTTCTGATGGGAATGCTCAATCGGCGCGTCCCTTCATGGTCGGCATTTGTCAGTATGGTCATAGGCCTTATCCTGCTGATCAGCACTTTGATTGCGTATCCCGTTTTCGCCCCCAAGAAACTCAATGCCGCGACCGGAAATATGGATGCCTCCAGTTTTGCAGACTTCACGGGCTTCAGCAATTTTCACCTAATGGGCATCGTCTTCTTGCTGCTCGTGGGTATCATGTTTGTCGCCAGCAAGGTCTCACCTCGCGCGGAAGCATGGGTTCTTGAGACGAGGACTCCCATTGACATGACCCCATGGAAAAATGCGAAGTGGGCTAGTCTGCTTTTGGTCATCCTTGTGATCGCCATCTATGCCGCCTTCGCGAAATAATCCACCCATGCTTTCTCCGAACACCCCGATCAAATTCCTCGTCACCGAGGCAGGTGCCGCGCTGCTCTCCCGCTACGGAGTTTCAGCTACTACAGTTTCCGTAGCTCCGGGTAGGGTGAACCTGATCGGCGAGCATATCGATTACTGCGATGGCTTTGTGCTGCCCTTCGCGATCGAGCGGGCGGTGGTCATAGCCGCCGCGCTGAATGGGACTTCCGAGGTTCGCGTCGCAACTTCTTTCGATACCGAAGGCGCGGTGATCCCGCTCGGTGCGCCGCAGGAAATTTCCGAGCCGAAATGGTCGAACTACCTGCGCGGTGTGATCGAGGGTTTCCGGCTGCGCGGGATTGAGGTGCCGGGTTTCGATGCGTTTATCGTCTCCAGCCTACCGGTGGGCGCGGGGCTTTCCTCCTCCGCCGCGCTGGAGTGCGCCATGGCGACTTTGTTGGAAGGTTTCACGGAAACATCCCTCGGCACTCGTGAGAAAGCTCTGCTCGCACAAAAAGCGGAGCATGATTTCGCGGGCGTGCCCTGCGGGATTATGGATCAGTTCGCCTCCGCCTTTGGAAAAGAAGACCAGCTCATCCTGATCGACTGCCTCACTGGCGGGACGGAGATGGTGCCCTTCGCCGATCCCTCGCTGACCATTCTCGTTTCCAATACCAAAGTTTCCCACGAGCTTTCCGACGGCGGCTACGCGGCGCGGCGGAAAAGCACGGAGGACGGCCTCGCCGCGATCGGCAAGCCAAGCTGGCGCGATGTGACCCTCGCGGATCTCGAAGGTGCGGCAGGGAAAATGGATGAGGTCACCTTCCGCCGCGGCCGCCACGTTGTCGGCGAGATCGCCCGCACGATCGCCGCGGCGCAGGCCCTCAAATCACGGTTTTTCACGAGCCTCGGCGGCCTCATGTATGCCAGCCACGATTCTCTCAGGGATGATTTTGAAGTTTCCTGCCCGGAGCTCGACCATCTTGTGAAAACCGCGAGCGGCCTTGAGGGAGTGATCGGCGCACGGATGACAGGCGGCGGCTTTGGTGGCTCCACGGTTACGCTCTGCCAAGCGGACAAAGCGGAAGCCATTGCCGCATTTCTCGCGGCCTCCTATGAGGCGGAGTTCGGCTTCGCCCCGGAAATTTTCGCCACCCGCCCGGCGGAGGGCGCGAGGTTGGTGTGAGCTGAGCCCGCGCTTTGCGGAAAAAAAATCTCTCCAAGCGCCGCGCTGGCATTTAGTTTGCCGCTGTGACGAATTTAGCGAAACCATCCCAAAGCAGCTCACTCTGGAAAGATGCGTGGCATCGTTTGGCGCGGAACAAGCCCGCTTTGGTCAGTCTCGGCATACTGGTCGTGGTGGTGATTGCGTGCTTCATCGTGCCATTTCTACCCTTTGTAAAAGACCCCGCAGCAATCAACCTCGCCAATCCCGCCGCCGCTCCCAGCACGCAGTATTGGTTTGGCACCGACCAGCTCGGGCGCGATCTTTTTGCGCGGGTGCTATACGGCGGCCAGGTCTCGCTGCTTGTGGGCTTTGTCGCGACCGGCGTGGCGGTTTTGATCGGCGTGGTCTTTGGCGCGATCTCCGGATATTGCGGCGGTAAGACCGATGCCGTGATGATGCGTTTTGTGGATATTCTCTTCGCCCTGCCCTTTCTAGTGCTGGTGATTCTTTTCGCGCTCGTGGTCGATGATTACGCCTCTGATTTCACCACTTGGGTCATCGAAACGACGGGTTGGCAGCGTGGCCGCGTCGCCCCTATTACCACACTGATTCCGCTTTTCATCGCGATCGGTGCGATCGGTTGGTTGACCATCGCCCGCATCGTCCGGGCCCAGGTAATGAGCGTGAAAAATCTCGATTTCGTCGAGGCGGCAATCTCGCTGGGTTTAAGCCGTTTCCGCATCCTTTTCCGCCACATCCTGCCGAACGTGATTGGCCCTATCATCATTTACACCACGCTCGCGGTGCCGGGGATTATGCTTCTGGAAAGCGTGCTGTCCTTCCTTGGCCTCGGCGTGAAACCACCGAACTCCTCGTGGGGCATCCTCATCAAAGAAGGCGCGGATCGTATGGAAGTCACTCCCTACCTGCTGCTTTTCCCCTCTCTGTTTTTCGCTACGACCCTCTTCGCTCTCAATTTCCTCGGCGACGGCCTCCGCGACGCCCTCGATCCGAAATCTTCGAAGGATTGAAGACTGCCCTGCGTATGCGAACCGGGAAAACGCCGTTGCTTGAAGTCCTCGACTGGCTTTACCCGCCGATTTGCGAGATCTGCGGGTTGGGGCTTTCCGAAGGCAAAGCACTTTGCGAACCCTGCGCGGAACGCCTGCCACGCATTGTCACGCCGTTCTGTGATGTCTGCGGCGAACATTTCCAAGGCCTCATCGACGGCCCATTCGATTGCCCGAACTGCAATGAGATCTCGTTCCACTTCGAGTTCGCGCGGTCGGCGATGGTTCGCTCGGACGCGACTTTAAATCTCGTTCACCGCCTGAAATACGGCAAGGAAATCCATCTCGGCGCGGAGCTGGGAAGACTGGCTTGCCTAGCGTTTTCAGACAGGCGCCTGGCCGTGGCGCTGGAGGAGAAGTGGCCGCTAGTGCCGGTGCCGCTTCATCGCTCGCGGCAGATGGAGCGGCAGTTCAATCAAGCTGAGGAGATCGCGAGATCTATATCTATTGAGACGGGGCTGCCGGTCTCGCACCTGTTGAAAAGGGGACGGCGCACCGAAACCCAGACCCGCCTGAGTAGAAAACAACGGATGGAAAATTTGCGGGGCGCTTTCAAGTTGCGTGAGCCATTACCCGAGAATGTTCCGCCCGGTTATCTCCTCGTGGATGATGTTTTCACCACCGGCTCCACCGTGGACGAGTGCGCAAAGGTGCTGCGAAAAGCGGGAGCGGGGAGAATCGCGGTGCTCACGGTGATGCGAGGGTGAGAGATGACGGGAGTGGCTGACGCCTGTCTGCCACGAGCATCCATCGACGTGGCAGACAGGCGTCAGCCACTCCGATGCATAGCGCATCACTTCTCTACGGCGATAGCTCGGTATCGGATGTTTCGGATTTCGCAGGAAAAATGCGGACGATTATCGTGCAGCACGCGAAGCAGAAGCCGAGTGCGGCGATGGGCAGGAGACCGGATTTAAGGTCATTGCCGATGACCCATTGGGGAAGCGGGGACTCGATATTCATGTCACGAACCATGGCTATAGTCTTTAGGGCGAGAACCAACCCTGCATGCAGGCCGATGGGGAGCCAGAGGGAAAAGGTGCGGATTCGGCACCAGCCGAGCAGCAAACCGATAAGGGTCAACGTGGTGAAATCGGTAACGAAAAACAGCGGGGTCGCGAAGTGGCCGAGCGTGCCGCCGAGGATTTCAAACCCCGCGTACCAGGCGCGTGGATCCGCGATGATCATTCCGTCCGGCGGACTTAGGAAATGGGCGACGGAAAACATCATCGAGCTGCCGATCCACGCAGTGCGAACAGAGCATGTCCGCAGCCAAAAGCCCAGCAACAGACCGCGAAACAAAAGCTCCTCGATGATCCCTACCCCAAGCGCAGGCACGAAAGCCTTGGAGAAAAATTTCGTGATGGAAAAATCGGTCTCTTGCGGGACAGTTGCGCCGCAGGCCTCGAGAACGAGAGCCAGTGCGACGAGCGAGGCCGATCCTATCAGCAGTCCGCTAGCAAGGTGCGCGAAGCGCCTGCTCCACGGTGACCGCCGAAGATCGTAAACGTCGGCGGACGGATCGCGCGGCATACGTTTCACACGGCGGATCAAAAAGGGCAGCAACACCAACCCGGATATGAGCAGGGAGCGGGAGAAATAGCGGTCGATCTTCGCCCGCCCGGCAGATCCGGCGATGTCTTCGATGGCGGCGGGGTAGTCTTTCGTATCCGCGCTTTTAGCGAGATTTTTCCCCGCGTCATACAGATGCGGCGTGAGCAGGGCGGCTGCGAAAAGCGAGGCGGTGAGCCAGAGTATGATTGCTCCGGCCTCTGACTTGAGGAAACGCATTAGTCGGTTTTCTTTTGTGCGAACAACCACTTGATGACCTCGGGATCTTTGTATGTCTGTGTCCATGAGTCGTGGCCAACTCCGGGATACATGGTCATCTCCGCCTTGCCGTCAACTTCTTTTAGAATGGTGCTCCTATCCATTTTCTCGGGAGCGGCGAAACGATAGAGCACTTCCGTCCGGTCGGTAGCCTTGAAGGTCATCGGCACGGGTTCGGCGAAGGCGGTGGTCATCGTGAAGATGGCGGCGAGGCTTTTCATGGCGTTGTTAGGAAATGCTTTCCGCGCCGAAATACGGGACGAGCGCGGCGGGGATTTTGATCGAGCCATCGGCTTGCTGGCATTGCTCTAAGAGCGCCACGTAGAGCCGGGGCAGGGCCGTGCCGGAGCCGTTGAGGGTGTGCGGGAAACGGTTTTTGCCCTCCTTGTCCTTGAAGCGCAACTTCATCCGCCGCGCCTGGTAATCGCCGAAGCACGAGCAGCTCGATACCTCCAGATATTTTCCGTGGCCGGGTGCCCAGACCTCGATGTCGTAGGTTTTTGCCGAGGATTGACCGACGTCGCCGGTGCAAAGCTCGATCACGCGGTAATGCAGGCCGAGCTTTTGCAGAATGCTTTCGGCGTGCGAGGTGAGTTGTTCGAGAACTTGGAAACCTGTCTCGGGATCGACTACCTGCACCAACTCCACTTTATCAAACTGATGCATGCGGATGATGCCTTTGTTATCGCGCCCGGCAGAACCGGCTTCGCGACGGAAGCAGGGGGTGTAGGCGACGAGCTTGATCGGTAGATCCGACTCGGGAACGATGGTGTCGCGGTAAAGGTTTGTCACCGGCACCTCGGCGGTGGGGGCGAGGAAAAGGGTGTTGCGGCCGTCGTTTTCCGAAGGCTCTGTGCCATACATATCGTCCTCGAACTTCGGCAATTGCCCGGTGCCCTCCATGCACTCACGCAGGACAAGGTGCGGCACGTTCACCTCTTCGTAACCGTTTTCCGCCTGCGTATCTAACAGAAAGTTTATCAGCGCCCGCTCGAGTTTCGCACCCTTGCCGCGATATACCGCAAAGCCCGAGCCGGCGATACGTATCGCATCGTCCCACGAGATCAGGCGGTGTTTCGTGGCGAGCTCGACGTGATCCTTCGGCTCCGCAATGGCTGGCTTTTCACCCCACTCGCGGACGATAGGATTGTGCTCCTCGCTATCGCCCACCGGGCATTCCGCGTGGGGTAGGTTGGGTATGTTGAGAAGTAGGTCGTTCTGCTTCGCGGTCGTCTCCTCAGCGAGCACGTCAAACTTCGAGATTTCGTCGTTGATGCCGCGCACCTCCGCCTCGATGGCCGAGCTGTCCTCACCCTTTGCCTTCATCATGCCGATCTGCTTAGAGATCGTCTTGCGCTTGTTCTGGAGTTCCTGCTTGGAAGTCTCCGCCGCCCGCCGTGCTTCATCGCAGGCAAGCACCTCGTCGATGAGTTTCCAATGATCTCCACCGCGCGCCTTGAGCCGCGTCCTCACTTCATCCGCCTGTTCCCGTATTACCCTTATGTCCAGCATTGCGCGCGCACTTTCACGGATCGCCGCTGGAGTGAAAAGCTCCGATTTTAGAACGTAGGATCGCGCAAACATAAAGATTGCGACCGTTATTACTTAGGTTATAATCCTTGTATGATCACCACCGTCAAAATCATCTCAATCGGCAACTCGGCAGGCATCATCCTGCCCAAGGAGCTTTTGGAAAAACTGCGCGTTTCGAAAGGCGACACCTTGACCGTCACAGAAACGCCGGATGGCCTGGGTCTCAATCCGTATGACGAAAATTTCGCGACTGCAATGAACCTCGCTGAGGAGATCATGAGAGAGGATCGGGATGTCCTCAGGAAGCTTGCCCAGTAGAATTTTGGAAAAGCACCCGATGATTACCGAACCGAAATGGATCACTCCGCAAATCGCGCATGCGGTTCATAGCAGACAAATCGCGGAACACGGAGGACAAGATGGCCTGAGGGATGAAGGCCTTCTACTTTCGGCGTTGGCGAGACCCCAGCAGTTGCTGAGTTACGGTAGCCCGCCTCCCGACCTTTGTGCCTTGGCGGCGGCATACGCATACGGCATTGCGAAAAACCATCCCTTTCTGGATGGCAACAAACGCACCGCATTCGTGGTTTACCGACTGTTTCTGAAATGGAACGGGATCGAGCTGCTTGCCGAAAAGACACAGCGCTATGTTACCATGCTCGCCCTCGCCGCTGGGGAGATTTCCGAGGAAGACTTTGCCACATGGCTTTGCGCAAACACCTCATCCGAGTGAGTCCAAAAGCCGTTTCCGCCACCTGAGAGCGGGGTTGACGGGTTGGCGCATCCATGCACAATCCCGCCGCCGCGACGGAAAAGCTGTTTGCGGCACAAGCAACAAAAGGTCTCGAATGACCATTCCAACAGAAAAATAATGACTACCATTGCCATCAACGGTTTCGGACGCATCGGACGCCTCGTGTTCCGCGCGCTCGTCGAGCAAGGCCACCTCGGCACCACATTCAACGTCGCCGCTGTCGGTGACATTGTCCCGGCCGACAACCTCGCCTACCTACTAAAATACGACTCCACGCAAGGCAAGTTCGCCGGTGAGGTTTCCTCGAAGAAATCTTCCCCGGAGCTTGAGGAAGACGATATCATCGTAGTCAACGGCCACGAGATCAAAGTGGTTTCCGCGCGCACGCCCGAAGGCCTGCCATGGAAAGAGCTCGGTGTTGAAGTCGTGATCGAGTCCACCGGACTTTTCACCGCTGCTGACAAGGCACGCGGCCACATCACCGCCGGTGCGAAAAAGGTCATCATCTCCGCTCCTGCCTCCGGTGAGGACGGCACCTTCGTTCAAGGTGTGAATGACAATCTCTACGACCCTACGAAGCACCACATCATCTCCAATGCGAGCTGCACCACCAATTGCCTCGCCCCTATCGTGCACGTTCTTCTCAAAGAAGGTTTCGGCATCAAGGAAGGCCTGATGACCACCATCCACTCCTACACCGCCACGCAGAAAACCGTGGACGCCCCTTCTAAGAAGGATTGGAAAGGCGGACGCTCCGCTGGGATCAACATCATCCCCTCCACTACCGGAGCCGCGAAGGCCGTCGCCCTCGTCTGCCCGGAAGTGAAAGGCAAGCTCACCGGCATGGCTTTCCGCGTTCCGACGCCGACCGTCTCCGCTGTCGATCTCACCGTGAAGACCGAGAAGGAAACTTCCCTCGCGGAGATCAAGGCCGCCCTCAAGAAGGCTTCCGAGACTTACCTCAAGGGTATCCTTGCCTACACCGAAGACGAAGTCGTCTCCTCCGACTTCATTCACGACGCGCACTCCTCGATCTTCGACGCCGGCTCCTCCATCGAACTCAACAGCACCTTCTTCAAACTGGTAAGCTGGTATGACAACGAGTGGGGCTACTCGAACCGCGTGATCGAGCTCCTCGATGATGTTGTCAAAAAAGGCCTCTGATTCTGGAGAGCCGTGCTTTTAGCCGGCTTCTTCGATTTTTCCCTAGCGAGCCGCCCGAAAGGGTTGGCTCGCTTTTTCGTTTGGGGCGGCAAAGTCTCTGCGCTTAAATGACCGCCATGACCACCCCAGCAAGAAACCGCGCCATCCAGCTCGACGGGCTGCGTGCGCTTGCGATGCTCGGGATTTGCTGGGATCATTGGGTGCCAGAGGCATGGAATTTTGGGCTGCCTTACGAGGTCGGGCTCTACTTTTTTCTAGTGCTCTCAGGGTATCTCATCACCGGCTCGCTACTGCGCACGCGCGACAAACAGGAAGCCTTGGGCACGGGCTGGCGCTGGCGGGCGTGGAAGGAGTTCCAGTGGCGGCGGGGTCTGCGTATCATGGCGCCGTATTATGTGGCGCTGGCCATCGCTCTCATTTTCATCGCGCCGAAGATCGGACCCCACATCCATTGGTATCTCCTTTACCTCGCTAATATCCACATCGCCCTGCTTGGCGAATGGCCGCACGGCACCTCGCATTTCTGGTCCATCGCGATACAGCAACAATTCTATCTCTTCTGGCCGGCGGTGATCTGGCTCGCGCCTCGCCGTTTCCTCATTCCGGCGATGCTCCTTTTCACAGCGATCGCGCCGCTTTCGCGCTATTGCGAGCACCTTCTCATGCCGCCCTTCATCTGGCCTCACAAGCTGAGCTGGGTTTGGTTCGATTTCTTCGGCATCGGCGGGCTGATGGCGCTGGCGGTACACCGGGGCTTCCCGCTTTCGGCTAGGTTTTGGAAAATTCTCATGGTCGTGGGTTGTGGAGCCTACACGGTATTCGAGTTCGGCCCGCGCTTCGGCCTGCCGCCAAATCGGATCGGGCCGTTTTACGCGTCTATCCTTAGCGTTGGCCTCTGCGGCGTGATCGCGACGGCCTCGCTAGGCTGGAACAACTTTGCCGGACGTTTTTTGGAAACTAAATTTCTCCAGAAAGTGGGCCTGCTTTCCTACGGCATCTACCTCTACCACAATCTCGCGCCCATCATCCTCGGCAAAATTCTGCCCTTTCTTTGGCAGGGGCCTTACGCCGAGACCGCGCCGCAAATCGTTGTGCGGATTGCGCTTTTCGCCGTGCTGACTTGGGCTATGACGATACTTTCCTGGAAATACATCGAGACCCCGCTCAACAACATAAGGTCGAAACAATCCTAAGCTATTTGATCCGAGGAGAGCAGTAAAACATCGCTGCCCTCAAGGTGCGGCGGGGCGGTGAGGATCGTCATGAAGCATTGCGCCAAATTTCTTCCTATCTCCCTGCCGGAGTGCGCTCGAAAAGCGATGCAAGATCCGGCAAGTCAGAGGCGCTGTGGGCGGGCTGGGAGGAGGTGACTTTTCCGTTTTTAAAAACGAAGGCACCGGGCATCTGCAAGCCGTCACCAGCGAGGTGCCCGACTCCGCAACCTTTGAAAACGGCGATCATCCCGCGCCACCAGACTTGTGGGCCGAAGAGCTCGATGAAGCCCCCCTTACCGAGGCCGAAGGCGCGGTAGAGTTCACAGCGCGGATCGGCGATGCGCGGGACATTCGAGTTTTCGCCGAGGTATCCGATTTCCTCGCCGGATTTCAGCATGTGGACGAGGACAAGGGTCGCGTTCTGTTGTTTCGCCTGCTGCTCCAAATCCTGAAGTCCGCGTAGAATCTGGCGGGTGAAGGTGCAGCCAAAATGGCGCAGGAACACGAGCACGAGAGGACGATCTGCGGAGGCATCTGCAAGGGTCTCGCCGGTGGAAAGCTGATAGACGGCGGCCGCTTCCTCCACGCTGTAAGGCTTTGAGCGGGAAACCGGGATTCCGATATGCGCGCGCAGCGTGATCCAGAGGATGGCGGCATAGGGGATAATCCAAACAAGATCATCGATGACCAAGAAAAGTAAGCAGCCGGCCGGAAGGGTGTTGTTTGAAATGGCAAAGGCAACGATTACCGAGGCGGCCACCGCTTTCGCAAAGCCGAGCAGGACGATGAGCCAGTGATGAACAGGATCGGCAGCGGCCAGAAAAAGTGCAAAACCGAGAAAGCCCGAGATCAAGCCGAGCGTGCGCCAGAGCATCGGGTGATTTGGACGGGGGATACCGAGCAGGTCGAAACCATGGAAGGGCCAGGCGTTCGTCCAGACCGCGAACAGCACATGATAGGCCGCGCCAAGCAACAGGGCGATCCGCATCCATTGTTTGGCGCGGCAATTTTCCCCGTGGCAGCTAATAATCATAACTGACATTATCTACGAAGTCTGCGTGCGCAACGGGAGATTTTCAGGCCTCCGAGAGAATTCGAGCCTGGTCGAAATCGAAGGGCGTCATTTCCAGAAGCACCGCCGCGCCGTCGGGAAATTCCGTTGCCGCGTCGGTCAGTTTTTTGGAAAGATGGCCGAGCACGACCTTGCCGTTCATCAATTCGACGCGATAGAGGATCTCGCCCTTGCGTTCGAGGACGGTTCCGGTGGTTTCGATGGCGGCTTCGGACATGGCTTTAATATCAACCGAGATCGCGCCAACGCACAAGTCCAGCCAGCGGCATTTCACCATCCGGATGCCAGAAAATTCCCGGCTCCTGCGCCTTTCCTGCGGCGCAGATGCGAGGTGGGGAAAGGTTTTCCAAGCGCGTTGCTGCGGTGATCGGTTCGACGACGGCGGTGGAGAGGAAACGGGCTTCCGGGCCTATGGTTTCCGCTGAAATTTCAGAGGGCATAGGCAAAACCCGGACGAAGCCTGAACCCGGGCCGGGGCGGAGGGTGGTGGATTCGCCGTCGCGGACGATGGTCCAATTTACAGAATTTTCGCTCTCCCACATCTTTACATCTGCTCCGTTGGCGATGCGGAAGCGGGTGAGCTCGCGTTCGTTGCGGACGGCTCCCGCTTCGGAAAAAGTGGGGGCAATCTTCGGTCGCCTCTCCGCATCCAATGCCTCCGCAAGTTTCCCACAAAACGATTCCACTTCCCCTTCCACGTAAATCGCCTGCACGGAAAGGCAGCCGCGCTGGCCGTAGCGCATGATATCCTCTGCGAGATCTCGGTGAATTCCCTCCCGCTCGGAAAAAACGAAGGCCGCACTGATTTTCGGGCCATGTGCGATGATTCTTGTCTCCGGAGAAAGCCGGTTTCTGAAAAACTCCAGCGTATCTGCCCCGCCATAAATCACCGCCACCTCTGGAGCACACCATTCCTCTGGCAACTCGCGGCGCACATCTAACAGATCGATCCCGCGCGCCCATTCCTCGAATTCCGGCAAGCCCGCCGAAGGCACTTTCACCCAGCTCCGGCAGCCGATCAGAAGCGCGCGGAACGCCGATTGAAACGCCGCGTGTTCCGTATTCCCACTGACCACATGCAGCACGGGCTCACGCGGGACGACGCGTGAGCCATCCACCCAATCCTCCAGCCGCCGCGCATCACCAAGCTCCGCGTCCAGCCATTTTACGAGTAACTCCGCATCGTAAGCGCCCACCCATTTCTCCAGCGACTTCCGCTGGGAAACGAGGAATGCGATACGCTGGGCGAGGGTTTTCATTTGCTTATGAATGACACGGAAACATCTAACGTTATGTCTGTCATTTCATCGCCAGCTTGCCAACACCATCCCGAGAAATCAATGCCAAGGTGTCACAAGGAATGGCTGCCGCCAGTCTGCCACGACGATGGATGATCATGGCAGACTGGCGTCAGCCACTCCCCGAGAGCAACCCCGTGCCACAGCGGCGGGATCACGGCCGAGGAGGATAAATTCCCGCTCACCGACCGCGATGGCGAGATCCTGCGTCCTTATCGCGGCCACGGTGTCGAGGTTCGCGAGATCGATGATTTCGAGATAGCCGACTTCGCCGGTTTTCGCGGGTGCGCCGGAATGCACATCCATGATTCGGATGCCGACCCATGGCGGCCCTTGGTGCGTTTCGGCGTTGCCCCATTTATAGAATTGGGAGAACAATTCCGTCATCCCATACTCGTTGAGAATGCGGCTTTCCGGCACACCGAAATGAGCGGAGAGGCGGGCGCGGACTTCGGTGGGGGTGAAGGATTTTTTCAGTCCCTTGCTGCCGCCGGTTTCAAAAATCCATGAGCCTTCCGGGAGTTGCCGCGGCTCCATTTCATCGCAGGCTTTCACCAAGGCTATAGAGGTGCCGAGGATCGCAGCGGGGGTTTCTGGGTGGAAATTTTCCAAGTGGAAATTGCCTTTGGGATCAATGAACCATAAGCCGCCCGAAGGGACGGCTCTCCCGCAGAGAATCTCGAACATGCGGACGAGCGAGGAATGGGGCGCTTCGGCGGCGCACTGTGAGAAAAAATAGGGCCGCTGCATCTCGGGTAACCCTAGTAAATGCCACGCGCCGAGCACTGAGGCGGCGTATAGTTCCAGATCGCAATATTCATGTTTCCCCTTGATCTCCGAGGTCGTTCCGGATGTCAGGAAATAGCCGATAACTTCACTTTCAGGAAAACACCGCAGAGCCACGCCGGGGAGCTTGAAGATATCCGTGGGCAGCGCCGGGATATCGTACCATGAAGCGATTTTTTGCGGAGTTTTTTCAAGTGATTCACAGTATCTCCGGTAGGAAATATTCTGCTCAAACTGGTATTCGAAAACCTCCAGCGCCATCGCCGCGAAATCGCCGTGGCCGCCGCGCATCCAGTCCAGCAGGCGTGATTTCAGATCCATGGCGATGGCCGAAATGAAGAGAGTCCAACCACGGATGAACGCGGATGAATACGGATGAAAAGAGATTCGGGAGGCATTCCCTTCACTTTTCTCAGATGGGCGAAGCCTAATTCTAATCCGTGTTTATCCGTGTCCATCCGTGGTTAAAATTCTTCAATGACTGGCGTGGTGGATCGCCAGGAGTTTAATCAACAGATCCTCGATGAACTCAAGTGGGATCTGGTTCGGGCCGTCGGAGAGGGCGTTCGCGGGGTCGGAGTGGACTTCCATGAAAAGCCCATCAATTCCAGTAGCCACCGCCGCTCGCGCGAGCACGGGAGCCAGCTCGCCATCGCCACCCGTTGCACCGCCGAGGCCGCCGGGGCGTTGCACTGAGTGGGTGGCATCGAAAATGACCGGGATGCCCTCTTTCCGCATGAGGTAGAGCGAGCGCATATCGACTACGAGATTGTTGTAGCCGAAGGTCGTGCCGCGCTCGGTGATGAGGAATCTTTCGCAGCCGAACGAACGCATCTTGTCCGCGATGTTTACGGTGTCGAGTGGGGCGAGGAACTGGCCTTTCTTCACATTCACTACGCGCCCGGTTTTCGCCGCTGCTTCTAACAGATCCGTCTGGCGGCAGAGGAAGGCGGGGATCTGCAGGAGATCGATGTGCTCGGCGGCGATTTCTGCATGCTCCGCGGTGTGGATGTCGGTGGTGACCGGGCATTTCAGTTCCTTGGAAATTTCACCGAGGATCCGGCAGCCCTCTTTGATGCCCGGGCCGCGGAAGGAGCCGACGGATGTCCGGTTCGCCTTGTCGAAGGAGGCCTTGAAAATGAAGGGGATGCCCGTGCGATCCGCGATCTCCTTGAGCGAGCGCGCCATCTCCCATGCGAACTTTTCACTCTCCAACGCGCAGGGGCCGAGGATGAAAAACGGGATGGGGCCACCGACGGGAACGTGGGCGATTTGGAAGGGTGAAAAGGATTTCATGATTCGGATTCGTCGAGGGCGGTTTTGTAAAGCGGAAGCAGGTTTTTCAAAGCCATTTCAAGCAGCTTGGCCTCGGTTTCCGTGAGGTTACCCGCTGTTTTCACACGCAGCATCCCGAGCGAGTCGATCACGGATTTCGCGGCGCGGAGGTTCACGGATTTCTCGCCCGTGCCCGGATTCGGAATCTGGCCTAGGAAAAGGCCGGCGTTCTGCGCCTGGAGTAGGACAAAATCATTGAATCGGGGATCGGCTTCGGGAGCGTGGGGCATGCCGGGAGATTTATGGACTGACCGCAATGATGCAAGGACGGAGAAAGATTGGTGATTTATCCAGCAGCGTATTGCCCACCCGGGGATGTTGCTTGACGCGCTTTGCCGCCGTTTCCTACCTTTGGCGAGTGTTGGGGGTCGCGGTGATCCCTTACCTTTATCGAACACCTTGAAATCTACGCACGTGGAACTGAACGAAATCCGTAAAATCGTCGAACTGATGAATGAGCATGGGCTCACCCATTTCGACCTCTCGAAAAAAGATTTTCACCTGAAACTCAAGAAAGGTCCAGACATGGAGGAACTCGGCGCGTTGTTCGCAAGCATGCCATCGGCTCCACAGCATTCCGCCCACGCTCCGCAGATTACGGCCGCAGCTCCTACCGCGGAGGCAGCTCCTGCGGCAGACGGTGTGGACATCACTTCACCAATGGTTGGTACTTTCTACCTCAAACCCGCTCCCGATGCGCCGAACTTCGTGGAGGTCGGCACCGCCGTTTCCGAAGGACAGACGCTTTGCATCATCGAGGCGATGAAGGTGATGAACGAGATCAAGGCCGAGCGTTCCGGCACGATCTGCGCGCTGGTGGCCACCGACGGGAATCCCGTGCAATACGGCGACGTCCTTTTCCGCATCAAATAACCCCCGTAACTCGACCGACATGTTCAACAAAGTCCTGGTCGCGAACCGCGGCGAGATCGCGCTTCGCATCATCCGCGCCTGTCGCGAACTCGGCGTGCATTCTGTGGCGGTTTATTCCGAGGCAGACGTCGATTCAATGCACGTCCAGCTCGCCGATGAGGCGGTCTGCATCGGACCCGGCCCGAGCAAGGACAGCTACCTCAAGCCCGATCGCATCATCGCCGCTGCCGAGATCACTGGCGCGGATGCAATCCATCCCGGCTACGGTTTCCTCTCGGAAAACGCCCGCTTCGCCGACATCTGCGAGACATCGGGCATCGTTTTCATCGGCCCCTCTGCGGATGTGATCCGGATGATGGGCGACAAGGCCACGGCACGCGCAACGGCAGTGGCAAATGGCGTGCCGATCACCCCCGGATCGGAAATTCTAACAGATCCCGATGAAGCTTACGCGAAAGCGATGGAGATCGGCCTGCCGGTCATGATCAAGGCGACAGCCGGTGGCGGTGGACGCGGGATGCGCCCCTGCTTCAAGGCAGAGGAGTTCAAGTCCCTTTTCCAAGCCGCATCCAACGAGGCCATGGCCTGCTTCGGAAACGGCGATTGTTACATGGAGAAATTGGTGCTTAACCCGCACCACATCGAGTTCCAGGTCATCGCCGATTCGCACGGACATTTCATCCACCTCGGCGAGCGCGATTGCTCGATGCAGCGCCGCAACCAGAAGATCATCGAGGAATGCCCCTCGCCGCTCCTCACTCCTGAGATGCGCGAGCGCATGGGCACGGCCTCCGTGAATCTCATCAAGGCGATCAACTACCAGAACGCAGGGACGATCGAGTATCTCGTCGATGAGGCGGGCGAGAATTTCTACTTCATGGAAATGAATACCCGCATCCAGGTGGAGCATCCGGTGACCGAGGAAGTGATGGGTTGCGAGCTCATCAAGGAGCAGATCCGCGTCGCCGCCGGCGAGTCGCTCTCCCGCCACGTTCTGGACGCCACCCCGCGCGGCCACTCCATCGAGTGTCGCATCAACGCGGAGGATCCCTACAACAAATTCATGCCGAGCCCAGGCACGATCACACTTTGGTATGCGCCGGGCGGGAAAGGCGTGCGCGTTGATACCCACGTCTATTCCGGCTACTCGGTGCCGCCTTACTACGACTCGATGATCGCCAAGCTAATCATCACCGGAGCCACCCGCGAGATCGCCATCGCACGGATGAAGCGCGCGCTTGGGGAGTTCACCATCCACGGCATCAAGACCACCATCCCTTTCCAGCAGGAAATCCTCAACCATCCAGATTTCGCCGCCGGAACCTATGACATCGGCTGGGTCGGAAGATTTCTTGAAGAAAAAGGGCTTTGATTTTTCCATGGCGACAAGAGCTCTCAAATCCTCCATAGCTCTCCCATGATCCAACTCGCTCAGAACCAACTCTGGAAAAAGGACGACCGCTTTTTCCGCATCGTCATCTGGGAACGCCTCGCGATCCGCTACAAAGAAACCGACAGTCCCGACGCTGCGGAGGGCACACTCCACGATGTCACAAAAAAGGAATTTTGCCGCTTACTGAAAGGTGCAGAGCTGTTGGAGCCGTAATAAAGCGGCTCTGCTTCAAATCCTCGCCGCCCTTTCCCTCAGCCGCGCGAACAGGCATACCATTTCCTAATCTGCGTAGCCGATGCTCAGGTTTTTTATCCAACTCCCGCTCCTCGCCTCGCCCTTGGTCGCCGCCGTCGATTTCAACAGGGACGTGCGGCCGATTCTAAACAAAAACTGCATCGCCTGCCACGGCGGCGTTAAAGAGGCGGGCGAGGTGTCATTCATTTTTCGCGAGCAGGTTCTAGGAAAAGGCGAGTCGGACAAAACTGTTGTCATACCGGGGAAACCCGATGAATCGGAAATGATCGCTCGGGTCATCAGCGATGATCCCGATGACTTGATGCCGCAGCCAGATCACGGCCCGCGCCTCAGCGATGCCGATGTGGAAACGCTGCGCCAATGGATCGCCGAGGGAGCCAAGTGGGGCGAGCATTGGTCGTTCGTCCCACCGCAACGGCATGATGCGCCGCCGATAAAAAAAACTTCGTGGCCCTCCAACGACATCGATCATTTCATCCTCGCCAATCTGGAGTCGAAAAACCTCGCGCCATCCCCGCAAGCAATGCCCGCCGAGTGGCTGCGCCGCGCTTCCCTCGATCTCATCGGCCTGCCGCCTACCCTTGTTGAGCTCGACGCCTTCGAGGCCGCCGCTGCAAAAAATTTCACCGCCGCGATCGCTGCCGAGACCGACCGCCTGCTCGCCTCCACGCACTTCGGCGAGCGCTGGACTTCCGTCTGGATGGATCTCGCGCGCTACGCCGATTCCGAAGGCCTAGGCAACGACGCAAACCGCGATGTTTGGAAATATCGCGATTGGATCATCGATGCCTTCAACAGGGATCTGCCTTACGACCAGTTCGTCATCGATCAGCTCGCCGGCGATCTCATACCCGGCTCCACGCTGGATCAGAAACTCGCCACCACCTTCCACCGCCTGACCCAGACAAACAGCGAGGGCGGCACCGACGACGAGGAG
This sequence comes from Prosthecobacter debontii, assembly GCA_945870855.1. Taxonomy (GTDB): domain Bacteria; phylum Verrucomicrobiota; class Verrucomicrobiia; order Verrucomicrobiales; family Akkermansiaceae; genus Luteolibacter. The sequence continues at coordinate 66,913 of CAMBTP010000007.1, forward strand.
TTCCGCCTGCTCGCCGCGATGGATCGCAACGTCACTACGTGGGAGGTTTTCCAAGGGCTTTCCATGGGCTGCGTCCAGTGCCACAGCCATCCCTACGATCCGATCCGGCATGAGGAGTATTACACCAGCCTCAGCTTCTTCAACAACGCCCGCGATGCCGACGCCGCTGGCAATACGCCCCTCCTGCCCATTCCACTCAATAAGACGGATTATCCAAAGGCGAACTCCCTTATCGATAAAATCTCCGCCCTCGAAAATATCATCCACGGGAAATGGTCGGAGCTCGATGCGAAGTCCGCGTGGCTCTCAGTCACCAATCTAACAGCATCCTCGCCCACCGCCGAGATGAGCGTCGTGGAAAAAGATGGCCACGCTGAATTCCGCGCGACCGATAACGCGAAATCGGACTCCGTTTACACGCTCGTCGCCACGCCTCCGGCATCGCTCACACCCCTCTCCGCCTTCCGCCTCATCTACCTGCCCAAGGATGAGAAAAAAGCCCTCACCGATGCCGAGTGGGGCGGTGCGCTTCATCACATAAAGGCAGAAAAAATCGCCGCAGACGGAAAAGCCGAGCCGCTGAAACTCATCGACGTGATCCCCGATGAGGCGCATCCATTGCGCGATCCTCTGGGTTCGCTCCGTGGTGGTGGCGACAATTGCTGGGGCACCCACTACAAGTTCTTCCGCCCGCGCCACGCCACTTTCGTTTTTGAAAAATCCATCCCCCTCGCCGCTGGAGAAACAATACGCCTAACCCTGAAAAATGGCGGCACCTACATGGCCTCGTTCCCCATGGTCGCGAAGCGCGGACGCATTGCCTTCAGCGCGGATCCCGCATGGATCGCGATGCAATCCGATCCCGCCATCGTCGCCGCCCGCCGCGAGCTGATGGAGAGCAAAACCGCGCTGGCGCAAATCCCAAATATCCAGATCCCGGTCATCACTGAGAACAATCCCGAGCAATCCCGAGTCACCAACTTTTTCAACCGCGGAAATTGGCTCGACAAGGGTGCCGTGATCCCGGCCTCAAACACGCCGCAGATTTTCCCTCCGATGAAAGCGGACACGGCAAAGCCTACCCGCCTGGACTTCGCTAAGTGGCTCGCTTCCCCGCAAAACCCGCTCACCGCCCGCGTCGCGGTAAACCGTTTTTGGTTAGAACTTTTTGGCGTTGGCATCGTCCCCACGCCTGAGGATTTCGGCTCCGCCGGCGAGAATCCCACCCATCCCGAGTTGCTCGATACGCTTGCCGTCGAGTTCGCCACGGACATGGATTGGAGCGTCAAATCACTGCTCCGCAAGCTCGTAACCAGCGCCACCTACCGCCAAGCCAGCGCCGTCAGTCCAGAGCTCTACGCCCTCGACGCCGATAACCGCCTGCTCGCCCGCGGGCCGCGCCAACGGCTCACCGGCGAGATGTCGCGCGACGCCTCGCTCACCGTCTCTGGCCTACTTCATTCCCAACTCTCCGGCGCACCCGTTTACCCGCCGCTCCCGCCCGGCGTTTGGAATCCGTTCGTTGATGGAGGCCGCTGGAAAACCCCGCCTCCCGGCGATCCGCAACGTTACCGCCGCGCCGTTTACACCTACTGGAAACGTAGTATTCCATACCCCACCTTCGCCACCTTCGATGCGCCCACCCGCGAGCTTTGCAACAAGCGTCGCAGCCCGTCGAACACACCCGTGCAGGCCCTCTCCGTCCTCAACGACCCCGCCTTCCACGAGTGCTCCCAAGCACTCGCCCGCCGCATGAAAAACGAGTTCACGGGCGATACCGGCGAAAAAATCTCCCAAGCCTATCGCGCCACCACCTCCCGGAAAATTACGCCCGAGCGCCTCACCACCCTCACCAATTTATACAAAGATCTCCACCAAACCTACGAAGCCGACCCTGAACTCAAGGAGGACATGGCCGCTACGCCCGACGGCGCCGCTTACACCATCGTCGCCTCCGTCCTCCTCAACCTCGATGAAGCAATCACCCGCTGACTCGAAACTTTAAATTCTAAACTTTAAACTCTAACCTAGATCTTCCTCTGCGACCTCCGCGCCTCCGCGGTGAAAATCAAAACCCAAGTCTTCCACTGATCACTTCTCACCCGGCACTAGCCACTTCTTCCCATGAATCTCTTCCAGACAGTCCAAGCCGAGAAGCTCCAGCACACCACACGCCGCCAGTTTCTGCGCGACTGCACCACCGGCCTTGGCGGCATGTGGCTCGCTTCCCAAGGACTCGCCAATGCGGCCGACCCGCTAAAAATTTCCCATGATCCTTCCAGCCCGCTTTCCCCGCAGCCTCCCTCCTTCGCACCGAAGGCGAAGCGCGTGATTTACCTCCACATGGTCGGCGCGCCGAGCCAGCTTGAGCTGTTCGACTACAAACCGATCCTCAAAAAATACGACGGCAAGGAATGCCCGAAGGAATACCTCGAAGGCCAGCGTTTCGCTTTCATCCAGGGCATTCCGAAAATGCTCGGCCCGCAGTTCGACTTCGCTCAATACGGTAAATCCGGCATGTGGATGTCGGATCGCCTCCCGCATCTTTCCAAGCACGCTGACAAACTCTGCATGATCAAAACCATGCAGAGCGATCAGTTTAACCACGGCCCAGCCGAGTTGATGGTGATGACCGGAAGCCCCAACCTCGGCCATCCCTCGATCGGCTCATGGGTCACATGGGGGCTCGGTTCGGAAAACCAAAACCTGCCCGGTTACATGGTTCTCATTTCCGGCGGACGCTTCCCCCGCGTGGGCTCCTCGCTCTGGGGCAGCGGCTACCTCCCCTCCGTTTACCAAGGCGTCCAGTGCCGTTCCAGCGGCGATCCCATCCTCAACGCCGCGAACCCAGCCGGAGTTTCCTCCGACATCCGCCGCAAGGCTCTTGACTCCCTGAAAGAACTCAACGAGCGCACTTACCATGAACTCGGCGATCCAGAAACCGTCACCCGCATCGCCCAATACGAGATGGCCTTCCGCATGCAGACCTCCGTCCCGGAAACCATGACCATCGACGACGAGCCAGCGCACATCCACGAGATGTATGGCACCAAACCCGGCAAGGAATCCTTCGCAAACAACTGCTTGCTCGCCCGCCGCCTCGCGGAAAACGGCGTCCGTTTCATCCAACTCCACGACTGGGGCTGGGACTCGCATGGCTCGAATCAGGAAGAGTCGATCAAAGGCGGCTTCGTGAAAAAATGTGAATCCATCGACAAGCCCATCGCCGCCCTTCTAACAGATCTGGAGCAGCGCGGCATGCTCGAGGAAACCCTCGTCGTCTGGGGCGGAGAATTTGGCCGTACCTCCATGCAGGAAAATCGCGGCGGCGGCGCAGCGAACAGCTTCGTCGGCCGCGACCACAACCCCAACGCCTTCTGCGTCTGGATGGCCGGCGGCGGCGTGAAACCCGGCATCTCCTACGGCGAAACTGACGACATGGGCTACCACGTCGCCAAAGACCCCGTCCACATCCGCGACCTCCACGCCACCATGCTGAAACTCTTCGGCTTCGACGCGAAACGCCTCTCCTACCCCTTCCAAGGACTCGATCAGAAACTCATCGGCGTGAAGCCCGCGAAAGTCATTGAGGGAATCTTGGCGTGACGGTGCCCGGATTGAATTTCGCCCTTGAGTGATCTTTGAAATGCCTACATGATGAGGACATGGAAGCATCAATTGTCGAGCTCCGCTACAAGATGAATGACGTTCTCCGCGCCTTGGAAAGAAAGGAGGAGGTCACCGTCCTTTATCGCGGCAAGGTGAAGGGAACCATCAAGCCCGTGCAAGCCTCCGTCGAGGCTGACGCACTCAAGCATCCTTTCTTCGGGAGCGAGAAAGGGCTGCGCGAAAGCATCGCTGAAGAGATGGAAATACTGAGGGGGGGGCGCTTCGGTGGTCTTTGACACGGACATCCTCATCGCCGTTCAGCGCGGGAACCGCAACGCGGCATCGCTGATCAACAAGACGGAAGCAAGATGCATCTCGGTATTCACCTACATGGAGTTTCTTCAGGGCTCCAAAGACAAGCGCCAGCTATCCCTCGGACTGGCTTTTCTGAGGGATCTCGGTTTTGAGACGCTGCCGCTATCGGGAAACATCGGGCACAGGGCGGCAATTTATCTGGAACAATACGCCCTTTCCCATGCCATGCGGGCGGGCGACGCGTTGATCGCCGCAACAGCATCCGAACATGGCCTCGCTCTCGCCACCGGCAATGCGAAGCACTATCGCCATATCCCAGGTCTTGAACTTAAAGTCCTGAGGTTCTAAATCCGACACCACCCGTGACCGATCCCGTTCAAGCCGACAAGGCCCATTGCTGGCATCCCTTCACGCGACAAAGCGCGTGGTGCGATCCCGCGCATGAACCGATCATGATCGTCCGTGCGGAGGGCGTTTGGTTGTGGGATGAAAAGGGCAACCGTTACCTCGACGGCAACTCCTCGATCTGGACGAACATCCACGGCCACTGCCGCCCGGAGATCGCGGAGGCCATCGCGAAACAGGCGGCGACGCTCGACCATTCCTCTTACCTTGGTCTCGGCCATCCGCTCGCCTCGGAGCTGGCGGAGAAACTGGTTTCCTATTTCCCACCGCAAACGCTCGAACGCGTCTTCTTCTCCGACAACGGCTCCACCGCTGTGGAGGCGGCGCTGAAGATGTCACTGCAATCGCGGATGCAAACCGGCGAGGGATATCGCACTCGCTTCATCGCATTCGACAACGCCTATCACGGCGATACCCTCGGCGCGGCCTCCCTTGGCGGAGTGAACCGCTTTTTCTCACGCTTTCGGAATCTCGGTTTCGAAACGCAATTCATTTCCTCGCTGGAAACGCTATCCTCCGTGGATCCAACTACGGTGACCGCAGTAGTCATCGAGCCGCTGATCCAGGGCGTGAACGAAATGCGCCCATGGCCTGCAGGTATGCTTGCTGATCTGCGTGAATGGACGAAGAAGCACGGCATCCATCTCATCCTCGACGAAGTGATGACCGGCTTCGGGCGCACTGGAACAATGTTTGCCTGCCAGCAGGAAAACGTGATCCCGGATTTCCTCTGCCTCGCGAAAGGCCTCACCGGCGGCACCGTGCCCCTCGCTGCAACGCTCACAACGGCCGAGGTTTACAACACCTTCCTTGGCGCAGCCGAGAATGCGTTCTACTACGGACATAGTTACACCGCGAACCCCATCGGATGCGCTGCTGCGCTGGCATCGCTCAAGATTTTCGAGACGGACAAGGTTCTTGAAGGCCTACCCGCCAAGATTGCTCATCTTTCGGCGTCTTTGGAAAAGCTCCGAGCTGCAACAAACGACATCATCACGATACGCCAATGCGGCCTGATTGCAGGCATTGAGTTTCAAGCAGGCCTTGGTGAAAAAATTATCCTCGCCGCCCGCGATCACGGCTTAATCACACGCAACATCCTCGATACAGTAGTTTTCATGCCGCCGCTTTCGGTGACAACGGATGAGATCGATTTTGGGCTAAACGCCCTTGGAGTGCGGCGACATGTCGCCGCTTTCCCCATAGGCGACATGTCGCCTATGGGGAAAAGCTCGGACATGTCCGAGCACTCCAAATTCAAGAAAAGCTCGGACATACCTGCGCACTCTACAGCGTGGCATCACGCACCGCCACACAAGCTCATCGAGCGTGGCATTTACATGGTCACAGCGGGCACACTCCATAAGCAGCATATTTTCCGCGAACCCGAACGTCTTAGCCTCTTGCAAGATCACCTGCTTGAATACGCTGCCGATTTCGGTTGGGAGTTGCAGGCATGGGCCGTGTTCCCGAACCACTATCACTTTGTTGCTGCTTCCCCCGAGAATCCCGAGACCCTTCGTAAATTTCTCGGAAAGCTTCACATGAAAACCGCTCAAGCCGTCAATGAACTCGATGGCACGCCGGGCAGAAAAGTTTGGCATCAATTTTGGGATAGCCGTATCACCTTTGAAAACTCCTATTGGCCTCGCTTGCGCTATGTGCAGGAAAACGCCCTGCGACACGGACTAGTTGATGTCGCCAGCCAGTATCCGTGGTGTTCCGCGGGATGGTTTGAGAGCACCGCCGACGCCGCGGTGAGAAACAGGATGGCCACCTATAAGACAGACCAACTCGAGATACTGGACGATTTCTAACCTTGGAGTGCGGCGACATGTCGCCCCATGAAAAGCTCGGACATGTCCGAGCACTCCAAATTAAAGACCTTTATCTGTTACCGCGCCTTCACTTGCGCTGGTGACTAGCTTCGCGTATTTCGCAAGCACCCCGAATTTGTAGCGGGGTTCCGGGCGCACCCATTTCGCTTTGCGGGCGGCGATTTCGGCATCGGGTAGATTCACGGAAATGCGGTTCTCGACGGCGTTGATTTCGATCTCATCGCCATCTTCTAGGATACCGATCGTGCCGCCTTCGAAAGCTTCCGGTGTGATGTGGCCGACGACGAAGCCGTGGCTTCCACCGGAGAAACGGCCATCTGTGATAAGGGCGACGTCCTTGCCGAGGCCCATGCCCATGACGGCGGAGGTTGGTCCTAGCATCTCGCGCATTCCGGGGCCGCCTTTCGGGCCTTCGTAGCGGATTACAATGATATCTCCTTTCTCGATTTTCTTTTCGAGAATGGCGGTCATGGCCTCTGGTTCGGAGTTGAAGACGCGGGCTTTGCCTTTGAAGACCTCGCCTTCCTTGCCGGAAATTTTCGCAACGGAGCCGCCTTCTGCGAGGTTTCCGTAGAGAACGCGGAGGTGGCTGTCCTTTTTGAGCGGGTTGTCGAGCGGGCGGATGATCTGTTGGTCGGCGGGGTATTTGATCGGGGATTTTTCCAGATTCTCGCGCATGGTGCGGCCGGTGACGGTCATGCAATCGCCGTGCAGGAGACCGGCTTCGAGTAGCATTCTCATCAGCGGCACCGTGCCGCCGATGCGGACGAGATCCGCCATCGCGTATTTGCCGGAGGGCTTGAGATCGGCGAGAACCGGGGTTTTTTTACCGATGCGTTCGAAGTCGTCCAAGGTGATTTCAACCCCAGCAGAGTGTGCCATGGCCGGAATGTGGAGGCAGGCGTTGGTGGAGCCGCCGAGGGCGATTAAAACGGTGATCGAGTTTTCAAAAGCCTCTTTCGTCATGATGTCGCGGGGCTTGATGCCGAGCTTGATGAGGTTCAGCACCGCCGCGCCGGCATCGAAGCAATCGCGCATTTTGTCATCGGAAATCGCGGCCTGAGCGGAGCTGTTCGGCAGTGACATGCCAAGCGCTTCGATGGCGCTAGCCATGGTGTTGGCGGTGTACATCCCGCCGCAAGAACCCGGGCCGGGGATCGCGCAGGCCTCGACGTGCTCCAGCTCCTCGTCGCTGAACTCACCGTTCGCGTGTTTGCCCACCGCCTCGAACACCGAAACGATATCGAGATCTTTTTCCTCACCCTTGATTTTGCCGCAGCCGGGCAGAATCGTGCCGCCATAGACGAATACGGCGGGGCGGTTCATACGGCCCATGGCCATCACGCAGGCGGGCATGTTTTTATCACAGCCACCGATGGCAACGAAGCCGTCCATACCTTCGCAGCCCACCACGGTCTCGATGGAGTCCGCGATCACCTCGCGGGAAACGAGCGAGTATTTCATGCCCTCAGTGCCCATCGAGATCCCGTCGGAAATGGTAATCGTGTTGAAGATGATCCCCTTGCCACCCGCCGCATCGACGCCTTTTTTAGATTCGATGGCGAGCTTGTCGATGTGGATATTACAGGGCGTGACCTCGCTCCATGTGGAAGCAACGCCGATCTGCGGTTTCGCGAAATCATCTTTCTTGAAACCGACCGCATAAAGCATCGCGCGGCTCGGCGCGCGGTCGGGGCCATCAAGCATCAAACTGGAAAACGGGCGTTCTTGGTCGTTCATCGGGCGGGATGTTTCCCGAAACGCGCCGGATTGGCAATCCGCTTCCTTGGGAAGAATCAGACTCACCAAGAATGAAGAGAAGAAGCCTTCCGCTCAATAGCAGGGGGCATAATAACCGCCGTGATAGCCATTATAACCGCGTCTGTGATAGTAACCGCCGCCGCTGTAGTAGTTGTGCGAGTGGTGACTGTTATCGTCCGCGAGCGCGTATCCGACCAATCCCGCTGCCGCGACACCCATAATCGCAAGGCCGGGATCAACCGATTGCCTAGGCTGTCCGTATGCGTCATAACTAGTCATACAACTCGTGCTGATAGTCACAACGGCGAGCAGGGCGGTGAGGCGAACCGGGGACAAGATTGTCTTCATGGTAATAGAAAGACGGGGGCTTTCAGGAATCTATTCAGCGGGAATTTGGAAATTTTTTTGCGACGGCCTTGGGTGGCCGTGCGGTGGGTTTCTGCGGTTTGGCAACTTCCCTTTCCCGAGTCCGTTTCCGCCAGTCCTTTTTGGCGGGCGCGGCTTCAATGGCGGGAGACTTCGCGTAGTAGTCGAAGCCCCGGAGCTGTTTCCTAGGTAATCGCTGGCCGATGGCCATTTCCAGGATTCCGAGCAGGTTGAGGTCGCCCTTGGGCACGAAACTGATCGCCTCGCCCTCATGCTCCGCGCGGCCGGTGCGGCCGATGCGGTGGATATAGTCCTCGGGGTTCACCGGGAAATCGTAGTTCACCACATGGCTCACACCGTCGATATCAATCCCGCGCGCGGCCAGATCCGTGGCGACGAGCACCCGCACCGCCCCCTGTTTGAAATCCGCCAAGGCCTTCTGTCGCTTCTCCTGCGTGCGTCCGGAGTGCAACCGGGTCACGCTGATTTTTTCCTTCCGCAAAATCTCCGTGAGCCGATTCGCGCCGTCTTTCATGCGGACGAAAACGAGCACGCGTGTGAACGTCTCATCTTTGAGTAACGCCAGCAGCATCGCGTCTTTGAGGTGCGGCGGCACTTCGTAAATAGCCTGCTTCACCGTCTCCGCCGGATTGTTTTTCGCGCCGACCTGAACCCGCTTCGGATCGTGTTGGAAACGCTTCGCGAGCGACTCGACCTCGCGCGGGAAAGTGGCGGAAAACATCAGGGTCTGGCGGCGTTGGCGTTTCGGCAGGGCGGCGACGATGGTCTCGATGTCTGGCAGGAAACCCATGTGGAGCATGCGATCCGCCTCATCGAGGACGAGCACTTCGAGGCGCGAGAAATCGAGCTTGTGCCGCTCTAACAGATCGATGAGCCGTCCGGGCGTGGCGACGATGATGTTCGCCCCTTTTCGCGCCGCACGGATCTGCGAGTTTTCATCCACCCCGCCGTAAATCGCGGCAACGCGGATGCTGAGGTGCCTGCCGTAGGAATGGATGCTTTCCGTAATCTGGATGGCGAGCTCGCGGGTCGGTGCGAGGATCAGGGCGAGTGTGCCGTGGAGCTTGTTCTCCGCCTTCCTCAGGGAAAGCCGATGCAGCATGGGCAGGACGAAAGCGGCGGTCTTGCCGGTGCCGGTCTGCGCGATCGCGGTGATGTCGTCACCGCGCATCACCTTCGGGATCGCAGCGGCCTGCACCGGAGTCGGGCGCACGTAACCCACCTTTTTAATGGCGCGGAGAATCCCCTCCTCTAACCCGAATTCGCTGAATGGCATGGCGCGATCCTAAGCCCATCCGCGCGGCTCTGGCACGGATTTAAAATCATCACACAATTCCTTCCGCTGTTTCCTGTTTGAGGCGGAGCTGGCCGCAGGCGGCATCGATATCGTGGCCTTTCTCGATGCGGAGGGTGGCGGTGACTCCGGCATTTTTCAGGACATCCTGGAAGGCGCGGCAGTGGGAGAGGGCAGGGCGCTCCCACTCGAGACCCTCGACGGTGTTGTAAGGGATGAGGTTCACCTTCGCGCCGATGCTGCGGGCGTGGCGGGCGAGGATGGTGGCTTGGTTGAGATCATCGTTGACGCCTTTGATGAGAATGTATTCGAGCGTGAGCTTTTGTTTTTTGGAGGAGTTCCAGTGGGCAAGGGCATCCATCAGCTCGGCGACAGGATATTTCTTGTTCACCGGCATGATGCGGTCGCGGACTTCATCGGTGGCGCCGTGGAAAGAGATGGCGAGGCGGATTTGTTGCGGGTGATCGGCGAGCTTGCGGATCTGAGGCGCGAGGCCGGAGGTGGAGATGGTGAGGTGGCGGGCGCCGAGGTGGAGGGTTTCCGAGCCGGTGATGAGGGCGATGGCATCCATCAGGTTATTGAAATTCGCCATCGGCTCGCCCATACCCATGAAGACGAGGTTGTCCACGCGCTCGCCGGAGATTATTTCCGCCTCCAGCACCTGCCCGGCGATCTCTGCAGCATCGAGGTTGCGCGTGTATCCAGCGAGGCCGGAGGCGCAGAATTTGCAGCCATAGGCGCAGCCGACCTGTGAGGAAACGCAGAGGGTGCGGCGGTCGGATTTCTCGCCGTAGAGCGCGGGGTTTGCGGGGATGAGGACGGACTCGATGTAGCGCCCGTCGTGGAGGCGAAAGAGGAATTTGCGGGTGGTGTCTGCGCTGCCCTGGGTCTTGGTATGGGTGAGGGCGCTGAGGCGGTAAGAGGCGGCAAGTTTTTCACGCAGCGTGGCGGGTAGGTTTGTCATCGCATCGAAGGATGCGGCCTTCTTTTTCCAGACCCATTCCAGGATCTGCTTTGCGCGGAAGGCGGGTTCGCCCTGTTCGGCGAGCCATGCGGAAAGGATTTCGGGAGAAACTCCCGGCAGTGCAGGGAGCGTTTTTGCTACGATATTTCCCGTAGTTTCCATCATTTTGAAAAGGTGAAATCCACGCCTTTGCGTGAGTAAGCCTTGGCGATTTCCGCCTCTAGTTGCTCCCAGGTCTGGCCATCTAACAGAACAGCAAGCGCCTCATCACCCTCTTTCCCCTCATTGAGCGCCTTCAGGAACTTTTTGATGCGCGCCGCATCCTCGTTGCGATCCATGTGGAAGAAATAGTTCGTGATGAGCAGGCCGCAGCCGTAATTGATCTGCGAGCTTGCGGTGAACGATGCGTAGGGCTGGAGCATCCAGCTGCGCAGGCTGCCAAGATTGATTTTGGTTCCGATCGCCCTCCCGCCATCACCCTTTTTCCCGTATGCAGTCACGTATTCCACGATGGGTTTGAAGTTCGTTTTCACATTGAAATTTCCATAACTGTAGGGAGTCACCGCGACGTATTCGGCAAGGCCTTCGGTGAGCCAGCCCATCGAGCCGTGGGCATAGTATTTGTTCGGGGTGAGTTGGTGAACGAGTTCGTGGGGCAAAGTCTTGTTAGATTTATCGCGGTCTAACATATAACCACTGCCTAAAGGACGCACACCGAGGCTGGTAAGCGGAACCATCACGATGTCTTTCCCTCCCATGAAAACTCCAGCACTTCCCGGTGGTCCACCCGCGGCGTTGTAAGACTGCTCTGTCTCCATCAGAATGATTTGATACTTGCCGTTCTTTTTCACCCCTCCATTCACCGCTAGCGGCAGCTCGCGCACGAACTGATGAGTGGCCTCGAACATCACTGCAAAGCCTTTGACCACGGACTTGGAAAGCCGCACGTCGCAGTTGTAGCGGTAGTTGGCGGACTCATAGATGAAACTTTTCTGATCTGCGTCTTCCTCGATCGTTTCGATTTCTGGATCGCCGTCATAGGAAATTTTCTCCGGCCACGGCGCATCGAAATTGTCGGCAGGCTTCTCTCCCTCTCCGCTTTTTACCTCCACTTTCTCAAGCTTGAATTTCTCAATGAATGCCTGGTCGGTCTTGGAGAGTTTCACTATGGGATATGGGATTTTTCTCCCATCAGGCATGAGCAAGACGGCGGACTCGCCCTCCACCTTTATCAGTGATGCCTTCATATTGCGCCCTTTCTCGTCCGTCCAGACGCGTTCAAGCTGCTGTGAAAACGCAAACGTAGCGGTAACGAGTAAAAAAATTATGGCACGAAATATCATCAGTTGGAGGTGTGTATGGCTCCACCCGCGCCATTAGTCGAACGGATAAACGCATCCTCAGAAAACAGCATCGGTGATTTCTTTCCAAATCATCGTCTCGCCTTCAAAATCGAATTTCCCGAGAATGCTGCGACCTCCGAGAACGAGGGGTAACCAATGACGATCGTCCTCCCACATGCGGTCGTAGGGAATGGCGTCGAGCGGCACCCACAGCGGCACGGCCTCGGCTGTTTCCGTGGGCGTGCCGGTGAATTCGGAGCCGAGAAACACGTGGCAGAAGATGTCCGGGCAATCCGACATGCGGAACCCCAACTCACCGACCTTGCGTGCATCGGTTACGGAAATAAGCAGTTCTTCCTCGGTCTCGCGAACGGCGCATTCGAGCGGGGTCTCGCCGGGATCCATCTTGCCGCCGGGGCCGTTTACCTTGCCCGCGCCGTGGCCCCGCTTTTTCTCGATGAGAAGAATCTCACCGTCGCGAACCACGAACATCAGGGTCGCCTCAATTTCGCCGCGCCAGTCTTTCCAATCGAATTCGTACACGCTGCGAAGCTGGTGGGAAAATGGAGAAAGTCCAGCTTTGCGGAGAATGCGGCGAGGTGGGCGATAGCTCAACCCGTTGTGATATATGAGAAGTTTTTAAAATATCATATAACAGCAACTACAAGTTCGATGAAAGTCAGGGAATGGCGGCAGCAGTGGCTAATTTCCGCATGTTATTTTGACGTTGGAATTCCCGCACTGAACTCGCAACCTCCCGCCATGACTCGCCCCGACAGCCGCGCAAGCGACCAACTCCGCCCCATTTCCTTCCACCCGAACATCGCCCGCAACGCAACCGGCTCCGTCCTTGTCTGCTTCGGCGACACCCGCGTGATCTGCTCGGCGACAGTCGAGGAGGGCGTCCCTGGCTGGATGCGTGCACAGAAAGTCTCCGGTGGCTGGCTCACGGCGGAGTATTCCATGCTCCCCTACTCGACCCACGAGCGGAAACACCGCGATATTTCCCGTGGGAAACTCGATGGCCGCTCCTCCGAGATCCAACGCCTCATCGGCCGCTCGCTGCGCGCCGTCGTTGATTTACAAAAAATCGGCCAGCGCACCCTCTGGATCGATTGCGATGTTCTCCAAGCCGATGGCGGCACCCGTACTGCCTCCGTCACGGGTGCCTGCGTCGCCACCGCCATCGCCTTCAACCGTATGCTGGCGGATGGCCGACTGAAAGATTTCCCCCTCAAGAAACTGGTCGCCGCAGTCTCGGCCGGAGTTTATGAAAACACACCCGTCCTCGACCTCAATTACCCCGAAGACAAAGCCGCGACCGTCGATTTCAATATTGTTATGACCGAGGCGCTGGAGTTCGTGGAAGTTCAAGGCTCCGGCGAAGAAGCCGTGTTCACCACCGAACAGATGAACGCCATGCTCGACCTTTCCCGCAAAGGTATTTCCGAGATCTTTTCCCTCCAGAAAATCGCGATTCTCAACGCCGATAAAGCAGAGCCCGTGGATTTCGCCGCCCTCGTTTCTTCTTTCGGAAAAAAATCCCTCTAACAGCCCGTAATCAGAATTCTTCCTTAAGGATTAAAATTTAAAGTTTCATGCGCGCTCTATTTATCACTGCCATCATCGCCGCGCCTTGCCTCGCGGAAGAGCTGCCCAACCCGCAGCTCTTGCCCACCACCAAGGCGATCCACGAGAAGATCGCCGCCAAGGCCGATCCAAAACCCGAAGAAATGAAAGGCTATGCGGAGTCCGTCCTGCTCGCCGAAGGTGGTTCCATCGAGCTTGTGCCGATCCCCGCTGGGAAATTTAAAATCGGCTCCCCGGATGGCGAGGCGAAGCGCGGCGCGGACGAAAGCCCGCAGCAGGAAATCGCCATCGAGCCGTTCTGGATGGCCAAGGTGGAAACGACTTGGGATCTTTACCGTCCCTACATGGAGAACGGAAAATCCCGCAATAAAGACGGCACGCTGAACCGAGACGCCGATATGTCCACCAGCGAAGCCCCCGTGGTAAAGGACGGCGAAACCTTGATCGATACCATCAGCCAGCCCACCCCTCCCTACATTCCCATGCATTTCTCGATGGGCGACGGCTACTCGAAGGAATACCCCGCTGTCGGCATCACCCATCACGCCGCGAACAAGTTCTGCGAATGGCTTTCCGCCCAGACCGGTCATTTCTACAGGCTACCCACCGAGGCAGAGTGGGAATACGCCTGCCGCGCCGGCACCACCACCGCCTGGTCCTTCGGCGACGATCCCGCGCAACTCGCCGACCACGCCTGGTTCATGGTCAACGCCGAATACACCTATCAGCAGGTCGGCCAGAAAAAGCCGAATCCCTGGGGCCTCCATGACATGCACGGCAACGTCGCCGAATGGTGTCTCGACGCCTATCTGCCCGACGCCTTCGCGAAGTGGGAAAACGGCGCGAAAAACCCCTGGCATCCGGCGCTCAGCCGCTACCCGCACGTCACCCGCGGCGGCCACTTTTACGAAGGCGGTCCGGAGACCCTGCGCTCCGCCGCCCGCGTGCCGTCGGACCCGGCGTGGAAGGCCATCGACCCGCAGAACCCGAAGTCAATCTGGTATCTCACCAGTTGCCAGTTCATCGGCTTCCGCGTCGTCCGCCCGCTCGCCGTGCCCGACGTGAAGGAGATGCACCGGACGTGGAACACCGGCCCCGGGCCGACCGAATAAGGAGTGTCGATGTGCCGTCGACACCGTGGCGACCACAGGTCGACACTCCTTAACGCGGCGCGATCCCCCCTCCCCCGTCCCCTCGCGAATCCGGTTGCCCCCGCTCGATTGCCTGCTCTGGTTTGCTCCCGATGGCGATCCTTCTACTGGTCGGGGCGACGGGCCTGGTGGGACGCGAGGTGCTCCGCCTCGCGCTGGCAGATCCGCGGGTCAAGCACCTCACCGCCCCCACCCGCCGCCCGCTGCCGCCGCATTCCCATCTGTCCAATCCCCGGATCGACTTCGACGCGCTTCCGCCGGACAACCTGTGGTGGAAGGCCGCCGCGGTGATCTGCACCCTCGGCACCACCCTCCGCAAAGCCGGCTCGAAAGAAGAATTCCGCCGCATCGATCACGACCTCCCGCTCCAGATCGCAAGCCTCGCCCGCGACCACGGCACCCGCGCCTTCGCCCTCACCTCCTCGACCGGCGCCGATCCCCGCGCCAAAAGTTTCTACCTGCGGACTCAAGTCCGAAGGAATCCGGGCGGCCGAACCGATGAATCGCCATTCGCCGAAATAGCGACGGTTGATCCTGCCTTCGCGGGGATTCGCAACGCCTCGGAACGCCCCCTCGCCCGCGGGGAAACACCGGCTCGGCACGAGTCCGGAATCATCCGCGAACGGGGGACTTGATTACAGCGCAGATAATTCTTGCCCCCGCGATCAGACTTGATTGGCTAACAAACGCTACAGCCTTCAACCCAAGGCTCCAACCCATGAACCCAGAAAACCTACCCCTCGGGGCAGCGTTCAAGCGCCGTGCGCTTGGCCTGCTGACCGCCCTCGCCGCCTTTGCCGGCGCGACTCCGGTGATCGCCAACACGATCACTTACAACTTCAACGACGGCACCCTGCAAGGGTGGAGCAACCGGGTCTGGGACCTCGCCGCGAACGGCGGGTCCGGCGGCTGGGTCAACCTGTCGCCCAATGTCTCGGCGATCCCGGGCTCGATCAACGGCGGTGCCCTCCAGCCCCCTTCGGGCGAAAACGGCATGTTCTCCCCCGCCAACAGCGCGGTCTGGGTCAACGGCCAAACCGACAATCACCTCAACACCTTGTGGTTGAGCTCTCCTGAATTCTACCTCGACGGCTCCGGCGACCTGACCGCGCAGTTGAACCACGGCATCGCAAACGCCCCCGATCCGGCCTCCGAGTCGGCAGTTCCCTTCGCCGCGGTGACCGGCGGCGGCTGGAAAGGCGTGGTCCTGCGCCGCGCGAGCGACGGCGCTTTCCTGCTGACGAAACCGCGGACCGGCGCCAATGGCGGCGAGTGGCGGACGGTCACCTTCTCCGCCGCCGAACTGGCACCGTATGTCGGCGTGAAATGCACCGTGGATTTGATCAACTCCGACCGCGGCGGCTGGGGCTGGATCGTCATGGACAACGTCTCGATCCCCGGCAACGACATCGAACCGCCCGCGCCGACCGCCGTCGCGGTGACCGCGGGTGCCAACCGCCTGGTCCTCAGCTGGACCGCCGCGCCGCGAGCCACGAGCTACAAGGTGCTGCGTTCCACCGTGTCCGGCTCCGGCTACGTCGAGGTGGCTAACACCGCCACCCTCTCGTTCACCGACACCACGGTCGCGATCGGCACGCCTTACTACTATGTGGTGAGAGGCACCAATCTTGGCGGCGACAGCCCCGTGTCCGCTCCGGAAGCCACCGGGACCGCCACCGGCGGCACCGCGGACAGCGCCAAGGAGCTCCTCACCCTCAGCTTCGGCAGCCTCGGCAATGCCGTGATCTCGGGCACCACGATCAACAAGTATCTCCCGGCCGGCACCAATCTGAGCACGCTGGCACCGACCTACACGACCTCGTTCTTCGCCACCGGCAGCCCGGCCAGCGCCACCCCGCGCGACTTCCGCTTCCCGCAGACCTACACCATCACCGCCGAGGATGGCAGCACCAAGAATTACACCGTCACCGTCACCCTGATCAGCCCGATCACCTATGATTTCACCGGCGGTCTCCAGAACTGGACCCAGACCTGGCCCACTCCGCCCGGCGTCTTGTGGGAAAACAACGCCCTGGGTTCCGGTTACGACGACGGAGAAACCCGCTTCGCCCGCTCGCCCGCGTTCTATCTTCTGGATTCGGGGCCGCTGACCTTCGCCCTCGACGGCGGCCAGTCGCCGCTCGCCGCGCCGGCCGTCGGCCCGGCCGCGATTCCCGAACTGGCCATCAATGGCGGCGGCTTCGCCGGGGTCGCCCTGCGCGATGTCGCGACCAACACCTATGTCCTGAGCCGCCGCAAAACCGGCAACGGAGGCGGGTTCCAACAGAACCAGTTCACCGCCGCCGAGCTGGTGCCCTTCGCCAACGACGGCAAGCAGTACACCCTCGACTACATCGACTACAACAAGGGCGGCTGGGGCTGGACCTATCTCGACAACGTCTCGATTCCCGGCGTCTCGCAGGAGCCCGGCACCGAAGCGCTGCTCACCTCGTTCAGCATCGCCCCATACGGCGTCACCGAGATCGACGGCACCAACATCACGGTGTGGCTGCCCGCCGGCACCAATGTCACCGCGCTCAACCCGGCCATCGCGGTCTCGCCAAAAGCCACGCTTGCCCCGGCAGCCGGCACCCCGCGCAATTTCACGACGCCGCAAACCTACACCGTCACCTCGGGCGACACCCTCGCCACCGAGACCTACACGGTCACCGTGATCGCCGCCGGCTCGCTCACCGTCAAAACCTACGACACGCTCGAAGGACCCGCCTTCCTCGCCCCAATCTCCAATTTGCAAGCGGCTCCCATTACCGCCACCGGCATCCAGGTCGACGACATTTTCTACGGCAACTTCGTCGCCGGCTTGCCCGGCCTGACCAGCCCCGAATCGTTTTCGGTGCTGTGGGAAGGCTGGTTCAACGTCGGCCTTGACGGTCCCGGCGCTTACACCTTCGGCACCCAGAGCGACGACGGCAGCATGATCTACCTCGACCTCAACGACGACGGCGACTTCAACGACGCCGGCGAGCTGATCGTCGACAACAACGGCTTCCACGGGTACGACATCCGCACCGGCTCGGTCAACCTGCCGATGGATACGGTCCGCATCGCCATCGGCTTCTTCGAGGCCGGCGGCGGCGAAGGGATGGACGCCCGCTTCCAGCAGGGCAACGGCGTCGCCTTCGGCTCCTTGCAACGGATTGGCGGCAAGACCGGGCACTTCACCATCGACCGCCCGGTCGCCAATCCCGCCTCGGCGGCCCTGTGGAACCTGGCATTCGCCGGCAACACCGCCAAGGCCAAGGGCACCGCGTTGTTCCTCAGCCTGCCCACCGGAACCGATTTGACCACGGTGGCGCCCACCTTCCTCCTCTCGCCCGGTGCCACCTGCGTGCCGCCCTCCGGCACTCCGCGCGACTTCACCACTCCGCAAACCTACACGGTCACCTCGCAGGACCTCTCCACCACCACGGTCTACACCGTCACCGCGCGGGCGGTCGGGGCGCTCGACGTCAAGACCTACGACACCGTGAGCGGCACGGGGAATCTCGCTCCGCTCTCCAACTTGCAAGGACTGACTCCGACTGCCTCCTTCGCCGCCCCGAACGACATCTCGTTCGCGGCCTTCGACCCGACCATCCCCGGCCTCACCGGACCCGACACCTTCTCGGTCCTCTGGGAAGGCTGGCTGAATGTCGCCGCCGACGGCCCGGGATTCTACACCTTCGGCACCCGCAGCGATGACGGCAGCGTGATCTACCTCGACTTGAACAACGACGGGGATTTCGGCGACACGGGCGAATTGATCGTCAGCAACAACCAGCTCCAAGCTCCCACCACGGTCACCAACACGGTCTGGCTGCCGATGGACTCGGTACGGATCGCGATCGCCTACTTCGAAGAGGGCGGCGGCGAAACCATGGAGGCCCGCTACGGCAAGGGCCAGGGCCTCGCCTACCCCGACATGGACCTGATCGGCGGAGCCATCGGGACCTTCACAACCACCCCGCCTGCGGCCAAGCCCGGTTCAGCCGCCCTGTGGTATCTGACCTACCTCGACAACCTCGCGACCGGCAGCGGCACCAACCTCGTGCTGGCGGTTCCGGAGGAAACCGACATCACGACCTTGGATCCCGACTTCCTGGTCTCGCCGGGTGCCAGCAGCGTGCCGCCTTCCGGCACCCCGCGCAACTTCACGACCCCGCAAACCTACACGGTCACCTCGCAGGACCTCTCCACCACCACGGTCTACACCGTGACGGTCTATCGGACCCTCCGCTATGACTTCAACAACGCCACCCTCCAAGGCTGGCGCAACCGGGTCTGGGATCTCGCCGCGAACAGCGGCGCCGGCGGCTGGATCGAACTGGCTCCCAACGCGACCAGCCTCCCGTCTCACGTCAACGGCGGCGCGCTGCAGCCCCCTTCGGCCGCCAACGGGATCTTCGCCCCGCTCAACAGCCAGGTGCGGGTGAACGGCGACATCGACGCCCACCTCAACACCCAGTGGCTGCGCTCCCCGGCGTTCTACCTCGACGCGGTGGCAGACCTGACGGTCGATCTGGGCATGGGAACCGCCAAAGCGCCGGATCCGGTGAACGAATCGGAGATCTCCCACGTGGCGACGCCCGGCGGTGGCTGGAAGGGCGTGGTACTCCGCCGCGACAGCGACGGTGCCTTCCTGCTCGTGAAACCGCGGACCGGTGCCGACGGGGATGTCTTCCGGACCATCACCTTCACCAAGGAAGAACTCGAACCCTTCGACGGCGTGGCCTGCACCTTGGATCTGATCAACTCCGACCGCGGCAGCTGGGGTTGGCTGGCCATGGACAACGTGGTCATTCCAACGACCGACCTGGTGCCGCTCTCGCCCTACGACGCATGGCGGGCCAACTATCCCGCCCTCGTCGGCTCCGAAGCCGGTCCGAATGGCGACGGCGACCGCGACGGCAACAGCAACCTGGAAGAATACGCCTTCGGCACCAATCCGGGCGACGGAAAATCCGGGGTCATCGAGTTCTCCCTGGGCAATGTCACCGCCTACGGCCAGCCGCTGCTCGACAGCAACGGCGGCTACTCCCTGGTCTTCGGCCGCCAGGTCGATTACGTGGCCTTGGGCCTTACCTACACGGTGCAGTTCAGCGCGGACTTGACCGAATGGGTGGACAACTCCACCCCACCCGTGGTCATCGCCGCGGACTCGGAGATCCAGGCCGTGCGGGTCCCCTATCCCGCCACCATCCCGACCACCGGCGGGCCCAAGGTCCCACGCTTCGCCCGCGTCGAGATCACCCTCGACTGAGTCCTTTGCCGGGACGATGAGGATAAGTCCTTAAGCCATTGAACCAAAAGCGCCACGGCCTTCATCGGAGGCCGTGGCGCTGTTCTTTTCTGGAAGCGGCCGGAACTATTTGGAAACCGCCTTGCGGACCGCCTCCACCGAGGGCTCCGCCCCTTGGCCGGGCTCGGTCCACTTGTGGAGCAGGGTGCCGTCGGAGCGCGATTCACCGCCGCTCATCGAGGCGACGAAGTCCCGCGGCCACTCCCAGACCAGCCCGTGCAGGCCGCGGACGCCGTGGAAGTTCGCCGGCATCGTGGCGGCGGCCGGCAAAACGGCCGGCGTCGGCGTCGAATACCACGCGAGGATCTGCTTGCGGAACTCCGGGTCCTTGGTGGCGTCCGCCTGGCGTGCGTCGGCCCGTGCGGCGAACTCCCACTCGTCGAGCGAAGGCAACCGCTTGCCCAGCGACTTCAGATAAGCGCGCGCCGCGAACCACGAGACATTCGTCACCGGCGCGTCGGGCGGAGCCAGCGGCCCGAGTTCGGTGTCGCCCGCCCAGTGCCGCAGGTAGCCGGCGTCGGCGAACAAGGGGTTCACCTGCGAACGCCGCCACTCGGGCCGGGCGGTGACGAAGGCGAGAAACTCCGCGTTGGTCACCTGCCGGACATCGAGTTCGAAGGGCGCGACCTGCCGGACCTGCCCGGCTTTCTCCAGCGGCCGGGTGTAGGGGCCGCCGTCGATCCGCACCATCGCGACCTCGCCGGCAAGCGGAACGACGGACAGCAGGGCGAGCAAGCCGGTGAGGAACGCGTTCATCGGTTTCACTTCTTCACGGTGGCCGCGCGGACTTTGGCCACGTCGGCCGGCTTCACTTCGCCGCCCTGGTTGTCCCACGAGTTGAGGACGAAGGTCATCACGTTCGCGACATCCTCGTCATGGAGCGCCAGCGCCGGCATCACGCTGTTGTAGGTGTTGCCGTTGACGGTGACCTCGCCGGTCTGACCGTGGAGGATCGTCCCGATCGCGCCCTTGTTGAAGGCCCGCGTCAACGCGTGGTCGACCAGGATCAGCGTGCCGGGAGCCTCGCACTTGAACTCGAGGATCGCCGAACCGCCCGCCGGAACCATGGTGGTCTGGACGTTCTCGTTGATCGTCTTGGTCCCGCCTTCGACGTAGACCTTGTCGAAAATCTCACCGATGACGTGGCACGACGACGACAGGTTTGGTCCGCCGTTGCCGAAGAACACCCGAACGGTCTCGCCCTTGTTGGCGACCATCGACTTGTCGCCGGTGATCGCGCCGACCGAGCCGTTGAAGACCACGTAGTCCGGCCGCTCGTCGATCGCCTTCTCCATGTCGAAGGGCTGCAAGCCCTGCTCGCCGTTGCGGCCCTTGGTGTAGAAATCGCCCTGCACCACGTAATACTCCCGGTCGACCTTCTTCAGACCGCCCTCCGGCTCGACATAAATCAGGCCATACATCCCGTTCGCCACGTGCATTCCGACCGGCGCGACCGCGCAGTGATAGATGTAGAGGCCGGGATTCAGCACGCGGAACGAGAAGGTCGAGCTGTGACCCGGTGCCGTGAACGAGGCCGCGGCACCGCCGCCCTGGCCGGTCACCGAGTGAAGGTCGATGTTGTGCGGCATCTTGCTGGTCGGGTGGTTCATCAGGTGGAACTCGACGAAGTCGCCCTGGCGGATCCGGATGAACTTGCCCGGCACGCAGCCGCCGAAGGTCCAGAAGTTGTAGTCGACCCCGTCCGACATCCGCATCGTCTTCTCGATCACTTCGAGCTTCACGATCACCTTGGTCGGGTACTTGCGTTTGATCGGCGGCGGAACGTTCGGCGGATCGGTCAGCACGGCGATCTCCTCGCCGCGGATTTCCGGCGGCAGTTTGATCGCGGCTTCAGCTTTCACTTCCGATGCCGCGTGGCATGGGATCAAGGCTCCCAGGAGGCTGAGAAGGATGGCGGTTTTTTTCATGGTTCGGTTCAGGTTCCAGATTCAGCCGGAGAGTGGCAGCGGCCCGGGCCTATTACCCGAAATAACTTTCTCTTTTTCGTTTTTATGCATCCAGCGCTAAGATGAAGGGAATCCGACGCGGCGAATCGCGGTGAATCGCGGCAGGCCCGGACTGCGGGCGGTCGCCAGCTGCGTTTTTCGATCCGCGAGCCTTGGACTGCTGGCAGCCTGCTGCCGCTTTCGTTTCGCCAGCCTGCTGGCGAGGATCCAGGTTATCCGCCTGGGAGCAGCCTTGCCAGACCGGCAAGCAATGACCCGCGTTGCGGTCCGCCCACCGCGACCGTTCGAAGCAAGCGGGAGAAGCCCGTCGCCCCCGGCGCAACTTGCAAAGTCGCGCTACCCCGGCTTCCGCCGCGGGCAGCGGCGGCGGATCTCCGTTTCGCGGGCCTCCGGCAGGCGCAGTTCGCGCCGCAGCTTCCATCCCCAGAAGGCGAGGATCGCGACCCACAGGATGGCGGCGTAGAGGAAATGGGTGACGCGGACTTTCGGCACGAATTCCGGAGTCAGGCGGGTCGCGGCGGTCAACAGGACCAGCACCCAGACGACGTGGAACCAGCGCAACGGCGAGGCGAGGCGGTCGTGGCGGTCGGCGTGGCCGAGAGTCACCCGGCTCGCCACCGCCAGCATCAGCAGGCCGGCCCCGCCGATGAACATCAGGTGCAGCATCCCGGTGCGCAGCGGCCCGAACCACGCCGCCAGCAGCCAGCCGCCGGCGGCGCAGGGCAGGAACCAGCGCAGCGCGAGGCCGAGGCCGTTGACCTTTCCCCAGCCGACCAAACCCGGTACCGAGCACGCGAGGTAAGGCACCACCACCGCAGTCCGGACGATCATCCCGGCGCGGCCGCCGAAGCGGACCTCGATCCAGAAGCTGCCGATCACCGCCAGCCCGGCCGCGAGCGACGTGAAAAAGGCCCGCCGCCAGCCGGGCGGGATGCCATCGCCGTCTTCGAAGGCGTGCGGCGATTTCCTGCCGAAGAAGCGCGGCAGCAGGTAGGGCGCGACCCCGATCACCGGCAGCCAGAGCAACCCTTGGAAATAGAGCAGCCGCCAGAACAGCCGGACCGGCGCGGTGAAGCCGAGGATCGGATCCATGCTCAGCGCGAAGCCCGCGAGCGCGGCCCCACCGAGGCCGAGCACCGCCACCGGCAGACCGGGCGGCGGCACGTCACCGTCGCCGGTCAGCACCCGGAACAGCAGGCTGAGCAGCACGCCTGACAACCACAGCCCGGCCATCAGGTCGGCGGCCGGGATTGGGTGGAACGCCAGGCAGGCCATCATCGCGACGGCCATCGCCACGTGCCACAGGATCTCGAAACGGCACCACGGGTCCGCCCCGAGCAAGCGCGGGCCCGCGGTGCCGAGGAAGCCGGTGACAAAGCAGCCGCCGAATCCGATCACCATCCAGCGCGCGTGCGCCTCCAGCGGCCAAACCGTCGCCCAGCCCTGGAAATACACCGGCCACAGCAGCACGCCGATCGCCGACGCGAGCACCCCGAGCGGGAAGAACACCCGGAACGGTTCGGCGGCGCAGCGGTCGAGAAAGGCACTCATCTTGGTTCAGCAGAGACTACCGCAGAGGTCCGGAGGTCGCGGAGGATCGCAGAGCAAGAATCCATCAGGATGGAGCAATGAGAACCACGGAATACGCGGAACACACGGAACTGGAAATGTGATTGGATTCGCTTAGAAGACCTCTGAAAAGAGAGCCCAG
>CAMBTP010000008.1 GCA_945870855.1 Prosthecobacter debontii
GCGGTGGCGCGCACCCTGCTGCCAGCCGCTGGGCAGCGAGGGCGCAGCCCAGAACACGCGAGGGCGCGTGTGCTCCCCCTTACTTTTTCTTTTTCTCCTTCGCGGCATCGAGGGCTTCCTTGACCTTGGCTTCGAGGGACTCGTAGATGCCACAAATAAACTGCCAGGCATACAGTTAGTTTTGAGCTAAGATTTTGGGGGTTCATGTCTTGAGCGCGAACATGCTGAATTGAGATAAATAAAGGGATTCGGAGTGGTAAAGAGGGTGATTTCCTCTGGAGTTAGTAGGGATGAAAACGGGGGGAAGTTGGGGCAGGTTTTGGGGACAGAGGGTTGATCCAGGCGTATACCATTTGCCAAAAGTTCGTGCGCAAAAGTGAAGTGACAACAAAGTAGAGTGCGCCGCAGGCTCTGGACTGCTGTGATTCTTCATTCACAGCTCTTAAGGACGGCTTTGTTTTACGGGACGACGGGTTGCTACCGGGTTACTTCGTTTTTCCATCAAGAACCTAAAAAGCTGCGGATGAGAACCGCAGCAGTCAAAAGCCTCCGGCGGCATGGATATGCGCAAGGACTTTTAGCAAACGGCCTAGTATTTTGACTTCAGCTAGGTGATGCGGTGACAGTTCCCGCTTGATTGTCCGCCCCCTAATCCCTAATCCCTTCTCCGCATGGATGCCCGCCACCCTTATGAAATGATCCCGCTGTTTGCGGCGGGACTGCTGTTGGGTGTTTGGCTGATCAGCTCGCATCTGCTGATGCTCGCGAAACCGGCATTGGTGCAGGGATGGCTGAAAAAATTTCCGCGCCACGATTTGTCAGGGCAGATCATCCTCGGCATCAGCCTTGCGTGGTTTTGGCTGCTGGTCGCGCCAGAGGGCATGGGCAGGCTCAGTGAGCTACGGATGGATCTCGGCGAGTTTAACAATATCAAGCCTATCCTGAGGCTGCTGGTGCCCGCCGCGCTGGTGATGGTTTCCATTAGTGTCCGCGATTTCCTGGCGGTGCGGGCATTGGGCGTGCTCGGGCTGATGATCGCGGCGCCCCTGCTGGATGCCGCTTTCCTGAAAGACCCTTCCAGCCGCCTGCTGATACCTATCTTCGCCTATGTCCTGCTGACGAGTGCCATGTTCTGGGTGGGTATGCCCTACCTGTTCCGCGACGCGGTGACATGGATTATTGCCACACCTAAAAGGTGGAACATTGCTTGCCTATTGGGGCTTGGCTATGGCGCAGCTACGCTGATCTGCGCGTTCGCTTTTTGGCGGAATTACTAGTAAACAGGAGCACCGGATTGGTAATCCGAGTTACCGCCCCCTGCCTTCTCTTCCGCTTTTTTCTCCATCTCGGTGCCGAGAATGCGCAGGTCTCTTCCCATGCCGATGGTGGTATTGCAGGATGACAGGGCCGCGAGAGCCATGATGCCGAATGCTACCGTTTTCAAAGTGCGTTTCATGTGTGAGAAACCTTTTAACCACAGAATGAATTTGTCAACCTTTCTTGAATTCGCGGCGGAGTTCGATAATGCCGTCGCGAATGGCAAAGATTTCGTTGCGAAGGTTTTCGAGGGATGCGCAGGCGTCCGGGTCGTCTGCGGCTGCAATGATTTCACTACAGGCACCGACGGCGTCGTTGATCCAGTTCAGGCAGCGTTTTAAGACAGCGAGAACGAACCCGGCCTCCGGCTCGTAACCGCTGCCGTGCCCATGGAGCACGCCCGCCAGCTTGGCGCTGACCTGCATGAGATTGGAGACGAGGCGTTGCGCCGGGCTATCCTTATCATCGCTGCGGCTAACCAGATCGAAGCAGCGCATGGCCACTTCGCGGGCTCTCGTCTGCAACGGATGGCTTGCGGCAAGCCAGTCATCATCGTCCTGGTTTTCATCCTGATCCTCATCGGAGTTACGCCATTCCTCTTGAAAATCTTGGTCATCATCAAAGTCCTCATCCTCGCCGTTTTCTTCGCGCTCCGCCATGGCTCCGAGAAGCCCGTCCCAGCCCATTACGAAAGCCTCTTTCCGCTCGCTGTCGTAGTCATCGATGTATTTTTCAAGAACCTCCTGATATGCGTCGCTGAGGCGGTCGGATTCCTTGAGTCGCTCCTCCCATTCGTATTCGTCGAGTTCGCCATGGCCGGTGACGGAGGTGCTTTCCGGGGAATCGTCCGGCTCGGTGCGGCGTATCACTTGGGCGAGGAAATCACGCATTGCGCTGAGGTTCGCGAGTTTTTGTGCTTCCTCCTGATCCTCGTCCATCTGCCACTCACTGGCGGAGACTTTGAGATGGTAATCGGCCGCTTCGATGAGCACCCGCCCGTTGATTTCGCTGAACCACTCGATGTAGAGGACGTTGCTCCATTGGAAGGGGATTTCTTCGCCGCGCCGCTCGCACTCGTCCATTTCCTCCTCGGAAAGTTCCGGCACACGGGCTTTCCGCGAGGCGGTGATATCGCCGATGATGCCCGTTTGCTCGGTATCGAGTTTGGAGGCTTCAGGGCAGACGCGCGGGTTGGGACTTTCAAACTCCAGTATGGTTCCCGCGAGATCCCGCCAACAGTCGCCGTTGAGAGAAAGAATCAATGGCTCATCGCGTCCCGCGAGCCAGATCTTGCCGGTGGTGAGTCCCTCGACGGTATTATCGATCAAGCCGTGCTCCACTGCTTCGTCCACTCGCCATGCCATGCGCGGGATGATCCCACCTTGTTTGCAAGCACGTCAAGCCAGCTGTTTTAGGCGGAACGAAAGCCCGTCAATAAATTCGCCTGCCCGGCATTGCTTTGTAATCCTCTGGCAAGGCTATCGCTTAATTCCTGCGCTTACGCTTGCCACCCGCCCGAGCTCCTGACAGATCAGGCGTGGAATGTGACTACATTCCTTTCCCGATGAGCGAACTTACACATGGCACCCCGTTCGAAGCTCCCGAGTTGGAGGAAGTCGCGAGGCTTTTCCCCAGCTACGAGATCCTTGGGCTAATCGCGTGTGGCGGCATGGGTGCGGTTTACCACGCGGTGCAAACCTCGCTTGAGCGCCCGGCGGCCATCAAGATCCTGCCGCGTGTGTTTTCCACGAATGAGGAGTTCCGCAAGGGTTTCGAATCCGAGGCGAAGGCGATGGCGAAACTGAACCATCCGAACCTGATCGGTGTGTATGACTTCGGCGAGGTGGAGGGGCTGCTGTTCATCGTGATGGAGTTTGTGGCAGGGCAATCCCTGCACCAGTCGGCACATGGCTGTGCCGTCGAACAAGCCGACGCGATCAATCTAGTTGTTGGCGTTTGTAATGGACTCGCGCACGCCCATGAGTTCGGCATCCTGCACCGGGACATCAAGCCTTCCAACATCCTGCTCGACAGTCAGATGAACCCGAAGATCGGAGATTTCGGTCTAGCGCGGCCGCTGGAGCGTCAGATCGAAGAGGGCGAGCAGATTTTTGGGACGCCGGGATATACGGCACCGGAAGTCTTGCGTCCTCCGTTCACGATCGACCAGCGTGCCGATATATTCTCCGTGGGAGTGATGCTCCATGAGCTTCTAACAGGTTATTTGCCGGATGCAAATCCGCGCCCGGCCTCGCAGATCTGCGGGTGCAACCCGCGCCTCGATGCGGTGATAACACGCGCCACCGACCCGAATCCGAACCGTCGCCAGATGAGTGCCATGGAACTCGGCAAAGAGCTGGTTAAAATCGCCGCCCTACCGAGCCGCACGCTGCGCACCGGCGCATCAGCGCCGCGTATTAAATCGATGGCGGGGGCATCTGCCTTTCCTAAGCCTATCTACGGTGCCCTTTCACGGCCAACTGCTGCGTCATTAAAACCCAAAGCGGCGAATTCCCCAGGCCCGCAGAAGCGGTTCAAACCAGCGAAGCCCCTCGCCAAGGAATCCTCGGGAACGGGTCTCGTGATTTTTCTCGTTGTCGCGTTGATCGTCGTTTTCATCGCCTTTTTCACTATCAAAGGCAATGAGGCCAAAACTCACGTGCCGGATTCCCCGCCCACAATGGCAGTGAAAGAGAAAACGCTGCCGCCCCTGAGCGCCGGGCCTGTGGATGATGAAGTAGTGGAACCCGATCCGGCGGATGTCCTGCGCCGTACCCGCTCATCGATACGCACGCGAGTTGCGCCGTCCCTGGAGCGCCACCGGCTCGAGCTGAAGGACAACCTTGGAAATTATCAGAAGGCGATGGAATCCGCTGCGGAGGGGCTTTCCTTGAGGGATCGCGAGCGCATCAGCGAAACCCTTTCCGAAAATCTGCAGATTTGGGAAGGCCGCGGTCACAAGCTTTCGGAAACGCTTCCTACCGGCTTCAGGGAGGTTGAAGGGGCGCAGAATATGCACGCCAGTTATCTGAAAAAACAGGTGGCGATCCAGCAAGATCTCGAGCGCGAGATGATATCTCTCGCTGGCGTCTATGTGCTGGAACTGCAGAACCAGATCGAGCAAATCGGGAAGGATGGGAATGCCCGGACGGTCGATGCTTTGGAAGAGGAAGTTCGTGCTGTGGAGGGGAATTTGGAGAGCTTTCGGGAGAAGATTTCCGAGTAACGCTACTCCGTGTTTTTTCCGAAGCCCGCGGGCAGGCGCAGCGGTTTGCCTTCCGGCATTTTTACGAGTGCCAGCGCCTGCCGAGCGGTGACAAGCAGCGCTCCATCCTCTTCGCGGCGCATCTCGAACTCGCACCAAAACCTGGCCGCACTCACCTCCCCGAGTTTCCCCCGGATTTCGATCCAATCGCCGAGTTTCGCTGGCTTTTTGTAATCCACCTCCGTCCTCGTCAGCACCGGGTAAATCCCCGTTTCCGACATCCCACGCAGATCCATACCCAACGATGCAGCGAGTCTCGTCCGGCAGGTT
The DNA here is from genome assembly GCA_945870855.1 of Prosthecobacter debontii. Lineage (GTDB taxonomy): Bacteria > Verrucomicrobiota > Verrucomicrobiia > Verrucomicrobiales > Akkermansiaceae > Luteolibacter. The sequence continues at coordinate 4,853 of CAMBTP010000008.1, forward strand.
TCGATCATCCGTAAGTAGGCGAGGTTATGCACCACGCCGCCGCAATCCGTATCGAAAAACATCACTTCCTCACGCGTCGCCATCTCGTTGATCGCTTCCTGCATGCGGCCAGCCTTGCAGAAAAACATTCCAGTTCGCAATGTTCTCTTGTTTGGGAGCGTAAAAATACGTGAACCTTCGTTTGAGGCCATGAAAATTCCCATCAGATCGTTTTTCACCGCCGTGATTTTCACCCTGATTGCGGGGACGATCCGTGCGGAGCCTGTCTTCGTCCCGCCTACTGAGGCGATGCCGCCTTTCCGCAGGGACAAGCTTCCGATCGACACGGATGCTATGGTTTCCCTCTCGCAGACAATGACCCTGCTATCTCGGAGCGTCTCCATGACTGAGGCCCCGCAACTCCGCGCCGCCGCGCAGGCGCTCGCTCTCGCCCTCGCTCTTGATCCCGCGAACCCCTCCGCCCGGGACATTCTTTCCTCGATTTCCGGAAGGAAAAGCCTCGTCGATCCGGATCCGGAGGGTCTGACCCGCGCTAAGGATCAAGTCTGGCAACTCAACAAGTGGCTCGCCTCACCGCAGGCAGGCAACGATGGCAATCTCCTCGCCGCACTCCTTGGTGATACCGCCGCCGCGCTCGATCCCGAGCATCCTGCGGCCTCGGAATGGAGGGAGTCTGGCGAGCGCGGGAAATGGGACGGCTGGGTGGCACCAATCACTGCGTTTGAGAAACGCAAGCCGATCGAGAAGCCGGCCCCCGATAACAAACTGTCCTTAGAGCTGAAATCCACCAGTGCTTCAATCAGGGCGGTCCTCTACGATTACCAACCGGTAACGGACACCTTCATCCTTGGACCAGTTACAGTAAGCATGAAGGCCAAATCTAAATCCGTAAGTGAGGAAGGCGAGGAGGAGGGCGAGCAACAAAGGGAAAACCTGTGGATCGATGTTTCCTGTGTCGAAGCGGTTCGATGGGATGTCTCCGAAAAAGTTTCGAAACCCATTCTCAACGCGCTAGCCAAGCTCAATAATGTGGATAAAAACCAACTACCTCAGGTCGATATCCGTATCAGCACTGGAAAGGCAGGAACGTATTCTATCCGGCGCAATGGCGAAGATATGACGGGCCCGGGCTTCATTCTTGCAAACTCCGCTCTCACCGGCATCGCGCCCGAGGCGGTTTTTATCGGCCGCTTCGATAGCGAAGGTAAAAAACTGGAGCTACCCAATTTCTTCTGGCAAAAATTAACCACCCTCGTGGACGCACCGGGCGGGAGGCTGGTGGTTCCCGCCGCCGCCGCCGAGTATCTTGCCGCCCTGCTGACCATGGAGAAACCGGAATTTTTCATGAAATTCGAGGTGCTGCTCGCCTCGTCGCCAGAGGAAGCCATCAGGCTTTGTGCGATGAAGCCGGATCCAGAACTCGCAGCCATCCTCGCGAGGTTCAAGGAAATCAAGGACAAGTCCGATGCCGCCGCGCTCGGCCCGTATCTTGCCAACGTTTACGTCCGCAAGCGCCTAGTTGAGATTTCCCAAGCCGCGCCTTACCATCTTTCTGCCAAGCTCCTCGCCATCCAGGGCGCAGGTAGCCGTCCCCGCTCCGTTGATAAGAAAATCCTCGCCGCCGAAATTCTGGCGGCGATCGATCCTCTTAATGAATACGCGGAAATGGATCTGTTGGAGATGAACAAGGGGAAGATCGCCGCCATGGAGACGGCCTTGGAGGTATCCCGCGAACGTCTTGGCGGCATCGAGCGCTACGCCGACATGCGCGACAAAGAGCTTATCAACACTCCTGAGGATGTGATCGCCGATCTGCGTGCGATGATCCGCGTCATCCACGACAGGAGAGAGTTATGGGAAAAAATCGACGATATATCCCGCTTCCACAGCGCATTCAGGAACACGAACCGCGTTTTACGCCGTGATCTGGCCTTGCTTACCGGAGACCAGTTACCGATAGAAAACTGATAATCCTTTGGCTAGGTTTCGCGCGGAACTTTCTATTTCTTGATCCGCCGCGGCGTCGCCCAGTGATCTACAGCAGGATCGACGACGAAATCCTTCGCCAACGCCTCGCGGCCAAGGAGCAGGCGGTGGATCATGGTCTTACGGCAGACGAGCGAGACAATCACGCGCTTCTCGATCCCGGCGAGCCGCAACTGAGTTTCCACGAAAATACGACTCGTTGGGCGACCGGTGGAAGAGCGCACTTTTTTCCGAGCGACAATGTTTTCTTCCAAGGTGATGAGTTTCTTTTCCTTGCGGTCGAGGCGGACGGTGAAACGCACGCGGTCTCCGGGCAGCTCGGTGATTTCCGCGCAGTCGATGGCACTGCTACGCGCGCCAGTATCGGCCTTGGCCTTTACACGAAAGCCCCATCCGGGAAACTCCGCCCACTCGCGCCAGCCAATCGTCATGCTCATGACTCGCCGACTTTCGGTTTGGCAGGCAGCTTTTTCACCCTCCTGCGCTTACTTTTCTTTGCGGGGATGAGTCCCTTCATGTGATCGGATCTGCCGTAGCAGAGCAGGGTGTCATCGGCCTCCAGAACGCGGCAGCCCTTGGGGTTGGAAATAACCGTGCCCTTGCGGCGGAGGGTAAGCACCACCACGTCATGCTCGCGCAAACCTGTTTGCTCGATGGTCATGCCGACATAGGAACTGCCGATCGGGATGTGGATGTCCGCCACGGAATATCCCCGCGAAACAGTCAGGCGCTGGCGGATGTCGATTTCCGGAAATATCAATTGATCCACGATGTAGTCGATGATTTCACCCGCGATGTCGAGGCCTGTGGCTCCTTCGATGCCCTCAAGTCCGGGCGATGAATTCACCTCCATGATCTGCGGGCCGTCTTTTCCTTCCAACATGTCCACGCCACAAATCCGCAAGCCCATGATCTGCGCGGCGCGGACGGCGGCTTCCTCGTAAGCGGGATCGAGCGTGATGGCCTCGGCCTTTCCTCCACGGTGGACGTTGGAGCGGAATTCCTGCCCTTGCGCCACCCTTCGTATCGCGGCGACCACGCGATCCCCGATCACGAACGCACGGACATCTTTGCCTTTGCTTTCGGCGACGAATTTCTGGAGCAGCACTTGCTGTTTGGTGGAGTGCAGGGTCTCGACGATAGCGCGCGCGATCTCTATCTTGTCGGCTAGGATCACGCCCACGCCTTGCGTGCCTTCGAGGAGCTTGATGATGACCGGTGCTCCGCCGACGCGTTGCAGGGCGTCTTCGAGGTCGCGCTTGTCATCGACGTAAGCGGAGGTGGGAATGCCGACATCGTGGCGGGAAAGAATCTGGAGCGAGCGCAGTTTATCGCGAGAGTTGCTGATACCCGCCGCCGTGTTGGGTGTGAAGACATCCATCTGCTCGAACTGCCGGACGACGGCGGTGCCGTAGCGCGTGATCGAAGTGCCAATCCGTGGCAATACCGCATCCGGTGTGCGCAGGGCTTTCCCATGGTAATAAAGCGCCGGATCGCCCTGATCGAGCGCGATGGTGAGGCGCTGCGTGTTGAGAACCTCGATCTTATGCCCTCGCTTCCGACCCGCTTCGATAAGACGGCGGGTCGAATAGCACTGCGGAGAACAGGAAAGTATAGCTAGCTTCATGGACGGGTGAAATGGACATGATGCATACGCCGCGCCAACAGCTTCGTCAAAGCAAAGTCAGCCTTTCCAAAAAGGAAAATGGCCGCCGCGCCGCGCGTAGGATGGGAATACGTTTAGGAACCATCACACCACGCTGCGGTTCTGCCTGCTGATGACCCATGCGGCGATGCCTCCACAGCTCAGAATGACAACGAACAGAACCCATCCGCAGAATTTCATGGTCTCCATTTCCTCGTCAAGAAACGGCATGGGCTTTTCCAGCGCTAGGAATATGTGGCGCGGTTTCTCGTTGCGGTAGTCGTTCCGAAATGTCTCTGCCTCGCGGACGAGGAGATCGATGCGTTCGTTCACGAAAAAGGTATAGGTCGGCTTTACGCCTTTGCCCTCGGGCCAGACTTTCATGGTGGCGACCTCGATGGGCGTGCCATCGTCCACCATGCCGCGGATGCGCTCGACAAGCTGGCGGGCTTCGTGCTCGTTTTTCGCGCCGGATGCGAGCAGGCGGCGCAGGCCTTCCTTGACCATCTCGAAGTGCTCAAGTTCGTTCGTTCCTAGCTCGCCGCCCATGTCACGGGCGCGTTCGATTCTCCGCTGGAGGCGGATGCGTTCGAGTTCGAAGGGATTGCGCGTGGCTTGTGCGACGAGCATTCCCTCGAAGGCGAAACGCAGCGGCATGATGCGCGCGGGCACGGGCACGCCGCCACGCTCGCGCTCGAGCTTTGCTTCATCGAAGAGACCGCGGTTCATTTCCTTGTATGGCACGAGCGCCCCGGCGAGTAGCATTTGCGGCACGAGCAGCAGTGGCACGGCGGTGAGTGCGGCACGTTCTGTTTTTACGAAGGAGGAAACCAGCAGCGCCATGCTGGTGCCGGTCAGCGCGGTAAGCGTCATCCAGATCCAGTGGTAGAGGAGCATGCCCTTGATCTCCAGAAAATGATTGCCGACAAGCAGGTAGGTAAGGCACTGCACGCCGCCAACGATACCGAGTGCGATGAATTTCGCACTGACATAGGAAACGCCACCGGGCTGGCAGTTGCGCTCACGGCGCAGCAACGCGCGGTCGCGCAGGATCTCGGTCGCGGAGTTCGTGAGGCCAAGGAACATCGCCACGGTGACACTGAGAAAAAGGTAGGCCGGGATATGCAGCGCGGTCTCGAACTCATATTTTCCCTGCGGCGAGGAGCGCAGGGTGATGGCGATCAATGCGGCGAGAACAGGAGCTTCCAGGAATGTGCTGTAGATCGTGCCGCGGCTGCGGATTTTCGAGAGCATGGAGCGCCGGAAATGTGTTAGAAAAACAAGAAGCACCGCCCGCCACGGGCGGCTCGGCGTCGGTGGGATGGGAAGCCTCGCGCCTGCTTCCACCTCGCCAAGCCGTGTGGGCGGAGCGGCATCGCGTTGCAGGGAATTGAGTAGCGCCGCGCTTTCAAATCGCTCCTGCCAGAAGATCGGTGGCAACCGCCTTGCCGCACCGGTGTTGCCGCCGTCGCCGATCGCGCTCAGCGGCGTTTCGAGAACATCGAAGACGAAATCCGCGCCCAGCGGGGTATTCGCAATCATCGAGGGGTGTGGGATACCCAGCTCCTCGCAAGCCTCGCGGAAATAGCCGACCATCGCGGCCGGCGTGCCGAAGTAAGCCAGCTTTCCGCCGCTATCTAGCAGCAGCACCTTGTCGAAAAGCCGCAACACTCCCGCGCCCGGCCGGTGCAGGGACGCGATTACAATTTTCTCCCGCGCCAGCGCCCGCAGGGTTCCCGCGACATGCTCGGAATCCTTTGAGGAGAGGCCGGAAATGGGTTCGTCGAAAAGAAATACCTCCGCGCGGCTACCGAGATCGACGCCGAGGTTCAGCCGCCCGCGCTCGCCGCCAGAGATCGTCTTGTCGCCGGGCGAGCCGACTCTACGCCGGGCGATGCTTTGCAAGCCCAGCTCCGCGAGCATGCTGTCCACTCGACGTTCGTGCTCCGCAGGAGTGAGGCCTGGGCGGCGTATCATCACGCCGTGGCGCAGGTGTTCGCGGACGGTGAGTTGCGGGTTGAGCGCCTCCTCCTGCGGCATGTGCGCAATGAAGGGGACCAGCCGCTTGCACCGCTCGTAGAGGGAGATGCCGTTGAGATTCACTCGACCACGCGTCGGCTTGCGCTGGCCGGAAAGCACCGCGAGCAAGGTGCTTTTCCCGCTGCCACTGGGGCCGATGATACACAGCATCTCACCGCGTCTTACCTCAAAACTGATTTGATCCAGCGCCCTCACGCCCTTTCCAAAATCGTGACTCAGACCGTCCACTTCCAGGGACTCGATCTGTGTCCGCTCCTCGTCGAGAAAGCCTTCGGAAAAACGGCAGCGCACCGCTTGGCTGCCGGAGAGCCGGATCAGCGATCCGTCGAACAAAGTCGCGCGTTGCTTGACGGGCAGGCCGTCCACCAGCACCGGGCCCCCGGACTCACGGATTTCCAGGGAGCCACTGGAGCCCTCGCCGTCGTAACGGATGAAGAGCACTGTTCTCGGTGCAAGCTTCGCGCCCAACAGGAGATCGCCGCTCCTGAGCGCGGTCGCATCATTGGAGACGATGTATTCCTGCTTCTCGGCGGCGAGCCGGAACCGCCGCCCCGACTGCAAGGCGCGTTTCCGCAAATCGTTGACTGTGAGGCTGTAACCAGACGGCCCGCCGATGCGCTCGTGATTGAGGCAGGTAACCGTTTCGCCCTTTTTCAAAGCGCCCTTGCTACCCACATGAAGCTGCGTGTCTGACAAAGCCTCGACCTCCGCCTCTAGTCCGAAACGGATACGCAGTTCACTACTTCGGACGCGGGTGCGTTCCGCGACCAAGCCTTCCTCGCCGGATTCCAGATAGAGTCCGGGCCTGCTGTCCATTTTCCGCACATCTAGGAAAAAACGGAGGTCGTCATAGGTCATGAGCCAGCCGGGGATAACCAGCTCCTGCCGCTCGCGGACACGCATGAAAGCGCCTGTGCCGAGTGATTTCCCGCGAACCCAGAGCGGCAACTCACCGGTATTGCGCAGAAGAATCAGATCGCCAGCACGGTATATGCGGAACTCCTGTGCGCCCGCCGCAGGAGGCAATCTGACATCCGCGTCCTTGCCACCGAAAACGAGTTTCTCGAACGGTAGTTCCGCCGCCGGGACGTCTCCCTCCTCGCCGCGCATCTCCCTAATGATCGCCGCGCCCTCCTCCGGCTGACCGAGACGGCGCATGAAAATTTCAAAGCTCGACCGGCTTCGTTCCGAGCGCCCAGCCGCATCCACCAGAGTGAAAAGCTGCAAGCCCACGGCGAGCTTTCCCGTATCGTCGAGGCTTTCGCGTAACTCCGTTGCAAGGCCTTGCATCGGCATCGGGCTTTTCACCGCGCGCCGCAATCGCCGCGTGAGCCAGGCATGATCCACCTCGGGAAAGGCGCTGCGCAGCATATCTAGAATCAAATCCGCTTCGGCTGCACTGAGCACGTCATCGAGCGTGGCAAAGGCAGCGAACGCGTCCACCAAAGCGCCCACCTGTCCCTCGGAACGTTTACCGATGCGTCCGAACCTTGCCGCCCCTGGCAGCCAAGCCGGCAGCTTCGCGAGCCAGCCAGACTTGCGAGTCACACGCCCGCCACCTCCGGGTCCTTTCCACTCGCTTTCAGTGTCCATCACTCCCCGTTTCTAACATGCTGCTTGCTCCGCCGCAAGCCTTCGCGATGTAATCACGGGAGACAGGGGGGTGAAGATTCACCGATAGACATCCCAGCTGTAGCATGTATTTATATAGAAATGGATAAGACGCAAATATCCCGCCGCGGTTTCCTAAGGGGGTTCGGAGCCGCCCTATCACTACCTGCCCTGGAATCCTTCCGTCCGCTGATGGCAGCCACGGCGGCAAAACAGGCGCTCGCCACCACGGCGAGCGGTGCGCCGCTGCGGATGGCATACCTTTATATCCCCAACGGAGTAAACCTCTCACATTGGCGCCCGGATGGGACTACCCCATCCTACAAGATGGGTTCTTCCTTCGCTGCGATGGAGAAACACCGCGAGGATTTCCAGATCTTCACCGGCTTTGAGCAGAAAAATGCGCAAGCGGGTGGCGATGGCCCGGGTGACCACGCGCGGGGCACCGCCGCTTTCCTCACCAGCGCCCGCCCCCGCAAAACCTCCGGATCCGACATCAAGCTGGACATTTCCGTGGATCAGCTCGCCGCAAATGCCGTCGGCGGGCAGACCCGCCTGCCCTCGCTGGAGCTCTCCACTGATGGCGTCCGCAAATCCGGTAGCTGCGATTCCGGTTACTCCTGCGCCTACCAGTTCAATCTCTCTTGGCGCTCCGAAAACCAGCCGATGACCCCGGAATCAAACCCCCGCGCGGTGTTCGAACGCCTCTTCGGCGCAGGCTCCGATGGCGAGCGCGTGAAATCCCTCGGCCAGCGCCTCGCTTCCAAAAAGTCCGTCATCGATTTCATCGAAAGTGATGCAAAAGCACTGCATCGCCACCTCGGCCGCACCGACCGCCAGAAGCTAGACGAATATCTTACCGGAGTCCGCGAGATCGAGAAACAGATCGAAAAAGCCGAGGCCATGGGCATCCCGGTCGATCCCGGCGTGCCCGCTCCAAACGGCACACCCGAATCCTACAAAGACCATCTCCGCCTAATGTTTGATATGATGGTACTCGCTTTCAAAACCGACACCACACGTGTCTCCAGCTTTCTGATGGCTCACGACGGCTCGAACCGCTCTTTCTCAGAAATCGGGGTCAACGAGGGTCACCACAGCATCTCCCACCACCAGGGCAACCAAAACAATCTGGATAAGATCGCAAAAATCGACACCTTCTACTTGGAGCAGCTCTCTTACTTTCTAGAGAAACTGAAGACCACCGAGGATGTGGACGGCAAATCCCTGCTCCACAACTCCATGATCGTTTACGGCGGCTGCATTTCCGACGGCGACCGCCACAACCACAACAATCTCCCCATCCTCCTCGCCGGTCACGGCGGTGGTGCCTTCAAGCCCGGCCGCCACGTCGATCTCGGCGAGGATGTGCCGCTCGGAAACCTTTACCTGCGTATGCTGGAGGAGTTCGGCGTGAACGAAAAGCGCTTCGGGGACTCCACGGGTTCTCTGAGAAAAGTCTAAAATGCGAGGGGGGGGGGTGTAAATATTCACGGCTTGTGGAAATCGAATAATTGGTCTATAGGAACCGCGCGCGCAGTTATTTTTGCACCACCGCGCCGCACACTCCCGCTTCATAACAAGAAACTTACCCTTATGTTCCGCATACCCTACGACCGCGTGAACTGGATCACTTCCAGTTTCCTCATCGGCACAGCCCTCATCGCCCTCATTGGCGCACCGATCTACCTGTTTCATTACGGCATCGATTGGTTCCAGTTCAGTATGTTCTTCTTCTACCTCTGCGCCACGATGATGAGCATCACCGTCGGCTACCACAGGCTCTTCTCCCACCTCTCCTTCAAGGCGAAGGCTCCGGTGAAATTCTTCACCCTCATCTTCGGCGCGTGCGCGTTTGAGAACTCCGCCCTCAACTGGTGTTCCGACCACCGCCGCCACCACAAACACGTCGATCACGACGAGGATCCCTACGATATCTCCAAAGGATTTTTCTGGGCGCACATCGGCTGGCTCCTTTTCAAACTAGACCCAGAGACGCCCGTCGATAACGTCGCCGACCTCCGCAAGGACAAGCTCGTCATGTGGCAGCACAAATACACCCACTGGATCGCCCTCGTTGTCGGGCTCATCATTCCTTCCGCTCTCGGCTACGGTTACAACTCTCTCATGGGACTCAACCCGATGCAGGGCGCACTCGGTGGTTTTATGATCGCAGGTGTTACCCGCATCGTCATCGCCCAGCATTGCACCTTCTTCATCAACTCGCTCTGCCATACCGTCGGCAAGCAACCTTACTCGACGAAGCACTCCGCACGCGACAGCGCGATCATGGCCTTTCTCACCTTCGGCGAGGGCTACCACAACTACCACCACGAGTTCCAACACGACTACCGCAACGGCGTAAAGAAATGGCAGTGGGATCCTTCGAAATGGACGATCTGGACACTCTCCAAACTCGGCCTCGTCGAAGGCCTACGCCGCGTGCCGGACAGCAAAATCCTCCTTGCAGAAATAGGCGAGGCCAAGCGCCATGCACAGCAACGCGTCCACGAGATCCAAGCCACACACGGCTACTGTCAGCGCACGGCGGAAATGCTCACACAGCTTTCCGAAAAAATCTCTGCAAACTACCACGAACTCGAACAAGCGGTGGCAGACCGAGTGCAGCTCTCACGCGAAGCTCTACAGAACTGGCAGGACGAGACCCGCGCCCTGATGCGTGAAATGTCGAAGGTCGCGAAAATGGCCGCCGCCTAAACGTTGCACACGAATTATTCCGAAAAGGGGGCTTCGCAGCCCCTTTTTTGTTGTCCAGAATCCAGTTAATTTTCCAACGGCTGCCACTCGGAAAAGGTGGCTGCCTGACCGATCCGTTCTCCTTGTGTGTCGCATACATTCCAGACGGTGGCGTTGCGGATCATGAAACGCCGACCATCCGCCGCGATCCGCACACCTGAGTAGTCATCGATGAAACCGTTCTCCGCCACACGCCGGAGCAATTCCTCCCGCTCGGCGCGCTCGGGAGCCTCCGCCGTTTTCCGCGAGGACATACCAACCAGTTTACCCCAATCCATTGAAAAAAGTTTCTGCGCCGCAAGATTCCCATACGTCAGCAGCGGATCATCTGCCCCATCATGCGAGAGTAGGACAAACGACGCATCATACGCCCGCTTTGCGGCATCCTCGGCAGATGCAATCAGATGCTTTCCGGTAAGAGCGTGATAGCTCCGTAGTAAATCCGCCACATGCGCGGCGAGAAAGTCGTTGCCCGCATCCGGTTTTGGAAACATCCCGTTCATTTCATGTTCGAGATCGTCTGGAAGATCGCGGTGATCATCAGATACGCAAACGAACCTATCAGCAGCGCCATCATAATCAAAACCGACGGCATAATGAGTGCCATTACGCGCCGCAAATCATTGTCCAGCTCCTTGTCGTATCGCTCCGCCGCGCGCCGCAGGGATTGATCGATTTTTCCCGTCTGCTCTCCCACCGCGATGATATCGATCAGAAGGGGAGGGAAACTTTCGGAGCGAATCATTGCCTTGGAAAACGCGCGGCCATCACCGACTTGGGCGATCACTCCGTTAAGGCGGGTACGGAGCGAAATATTCTGCGTGGCATCACGCGATAGCTCGAGAGCGCGCAGCAACGGCAGACCGTTGCTGACGAGATTCGCCATCGTTTCCAAAAACTGCACATAGAAGCGTGATGAGATCACCGCACCAATCAGCGGCATCTTGAGTTTCATTTCGTCCCACTTTGGCTTGTTTGCATCGTTATCCTTCCACGCTTTGAAAAATAGGAACGCACCGACCAGCGAGAGAAGGATCACGATCCACCAGCTTTTGACGAAATCCGCGAAGACCATCATCATGTTGATCGCCCAAGGGATTTTTCCGCCCGGCGTGGCCTTGATCAGCTCTGTCAACTGGGGGATCAGCGTGGTCACGAAAACGATACCAACGCCGATTCCGACAAAAATCAGGAACGCAGGATAGATCAAAGCAAGAATCAGGCGGCTCTGTAGCTCGGCGAGCGTTTTCAAATAATGCGCTTGCCGCTTCAAAATGGTGTCCAGTGCTCCGGATGCCTCGCCCGCCGCAGCAAGCGAACAGTAAAGAGGCCCAAAGCTGGGGCTGACCTTTTTCAGTGCCACGGAGAAATTCACCCCATCCCGCACTATATTCCGGATGCGCTGCGAGACCTCTTTCAGGCTGCCGAGTTCCTGCCGGTTCTCCATCGACTTCAGCGCCGGCTCTAACTGCAAACCCGCGCCCAACATATCGGAAAGCTCTTCGGTAAAAAGGATCACCTCCGCCCGCTTGAGCTTCAGCTCTCCGGTCGCAGATACATCCTCTTTCTTCTGGCCGGTCTTTTCCTTACGCCGCTCCGGCGCAACCCCCTTTTTCTTCACCGGCGTCACCTTGGCGGATTCCTTCACATTCACAGGCCGCAGCCCGCGCTTGTCCAAACTGCGCAACGCCTCGGGACGGTCCGCCGCCTCGATCTCACCCGTCGCGACGGTGCCGTTTGTGGAAAGCGCTTTGTAGGTGAAAAGGGGCATGGCGAGATGTTTTATGTCTTATATACAACCCACGTTGATGTAAACTTGGGTCTTAAGTTTGTTGGTAATCAGGTAGTAATGCCACGAACCCTCATCTCTGCCTCCACGGAATTGTTTGTGTTCGAGCCATTTCTTAAAATCAGGGCTTCCCGGCAATGGACTAATTATTGTGTGGGATGTGCTGCTATCACCATAAAATTCATCCTCCTCCAACCCCATCTCCCGGATGAGCCGATCAATCTCTGCGGATGAAGTTTTGAAGTAGTAAGTGTCCGAATAATCTGAGAGACCACCACCACTGAAGCGGTAGTTGAGCAATTCCAAGTTCGCCGGTAGATCGGCTTTTGCCAGTTGTTTGAACCTGTACTTGGGCGTGGGAAGATTTGTGACCAAGCTGGATATCGACAGCAGGCACATGAGAATGGAGGGGCCGAACATCCACAAAGTTCTACGCTTTTGGTTGGTTCGTTTTCTGAAGGAGAAATGAACAATCAGAGCCCAAGGAATCAGATAAATCGGCGCTGCGATGCTGAAAAAAATCAAATGAACCAGGCCGCTCATCAAGCCGTCTAGATGGTTCGTCCATCGGATCGTTTGTTCGATCACATAGCCAACGCCGAAAAGCGGGAATGAAAGCAGAAGCGCATAAACCAAACGCATCGGCTTTGCGGGGTTATCATACTCCACGGCATCTGTTTCCGGATTCATGATTTTGCCTGATTTCTAGTCCGCTCCAAGGCTCTTTAAGATTTTTTTTGCTAGGTTTCCCTTCACTTCCGTATGCCTCGGGACAGTTTCGGTGATCCCTGTCTTCGGATTGATCCAGATCGAATGGGAGGCTCCTTCGCGTTTCAGGTAACAGCCAGCCACGCGCAGCTTCTTTTCTAAATCCCGCCTTTTCATCCGATCATCACTTTCTCGCGGATCACTTCACTGGGCAGCCCTCTCAAAATATCCTCCATCCTGTCTTCAAGCAGCAGCTCGATGGCTTCCTTAAGGCTCGCCTTGGCTTCTTCGACCGTTTCCCCCTGTCCGTTCGCGCCCGGAACTTCAGGGCAGATGGCCCAATAGCCCCCTTCTTCGGCGGTCTCGATGATGGCTGTAAATTCTGCTTTCATGATTCAAATCATACTGTGGAAGAAATAGTTCAACAACGGCTAATCAGCTCCGCCGATGTCACAGGCGGTTGCCATCCGCTCTGGATGCTTTACCTCCCACTCTCTGGCCGCCAATGCGATCGAATCGGGATCGTAGCCATACTGCCCGGCATGATCCTCCTTAATCTTGCGCACTTGCAATTCTACTGAAATCGGCTTTTCAAGGGTCGGTGTTTTCATAGTCATTTCCGAGAAATTCCTCAGGGGTACAAATTACAGGCATAGGTATGTCTTGTCGAGCAAAGCATTTTGCGATCTGTCGCCAATTGTGAGGGTTTGCAATATGGGTACAATTCCACGTGAGCAAAAAATCCATGTGGTGGACACCCGCACATGCGATGTGGAACGCGTCATCGGAAGCCTTCGCCGGGACGATTTGCGCGGCCAATAATTCCTTAGCCACTTTCAAAACTTGATGTGTGATGGGGAGGAGGGGCACTTCCGCGAGAAGTTTCAACCGACCTGCGCTAGTATCGGGATCACCCATAGCAGCCTCTGTCACCACAATGGCGGAGCTGAAAAGACGGTAATTTTTACGCCTCTCCTCCCACCACTGAATCGTAAGCTCTTGCCTCGCCGCCTGGACGATGTCTCTTGATCTACGTGCTACGTAGTAGCTCGGGATCGTGGTTTCGATGAAGACCGATTCGTTCATGGCAAATATCCCGGCAATTCCCTAATCAGCTCCGCCGATGTCCGACGAAGTAACAGAGATTACCTCCTCGATGGTAGTTTCTCCCTGCATGACCTTGTGCCAGCCGTAGGTGCGCATGGGGACGTAGCCGTCCTTGAGAGCTTGGATTTTCATCTCCGCCAGCGGGCGGGAATGGGCAACGAGTTCTTGCATGGCCTGCGTGAGGATTACGACCTCGTAGATCGCGAGGCGGCCGGAAAAGCCGGTCATCCGGCAGCGGTCGCAGCCTTTCGGTGCGTAGATTTGTCCGGGGATGTCGCGTGGGATTTCTAGGTCGATGATGTCCTTGGTGGAGATTTCGCGCGGCACCTTGCAATGCGGGCAGAGGCGGCGGACAAGGCGCTGGGCGAGGAAGGCGCGGACGGCGGCGGAGACAAGGAACGGCTCCACGCCCATATCGACGAGTCGCGAGATGCCGCCCATCGCATCGTTGGTGTGGAGGGTGCTAAATACTAGATGTCCCGTAAGTGAGGCGCGGATTGCGATCTCGGCGGTCTCAAGGTCGCGGATTTCCCCGATCATCACGATGTTGGGGTCAGCGCGGAGGATGGAGCGCAGCGCGGTGGCGAAAGTCAGGCCGATCTCCGATTTGACGGCGATCTGCATAACTCCGACGAGCTTGTTCTCCACCGGATCCTCGACGGTGACGATACGCTTCTCCGGGCTGTTCACCTCGCTTAAGAATGAATAAAGACTCGTCGATTTTCCTGAACCCGTTGGCCCGGTGATCAGGACGATGCCGTTGGGAAGATGAAGTAGCGCCTCGATTTTTTTCCGCACGAAAGGCTCCATCGCAAGCTTCGCGAGGTTGAATTTCTCTTGGTTGAGGAGACGCAAGGAAACACTCTCGCCTTCTACGGTAGGCACCGTAGCTACGCGGACGTCGATAGTCTGGCCTTCGAACTGGAGGTTGATCCGTCCGTCCTGCGGAACGCGACGCTCCGCGATGTCGAGTCGCGCCATGATCTTGAGACGGGCTATCACCGAGCTTTGCAGCGCCTTGATATTCTCCGGCACGGCGATCTCCAGTAGCCGCCCATCGATGCGGTAGCGGATACGGAGATTGTTCGCGAGCGGCTCCACATGGATATCCGTTGCGCGTTGGTCGAGCGCCTCGCGGATAATCTGGTTCACGAATTTCACCACGCTGGCTTCCTCGTCCTCGTCCTCGTCGATTATGTTCGCTTCGTCCTCGGAATCCGAAAGCTGGTCATAGTCGAGATCGCGGCCTTCTAGGATCTGTTCGAAAGTATCGGCACCCACACCGTAGAGCCGGCGCAAAGCCTCGTGGATACGTTTCCGTGAAGCCATGCACCACTCGAAAGGAATCGAAAGCTCCTGCGCCGCCGCTTGATGGGCGACGAGGTTAAAGGGATCGAAGGTGGCCAGAAGGAGCTTTCGCTCCGCGCCCTCGCCCTCGATGGCTACGGGCAAAAGCCGATGCCGCAGCGCGATCCGCGGCCCGCAGGCTTCGCGGAGGGGCAGGGTGTTCTCATCCGTTGGAATGTTCGCGAGCCACGGAAGATCGAGGTCGTGAGCGAGTTCGCGGAGATAGTTTTCCTCATCCACCACGGCCGCATCTAAAAGATCGTCGATAGGGGAGCGCTGGAGTTGGGCGGCCTCCTTGAGAAGCTCGCCAACCGCTGGCAGGTTTTCACATCCGCTTCTGCGGGCTGGTTCGAGTAAAAGTTGGGACATCCGTTCAGGCGTAGTCTCTTCTAAATGCCCGCCGCTGGCAACCTTGTCGGTGAAAGGAACCGCGATTTGGAAATCGCGACCCGCCCGACAAAACCACATTCAAGTTGCCACGATCTAATCCACCGAAACGCTCGACATTTGACAAGTTATCTGACAAATTACTGCCATGAAAACGAACGTAAGCACCCTGCTCAGGGAATTTCCCAAGATCCGCAGGGCGGCGTTTGCGGGCGAGGAAGTGGTGGTGGTCACTAGGGACGGAAATCTTCGGATCACCGCAGAGCCGCCGTCCGGGGAGTCGATCCTCGGTTCGTGCGGTGGCAAAATCCGCTTTCACGATGACCTGCTGGATGAACCGACACTGCCGGAAAACGAGTGGAATCCCTCACTGTGAAAGCATGCCTCGACACCCATGCGGTTCTATGGAGCTTGGCCGATGATCCGAGGCTAGGCGCAAAGACCCGTGAGATCATCGCCCGGTCGAACCGCTCCGAGTTGGTCATTTCCGACATCGTTTTCATCGAAGTCGCTTACCTCCATGACAAAGGGAGGATTGAAAGTGAGGACGGTCTCGACGCTCTTTTGGCGAAGATTTCGGATTCGTTCCTTGTGGTTCCGATCACCGGGGAAATTGCGAGCATTGCCGTTTCCCTTGACCTTGCCCATGGCGATCCCTTCGACCGCGTGATTTCGGCCACCGCGATCACGCACGGAATCCCGTTGCTCACACGGGATCGGAAAATCACGGCATGCGACGCAGTGCTAACGCTGTGGTAAGGTTTTTTCGCCACGCGAAAGTGGTTTGCCATTTCCCGCATCTGGGATAATCTCCGCCCCTTTCCGTCCGAAGAAATGACCAACACCGAGAGATTCAACGAGCACGTCCTGGGCACTTACGGGCGCTTTCCGCTAACCCTTGTCGAGGGGCAGGGGACACGCGTGCGCGATGACGCGGGGCGCGAATACTTGGATTTCTGCATGGGCATCGCCGTGTGCTCGCTGGGGCATTGCCATCCGCGCATGGTCGCCGCAATCCGTGAACAAGCGGGCAAGCTGATCCATGTTTCAAATCTGTATTACACTGATAACCAAGGACTTCTGGCGGAGGAAATGAACCTGCATCACATCGGATTGCCGGGGAAAGTCTTCTTTTCAAACTCCGGTGCCGAAGCAAATGACGGACTGATCAAATCCGCCCGCCGCTACGGCCACCTGAAAACGCAGGCGGATGGCAAGCCGCGCTTTGAGGTCATCACATTCCAACAATCTTTTCACGGACGCACTCTCGGCAGCATGGCCGCGACAGGTCAGGCAAAAATCCAGCAGGGTTTTGATCCGATTCTGCCGGGCTTCCGTTACCTACCCTACAACGACATCGCCGCCCTCGAAAACGCCGTCCACGACGAAACCGTCGGGTTTCTTCTCGAACCCGTGCAAGGTGAGGGCGGGGTGCATGTTGCATCGGCGGAGTTTCTCCGCGCCCTTGATGCCCTGCGGAAAAAGCACGATTTGCTGCTTATGTTCGATGAAGTCCAGGCAGGCTTCGGGCGTTGTGGTGAAGCGATGGCATGGCGCGCCATCGCACCTGAAATCGAGCCAGACGGAATTTCCTGGGCAAAAGGCATGGGCGGCGGGGTGCCGATCGGATCTTTTTGGCTCAGCGACAAGGCAGTAGATGACAAAGGCACGAAGCTTTCCTCGCTAATGGGGCCGGGCTCGCATGGCTCCACATACGGCGGGAATCCGCTGGTCTGCGCCGCTGCACTGGAGACACTAAAAGAGATTCGCGAGAAGGATCTCGCAGCCAATGCAATTCACCAAGGGAATCGCATCCGCGAAGCCGTTGCTAATTGGAAGCTCCCGGTGATCACCGAAGTCCGTGGCCTAGGTCTGCTACTTGGCATCGGCCTGAAGGCGGATCGGATACCGGTTGCGGAGGGAGAGACAGCTGCCATGAAAATTGTTAAGTCATTGATTACCAAAGGCTTAATCACCGTGCCCGCAGGGCCAGAAACCGTCAGATTATTGCCTCCGCTTAACGTCACCGACGCAGAAATCGACGAGGCGCTCGCCATCCTGAAGGACACGCTGTCCGAATACTGAATTTACGAAGATGAAACATTTGCTATCCATCGAGGAACTGTCTGCGGACGAAATTACCAATCTTATCGACGATGCCCTGAGGCTGAAGGCGTGCCGTGGCCGCGACACCGATCAGCCGCTTGCTGGGCAGACATGGGCGATGATTTTCACGAAATCCTCTACCCGCACGCGGGTTTCCTTCGAGGTCGGCGTCCGTGAACTCGGCGGCTTTCCGATGTTTCTCTCTTCGAATGACATCCAGCTCGGCAGGGGAGAACCCATCAAGGATACCGCCCGTGTGCTTGGCCGGATGGTTCACGGCGTGATCATTCGCACTTTCGCGCAGCAGGATGTGGTCGATTTCGCGAAATACTCAAAACTTCCGGTGATCAACGCCCTGACGGACGATGAGCATCCCTGCCAGATTTTAGCCGATCTCCTGACTGTCCGCGAGAAGCAGGGCGGCTGGGAAGGGCGGAAATTTGCCTTCGTCGGAGATGGTTTTTCAAACATGACCCGCTCGTGGATGTGGGCGGCGAAACGGCTGGGTTTCGAACTCAAGGTCGCTTCCCCGAAAGGCAGCCAGCCGCCCGCCGATTTCCTGAAACATCTGGACTGCGGTCTAGTAAGCATTTGCGAAGATCCCCGCGAGGCAATCGAGGGTGCGGATGTGATCAATACCGACGTCTGGCTATCCATGGGGCAAGAGGGGCAGAATGAGAAAGAAGCGGAGTTCAAGGGCTTTGAGCTGAATTCCGAGCTACTTTCCAGCGCGGCGAGAGGTCACATCGTTTTGCACTGCCTGCCCGCCTATCGCGGTAAAGAAATCAGCGAGGAGCTGCTCGAAAAGCACGCCGATACCATTTTCCAACAGGCAGAAAACCGTCTCCACGCCCAGAAAGCGGTTCTGGTCGCGCTGGCGCGTGCGTGATAGAAATCATTCATGAAAACGGATGACGAACTGATCGCAGCTGCATGGGATGCGAGGGAAATGGCCTATGCGCCCTACTCGAAGTTTCATGTAGGAGCGGCTTTACTGGCAAGTGACGGGAGGATTTTTCCCGGCTGCAATGTCGAAAATATTTCCTACGGGCTAACGAATTGTGCCGAACGGGTGGCGATTGGCGCGGCGATTGCGGCAGGGGCGCGTAGCTTCGAAAAGGTCGTCGTAGTGGCGGATACGGCACAACCAATCTCGCCCTGTGGTGCTTGCAGGCAGGTGCTGGCGGAGTTTGGCGTAAAATCCGTGATCCTCGCTAACCGGACGCAAAAGGTGACATTTTCCCTAGAGGAACTACTGCCAAGGGCGAGCACGGGCATCTTGGATCGGCCGTAAAGTTCCACGTGGAACTTTTCTGGTATCCAAGTCGGGGATTGCGCCCGCTGAAAGCCGTGATAGTCTCGCGCCCCGCGAATGTTCCGCTATCCTACAGAATACGACGTAATTGTAATCGGCGCCGGCCATGCCGGGGTCGAGGCCGCACTGGCTGCCGCGCGACTTGGGGCGCGGGTTGCTGTGCTGACCCAGAATCTCGACACGATCGGCCAGATGTCCTGCAACCCCGCCATCGGCGGCCTCGCCAAAGGGCACATGGTTCGGGAAATCGACGCCCTCGGCGGCGCGATGGGAATCAACACCGATGCCACGGGCATTCAGTGGCGGATGCTGAACGCCTCGAAAGGCCCGTCCGTCCGCGCTCCCCGCACCCAATGCGATAAGAAGGCTTACCAGTTCCGCATGAAAATGGAGATGGAGCGGACGGAAGGCGTCGAGCTTCACCAGGGTAACGTCGCGGAACTAGTGGTGGATCGCGAGGATAGAATCACCGGCATCCGCACCTCGCTCGGCATGGAGATTTGCGGGAAATCCGTGATTCTCAGCGCCGGCACCTTCATGCGCGGACTGATGCATGTTGGCCTAAAAAATGAAAAAGGTGGCAGGATGGGGGATGCTATCTCCACCGTTTCCGACTCCCTGAAGCAGCTCGGCTTCCAGGTGGAGCGCTTCAAGACTGGCACCCCGTGCCGCCTGAACGGGCGATCTCTAGATTTTTCGACGTGCGAACGGCAGGACGGCGACACGCCCGTGCCCAAGTTCAGTTTCATGGCAGATCGGATCGAAAGGGGTAAGGACGATATCTTCACCTTGAACCCGTGGGGCGATCCTGCGTTCCACGTGGAACAAATCCCGTGCTGGATCACCTACACAAACCCTGCCACCCACGAAATCATCGCTGGAAATCTCGATCAATCGCCGATGTATTGTGGGATCATAGAAGGCGTCGGCCCGCGCTATTGCCCGTCCATCGAGGACAAGGTCGTCCGTTTCGCGGAAAAGGAGCGCCACCAGATCTTCCTCGAACCCGAAGGCCGCCATACGCTGGAATACTACGTGAACGGAGTTTCCACCTCGCTACCCTATGAAGTCCAGCTTGCCTTCCTCCGCACCATTCCCGGTCTGGAGAAATGCGAGATCCTGCGCCCGGGCTATGCGGTCGAGTATGATTATTGCCCGCCCACCCAACTTCATCCGACCTTGGAAACGAAACGGGTCGAGGGTCTGTATTTCGCCGGTCAGATCAACGGAACCTCGGGATACGAGGAGGCGGCAGGGCAGGGGCTCATCGCCGGAACGAACGCCGCGTTGAAAGCCATGGGCAAACCGCCGTTCATCCTCGGTCGGGACGAAGCCTACCTCGGCGTGATGGTCGATGACCTCGTAACCCGCGGCTGCACGGAACCTTACCGGATGTTCACCAGCCGCGCGGAATATCGCCTGCTGCTCCGCCAAGATAACGCCGATCTCCGCCTCACACCACGCGCCGCCGAAATTGGCTTGGCCACGGGGGAACGTGTCGAGCGCACCACCGCCAAGCTCGCGGAGCTCAAGCGCGCGGATAAATGGGTGCGCGAAACCCCCTTCGAGGGCGTGAGACTGGATCATTGGTTCCGCCGCGGCGACCAGAGCTGGGAGGCGCTGCCCTCAGAAATCCGGAAAGAATTTCCCGACGAGATCTGGCCGCTCATCGAGACAGATTTCAAATACGAAGGCCACCTTGTCAGGCAGCGGACACAAATCGACCGCATGTCCCGGCAAGAGGGGCGCCGCATCCCGCCAGACATCGATTTCACTACCATCCCAGCACTCAAAAAGGAGGCAAAGGTAAGGTTTTCCGAAATCCGCCCCCAAACCCTCGGCCAGGCCGGACGCATCCCCGGAATCACCCCAGCAGATGTCGCGTTGCTCACGATCTGGCTGGAGAAGAGGGATCGCTCCTCAAGCGAGGCACCCTAACTACTACAAATCTAGTAATAAATCCCATCATTGGCCGTTTATCTTTCCAGCACAAATCTATGTTGCTATATAGCAGATACCGCACAACTTACTGAATAGACAAAAAAAATTTGACACATTCACATAGAATTTGTAGAAAAAACACAATGAAAAACATGAGCAGCAAGCAGCAAGCAGCAAGCAGCAAGCAGCAAGCAGCAAGCAGCAAGCAGCAAGCAGCAAGCAGCAAGCAGCAAGCAGCAAGCAGCTACCGATCACACTGCTGATTGGTTACAGATGGTCTGAGTCGCCGGATAAAAAAGAGGATGGACTTAACGATCGCTGGCGCTTTCTACGCGACCAAGTTGAGACGGCAGCCAGCGAGCTAGAAAAGCGGGCAGCTCAACGAACTGGCGCTCCCAATAAGCTCAGGGTTTCAGTGGGGCGTCTGCGTGGACACCACGGAACAACTCTGATGGGAGGCATCCTTCGCAAAATCGAACGCGCGGATATCCTGCTATTCGATATCACAGGCGACAATCCTAACGTTCATTTTGAGCTAGGTTATGCACTCGCGATAAAAGGCGCGGACTCTGGCAGGGTTTTTGTATTTAGGGAAAATGGTAAAGATAAAACAAACTCCGCTGATAAACCCTGCTCTGACCTTTCCGGTTACATGCTAACCCTTTATCAGCGAAGTGAGACAACTACCGGTAAAAGCGGAAGCAAGCCTAGCTTCAAACTAAATGACCCAAAAGGGTTTCTAGCTGCCTTGCGGACCATCCTGATTGGCTTGGCAGAAGAACGCGAGATGTGGGGGCAATCCAAAAAATTGCTAGAAGAACTAGATGATTAATTAATAAATTTATATATGATTAAATTACTACCAACCCTACGGACACTTTCATTTGCTTGGATTTTATCATCGGCAGTCTGGGCTCAAGTCACCATCGACCCACCCACGCGTTCCTTCACCAAGGATGGCGGCGGAGGCTCCATTCTCACTTCTGGCACAGGAACATGGTCTGCTACCACCACAGCTTCTTGGCTCACAATCACGCCCAGAACCACCGGCTCTGCAGGCACTTCTTGTATCTATGTGGTGAACTCCAACTTGTCGGCCGACGCCCGGCAGGGTGTGATCAACATCGCCGGAACCACTCACACGGTCACCCAGCTCGGCTATACCGCCACTCTCAGTCCCACATCCGCCACCGTGAATTTGGCCGGTGGTGCCAAAACGGTCAGCATCACGACGTCTGCCGGTGTTTCTTGGACAGCTACGACATCGACCCCTTGGATCACCGTCAACTCACCCTCGGGAATAGGCAGTGGCACCGTGACCTATACGGTGGCCAATTACTCCGGGGTGGTTACCCGCACGGGCTCCGTCCTGATCGGCGGGCAGGCCTTCTCTGTATCCCAGACCGGAACGGACGTGAACATTGCGCCCTACTCCAGCGACAAGGCCTACAGCTCCGATATCGTGACAGTTGAGGTCGCTGCTCTCTCCGCTACCAACTGGAACGTGACGTCCAATTCTTCATGGATTTCTGTGGTAGATCCCGGTGCGAAAAAAGGAAATTCCACCGTGTTTCTCGCCATCAGCACCAATCCGAGCTTCTTGGAGCGAACTGGCACCGTGACGATCGGCTCGGCCACCTTCACGATACGCCAAAGTGGAACTCCCTTCCCGCAGCTTGATATCCTGCCGAAGACGGCCACTGCGGAACCTACCGGAGCGTTCGCCAATATCGCGGTCATCGCCACGCCAGACGCACCCTGGACGGCCGAAAGCCTGACGCCATGGATCATCGCCTCCGGCACCTCGGGGGCGGGCAATGGCAATATCAGCTACGTGGCTTCCGCGAATCCGACACTGTCGCCCCGGACCGGAACCGTGCGGGTGTATGCTCCTGCCGTTTTGCCGAAGATCGATCTGACCCAGTCGCTTTTGGCACATATCCCCACTGGCAGCTACGATCATAGCGGCTGGCAGCGTCACTTTGCTGGGCCTATTGAGACCCGTATGGACGGTTCCTTCCGCCGCGAACTCAGCGGTCAGAACATCGACCTAGACCAGGATGCGGGAAGCGTCGCGGTCCGTTTCAAGGTGGAAACTACCGGTGCCATTCAACGCCTTTGCGGGATCAACGCCAATTCCACCAACACCGCGCTCTACATCAACGCGAATAACCAGTTGGTGCTCCAATCCGGTTCGTCGCTGCTGGTATCCGACTTCACGGTTGTTGCCAACAAGGAATACCATGTGGTGGCCACCGCATCCCTGGCCAACGTCGTAAGCCTCTACGCCGGTGAAGCCGGCACGACGATCCGCCTTGCCGGGACCTCGACGTTTGCTAGCGCGCCCTTCCGGCTCAGTGTGATCACACCCGCCGCGGCCGTGAAGATCGGCTACGCCGACCTACCATCCAGCGGTTATCTCAATGGCGGCGTGCTCAAGGATTTCCGCCTCTACGGGCGGGCGCTTAACAGTGACGAGGTTACCGCACTTTTCACCACTGCGCTGACCGGCGAGTCCTACGGGCCATTCCTGACGCAAGCCGTTAACCCGGTCGTGAGCTACAATCTGCGCGGCCAGGCGGCAGTCACCGGAGGCTCGCGGGTACCATCGGAAGTTGCTAAGTTGTATACCTGGAGTACCGGTCATATTACTAGTTTCACCCCATCCGTGGTTTATCTGGGCAATTTCAATGATTTCGTAGGTCTTACTCTTGAGATGCAGGTCAAATCCGAGGTGAAATGCAATACGACGGATAACGTCCATACGGTCTACGGAGGCTCATCATCAACGAAAGTAAGTGTGCTGTTCACCTACGAGGACAATACCACCGGAACCATAGACCAGTCCGTGGTAGCTACAGACTTAACGAATGGGTATAATTACAAACCCTCAGACTCTGCCAACGCCAAAGTCACTAAAACTTTGACCTTCAGTAATCCCAACCCGCAGAAGACGGTCAAGTCCGTCAGAGTGTCTGCCAGCCATACGAGAAGTTCTAACAGTTTAACCTGGCCAGCCCAATTTACAAACTCCATCGGCGCGATCACCACAAACATCCCGCTCACCGACCTTGACAGCATCTCCGGTATTGTCGGCTGGGCCGAAGCGCAGGACCGCCTTTCGGCACCGCAGCGGGCGCTCAAAAGTGAGGGAACGGGCGAATTTCGTCTGTGGTCGCATCAGAGTTCCTTTTCCGGAGACAGCGGCACCTACAGTCTGTGGTTCCGCAGCGAGGCCTTGCCCCCTCCCGGCACGCGCTGGAAGTTGTTCAAACGGGCTGGTCTAGTTAGCCACTTGCTCACTGTGGAGCTTGATTCATCTGGCGATATTGTGTGCAGCGATGGTGCGAATACTGTCACCTTGACCGCCGGGATCAAGGCCAAGCAGTGGCAGATGCTCACGTTCGCAGGTGCGTTTGGTTCAAATTTAACCGCCTATGTCGATGGCACGGAGGTCGGCAACACCAATGTCTTTTCTGGCTACAATTATGGCCGGGCAGCGGGTGATCCGGTATGGATGCGGATCGGTGGATGGTCCGGCTCGCTCGGCAACGTCGCATTTTACGATGGTGCGCTGAGCTCCGCCCAGGTCAGAACCATCTACGATAGCGAAAAAGCGATCTTCATCGATCACGTTGTTTCCCAAGGCGTAGTGACTCCTGAGCTCTCACCCCAAACTGCGACGCTCGGTGCAGACGGTGGCACAACAAGCGCCAGCTTGACGTTGGCGAGCAACGTTACGTGGAGCGCAGTATCTTCGGCCGATTGGCTACAGATCACTTCCGGTGCCAGCGGTTCCGGGTCAACCGCTCTCCAGGTTTTCGCGGCAGCGAATCCCACCGTCACCACCCGCAGTGCGACAGTCACGATCGCTGGCCGTCAGTTCACCGTGAGCCAAACGGGAATGCCTGCTGAGATCGCCTACACCCCAGAAATCTTCACCACGGATGGCGGGAGCATGATGATTGATGTGATTGCAGGCGGGAACGCCCAGTGGTCAGCGACAAGCGGAGCAAGCTGGTTGACCGTTGCCCTCGGCGAAAGCGGGGAGGGAGACGGTTTTGTTTTCCTCATTGCAGATCCCTACAATAATACGTCGCAATCGAGGACTGGTTCCGTGACTGTCGCGGGCAAGACCATTTATTTCACCCAGCGCGGCTATTCGCTAAGCATCAGCCCGCAGGTCGCTCAGATCGGAAGCAATTCCGGGGCCGGAGAGTTTGGAGTTGCAGCTCCACTGAGTGCCGTGTGGGAGGCGGTCGTCACCCAACCATGGATCACCGTGCTCGGTAGCACCACTGGTATCGGTAATGGGACCTTGCGCTACACCGTCGCTGCCAATGAAACGGGAGCGACCCGGAGCGGCAAAATCATCGTTTCCGGACAAGAATACTCCATCACCCAGACCACCAGCCTCCAAATGGCGACGGAGGATGACGGGAACGGCACAGTGTCCGGAGCCGGCGGATATGACGTGAACAGTTCCGCAACTTTGACAGCAACAGCTGCCCAAGGTTACGTTTTCTCTCACTGGACTGGCGATGCCGTGGGAAGCACAAACCCCCTCTCGGTGTCAATGGATAGCAGCAAGACCGTCAAAGCACATTTCATCCCCGCAGGCGCTGCTGATACGATCGCCACAAATTCCGCAGAAGCGCTAGGACTGGTTCCAGAATCCCGGCTAACTCTAGAGCGCCAAAATACGCTCAATGAAGTGGCTGCAAACCCCAACCTGTTCAATCTCTACAACCGGGATCAAATGCACAGTCTCGCACTCGGTAGTCCTGTTCTCGAAAAGAATGCATCCACAGGTAAAATGACATTATCGCTTGGGATGAAGCGCTCGACGGATTTGACCAATTGGGCAGACATGCCAGTGGGTTCCTCAGATGTCAGCGTAACAAACGGGAAAATGAGCATTCAAGTCACCCCGCAGGGTAACGCGGCGTTCTACATACTCGAAGGGACACAAGGCGAGTGAACCGCATGCTTCACACCGCCTAATTCTGTATCCCACGTGGAACCGAATTCGATAAGGATGTATCTCGCTGGAAGAACCAAGGGGCTCGCTGCTAGTAAAGCTTGCGAGAGTTCCACCACTATTCCCTGAAATCCTTCATGGCGTCACCCTATGAGCGCATCGATATCTTTTGTTGCTCATCATCTTCGGGGAAATTCTCCTCGATGCGAAACTGCACATCCGCTGCCACCGGCACCAGACCTCGATTCAGGAACCTTTTGCGCATCTTCCCATTTTTCTAAAAAAACCATTGCCACAGGTCGGGAGGGCGGATAGCTTCCGCGCCCCAACCGTCTAATCCCGCTCCAAGATGTCCAAGCACAACTCACTGAAATCAAGCGCCACCGTCGGCGGCAAACGTTCCGTCCTCAAGCGTTTCGAGCGCGTGAAACTGCTCAAGGAGCGTGGCGAATGGAAACAGGGGAAATCCCCGATTGGTCTGCCGAAGACCAAGCACGAGTCATAATCTCTCGTTGTGCAATCCGCTCCCACCTCTTCTCCCATCTCTGCTCTCACCTCCGCGCCGCATCCCGGCGCGGTCATTTTTTGAACTATCATGCCTGAGGGAGTCCGTCTCAACAAATACCTCGCCTCCTGCGGCATCGGCTCGCGGCGGGGCTGTGAGGAGTTGATCGAAAGCGGTCGAATCGAGGTCAACGGCGCGCCCTGCCTGAAGCTCGCGACACGCATCACACCGTCAGATCATGTCCGCCTCGATGGTAAGCGCGTCCTTCCGAAAGAGGAGATGGTCGTCATTTTCCACAAGCCGCGCGGCTATGTCTGCACCCGCAGCGACGAGCTCGGGCGCCAGACCATTTACAACCTCCTGCCACCCGCGCTGCACGCCCTCCATCACGTTGGAAGGCTAGACACCGAGTCCGAGGGAATGCTCATTCTCACCAACGACGGCGATCTTTCGCAGCGTCTCATGCACCCGTCGAAATCAGTCGAAAAAGAATACCTAGTCACCTCGAACCAGGCTTTCGAAAACGCCCACCTCGACCAATTCCTCGTCGGCGTTTTCACCGAGGAGGGGAAGCTGAAAGCCAAACAAATCGAGCGGATCTCCGCGCGCCGCATCAAGGTCATCCTCGACCACGGCGCAAAACGCCAGATCCGCGTGATGTTCGAGGCGCTCGGCTACCAGGTCACAAAGCTTCTCCGCGTCCGCATCGGCAACCTCTGGCTCGGCGATCTCGAACCCGCCCAATACGCGATTCTCAACAAGAAGGAAATCGGGATGCTGCTCGCTGAGAAGGTGTAGATGGCAAGTCCGCCATCCTTTCGCTTTTCGCCATTGCGCCAAGCATGGTGACGCACTAGCTTACTGGGAGTTTTCAACCATGAGCTCCCAAAAATCAAAAAAAGCCGCCAGCGATCATGCTGCCGAACTTGCGGTCGTCCGCAAGCCATCAAAAGAATTTTCTAAAAAAGCCCGCATCGGATCGATGGCGGAGTATGAGAAGCTCTACAAGCAATCCATCGACAAGCCTGAGAAATTCTGGGCGTCCGAGGCGAAAGAACTGCTCTGGCAAAAGCCCTTTTCGAAAGTCCTGAAATGGAAAGCTCCGGATGCGGAGTGGTTCATTGGCGGAAAACTCAACGTCGCGGAGAACTGCGTGGATCGCCATGCCTTCGGGCCGCGCGCGAACAAGGCGGCGATCATCTGGGAGGGCGAGCCCGGCGATAAACGCACGATCACTTACTCCCAGCTCCATCGCGAGGTCTGCAAGTTCGCTAACGTCCTGCTCGCGCACGGTGTGAAATCGAAGGATTGCGTCCTGATCTACATGCCAATGATACCGGAGGCCGCCATCGCCATGCTCGCCTGCGCGCGAATCGGCGCTGTGCACAATGTCGTATTCGGTGGCTTCGCTTCTGAGGCCATCCTTGACCGCCTTGAGGACTCGGGAGCCACCGCAGTCATCACCGCAGACGGCGGATGGAGGCGCGGAAAAGTCGTTTCCCTCAAGCCCGCCGTGGACGAGGCTTTGAAGAAGTATGACAAGATCGAAAACATCTTCGTCGTGAAGCGTACGGCGAACAAGGTCTCCATGAAAGATGGCCGCGACCACTGGTGGCATGAGGAAATGGAAACCGCCTCCGCGAAGCACGAGCCGAAGGGTTTCGATTCCGAACATCCGCTTTTCATCCTCTATACCTCCGGCTCAACTGGGAAACCGAAAGGCATCCTCCACACCTCCGGCGGTTACCTCACCGGCACCTACTCCACCTGCAAATACATCTTCGATATGCGCGATGAGGATGTCTATTGGTGCACTGCCGATGTCGGCTGGATCACCGGCCACTCCTACATCGTATATGGCCCGCTCGCCAACGGCGTCACCCAGGTGATGTACGAAGGCGCACCAAACGAGCCGGACTTCGGGCGTTTCTGGAAAATGATCGAGGAGCACCGCGTCACCATATTCTACACCGCCCCCACCGCCATCCGCGCCTTCATCAAGGCTGGCGACGCCTTTCCAGACAAACACGACCTCTCCTCGCTCCGCCTGCTCGGCTCCGTCGGTGAGCCGATCAACCCCGAGGCATGGGCTTGGTATCACAAAAAAATTGGCGGTGGTCGCTGCCCCATCGTCGATACATGGTGGCAGACAGAAACCGGAGCCATTCTCATTTCCCCCATACCTGGTGCGACGCCCTGCATTCCCGGCACCGCCACCCGCCCGTTCTTCGGAATCGATGCTGCGATCCTCGATGACAGCGGAAAGGAATGCCCGCCCAACGTCGACGGCCGCCTGGTAATCCGCAAACCGTGGCCCTCCATGACCCGCACGATTCACGGCGACAAAGCTCGTTTCAAGAAAACCTATTTCTCCGACTACCCAGGGATTTACACCGCTGGCGACGGAGCACGGCGCGATAAGAAAGGCAATTTCTGGATCATCGGCCGCCTCGATGACGTGCTCAACGTCTCCGGCCACCGACTCGGCACCGCCGAGATTGAGAGCGCCCTCGTCGCCCACCCCGCCGTCGCGGAAGCTGCTGTTGTCGGCCGTCCCCACGATCTCAAAGGACAGGCCGTCGCGGCATTCGTAACTTTAAAAATTGGCTACGAAAACTCGGTGGAACTAGAGAAAGAACTCCGCGATCACGTCGGCCACGTGATCGGCGCCATCGCCAAGCCCGACGACATCCATTTCACTCCCGCCTTGCCAAAAACACGCTCGGGTAAAATCATCCGGCGCCTTCTGAAAGAACTTGTAACCACGGGCGAAATCACAGGTAGCGTCACCACGCTCGAAGACATGGGTGTGATTGAACACCTCAGGGAACTACTGAAGAAACAATCCTCCAAATGACCTCAACACAATATCTCTTCTACTACGCCGCCAGCGCTCTCGGCATCCGCAGTCAGAAAAGGCGCATGATACATGCAGCAGATGAAAAACATTTGCTGTTAGAAGCCGAGTCCTATCTAGGCAAGGCAATCTGGGAACAGGTTGCGCACATTGAAGAGCTTTCCGTAGAATACTGGAACTTACGCAAGCTCATGAAGGAGCATGACCGCGTTGCCGACGTGCTGAAAATCCAACAACAACAGCTAGCCGAAATTCATGCAGAGCGCGCGGGTCATTTGCGAGCCACCAACGAGCCATTCCAAGATCTACTCGAAGAGCGGCAGAATCTGTTCAACTCTCTTAAGGAGCTCGTAACGAAACGCGACATGATCTTGAACGAGGCTCGAGATGTCCGTCGCCTCTATGAGGGAAGAAAAGTTAAGCAGGAAATACTCACCAATGAGGAAGCAAGCAAGGAGGAGGAGGAGTTATCGGACATAAAAATCAAAATCGACCAACTAAAATCTAGGTTCGCCCTACTGAAAGTGGAGGGCAAGAAAATAGCTGACAGAATAGCCGAAGAGAGCGTGAAAATCGACGAGGTTGATGCCGAAATAATGAACCGCAAGCTGGCGCGGCGCGAACTAGCTTCTGATGCCTTTCAGCACATCGTGGACATCAATCAAAAAATTTCCAAACTATCCTCCGAAATGAGTGTTCTGGATACGCAGATAAGCAGGCTCTATGGAGGAATAGGTAAATTTGTCAGTCGCAACCTAGCAAACCCAGAATGCCTCAAGGTGTGCGGTGATATGCAGTGGCTTACATTTACAATGGGTGCATTGCGTAAGTCGATCACTTGGAATTACAAGATCGCAGGGAAAATATGAACCCGGCGATCGGTTATCCGCACACCTTAACCGCAATCCCCGCTCGCCTTGCCTTTACAAAACGGCAAGCCCCTGCCACACCCCTGAAAGTTTAAGTAACTCACGCGCACACATGCCCAAAGATACCTCGATAAAAAAAATTCTCGTCATCGGCTCCGGCCCCATCGTTATTGGCCAAGGCTGTGAGTTCGATTACTCCGGCGTCCAGGCCTGTAAAGCCCTGAAGGAAGAGGGTTATGAGGTAATCCTAGTGAATTCGAACCCCGCCACGATCATGACCGATCCGGAGTTCGCGCACCGCACCTACATCGAGCCGATCACCCCGGAAGTCGTCGAGAAAATCATCATCCGCGAGAAACCCGACGCCCTGCTGCCCACCCTCGGCGGCCAGACGGCGCTGAACACCTCGATGTCGCTTTTCAAATCCGGCACACTCGAAAAGCACGGCGTCCGCATGATCGGAGCAAACGCCGAGGCTATCGACAAAGGCGAGGACCGCCACCTTTTCAAAGAGGCGATGGAAAAGATCGGCCTCGATATGCCGCGCTCCGGCATCGCCCGCACCATGGCGGAGGCTAAAAAAGTAGCCGAGGAAATCGGCACGCTCCCGCTCATTGTTCGCCCAGCTTTCACACTCGGCGGCCAGGGCGGCGGTATCGCCTACAACAAGGAAGAGTTCGAGGAAATCGTCCACCGCGGCCTTGATCTCTCGCCTGTTTCCGAAGTCCTCATCGACGAGTCCCTGCTCGGCTGGAAGGAATTCGAAATGGAGGTCATGCGCGACCGCGCGGACAACTGCGTGGTCATCTGCTCGATTGAAAACCTCGATCCCATGGGCGTCCACACCGGCGATTCGATCACCGTCGCACCGATCCAAACTCTGACCGATCGCGAATACCAGATCATGCGCGACGCCTCCTTCGCTGTGATCCGCGAGATCGGAGTGGAAACGGGCGGCTCCAACATCCAGTTCGCCACCGATCCGAAGACCGGGCGCATGATCGTCATCGAGATGAACCCGCGCGTCTCCCGCTCCTCAGCGCTCGCGTCCAAGGCCACCGGTTTTCCCATCGCCAAGATCGCTGCGAAACTTGCCGTTGGCTACACCCTCGATGAGCTTCCAAACGACATCACCCGCGTCACCCCCGCTTCCTTCGAGCCTACTATAGATTACGTAGTTACCAAAATACCGCGTTTCACCTTCGAGAAATTTCCTACTGCGAACGCCGTACTTACCACCTCCATGAAGTCGGTAGGCGAGGCGATGTCCATCGGCCGCACCTTCAAGGAATCCATGCAGAAATGCCTGCGATCGCTTGAGACAGGGCGCTGGGGCTTCGGCTTCGATAACAAGGAACCAGTCAACCCCACCCGGGACGACATCACCCGCAAGCTCCAGATCCCCAACGCGGAACGGATTTTCTGGCTCCAGACCGCTTTCACCAACGGCTGGACTTTGGAAGAGGTGCATGAGGCAACGGCCATCGATCCATGGTTCCTGCGCCATCTCCAGCAGATCGCGGATGAGGGTAAAAACCTCGATACGCTTGATCTGAAACAGGCAAAAAAACTTGGTTTCTCCGACCGCCAGATCGCGAAGGCAAAGGGCGTTTCGGAGGATGTCGTCCGCGCCGACCGGAAAGCGAAAGGCATCATCCCCACCTACCGCCTCGTTGATACCTGCGCCGCGGAGTTCGAAGCCTACACTCCCTATTTCTACTCCACCTACGGCGATGAAAACGAAGCCCGCCAGTCCGATAAAAAGAAGATCATCATCCTCGGCGGTGGCCCCAACCGGATTGGGCAGGGCATTGAGTTCGATTACTGCTGCGTCCACGCCGCCTTCGCGCTCAAGGAGCTCGGCTACGAGACCATCATGGTGAACTCGAACCCCGAAACCGTCTCCACCGACTACGATACCTCGGACAAACTCTTTTTCGAGCCGCTCACCTTGGAAGACGTGCTTAACATCTGCGATCAGGAAAAACCTCACGGCGTCATCGTTCAGTTCGGCGGACAAACTCCGCTCAACCTCGCGGCTGACCTCGAGCGCCATGGAGTGCCCATCATTGGCACCTCGCCGAAGTCAATCGAACAAGCCGAGGATCGCAAGTTCTTCTCCGCGCTGTTAGACAAGCTCAACCTAAAACAAGCCGAAGCTGGCACCGCCACCAACGAGGCGGAAGCCATCACGATCGCAAACCGCATCGGCTACCCCGTCCTCGTCCGCCCCTCCTTCGTGCTTGGCGGCCGCGCGATGATGATCGTTTACTGCGACGAGGAACTTTCCCGCTACATGCGCGAGGCCGTCACCGCTTCCCCGGAGCGCCCGGTGCTTGTGGATCGTTTCCTCGATAACGCCACCGAGATCGATGTTGACTGCATCAGCGACGGTGAGACCTCCGTGGTCGGCGCAATCATGCAGCACATCGAGCAGGCAGGCATCCACTCTGGAGACTCCGCCTGCGTCATCCCCGCCTTTTCCCTCTCAGAAAAAATCAAGACAGAGATCGTGCGCGCTGCAAAAGATCTTGCGCGGGAGCTTGAAGTGCGCGGCTTGATGAACATCCAGTTCGCCGTGAAAGACGAGGAGCTCTACGTCATCGAGGTGAATCCCCGTGCCTCCCGCACCGTGCCTT
This sequence comes from Prosthecobacter debontii, assembly GCA_945870855.1. Taxonomy (GTDB): domain Bacteria; phylum Verrucomicrobiota; class Verrucomicrobiia; order Verrucomicrobiales; family Akkermansiaceae; genus Luteolibacter. The sequence continues at coordinate 37,443 of CAMBTP010000008.1, forward strand.
TTGTTTGCAAAGCCACCGGCGTTTCCCTTGCCAAGCTCGCCGCGAAAATCATGGTCGGCGAAAAGCTCGCGGACATGGGCTACACCGAAACCATCATACCCGCCCATTTCTCCGTGAAGGAAGCCGTGTTCCCGTGGAACCGCTTCCCCGGCATCGATATCGTACTCGGCCCCGAGATGAAATCCACAGGCGAGGTCATGGGTATCGATATGGATTGGGGCATGGCCTATGCAAAATCGCAGATGGCCGCCTTCAACCCACTACCCAAGGAAGGCACCGTCTTCCTCTCCGTCTCCGACCTCGATAAAGACCGCGCCGTCACCGTCGCCCGGGCTCTCCATGAGCTCGGTTTCAAACTCGTTTCCACCGGCGGCACCCTTGCGAAACTTGCCGAGGCCGGCATCCCCGCGAGCCGCGTTTACAAAGTTTTGGAGCAAGCACGCCCCAACATCATCGACATGATGAAGAACAACGAAATCCATTTCCTCATCAACACCCCCGCGACCCACGAGTCCCGCGCCGATGAGATCCTGATCCGCTCCACCGCGATCGCCCAGAAAATCTCCTACGCCACCAACATGTCCGCCGCCGAAGCCACCGTGAAAGCCATCCGCTCACTCAAGGAGAAGGAGTTCACGGTGAAGAGCATTCAGGAGTATCATGCGTGAGAAGGCGCTTCCTACTTGAAACCGCAGTTTACGAATGACCGCAAAAATCAAAAAAGGCGGCACACGGGGAACCCTTTTCAAAGAGGTGGCAAAGATGCGGTTGGAAGATGCCGCCGTATTGCTCAGAGGTAAACGGTATCACGGAGCCATTTATCTTTCCGGTTACGCAGTGGAATGCGCGCTTAAGTGGGCGATCACAGTAAATATCGGCAGTCCATACCTTCCCAAAGAGTTCGAGACACACAATCTTGAGGCCTTTATCCATGAGGCGGGTCTCCTCTCATCACTGCAGCGCGACAGTGCCATATCGAGCCTATACTCAGTGATCGTTGACGAATGGGAACCGAGCAGACGCTATTCCGCTGCCCGGATTTCGAAGCATCAGGCAACCACCCTTTACAATCAGGCACGCCAAGTGTATGAATGAATAATCGAAACCACATCATGATCAAAACCATCGGCAAAAAAATCGAAGCAGCTTTGAGCCTTGTGAAGCCTCCGATACGGCAATTTGAAATTTTTGCATCGGAAACCGGATTGGATCAAACTTACGTCATCCGCATCGTCACTTCTTCTTGGGCTAACATGGACAAAGCCCGTCGTATTGCGAAAGTTGAATCGCTATTCAGTCCCGCCCTCTCGGAGTCTGAGCGGGAACGCATTTTCAGAATTAGCGTTCTCACACCTAAGGAATGGGAAACGGTGCGCCCAGATCTCATCGGGTCTAAAATGCTCAGGATTAGAAGCAACAAGGCAACCGCTATCAGCGTCCGGAACTGACTCCGCTCAACCGCGATCGCCCAGAAAATCTCCTACGCCACCAACATGTCCGCCGCCGAGGCCACCGTAAAAGCCATCCGCTCACTCAAGGAGAAGGAGTTCACGGTGAAGAGCATTCAGGAGTACCATGCGTGAGAAGGCGCGCTTCCTAACCGATACGCGTGCACCGCCGTCGGCTCGAAATGGATAGCGATACCTCCGGCTTGGGTTTTCTCATCTACGGTGCGCGTCGTAACTGTTAGTTCGCTCAGGCCGTTTTCCTTGCAGAAGTTGATCCATGGTTCCCATTCCCTTCTCTGTTTGGTGACACGGTCGGTGTATTTCACTTCGACTGCCTCAGTGACGCGCAGCCCCGGATCAAGAACAACCATATCCAGCTCCTGGTCTTTGCTTCCCAATTTCCAGCGGGCGTAGTGAAGATACTCGTCGATGCGATGAAAGCGTTGGGCGAAGACGGCGGTCTCCACAAGACTTCCGAGAGCAGGGTTTTGCTCGCCGACGAAGTTGAAAAGCCCGGTGCGGAGGGAAGGATTCGTCAGCATGACTTTGTAAGCCCGGTCTCGCTGGAATCTGCCCGCTTTCTGATCCACACGCATTACGGGGCGGATCAGGAAAGCCGCTTCGAGGTATTCCATGTAACGCTTGAGGGTGTTCTTCGAAACGGCGGATTTCGAGGCGAGGGCATCGAGCGAAATCTCGTTTCCCGTGTTCAAAGCGAGCATGGTGAACAGGCGGTTTAGCTCACGCACGTCGCTGATTCCGTACAGACTTGGCAGATCCCGAAGGAGGACTTTGTCGATGATGTCGGATCGCATGAAGCGCACGGCGTTTTGTTGGAGCGTCTTTGAAAGGGCAACTTCAGGATATCCTCCGAAGTTCAAATATTGGAGAAACTCGCGGTTCAGTTCTTCGATATCTGTGGCGAACCATCCGTTTTCATCCTGCCCGACGAGGCTTCCCAGATCCCGGAGATTCAGAAATTCCGCAAAAGTCAAAGGAGGCAGAAGAAAGTCCGTGAACCTCCCCGCCCCCGACTCGCGGCTTCCCATGCCTAGAGCCGCATTCGCAGAGCCAGAAACAACAAAGCGGGTCTTCGTACCAGCATCGTGGAGCGACTTGAGATGCACCTCCCAATTCTTGAGATACTGGATTTCATCAAAAAATATGTAACAGGCTTTCGTTCTCCAATCCGTCCCTGTTACCTGTTTGAAGGAGTCCAGAATCTCAACCAAACTCGATCCCACGTAGATCGGATTATCGATCTGCGCGTAGAGAATCCGGTCACTGGAAATCCCACGTTCCAAAAGTGCCTGAATCGTGTGGTGGATGAGAAAGGTTTTCCCCACCCGCCTAGGCCCCAATAGGACGACCTCGCGGCGGGGTGATTCTGCCTCCACGAGTTTCATGAAATTGCCCAAAAAACCGCGTGGACTTGCGGATTTGAAGAAAGGAGAAATGCCAAGTAGCCCTTCCCACCATGGATTTTCTTCTCGCAGGGACTGCCCTAGTTGTTCTGGACTGATTTCAATCACGTTAAGATCAATAGACTGATCTTAAGTGGAGTCAATCAAAATAAGATCAACACATTGGCACTAAAGCTATATTGATAAAATAAGATCAGTTAATTGCCTCTATTACACCCTGCGCTCAGACCCGCGCTCCGCTTGAAAGAAATTTGAGGACATTATCCTGACATCTTTACATCTATAAAAAACGCATTATGATGCGTATATGAGAACCACCGTGACTCTGGATCGGGATGTGGAGCGTATTTTGCGGGAAACCGCCATGCGCACCCACAAGCCTTTCAAGAAAGTGCTCAACGAAACCCTGCGCGCTGGCATTGAGCAGGCTGCGGGGATTGGAGAGGCGGAACCATTTGTCCTGCGCTCCCGCCCCATGGGATTACGCGCTGGTTATGATCCCTCTGGTTTCAACCAATTGGCGGACGATCTTGAAGCGGAAGCGTTTCTGGAAACCACCCGCAAACTCATGGTGCGCAGCCTATGATCCTGCCGGACGCCAACCTTCTTCTATACTCATGCGACGAAAGCAGTCCCTTTCACGCCAAGGCAGCGGCTTGGTGCGAGCGCATCATGAACGGCACTCAACCGTTGATTCTGCTGCCACCGGTGATTTTCGCATTCGTGAGGATTTCCACCCATCCCCGGATCTTCACTGAGCCGCTATCCGTGTCCGAGGCATCAACTCATGTCCGTTCGTGGCTGAGTCGGAGGCAGGTGCGTCTGCATGATATGCTGCCGGATGATGTGGAAACGGCGCTTGGGCTGCTGGAATCCGCAGGAACGGCGGGCAACCTGACCACCGACGCCCAGATCGCGGCCGTTGCGCGCCGCCTCGATGCAGAAGTTCATACGGCAGATCTGGACTTCGGCAGGTTTGCGGGAGTGCGTTTCATCAATCCGCTTCTTTGATCCACAGATCTCATTTCCCGCCCGAAGACCGCCGCCACCATGCCGCGAGGGCGCTGCCGATAATGCTGTGAAAAACAGCGGAAATTGCGGCGGGCACCGGTGCCATGGCGATGGTTGGAAAATGCCGGGTGGCGAGAGCGGCGCCGAGACCGCTGTTCTGCATACCGACCTCGATGGAGATCGTTCGGCACAGGCTTTCACCGCAGCCAGTGATTTTCGCAAAAAGGTAGCCCAGGAGAAATCCTAGGAAATGCAGGAGGAACACCGAAAGGAAAAGAACACCCGCAGCGGCAGCGATCGCATCCCGGTTCAGCGCGACGATGCAACCGACAATGGCTACTACGACCAGTGCGCTGACCAGCGGCCCGAGCGCGTCGATACCCGCCCTGAGTTTCGACGCATCCTTCATTTTTCCTAAAAGTGTGTTCACCGTGATCCCGAGAATGAGCGGCAGCAAAACCACGATCAGCATAGATCGAAAAAGCGCCCATGCATCGATGGGCATCCACGCCCCGGCAAGCCAGCTCGTCAACCAAGGCGTGGCGAACACGGCGGCGAGCGTTGAGGTCATGGTAAGCAGGACACTGAGCGGCACATTCGCGCGGGCGAGGTGGCAGATGACATTCGACACCGTGCCGCCCGGGCAGCAGGCAACGAGGATCAAGCCCAGCGCGAGGCCGGTTTCCAGATTGAAAGCCTTTGCCAAGCCCCACCCCGCCAAAGGCATAATTGCGAACTGCGCAAAAACCCCGAGAGCGATGCGCTTCGGATCCCTGAGGACTGCGGCGAAATCGGAGAAGCGCAGCGTTAGACCCATGCCTAGCATCACGACCCCGAGCGCCACTTCGATCCATGGCTTAAAGCCCAACCAGGCGGTCGGCTGGAACCATGCCCACGCACAACCTAACAGAAGCCATAGCGGGAAGCCCGCGGTTATCTTTCCCGAAATTCTTGTCAAACTCATCGCACACATCACGCCAGCCCAAGGAGCGCGCGGCAAACTATTTTATTCACACTTCATCTTCCAAAACGCTCCCAGCAATCATCGCCGGAGCAATCATTCCCTCCAAGTGTTAAGCCGAAGCTCGACTTATGCCGGGCGCGCGTTCTGGAGAACGCGGCTCCAGTTCGTAATTCATTCAGCTCACCAAAATAAAAAACCTTCCGAAACCGTAGTTATCGGAAGGCTTTAAAAAGATGGTACACTCGAAGGGATTCGAACCCCTGACCTCCTGATTCGTAGTCAGGCGCTCTATCCAGCTGAGCTACGAGTGCGTTGCGGCGTTAGCTGCGGGTGGAAAAATAACCATGAATTCATCTAGTCTGTCAAGGACATCGGCGTTTTTTTGAAAAAATCATTCTTCAAGGCCGACTATCTAATGAAAAAACTTGCCCCGAAGTAAACGGCATCTCTTCTTCCAAAAACCGGATAAAACCAGCGGCGGCCGCGACTGTGTTGAAATGATCCAAACAATGCGCACCAAGGATCGCTTCTTTTCTCTTCTCTGACACCGATTCGGTCATCGGTGTCACCAAAAAGCCCGGCAGCACCACATTGAACCGCAAGCCGCCCCGGCCATGCATCTCTGCCATCTCCCGCGCCAGCCCGTGCAAGGCCGCCTTCGCAGTAGCATACGCTGCCTGCCCAACGGCAGGGTGGAGCGCGGCGTAACTCGAAACAAAAATCACATGCCCACGCCCCTTGGCGCGCATACCAGGCACGGCGGCCGTGGCACAGCGAGCCGCCGCCTTAAAATTGACTGCGAAAACCTCATCCCACTGCACTTCCTCCATCCGAGAAAGCGGCACATCCCGGATAATCCCCGCGCAACAAACTAGAAGATCACATGCATTCGTCTCGAAAAATCGTGTCACCGTGTTACTGTCCGCCAAATCGAGATCACTTCGCCCCAACGCGATAACGTCCCAGCCTTTCCCCGCAAACTCAATCGCGATCGCCTTTCCCAAGCCACCTGTTCCTCCGGTTATGATCACGCGTTTCAACCCCGCCATGCTCTCCAAGAACAAGCTGTGAATAAAGCTCCAAAAACTTGTGATCTATTACCGATATCTAATTCGGAAACCCGTATTACCGCTAGTTACGACCCCTCCGCCGACCCTTACCACAAACTTATCCTTCGCATGGAACGCTTGAGCCCAAAGCGTGGAACACGTGTTTCGGCGACTTATAAACATGCTTATGACTAAGATCTTATGAAGTCAAAAAATAGAGTATCCTTCATCTGAAGAGCAACCGGCATCCTTTGGCGCTTGGAAACGCTGATAATTATGCCATCTTTCAAACAGTCCACCCGCACATGCTTTCCGCCTTCAAAAGCTTATTTTTACTACTGATTGTCTTCGTCGTTTTCTTCCTTTTGGTAACGGCATTGAGGACGTGGCATAATGGCAGCGACTTCATTTCGTTGATTCCCTCATTCCTGAGAAAGTCAGAAACGAATCATCCCGAAGCCTTCACCCCTTCGGAAAAATCCGCTTTGAACTTAAGCGACGTGGAGATGATCTCCCGGCTCAACCAGGAATACGCTCGCCTTACGCAAGCCGTGGTGCCCTCGGTCGTCAGTATCGATACAGCGGGCATTCGCACTGAGAAACTGATGGATTTTTTTGGGAGAGCCGACGTGCGAAGCTATCCTACACAGGGGCAGGGATCAGGCGTGATCGTCAGCAAGGAAGGTCATGTGATCACAAATCATCACGTGATTGCTGGGCAGAAGAAAATCCGTATCACATTACATGGCGGAAAAAGCTATAGCGCTACAATGGTCGGTGAGGATCCGTTGCTTGATATCGCGGTGATTAAAATTGACTCAGCCGAAACTTTCGTCCCCCTCAAACTGGGTGATTCGTCACAAGTCGAGGTAGGTCAGCTCGTGTTTGCTGTTGGAAATCCCTTTGGGCTCGGTGAAACAGTTACGCAGGGAATTATCTCCGCTAAAGAACGCTCGCTCTCCGACAACCAACGCGATCTATTTCAAACCGACGCCGCTATCAACCCCGGTAATTCGGGCGGTCCGCTTGTAAACCTCACCGGCGAGATCATCGGGATCAACGTCGCCATTTATAGCCGCGACCGCGCAAACCCTGGCTTCCAAGGTGTCGGTTTCTCGATCCCATCGAACGAAGTCCGCGAGGCACTGAAGCAAATCATTCAGCGAGGACGTCCCATTCGTGGATACTTAGGTGTGCAAATGCTGGATCTTGATCCTGCCGTCCGCTTGGAACTCGGCTACGTGGAAAAAGATGGCAGCGCTGTCCTTGATACAACGCCCGGCGCTCCTGCCGCAGTCGCCGGACTCAAGTCAGGCGATGTCGTCGTTTCATACAACGATGAGATCGTGAAGGATACCGCCCATCTCATTTCACTTGTCCAGCGTTCCGGTATCGGCAAAAAAATCAAAGTGGATGTTTGGAGGAAAGGTCAACTTATTGCTCTCGAAGCAACGATCAAGGAGGCAACCTCCGCTCCAGTGTACTCGGAAGTTTCCATGGATAAAAAGACCAGGGAAAATATTGAGATACTCCGTAAAGTGGGAGTGGAAGTCAGGGATCTCACGGATGAGGAACTTGCCTTAGGCAGCACCGGTGTGCTTGTCACGCGAATCCTAGATCAGGGTAAGGCCATGGGCATACTACTGCCGGGAGATCTAATCTTGAGCCTCAACAATTCACGTATTTCTGGTTCCAATGAATTTTATCTTCACCTCGTCGCATCAGCCGCTATTCAATCGACCAGCCTAGCCGTACTGCGAGAAGGCAAGCCCCTAAGGCTGAATCTGCCTAGCCCTTGATTTTCCATTTCCCCGCACAAATCCAGAATCCGCGCGCGTATCGACACTCAGAGTTTAAAATTTAAAGTTTTCCACTATATGCGCTCAAACACCATTCCTTACCTATTCCTAGGTCTCGCAGCGATTCTTGCTGTCACCGCGCTTGCCCTTCTACTCGTGCGTCCCGGTGCGAAAAAAACTGTTTCACTAAAGCACGATGAAAAACCCGTCGTCGAAACCGTCGTAACGCCGGATCCGATCAAAACGCTCGATGAACCCATGCCTCCCGAGTCACCGGAAGAAATTCTAAAAGATCTTGGAGAAGGCCTCACCTCAGCGGAACCCGCAGAACTGCTTACCCGTATCGCTAAGGCGCTGGAAAAAGGCGATATGAAGACGGTTTCCCAACTTATTGGAAAACGGGCTCTCGACACACAGAATCTTGCCAAGCTCACCGCCCTCGCAAATGACGATACTTTTCGCATCCGCCAGCCCGGCGGCATACGCGAGATTGGCGAGTTGGAGCTAAACCGCCTTTCTCGCTGGGCAATCGAACTCGAGAAGCGCGAATCCGGCCGCGATCGCATCCTCTTTGAGCTCCGTAACGTGGGCGGCAAATGGATGATTGAGAAAATCACTCTCCCACCTGAACCCGGTGAGCCAATCCCAAAAGCAATCCTCGCGGACTCACTGGATATTGCTGATGCTTTCCTCCAAGCCATTCTCGATCAGGACTTCGAGTTAGCCCGCGATTATGTCGATCCCGCCACCGTCTCCGATGTCAAAATCGCCGCGCTTTGCATACTCTTCGAAGAGGGCGAGTATCGTATGCGCAATACGAAACCTCTCCGTACTATGTTTAACCGTGGCGACGCCGTCGGCTACATCGCCAACGTAGTCGCAGCAGACGGTGCCCAGAGCGCTGAATTCGCCCTCAATCTTCGCCAATCCCCTGCGCCATCGAACTGGCTCGTTACCGAAATCAACCTCGACAAACTTCTCGCCGATTACGCGATGCATATTGCCGGCGGCGATGTCTATTATTCACCCCTCGTGAAAAACCCGGCCGGCGGCGAAACCCTCGCCCTCTACTTTGGCTTCGACAAAGATGCCATGAGCGATCGCACACGCCGCCAGCTCGGGATTGTTGCCTCGATACTCAAGGGCGACTCCAACAAGAAAATCACCCTCAGCGGCCACACCGACGCTCTCGGCACCGAGGATTACAACAACCGCCTCTCCGCAAACCGCGCTGATACCGTCCGCGATTTTCTCGCTGCCGCCGGAGTCCCCACCGCACAGATCATCACCCTCGCCAAAGGGGCCTCGCAACCACGCCGCCCCAACGTCACCGAAACCGGCGAGGACAACCCCGATGGTCGCCGCGCCAACCGCCGCACCGAGATATACCTAGATTTCTAAGTAAATCCAAAAGCGAAGGAACCGCGATTTAGAAAACGCGTCTGTAATCGCAAAGAGTTACACCCAGCAAACGACGAGCCCACCCTCATAAATCATCCAAAGGGCTGCTCATCGATCAAAGCATCAATAGGCGCATCGCGTTAGGCGATTTGGTGGTCCCGGGTGGAATCGAACCACCACCTACGGCTTCGGAGGCCATCGTCCTATCCATTGGACCACGGGACCGCATATTGGCGGGGAGGAAGGATGTAGGCCAGCCCGGCGGCTTTGGCAAGAATTACCCGGGCAATCAGAATTCTTGGGGCTTGCCCCTTGGTAAGCAATCCGCTACCCCGCCCCCGTCATGCCTATCGCAACACCAGCCCAATACGCCGCCATGCTCGATGCCGCCCAGAAAGGCGGATACGCCTACCCGGCCATCAACGTCACCTCCCTCACCACGATCAACGGGGCTCTCAAAGCCTTTTCGGAGTCGAAATCCGACGGCATCATCCAGGTTTCCACCGGCGGCGGCGAGTTCGCCGCCGGCACCGCCGTGAAGGACGCCGCCTTCGGAGCCATCGTCCTCGCCGAGGCCTGCCACCTGCTCGCCGAGAAACACAATGTCCTCATCGCACTCCACACCGACCACTGCCACCCGGAAAAAGTCGAGGGCTTCCTAAAGCCCCTCCTGCAAGCTTCCCGCGAGCGCATCGCCGCCGGCAAAGGCCCGCTTTTCCAATCTCACATGTTCGATGGCTCGGTCGTTGAGCTGAAGGAAAACCTCCGCATCTCGAAAGACCTCCTGAAAGAATGCGCTGAGCTCGGCATCATCCTTGAGGTCGAGGCCGGCTGCGTCGGCGGCGAGGAGGACGGCCACGATACCTCTGGCCTGCCGATCGAGAAACTTTACACCACCCCCGAGGACATGGTGGAGGTTTACGAAGCCCTCCAGCCTATCGGCCGTTTCCTTTTCGCGGCTACCTTCGGAAACGTCCACGGTGCTTACAAGCCCGGCGCGGTGAAGCTCAAACCCTCCATCCTCAAAGACGGCCAGAAAGCCGTGACCGACAAGCACGGCCCATCTGCGGAAATGGATCTCGTTTTCCACGGCGGCTCCGGCACCTCCAGCGAGGATCTCCAGGAAACCCTCGATTACGGCGTCGTGAAAATGAATATCGATACCGATACTCAATACGCCTTCACCCGCCCCATCGTTGCGCACATCTGCGCGAATATCGAGGGCGTGCTTAAGATCGACGGCGAGGTTGGCAACAAGAAGCACTACGACCCGCGTTCCTATCTCAAGAAAGGCGAACAAGGTCTCTGCGACCGCATGAAGCAAGCCTGCGACGAGCTTCGCTCCACCGGCCAGACGATTATCGGCAAGGCCTGATCACCGGCTCATTACGTTTCCTGCCGCCGTGTTCCAGTCATGGAACACGGCGGTTTTATTTCTCCAAGGAAAGAGTATCGCCGCGCGTTCCTCACAAACCCGCACGCAGCTTCTTTCCCATTTTTCCTAAATCTTTCTTGCCGTACCTGCCTTAATTTTCAAACTGTGGCACATCACACAAACTTCCAAACAAAGTCCATGATCCAAAAACTCGCAACCCGCCATCGCTTCACTGCATCCACCATTATCACCGCGATCCTGTTGGCGGCTCCCCAGCTTTACGCACAGGCTGCTCCCGCCAAGAAATCTCTACTCGACGTATGGGTGATCGACGGTGGCTGGACGATGCTTTTCATCGGTGCCGCCGTGGTCGCATTCATCGGGCTCTCCATCTACTGCTTCATGAACTTCAGTAAGGCTAAGTTCGTCCCTTCCGATCTCAATGCTGCACTCATGGATCACATGACGAACTGCCGCGTCCGCTCTGCCATTGAGCTTGCTTCCTCTCATCCTTCTTTCCTTGGCCGGCTTGTCGCGTATTCATTTCCTAACATCGATGCAACTCAGCCGGATACCCTCGGGCGCGACCAAATCGAGGACGCCATGGCGGATTTCACCAACAATGAGGCTAGGAAAGCCATGGTTTTGATCAACTACATCTCTGTCTGCGCACAGGCTTCCCCGATGCTGGGACTCCTCGGAACAGTTATCGGCATGGTCGGTTGCTTCGCAACCCTCAGTTCCTCCGGAGCCGCCGATCCCTCACAACTCGCAGGTGACATCTCCGTCGCCCTCCTCACCACACTCTGGGGACTGATCAACGCCATTCCCTGTATCATCGCTTTCTACGTTCTCAAAAACAGATACAACGGCCTTGTGTCTGACGCGATTTACGCTGCCGAGGCACTGCTCAATGCCGCTGTCGCCACGGTGAACGCGGACACGCTTTACGCCAAGATTCCCGAAGGAATCGACGTCTGATCCTTTCACGGTAATTCAGAACATAAGGATAAAACCATGGCATCCTCAAAGCTCAGAGCAACCAGATCCCCTGAGGATGAGCAGGCGAAGCTCGACATGTCGCCCATGATCGACATGGTTTTCCTGCTCCTTATTTTCTTCATCGTCAACGCCACCGCGATCATTGTGAAGACCGATCCAGAGGTTTCTCCTCCGGTCGCTAAAAATTCCAAGCGACAGGAAGACGGTCGTGGACGCATCGTGATTAATGTCCGTCAGGACGGCACCTTCACCGGGGAAAACTTCAACGTGATTCTCGCTGACGATAAGGATATCGTCGATCTTGTGAAGAGGGAGAGAGACAAGATCATCCCGCTTGGCATTGTACCGAAGCTCCACTTGCGCGGCGACCACGAGGCGGTCTTCAAATATTCGCGCACAGCAGTTCGCGCGGCGGCGGAAGCCGGGGTGGATCAAGTTGTCTTCGCCGTTTACGAGAAAGGGCGCGGCGGTGGCGCTAAGAAGAAATAGGCGACCATTTATCCGTCCGCCTAACTACCATTCCTAATCCACACTTTTTATGGCACGCCACAAAAAATATTTCCACGAGAACACCGCCGATCCGGAGCTCGACATTTCCTCACTCATCGACGTTTGCTTCCTGCTGCTTATTTACTTCATCGTCACATCATCGGTGACCATCCGTGAGTCCGATCTGGCCATGTCCCTTCCGGCCGCGAACCCGAGTAACGAACAGCCGAAGATCGAGCCGATGTTCATCCGCGTGGATGCCGGCGGTGTGATCTATACCGGAGTTGACGCGGGGCAGCAGCAGCTCGATCAGGATGCCAGCGTGCGCGAGGTGCCTCTGCTCGACAGCCAGCTCGACCTCTACGCCGCAGCGGCGCGCAGCGCGGGCAGCACTCCACTGGTTCAGGTTTACGTAGATCCCGGCACGACGCAGCAGCGCGTGATCGATGTCCTCAATTCGCTTGCCGGAGCCGGAATCTCTTCGGTCACATTCACCGATCTGGTGGAGTGATCGGATTTTCCTCAGGAAATCCCAAAAATTCCCTCGTCGTCGGACGTTCCCCCTTGCAGGACACTAACGACGGCACATTATTTTAAAACTTTGTCCCTTCCGATTTACAACTTGAATTTCTAAGAGAAAACCCAATTTCAAACGACCATGAAAAAACTCCTTCTCGCAATCGTTTTCGCGGCTACCGCCATCCCGGCTTTCGCGCAGGAAACCCTCCCGGAACTCGTCGATAAAGCACTTCTGGCTATGAAAGAGGAGAAGTGGGAGGAGGCGCTTGCTTACAACACCAAAGCCGCTGGCTTCGGCAAGAATCCGAAACATGCGATACAAATTTATGGCTTGCAGTTCGGAGTGATTATTTACCGCAAAGGAATGTGTGAGCTGAAACTCAAGAAATTCGATGATGCGATGAAGTCTTTTGAGTCCTGCTATAAAGATTACCCCAACGACAAGGTAGCCGGTGGTGGCAATATTTTCCACAATATGGCTCTGCTAAAATGGGGTGACGCGGCCTTCGGTCTTGAGGACAATGAGCTGGCCATCACGCAGTGGAAGAAATTCCTTCAGGAGCGCGACAAGGGGAGGGACAAGTATCCCCAGGGTTCATTCCACGTGAACATGGCGATCGCCCACTATCGCCTCGGAAAAATCACCGAGGGCAATGAGCATCTTGAAATCGCGATCACAAACAAGGACACGTTCCCCACGCCGGACGAAGCGATTGTGGCCGGATTCCAAGCTCTGGTCTCCGCCGCCATCACAAAGCCCGACGAGCGGGCGCTCCTCGATTTCATCGCCAAGAACCGCGGCGGCCTGATCGTCGCCCCCTACGCGATGCAGCGTTATTCGAAGATTTTTATGAAGCTCGCTGCCGACGCCCTTGAGGCGCAAATGACGGTGGCGGCACTCAATCTTTACCAATTCGTCCCAGCTACGGAAGTTGCCATCGATGATCTCCGTGCCCGCATCCGAGACATGGGACATCTCCCGCGCCTTTCCTCCGGCACACTCCGCCTCGACAAGGCGAGCCTTGAGTCCCAGCTCACAGCCCTCGAGGCCGAGATGCGCGGCAACAAGTCGATCGAGATGTTCAAGCTCGCCGTCATAGCCTTCATCCATGAGACGAACGGCAACGTCCACGGATCCCATGCCGCCTACCTCCAGCTTGAAAAATATTACCCCAAGGCCGAGAAGCGCGAGGACAACCTGTTCCACCTCGTCCGCACCTCGTCGATCATCGGCAGTGTCATGACCACCCAGAAATACGGTGAGATCTTCCTCGCCACATTCCCGGAATCGAAATACAAGCCGGATGTCCAGAAGATGATGCTCTCCTCCCTGTTTTTCGAAGGGAAATACGAGATCTGTATCGAGATCGCCGGTGACATCATTGAGAACAAGAAAGCAACCGAAGGCACGCTGGAACACGACCTCGTCCTGTTTGTGCTGGGCGGTTCCTATTTCTACACCGGCCAATACGACAAGGCCGCGCCGCTCCTCGACCAACACGTTGAGAAATACCCCGAGAGTGTCTTCGCGATGTCCGCGTCCTATTTCCAGGCGTCCAATGTTTCCCGCCTCCAGTTCTGGTCAAAAGCGGCGAAGCTGCTCGATGCTTTCCTTGAGAAATACAAGTCCGACCCGAACCAGTCCTATATCCCGCTGGCTCTCTACGACCGTGCCAACGCCCACTTCGCGGAGGAGGAAAACGAGCCTGCCCTAGAGAAGACGGATCGCATCATCAAGGAGTTCGCAGATTCCCCGGTTACCGATCAGGCCTACAGCCTCCGCGGCAACATCCTGCAGGTTCTCGAACAGCCTGACGAAGCCGAGGCATCTTATCTGAAAGCAATCGAGATCGGCGAAATCCGTGCTAACGAGGGCGTGGTCAGCGAGGCTCTCTATTACCTCACCGTCATGCTCGGCGAGCATAAGAAAGGCGAAGACTTCGGCCCGCGCTTGAAGGATGCCGTTCCCCACGCCGACAAGTACTGGAAAGAATACTCGGAAGGTTCGCCCTATCGCTCGCAAGTCGCCGTTGCCCAGATGTATGCGATGGAGTCGGTTGGCCGCGGCAAAGAGGCGCTGGCGCGTCTTCAGGAAATCATTTCGGACATGGCCAAGCAAACTGAGGCTGTCGGCCTTGAGCAGGCGATCAACTCTTACACCGAGTTCTACTTGGAGAAATACACCCCCGATGAGCTCAAAGAGCACTACTACAGTTTCCCCGGAATCGGCAGTTCGGACAAGGCAGCTCGCGCCATTCTACGCATTGCAATTATCGGCGTGTTCGAAGCGGTAGCCAAGGACAAGGAGAACCCAGACAAGCAACGCGCCGCCGAGGCGATGATCACCGTCCTCTTCCGGGATCTAAAGTCAGAATTCGCACTCAAGGAGCTTTCCGACTTCATCCTTGTGAAACTCGGCGACTATCTGCGCACAAACACCTCCGCGCCGCGCGAAGCACTCCCGTATTATGACGAGGCTCTATCCCGCCCGGATCAATCCTACCTTTTCCAAGCACTAGGCGGCCGTGCCGATGTTTATGGACAGTCCCCGCAACCCGCTGACTTAGATAAGGGTGTAGTGGACTTCGAGCGGATCTTCAACGACTCCCAGGAAAAACCGGAGCGCGAGTTCGCCCTTTACCGCATGATCCAGATCCTCATGAAAAAGGGCGACTACGCCAAGGCTGCCGAGCGTGCGAACCAATACCTTAACCGCGAAGAAGGGAAATCACTCGGCTTTACGAAATACTCGCCGGAGGTCGGCCTTATGCTAGCTGAGACATTCGACAAGCGGAACATGACGGATGACGCCATCGCGATGTATGTGAAAGTATTCTCGGCGCAAATGGGCTACATCAAAATCTCGGCTCCCGCGATCCAGAGGTGGATGGAGCTTTCCCACAAACGCAACAAGGCCTCCTCCGGGCCAAACGTCACCTCCGATCGCCAAGGAGCGTATCAGCGCGGTTATCAATACCTTGAGCTCACCGGTCGATTCAAAGACAAGATGTCCCCCGAGGAGGTGAAACTCTGGGAGAGCGTCCAGAAACTCACCGACCAATACGAGGCTGACCCGAATGTGAAATCCATGGAAAAAATCCTCAAGGAAAAGGCAGAGGCAGAAGGCCGCTAACCCATCCCTAATTTCAACCCAAGCCATATCATGAAACATCTGATCCTCTCTCTCCTCCTCGTGCCCGCGCTCACGATCCCTGCCTTTTCGCAGGCATTTGAGGCCGAGGCTATTCTCTCAAAACGTGATGACGGCGGCACCTTCCGCGCGTGGATTCTTGCCGCCAGCAAATCGCAGATCCGCTACAAGACCACCAAGGTCTCCACGGATTTCGTTGAGGCAAAAACATCGGATTTCGCCACCATCTTTTTGGTTGAGCCACCCGATTACGCGGCCGCCATCGATCTCTACGAGGGCAGGAAATACAAAGAGGCTCAGGAGGCGTTTGCCTCGGTCAAGGATCGCTGCAAGCCGATCGCTGCGATGCCCGATAATTTCCACACGCTCGCCGCTTTCCATGAGATGGAGTGCTGCCGCCACCTCGGCGATTACGAGGGTCTCGCGGTGGTGTTGAAAACATTCCTCAAAGAGCCATTAACCCGCGAGAACCAGCTCCGCCAACTCGATCTCTACATCATGTGGGACGCTGTCCGAGCCCTCGCATGGGATCGTGTGTTGGTCATCGCTTCCGAGAGGGATGAAGAGGCTCTTCCCGGATACCAGCGCGCGCAGGTCGCCTATTGCAAAGGCCTCGCACTCGACAATCTGGAGCGCGGTCGTGAAGCGCTCATCGAATACAGCGTCGCCATGACGGCGGATTCGGGAGCTTCGGAGATTATCACTCAGCAAGCCGGCATTAAGGCGCTTGGCGTTTACCATAAGGATCCGGAAGTCAAGGTCGCCATCCAGAACTGGGGCACCGAAGACGAGAACAAGAACTCATCTGGATACACCCGCCTCACGGAGGCCGCGGCTCTTGCCGTATTCTATGAGAAATTTATAAGTTTGGGGAAAACTCTTCCCGCAGACCTGAAGGCTTTCACGAAATACCTCGCTCCCAAGTGAGAGTTACGCTTCGTGCTCGCCGCGAAAAATCTTCCGTAGCGCTTGCTGACACGCCTTGGCGTTTGCAATGTCGGAGCGGATCTGAATAAGTTCCGCCCTAGTGATGCAACGACTGCCCCTGATCCTATCTTCCTGCCTGCTGCTCATTTCCTGCCAGAAGGAATCTCAGGTCGATAAGGCTACCCGCGAGGGCATCCTGCTTTACGGCAACTCCGCCGATCCCAAGAGCCTCGATCTGCAGGTCGTTTCCGGTGTGATCGAAAGCAATGTGATGCGCGCGCTCTACGAGGGCATGGTTCAGCTTCATCCGAAGGAGGATCTCGCGGCACCACCGGGAGCAGCCTTGGAAGTGACTCCGGACGAGACCTCCACGGTATGGACGGTAAAGTTGCGCCCCGAGGCGAAGTGGTCGGACGGCACACCCGTCACAGCCGAGGATTTCCGCTTTTCCTACGAGCGCATGCTCACGCCATCCTTCGGCGCAAAATATGCGGAGATGCTTTATTTCATGGAAGGCGCGGAGGACTTCAACAAGGGCAAGTCCACGGATTTCTCAACGGTCGGAATCAAGGTCACCGATCCCTACGGCTTCGTCCTAACACTCCGTGGCCCGACACCTTATTTCCTCGAAGTCATCAAACATTACACGTGGTATCCCGTGCCCAAGCATCAGGTGCTGAAGTTCGGAAAAATGGAAATGGTTGGCAATCCTTGGTCGCGCGCTGAAAATCTGGTCGGCAACGGCCCCTACCGTATCAAGTCCTACCGCCGCAACGACCATATCGAGGTGGAGCGAAACCCGCACTATTGGGATGCCGGAAATTTTCCTCTCAATGGCATCCGTTTCCTGCCTGTCAGCAATATGTTCACCGAGTCGCGCATGTTCCGCGACGGCCAGCTACATGTCACTAGCACGGCCCCGCCCGAGGTAGTCGATCTCATGAAAAGGGTCGATCCCGGCTCGCTCCGGCAAGAGCCTTACTTGGGAACCATACTTTACCGCTACAATACCAAGGTAAAACCACTCGATGATGTCCGCGTCCGTCGCGCCCTGAGCCTCGCCATCGACCGAAAGGCGCTCTGTAACAGCGTTTTCCGAGGCTTCGAGCCCGCCTACGGGATGACTCCGCCGATGGGCGATTACGAGCCACCGCATGGTGTCTCGCTGGATCCCGAGGCGGCGAATAAACTCCTCACCGATGCCGGATTTCCCCTTGATGCCAAAGGCAAGCGTCCGGATTTCCCCCGCCTCAAGATTCTGATCGCCTCCAAAGAAACGAATGCCGCTCTTGCCACCGCGATCCAGGCAATGTGGGAAAAATATCTCGGTGTCGAGGTCGAGATTCAAAGCATGGAATGGACCGCTTACATGGTCGCCATGCAGGAAGAGGACTACGATATCATGGGCGGCGGATGGATCGGCGATTACATCGACCCTCTCACCTTTCTTGAGATGTGGACAGCGGGCAATGGCAACAACCGCACTGGTTGGGAAAGCGAACCTTTCGGAGCGAAGCTCAAGGATTCCTTCAAGGTCACAGATCCCACGATTCGCAACAGCCTCCTGCGTGAGGCGGAGGAGATCCTGCTAACTGATTCTCCCATGACGCCGATTTCCTGGTGGGGAAAAAATTATCTTCTGCATTCCTCCGTGAAAGGCTGGGATCCGCTCTTGCTCGACAACCATCCCTTCACCCACATCCGGCTCGTCCCGCAGCCGCCGAAACGCTAATCGCCCGACCGCCATGCCGAAGCTTATCCTCTCCCGTTTCCTGCAGGGCCTGCTCACGCTCTTCGTGTTGGTCACGCTGACTTTCTTTCTCGTCCACGCCATGCCGGGTAGTCCCTACACGGAGGAGAAGGCGCTTCCCGAGCACATCTTGGTAGAGAAGAAAAAAGCCATGGGTCTCGATAAACCCTTGCCCGTCCAATACGCGATTTACATTTCAAACTTGGTTTTCAAACAAGATCTCGGGCCGATGATCAAAAAGGAGGGGGTGCAGGTCTCGGAGATCATCGCGGAATCGTTCCCCGTTTCCCTCGCCCTCGGGCTCGCCTCGATGGGCATCGCTCTGCTCGTCGGCATCCCCGCCGGGGTCATTGCGGCTGTTAGGAAAAACACGCCCGTTGACTTCTCGTGCCTGGCCTTCGCCATGGTCGGCATCTGTCTGCCCAGCTTCGTGATCGGCCCGCTGCTCGCCGTTGGTGCCGGGTTTTATTTTCAGTCGCTGAATGTCGCTGGCTGGTCTTCTCCCACGGACTGGATTCTACCCGCCGTCACTTTGGGAATGATCAACGCCGCTTACCTAGCCCGGCTTTCCCGTGGCGGGATGCTCGATGTGCTTAACCAAGATTACATACGCACTGCCAAAGCGAAAGGCGTGCCCGGCTCGCGCATCATCATCCGCCACGCTCTCAAAGGCGGGCTCATCCCCGCTGTCGCTTTCATCGGCCCTGCCTTCGCCGGTATGATCTCCGGATCTTTCGTCATCGAAACTATTTTCCAGATTCCCGGAATGGGCCAGCACTTCGTCAACGCCGCCACCGACCGCGAGTTTTTCCTCATCCAAGGCCTCGTCCTTTTCTACGGTTTTCTGATTGTCGCCGCCAATCTTCTCGCCGATCTCGCCCAGATCGCCATCAACCCGAGGATGCGATAAGGGGACTCGCTGGACGGGACAAGCGGCGTTGAACGCTTGTGGAGAGAGGGCGCTGCCTTTGGAAATTTCGGATGGCTAATCAGGGATGGCTGTCGCAGGGTGCGCGCACGGAAATCTACTCTATATGACCACAACTCTTCTCGGCACTTCATTTATCGGCAACTCACGCTCTAGCGGAACAGAAACCTGCGGCAACGGCATCCAGCCCGGCACCGGCGCAGTCCTTGAGCCGGCCTACATGGCCGCCACTCCTGACGAGGTGGAAAATGCCTTGTCGCTCGCCGCCGCCGCATTTCCTGTTTACTCGCAGCTCCCGGGGAAAACCCGTGCCGTGTTCCTGCGCGCCATCGCGGATGGGATCGAGGCTGTGGTGGAGGTAATCGTCGAGCGTGGCCAACTTGAAACCGCCTTGCCGGAGCCGCGCTTGCGTGGAGAGACCGGTCGCACTGTCGGCCAGCTCCGCATGTTCGCGAAACAGATCGAAGAAGGCTCGTGGGTCGATGCCCGCATCGACCGCGCCCAGCCCGATCGCAAGCCTTTACCGAAAGCCGACCACCGCGCGATGCTCTGCCCACTCGGCCCCGTGGCCGTTTTCTGCGCCAGCAATTTTCCGCTCGCCTACTCCGTGGCTGGTGGTGACACCGCCTCCGCATTGGCTGCCGGTTGTCCGGTCGTTGTGATCGCCCACTCATCGCATCCCGGTGTGGCAGAAATCGTAGCCAACGCCGTGATTGCCGCCGCGCAGGCAAACGGCATGCCCGAGGGCGTGTTCTCCGTCCTCTACGGCGGCGGGCGCAAGGTCGGCCAAGCGGTGGTGAAACATCCCGTGATTCAAGCGGTCGGCTTCACTGGCTCCCGTGCGGGCGGCACCGCCCTGATGGCCACCGCGAACGCCCGTCCGCAGCCCATTCCTGTTTACGCGGAAATGAGTTCTGTGAACCCAGTCGTGATTCTTCCCAGTGCGCTCGCTCGTGGAGAAGAAGCACTCGCCGAGGCGTTTTTCGGATCGCTCACGCTCGGCGTCGGCCAGTTCTGCACGAACCCCGGCCTCGTTTTCCTTCCGGAAAACACTGGTGAAGCTTTCCTCGCGAAACTCAAGTCCCTCATCGAGGCCGGTTCTCCCGGCATGATGCTCAACGCCGGCATCTGCAAAGCCTTTGCCGACGCCACCTCCAGCTTTGCCACCGCACCCGGCGTGGCAACCCTTGCCCGCTCCACCACCGAAGCCGGCTCTGGTCAGGGCGCGCCGATGGCCTTCACCGTTTCCGTTGCGGATTTCCTAAAATCCGAAGTGCTGCAAGGCGAGATGTTCGGTCCCGCGACCCTGATCGTTCGCGGATCACTTGCAGAAATCGAAGCTGCCATCCCGCACCTCGAAGGCCAGCTTACCGCCAGTATTCACTCCACCGTAGAGGAACTCGCCGCGCATCCCGGCCTCGTCCCCGCGCTACAGAATCGCTCAGGTCGCCTCATTTTCAACGGCTTCCCCACGGGCGTGGAGGTCTGCGATAGCATCGTCCACGGCGGGCCGTTCCCCGCCACCTCCGATGGACGTAGTACTTCCGTAGGCACCATGGCTATCTTCCGCTTCTGCCGCCCTGTCACATGGCAGAACTTCCCCGAAGCCGCACTTCCTGCTGAACTACAAGACGCGAATCCACTCGGAATCAAGCGCATGGAAAGCTGATTACAGTAGGGTCATTTTGAATCAAAACGACCCTTCCGATCACCCGCATCCGCAGCCGGTGCCGCAGGCGCGTTTCTCGGCGAGCTTTTTCTCCAGAGCGATCGCCGTGGGTGTGATGGATAGACCGCCTAGGTTTGTGCATCTCACTTCGCGGGGCATTTGTTTGGCAACCTGTTTCGCAGTCTCGATCACCTCGTCGAGCGGGATGACTTGGTCGTAACCGGCCAAGGCCATGTTCGCGCAACAGAGGGCGTTGGCGGCGGCCATGACGTTCTTTCCGAGGCAGGGAGCTTCTACCCGGTTCGCGATGGGATCACAGATCAGGCCGATCATGCTTTGCATTGCCATCGAGGCCGCACCGACGGATTGCTTGAGCGTGCCTTCTGCGAGGGTGACGAGCGCGGCGCCCGCCATCGCGGCGGCAGATCCTCCCTCTGCCTGGCAGCCGCCGACTTCGGCGGCGAAGGTCCAGCGGGTAGCGATGAAAACTCCGATCAGGCCGCTGGCGAGCAGGGCTTTGGCCATTTCTTCCTCGCCGAGTCCCATGCTCTCCGCCATCGCGACGACAGCTCCAGGCAAGGCCGCGCAGGCCCCTGCTGTAGGCGCGGCGATGATTACGCCCATCGAGCTTTTCACCTCCATCAGCGAGGTCACGTAAAGGATAATCCGGTTCAGTGCGCCGCCATCTAACAATTTTCCGGCCGCCATCATCTCGCCGAATTTCCCGCACTGGTGGCCGAGCACGCGATCCTCGTATTCCGTGCCAGCGATGCCCTCGGCGATGGAGTTCCGCACGATGCGAACGATCTCAACCATCTTCGCGATTACTACCTCTTCGGTGAGATTGCCGCGCGCCATTTCGTATTGGACGGCGAGTTTCCAAAGCGGAGTAGCGCGCCCGGCATCGTATTCCAGCATCGCCTCGCAGGTGCCGAAGGGGACATGCGTATCCTTCCGCGACATCACGGAAAGAACCGGCGCGAGACGTTTCACACAGCGCACTCCTTCCAGCGCCGCGATTAAATCATCAGCCACAAAAGTCGCAGCCTTCACTTCGATCATTTTCCTCCCGCCCGACTCATGCAAAATCACCTGCGATCCCTCCACACTGGCTTCCAGAGCCGCGACCCCGCTGGCCGGATCGCCTTCGATCCATATCAAGGTCTCAAAATAATCGCCGTGCATCGAGACACCGAAGCCGTCGAGCTCGATCACCTCCATGATGCCGCCGCCCGTGGAGATCGCGATGAGAGTGCGGGTTTCCTTTTCACTGAAAAGCGTGAGCCGGTAGGTGTTCGGATGCGGATCGCCGGCATCGACGGTCTCGATGGAAATTTTCACACCGCTTTCCGCCAGCGTTTTCATGGAACCCGGCAGCCGCGGATCCGCCGCGTCCCAGCCCATCAGCCCGCCGAAAAGCCCCATATCGGAGCCCTGCGTGTCATGGGTGTTGGGCAGTGAGCCGTTGCGGTCGAACTCGACAAGCACCTGCGAGAAATCCCCATCCATGAGATTGCGGGCAAGGCGGCCGATGCGAAGGGCAGCGGCGCAGTGGGAGCTCGACGGCCCGCGCATCACGGGGCCGATGACATCGTTGAAAATACTTACGATCATAGTTGGCGAGGCAGA
Source organism: Prosthecobacter debontii (assembly GCA_945870855.1). Taxonomy (GTDB): domain Bacteria; phylum Verrucomicrobiota; class Verrucomicrobiia; order Verrucomicrobiales; family Akkermansiaceae; genus Luteolibacter. The sequence continues at coordinate 59,978 of CAMBTP010000008.1, forward strand.
TCATAATCCCGGACGGCGCGGATACCATCTCGGATTTTCATTGCTCCCGACGGCCACGCTAACATGCAGTTCAAAAAAACTTGAACAAAGCGTTATGCCTGTTAGTAACGGGGTGTGGAATCGCCCTCACCTGATACCAGAACGAGCTCCTTCGGCCTCACGACGTTGCAGCGGGAGGTGGTGGATTTTTTCGTGGACGGCGTGAAAGTGCTGGGTTTGCCGAGATCGCTTGGGGAAATTTATGGTTTGCTTTTCATTACGACCGCACCCCTCTCGCTCGACGACCTAGTGCGGGATCTGGGGATTTCCAAAGGCTCGGCGAGCCAAGGTTTGCGAATGCTGCGGACGCTTGGCGCGGTGCGCGAGGCTGCCGGGAATGGCGACCGGCGCACATATTACGAGCCCGCTGTGGATCTGAAAAAATTGGTCGGCGGCTTCATTCGTGAGCAGGTGCGCCCTCATCTAGATAGCGGGAAAATAAAGCTCCGATTCATTGCGGAAACCGCCAGCCTCACCGCTGATCCCGTGGACAAAGAGTTTTTCAACGATCGCATCGAGCGCCTCGAATCCTGGATGAAGCGCGGCGGCCAGGTGCTACCGATGTTGCAGAAAATTCTCGGCCAATGACTCTCCTCGAAACAGATAAGCACCGTTGGTTTTGCGTCCGCACGCAGACGAAGCGGGAGCATATCGCCGCGAAGCATCTGCGGGAATTAGAGGGCGTGGAGGTGTTCTGCCCCCGCATGAGATACCGCAGGGCTACGCGGCGCGGGAAAGTCTGGTGGCTGGAACCCCTTTTCCCCGGATACTTGCTGGCGAAGTTCGACCGCAACGAAATGGAACGCGCAGTGACCTTTTGCCAAGGAGTGCGCGGCCTCGTCCGCTTCGGCACGGAAATCCCCGATATTCCCGATGCCACGGTGCGAAACCTCATCCGCCAGGTGCGCGAGCAGGCTGGCGGGGAAGGGGAAGAGGAGATGATCACCATCGCGCCCTCCATCTCTGTCGGGGACGAAGTGGAAGTAGCCACTGGCCCCTTCCAAGGCATGAAAGGGATCATCCGCAGCGTCGCTCCAGCCACCGAGCGCGTGAAGGTACTCCTGGAATTTCTCGGCCAAATCCAACCCGTCGATCTCGATCTTTTCTCCATTTTAACCGCTAGCAAGCCGATCCCAAACTTCTGATTTGTTCATTTTTCATTGAACTGATCGCCTTTCCGCATCACCATAGAAACCGCCTCCTCGCCCACCGGGGAAAATCAATATCTACAAATACCAACCACAGGTTTTTTCCCAGAAAACGGGGAAATCGACCAAGGGCGGTAGCGTGCTTGGTAGCAACCTTCGGGCGCCCACCATTATCTTTCGCTAACCAAGTTTTGAAATTCCTCATCGTCGGAGCTGGCTTCTCGGGACTGGTCGCCGCACATCGGCTCTCCAACGCCGGACATGATTGCGTGGTGGTCGATAAGCGCCCGCACCTCGCAGGCAACGCCCACGATTCCTACGACAAAGCCGGCGTCCTGATCCACAATTACGGCCCACATTATTTTCGGACAAACTCCGAACGCATCCTCGAATACCTCTCCACCTTCACCGGCTGGAATCCCGTCGATTACACGATCCAATCCTTCACCGAGGGCAAATTCTGGCCCTTTCCGATCAATCTCAACACCTTCGAGAAACTCATCGGGAAACCAGCGACCACCGCTGATTTTGAGCAATACCTCGCCGCAAACCGCCTCAATATCCCCGATCCGAAAAATTCCGAGGAAGTTATCCTCTCACAAGTCGGCGCGCGCCTCTACGAACTATTTTTCGAGGGCTACACACTGAAACAATGGAAGCGCCATCCACGCGAGCTTGATCCCTCCGTCTGCGGGCGTATCCCCATCCGCACCAACCGCGACGACCGCTACCTCTCCGAAACTTTCCAGGCACTCCCCGACAAAGGCTACACTCACCTGCTCGAAAACATCCTCGCCGCCAGCCCGAATACCACGCTCCACCTCAACACCGATTTCATCGAGGCACGGGAAAAATTCCCCCACGACCACCTCATCTTCACCGGAGCCATCGACGAATACTTTGGTAGGAAATACGGCTCGCTGCCTTACCGCTCGCTCCGTTTCGACCACGAATCCTTCACCGCCGCCGAGCTCGTCCCACGCGAAAAAATTTCCGGGAAACCCGGTTTCTGGCAGCCCGCCATGCAAGTGAATTACCCAGGGAAAGACATCCCCTTCACGCGCATCGTCGAGATCAAACACGCCACTGGGCAAAAAATCGACGCCACCACGATCGTCCGCGAATTCCCCGAGGACTGGGACGTATCCAAAGAACCCTACTACCCTATCCCCGCCCCCGACGCTGCCGCCGCTTACCAAAAATACGCCGCCCTCGCCGCCGTAGAAACGAACACGACCTTCATCGGTCGCCTCGCCACTTACCGCTATTATAATATGGATCAGGTCACCGGCATGGCACTCGTTGCAGCGGAAAAGCTCATCAAGCGCTTCGCCTGATCCCCATCTCAGCATTTCAGCTTTTCAGCTTTTCAGCTTTTATTTATGAAGACTTTCATCTCCGGACACCGCGGCATGGTTGGCTCCGCCCTTGTCCGCAAAGCCGAATCGCTCGGCCTAGAAACGCTCACCGCCAGCCGCGCCGAGCTCGATCTTACTTCGCAGCCTGAGGTTTTCGCGTTTCTCGAAAAACACAAGCCTGCCACAGTGATCATCGCGGCGGCGAAGGTCGGCGGCATCCACGCAAACTCCACCTACCCCGCCGATTTCATCTACGAGAACCTAGCCATCGCCGCAAATCTCATCGAGGGCTCCCGCCGTGCTGGCGTGCCGCGCGTGCTTTTCCTCGGCTCCTCCTGCATTTATCCAAAAATGGCTCCGCAGCCCATGCCGGAAAGCTGCCTGCTCACTTCGCCGCTCGAAGTGACGAACGAGGCTTACGCAATAGCCAAGATCGCCGGGCTGAAAATGTGCCAGCACTACCGCGCCCAGCACGGCCTGCTCTTCCACTCCGCCATGCCAACCAATCTCTACGGCCCGGGCGACAACTACCACGCAGAAAACTCCCACGTCATCCCCGCCCTCATCCGCCGTTTCCATGAAGCGAAAGTAGCCAACGCGCCCTCCGTCACGATCTGGGGCACCGGCACCCCTTGCCGCGAGTTCCTTCATACCGACGACCTCGCCGCGGCCTGCTTCCACCTCCTTTCCCTAGAAAACCCACCTGACTGGGTCAACGTCGGCACCGGCACGGACCTCACCATCCTCGATCTCGCCAAGCTCGTAGCGAAAACCATCGGCTACCCCGGCGAGATTCTAACAGACCCCACCAAGCCCGATGGGACGCCGAAAAAACTGCTCGATATCTCGCTCATCCAGTCCACCGGCTGGTCCCCGGAAATCCCTTTTGAAAGTGGCCTCGCCGGAGCCTATCAGGATTTCCTCGCATCCCTAGAAAGCGGCGCAGCGCGGCTGTGATTCCGCAGAGCGGATTTGAAGGGGAGCACACGCGCCCTCGCGTGTTGGTTTTGGCGCCCTCGCCAAAGCCCGGCCCGCACCAATAGCAGCCCCCATCCCACTTACCGCTCACTCCACCCCCAGTTTCCCCTCGCGCCACAACTCAGCATTTGCATGGCCGCTAATACGAAAAATTCTCATGCCTGCTGTCACAGATTCAAACTCAGCCTAATCCGGATCGCCGCTTTCTCCTTTGGCTTATTCGTCATCGCCGTCGTCATCAGCGCGAACCTCGGGTATGGCGATTCTTTCTGGTCATTCATTCACACCACCCGTAATGCCGATAAACTCGGACACATCGGCCTCTTCGGCACCTTGGGGCTTCTCTGCAATCTCGCCTTTCCAAATTTCCGAATTCGCCATCTGCCGCGTTACATCACAGCAATCACCTTCGTCCTCCTCATCCTTGTCTCTTTAGAGGAAATTTCCCAAGCCCTCATTCCTAACCGTCACTGCGACTTCTTCGATTGGCTCGCGGATGTCGTCGGCCTCGCCATCGGGCAGATCGCTGCACTCCGATGCACGCGCCGTCTTGATCATGAAACGGCATCCTGATGAAACTTTCCGCTATCCCGTCACGCCCCGCACTCCATTAAGAATTAAAACTTGAGATTAGAATTTTATGAAAAAAGCATTGATCACCGGCATCACTGGCCAAGACGGCTCGTACCTTGCGGAATTTCTCTTGGAAAAGGGCTACGAAGTCCACGGCATCAAGCGCCGTGCGTCCCTCTTCAACACCCAGCGCGTCGATCACATTTACGAGGATCCGCACATCGAAAACTCGCGGTTCAAGCTCCATTACGGCGATCTAACAGATTCCTCGAACCTCACCCGCATCATTTCCGAAGTTCAGCCCGATGAGGTTTACAACCTCGGCGCACAATCCCACGTCGCCGTCTCCTTCGAATGTCCGGAATATACCGCTGATGTTGACGCCATGGGAACCCTCCGCCTGCTCGAAGCCATCCGCTTCCTAGGCCTTGAGAAAAAGACCCGTTTCTATCAAGCCTCCACCTCAGAGCTTTACGGCCTCGTCCAGGAAATTCCACAAACGGAAACCACCCCGTTTTACCCACGCTCTCCGTATGCCGTCGCAAAAATGTATGCCTACTGGATCACCGTGAACTACCGCGAATCCTACGGCATGTATGCCTGCAACGGCATCCTCTTCAATCACGAGTCGCCCCGCCGCGGCGAGACCTTCGTTACCCGCAAAATCACCCGCGGCATCGCCAACATCGCACAAGGACTGGAGAAATGCCTGTTCCTCGGAAACATGGATGCCCTCCGCGACTGGGGCCACGCCAAAGACTACGTCCGCATGCAGTGGATGATGCTCCAGCAAGAAACCGCCGACGATTTCGTGATCGCCACCGGCAAACAAATTTCTGTTAGAGAGTTCGTCCGCATGTCCGCCATGGAAGCGGGCATCGAACTCGAATTCTCCGGCTCCGGCATTGATGAGATCGCCACTGTCACCGCCATCTCCGACCCCTCGAAAGCACCCGCGCTGAAAGCCGGCGATGTGATCGTCCGCGTCGATCCCCGTTACTTCCGCCCCGCCGAGGTCGAGACCCTCCTCGGAGATCCCACCAAGGCGAAGGAGAAACTCGGTTGGGTTCCGGAAATCACCGTCGAGGAAATGTGCGCGGAAATGGTTGCCTCCGACCTCAACACCGCCCGCCAGAACGCCATCCTCAAATCCCACGGCCACCACATCCCTGTCTCCAAGGAGTAACGGCGATCTTCCATCTCCACTCCTCTCTTAACAAATCCACCTGCAATGCGCAAAGTCTTCGTCTCCGGCTGCTACGACATTCTGCACGCCGGACATCTCCAGTTTTTCGAGGAGGCCCGCGCATTGGGAGATTACCTCATCGTCTCATTTGCCTCTGACGATGTGCTATGGCACCACAAACGCCGCAAACCCTCAATCCCCGATGACCACAAGCGCGCCCTCCTTCAGGGTTTGCGAATGATCGACGAGGTTATCATCACTCATGGCCACAAGGAAGGACTCGATTTCGAAGAAGATTTCCTCCGTGTCCGTCCTGATTTCCTCATCGTTACCGAGGACGACAAATATTCCGACCTGAAACGCGAGCTATGCGATCAGATCGGCGCGCAATACACCGTCCTGCCCAAAACCCCACCGCGCTTCGATCCCGTTTCCACCAGCTCCATCGTCCGCTGGGTGCAGGCTCCCACAGAAGCTCCCTTGCGCGTCGATTTCGCGGGTGGCTGGCTGGATGTTCCAAGATTCTCCCGTCCCGGCGAATACATCGTCAACTGCGCTGTTTCTCCACTCGTCTCACTACGCGAGTGGCCCTTCGAAAAACAAGCCGGCCTCGGTGGTAGCGGCGCTTGGGCTCTCCTCAACGGTCGCGATGGCTTCGAATCCGAGATCAGCCTCGGCGTCGGTTGGCAGGATCCTGCTGTCATCCGTGAAACCGGCCTCTGCGTCTGGCGCTCCGGCAATTGGCCAATGCTCGATTTCAAAAGAAACGGCGATTTCCTATCCGGGCGTATGGCCATTTATTGGACCGGCCTCCAACACGACACCCCAGGCGTCGTTGACCTTCCTCGCGATTACGACCGCATCGCACAAAGCTCCCGCATCGCCCGCGAGGGTGCCCTCCACGCAGATATCGCTCAAATCGCTCAAGGCGTGACCATCTACCACGGCACCCAACTCGATGAAGGCATGGATCCACTCCCAGTCATCGAAGGCTCCATCGCCCATAAATACTGCGGCGGTGGTTACGGGGGATACGCTCTCTACCTCTTCACCGATCCCGCTCATCGGAACACGGCCATCGCCACCACCCCCATGCTCAGGGAGGTAGAACCGTTTTGCAGGGTTTGAAACCCAGCATTCATCCATGCGCACCCGTCCTGTCATCGGCCTTCACGTAGCCGCCTGCACTTATTCCTCAGCGGTCGAGTGGATCCTCGAAAAAGCCTCCCTCGCCGACTCACCCTACGCCGTCGAGGCCGCCAATACCCACGTCGCCGCCCTGGCCCGCCACGATCCGGACTTCGGCGAGACCATGCGCCAGTTCGACCTCATCACCCCAGACGGCATGCCGCTCATCTGGTCGATCAACGCCCAGCTCCCTCCCACCGAAAAACTAACCTGCCGCGTATATGGCCCAACCTTGATGCTCGAAACCATCAAGGCCACCTGCGGGAAAGCTGAGTTCCGCCACTTCCTCCTCGGAGGAAAACAAAGCACTCTCGACAAACTCATCGCAAAGTTTTCTTCAGAGTTCACCGAGGCTAAATTCGTCGGTATCCACTCCCCGCCCTTCGGCGATTGGCCAGAGGATGAAACTGAAAATATCATCACAAAAATCCGCTCTTCCGGAGCGAACCTAGTATGGGTAGGCCTCGGCTGCCCGAGACAGGAAAACTGGATTGCGAAAAACAAACACATCCTCCCTCCCGCCGTCTATTTTGGCATCGGCGCCGCCTTCGCCTTCCACGCCGGTGAGGTGAAACAATCACCCGCCGTATTCCAAAAACTCGGCCTCGAATGGGCCTACCGCCTCGCCATGGAGCCCCGCCGCCTCTTCAAGCGATACCTCACCTACAACTCCCTGTTCCTCTACCACACCGTGAGGGAGAAAATCCTGAAAAGCTGAAAAGCTGAAACGCTGAAACGCTGAAACGCTGAGATACTGAAACGCTGAGATACTGAAATCGCATGCGACTCACTGAAGATCTCCGCCAAAGATGCAAACGCTTCGCTTCCGCCGTTATCCGAATTTTCATCTCACTTCCCAAGGAGCGCGAGGAAGTCAGGATACTGGCTCGCCAGATGATCCGATCCGGAACTTCAGTAGCCGCCCACGCGCGCGAGGCAAGCCGCGCCAGATCCGACGCCGAATTCTGCTCTAAGCTTGATGGTTTGCTTCAAGAGGCTGACGAAACCCAGCTATGGATCGAACTTCTTATCGCGGATTGCATGATAAGCGACCCTACTCTTTCTGAAGCTCATCGCGAAGCAGGCGAAATCATCGCGATCTTCACAACCATTGTCTCAAAAGTAAGACGCAGCCTCTGATTCAATTTCAGTATCTCAGCTTTTCAGTATTTCAGCCTTTATGATAATAACATCCATCTGCTGCCTCGGCGCCGGTTACGTCGGCGGCCCTACCATGGCAATGATCGCCGCCAAGTGCCCTCATATCCAGGTCACCGTTTGCGATATGAACCAAGCGCGTATCGACGCCTGGAATTCCGACACTCTTCCCGTCTATGAACCCGGCCTCAAAGAGGTCGTCGAATCCGCTCGTGGAAAGAATCTTCACTTTACCACCGATCTCAAACCCGCCATCGCCGCTGCAGATCTCATCTTCGTCTGCGTCGGCACTCCCACGAAATCTCATGGCATCGGTGCGGGCCGCGCAGCGGATCTCCGCTATATCGAATCCGCCGCCCGCCTCATCGCGGAGGTTTCCGAGGGAAACAAGATCATCGTCGAGAAATCCACGATCCCGGTGAAAACCGCCACCGCGATCCAAGCCATCCTTACCGCGAACTCGACTACCAACGCCACCTTCCAAGTCCTCTCCAATCCGGAATTCCTCGCCGAGGGCACCGCTGTCACCGACATGGAAAACCCCGACCGCATCCTCATCGGCGGCGAACAAACACCCGAAGGCCAAGCAGCTCTTGAAGCACTCGTCTCCGTCTATGCAAACTGGGTGCCGCGCGAAAAAATTATCACCACCAATCTCTGGTCTTCCGAACTCTCCAAACTCGTCGCCAACGCTTTCCTCGCCCAGCGCATCTCTTCCATCAACTCCATCTCCGCCCTCTGCGAGGCCACCGGCGCAGACGTCGATGAAGTCGCCCGCGCCATCGGCTTCGACTCCCGCATCGGCTCGAAATTCCTCAAGGCCTCCGTCGGCTTCGGCGGCTCGTGTTTCCAAAAAGACATCCTCAATCTCGTCTATCTCTGCGAGTCCTTTAACCTCCCCGAGCCCGCCGCTTACTGGCGCTCCGTCGTCGAAATCAACGATTGGCAGAAATCGCGCTTCGTCGAGAAAATCGTCCGCACTCTGTTCAACACCGTCGCCGGAAAACGCATCGCCATCCTCGGCTTTGCTTTCAAAAAAGATACCAACGACACCCGCGAATCCGCCGCCATCCACATCGTCCGCGACCTCGTCGCCGAGAACGCCCACGTGGTTATCTACGATCCCCGAGTGCCCGTGGAAACCATTCACCGCGATCTGTTAGATGTCGGCATCCCCCAAGATATCATCAATTTCAACGTAGAGATCGCCGCCGATCCTTACGCCGCTGTCACAGGTGCCCACGCCCTCGCCACCCTCACCGAGTGGGACGAGTTCCGCACCCTCGACCTCCCTCGCATCCATGGCCTCATGCTCAAGCCCGCCTTCGTCTTCGACGGCCGCGCCATCCTCCCGGCGGATGCCCTCGCCAAGCACGGCTTCAAGGCGTTCGTCATCGGCAAAGGTGAGTGAAGAAGAGAAGCGGACTCACATTCCGTTTGATAAACCAGACAGTTCACTGATGAAAACATCTGTCATGGATCTCCGATACCGCACAAAGGAAATCCTCCGCGCGCTCGACGCACGGCAAGAGATCACGCTCACCCACCGCGGAACCGAAAAAGGGAAAATCATTCCCACCGAGGCCAAGCCGCGCTCATGCTGAGCGACACCGACGTCCTTATCTGGTGCCTCCGCGGCAACCTCATCGCCGCCACCGCCTCATCCCTCGGCCTTCCTCTCCTGACGGCCAACGCCAAACACTTCCGCTGTTTCTCGGAACTCGATGTAAAACGGTTCACCCCATGAGCACTCCGCCCGAACGCCTCACGACCGCGCAGATCCAGGAAATCACCCGCGCCCTTGAGCCGTTCGCTCCGGCCGCGATCTACCTCTTCGGCTCTTACGGCACCGCCTCGCAACACCCCTCCAGCGATCTAGATCTCGCCTTCCTTCCCTCACTGCCCTCCGATCCCGTCCAAATTTTTCAGATCGCCAACCACCTTTCTGGTAGTCTCGGCTTCGAGGTCGATCTCATCGATCTCAACCGCGCCTCCACCGTGTTCCGCAAAGAGGTCATCCGCACCGGCGCACCCATCCAGATCGGCGATCCGATGCTCAGGCACCAGTTCGAAATGTATGCCCTCTCCGACTACGCCCGCCTCAACGAGGAGCGTCGGGAAATGATCACCAAATGATCGACGATATCGACATCAACAAGGCCGCGATCATCCGCCGCTGCCTCGCCCGCGTGCACCATGAGTTGGGCGGAAATCCGGCGGCGCTAGATCACTTCACTACCCAGGACGCCATCGTCCTCAATATTCTCCGCGCCTGCGAGGCGGCCATCGATCTCGCCATGCACCGCGTCTCCTTAGGCAGCTATGGCATTCCCCAGAGTAGTCGCGAGGCCTTCGATCTGTTGGAAAAAAACTCGGTCATCAGCGCCCCTTGCGCTTCTTCGATGAAAAACATGGTCGGTTTCCGCAATGTCGCCGTTCACAGCTACCAGGAACTGCAGATGCCCATCCTCCAAGCCATCGTCCGCGATCGCCTCACCGACTTCGAAACCTTCCTCGCGGAACTGCATCTTCCTTGAGGTTTAAATTTTAAAGTTTTCCCGATGAACAATATCCACCCGGAGTTCCACCGCTTTCTGAATCGTCATGATAAAGAAACACTTCTGAAGCAGAAGGGCCTCGCCGTCTGGATGTGCGGCCTCTCAGGCTCAGGGAAATCCACCATCGCCAACGCCGCCGAACGCGTCCTGCACCAGCAAGGCCACTTCACTGTCATCCTCGATGGCGATAACCTCCGCACCGGCCTCAACGCCGGCCTCGGTTTCTCTGACGAAGATCGCCTCGAAAACATCCGCCGCATCGCCGAACTGACAAAACTCCTTGTCGAGAACGGCGCCATCGTCTTCATCTCCGCCATCACCCCGCGCGGCGAACTCCGCGACCTCGCACGTGGAGTCGTCGGTGAAAAAAATCTCTTCGAGGTTTACGTGAAAGCCTCCTTCGAAGCTTGCGAGAAACGCGATGTAAAAGGCCTCTACGCCAAAGCCGCACGCGGCGAGATCGCCCACTTCACCGGCAAAGACGGCTCCTTCGAGCCTCCCCACAGCCCCGATCTCACCCTCGAAACCGAAGTCCTCGCCATCGAGGACGCCGCCATCGAACTCATCGAGGCCATCCTCCCGAGGATCTCCCACGCGTAACGTGTGGCTGCCGCGTCACGCGGCAGGCCGTCTCCACTGCGTCTCGCAGCAGAGCATCGAATATCCACCAAGCAGACCATCTATACATTAGTAATTCACCCAAGTTACTAATTATTTCTTGACCCCTCCACTTTCGTGAGCCAAACACGTGCCGCATCAATCTCTTCCTTGAGATTTAAAGTTTAAAATTTAAAGTTTCCATGCCGAACTACAACCTCTCCCAGCTCGACCAACTCGAAGCCGAGGCGATCTTCATCCTCCGGGAAACCGCCGCCCAGTTCCAAAACCCGGCCCTCCTTTTCTCCGGCGGAAAAGACTCTATCGTCATGGCATGGCTCGCCAAAAAAGCCTTCTGGCCCGCCCGCCCACCTTTCCCCCTCGTCCACGTCGATACCGGCCACAATTTCGAGGAAACTATGCATTACCGCGATGAGTTTGTGAAACTCCTCCGCGCCCAACTCGTCGTAGGATACGTCCAGGAATCCATCGATAGCGGCCGCGTCATCGAGGAAACCGGCCCGAACGCCTCCCGCAACAAACTCCAAACCGTCACCCTCCTCGATACCATCGAGAAACACCAATATGATGCCTGCCTCGGAGGCGGTCGCCGCGACGAGGAAAAAGCCCGCGCCAAGGAACGTTTCTTCTCCCACCGCGACGACTTCGGCCAATGGGATCCGAAAAACCAGCGCCCTGAACTCTGGAACCTCTTCAACGGCCGCAAAAATCCCGGCGAACACTTCCGCGTTTTCCCACTCTCTAACTTCACCGAGATGGATATCTGGATGTATATCAAACGCGAGGAAATCCCCCTCCCGTCCATCTACTTCGCACACGAACGCGAAATCTTCGAGCGCAACGGAACCCTCCTCGCCGTCACCGATTTCCTTAAACCCCAGGATCACGAAACCGTCACAAAAGAGATCGTCCGCTTCCGCACAATCGGCGATGCCACTTGCACCGGAGCCGTCCGCTCCACTGCCTCCAACCTCGACGAGGTCATCGCCGAAGTCGCCGCCGCTCGCCAAACCGAACGCGGCACCCGCTCCGACGACAAACGCTCCGAAACCGCCATGGAGGATCGCAAGAAGGAAGGATACTTCTAATAAATGCTGAAAAACTGAAAACCTGAAACGCTGAAATTACAGCCAGCGCTCCGCGATTTTCAGCGATTTCTTACTCTTCCTTTCAGCGTTTCAGATTTCAGTTTTTCAGCTTTCAGCTTTTACCCAGAATGTCCTCTCCGGATCCAAAACAGACCGCCATCTGGAAACGCATGTCCCTCTCGGAGAAATACGAACTCCTCGCCGCTACGGTGCGCCAAGCTCGCCAGTTCAAGCGCATGGGTCTGCGCATGAAATACCCAACCGACACCCCTGAGGAAACCGAAACCAAGCTCGCCCGCGTCTGGCTCCATGCAAGACCCTAATTTCATATCCCTATTCGTAGCTCCCCTGGAAAGAGCAGGCATCATCGAGCAGCAGGAACTCGACCAGACATTCCTCCAACACCACCTCACCGCCCTAAACCTCACCGCCCAATACCAAGCCGCCCTCGCACTAACGAATAAAAGCTGAAATACGGAAACGCTGACAAGCTGAAATAAAGACAGCGCTCCGCGATTTTCTCCATTCACTCTTCCTTCTCATTTCAGTTTTCAGCGTATCAGCGTATCAGCATTTTAGATTTTCACCTCATTCCTCTTCATTTCAGCATTTCAGTTTTCAGCGTTTCAGAATTTACCATGGACCTCCTCCGCTTCACTACCGCCGGCTCCGTCGATGACGGCAAATCTACTCTCATCGGCCGCCTCCTTTACGATTCCAAATCCATCTTCGAAGACCAACTCGAAGCCATGGAGGAATCCTCGCGCCGCCGCGGTGATGAAAACGTAAACCTCGCCCTCCTCACCGACGGCCTTAAAGCCGAGCGCGAACAAGGAATCACGATCGATGTCGCCTACCGCTACTTCGCCACACCTAAACGGAAATTCATCATCGCGGACACGCCGGGTCACATCCAATACACCCGCAACATGGTTACCGGCGCCTCCACCGCCAACCTCGCCATCATTCTCATCGACGCCCGCAAAGGCGTCATAGAGCAGACCAAGCGCCACTCCTTCATCGCCAATCTCCTCCGCATCCAGCACCTCGTCGTCGCCGTCACCAAGATGGATCTCGTCGATTACTCAGAGGAAGTTTTTAACCAGATCGTTGCCGACTTCCGCGAGTTCGCCTCCCGCCTCGACAACATCGTCGATATCACCGCGATCCCCATCTCCGCTCTCAATGGCGACAACGTCGTCGATAAATCCACCAACATGCCGTGGTATGAAGGATCTACTTTCCTCTACCACTTGGAAAACGTCTATGTCGGCGGTGAGGAAAATCACATCGATGCCCGCTTCCCCGTCCAATGGGTCATCCGTCCCATGTCGGACGAATGGCATGACTTCCGCGGCTACGCGGGCCGTGTTGCCGGCGGCGTATTCAAGCCCGGCGACGAAGTCACCGTCCTTCCCTCTGGTTTCAAAACCCGTGTGAAAGCCATCCATTCCCCTGATGGCGAGAAAGAGGAAGCCTTCGCCCCGCAGTCCGTCTGCCTCACTCTCACCGATGAGATCGACATCTCGCGCGGCGATACTCTGGTGAAATCCAACAACCCACCCAAAGTCTCACAAGACATCGAAGCCATGGTCTGCTGGTTTTCTAACAAGCCCATGCCCCCCCGCGCGAAGCTCATCATCCGCCACACCACCCAGGAAACGAAAGCCATCATCCAGGAAGTGAAATACCAGGTCGATGTCAACACCCTCCACAAAATCGAGGGCGTCGATTCCCTCTCCATGAACGACATCGGCCGCATCACCCTGCGCACCGCCGTCCCCCTCATCCACGACTCCTACCGCCGCAACCGCGCCACCGGCTCCTTCATCCTCATCGACCCCGGCACCAACGAAACCGTAGCCGCAGGCATGATTGTTTAACCGGTAGGGCTGAGGTGCCGCCCTCCGCCCTAGCTCCCTTCTACCGCCAGAGGCTAAATCTTTCTCTTCGTTATAGATTCCCCATTCGTCAAAGGTAGGGCTGAGGCGCCGCCCTCCGCCCACTTCACCTTCTTCCGCCGGAGGCTAAATCTTCCTCTTCGTATTCGATTCATCATTCGCTGAGAACCACGGACGACCGAGCCGGATCGTCCCTACCATTCTTTAAGGGTAGGGCTGAGGCGCCGCCCTCTGCCCTAGCTCACTTCTTCCGCCAGAGGCTAAATCTTCCTCTTTCTATTAGCTTCCCCATTCGCTGAAAATCAGGGACGACCGAGCCGGATCGTCCCTACCCCGGATCGCCCCTACCATCTAAAATTCTCCCTCCTACCGCCTCCCAAAAACATGATTCCTAAGACATCCAAAGACAAAATAGTTGTCCTGGTCGTCTTAGCTGGCATCGCAACTCTACTAGCGTTGATTGCTTGGCAAACGGGTTGGCTAGATCGCGCGCTCGCCATGAAGGAGCCCGTCCTCGGATGGTGCCGATCCAATCCCGTGGCGCTCTTCGCCGCCATCGCCATCCTTCCCGGCCTCGGGTTTCCCGCTAGCCCCCTACTGATCCTCGCGGGAGCCGTATGGGGTTCCCACCTCGGTGCCTGTTTCATAGCAATCGCCGCCACCGCCCTGAACATGACTTGGACCTACGTTGCCGCCGCGGGGCCGGCGCGACGGCTCGTCGCCCGCATCCTCGGCACCCGCTGGGACAGGTGGCGCGATATGGATCACCGCAACCTCCTCAAACTCACCCTGCTCCTACGCATCACCCCCGGCGTCCCCCTCGGCCTCCAGAACTACACCCTCGGCCTGCTCGCCGTTCCCTTCGTTCCCTATCTGCTAATCTCCGTCCCCATCAACGGCCTCTTCGTCACCGGCTTCGTCCTCACCGGCGGCGCAATTTTCGAGGGCAGCCTCGGCGCCACCATCGTCGGAGTATCCTTACTCATCGCCGCCTCCATCACCGTGAAAATGATCCACCGCAGACTGGCCGCCGCCAAGTAGCGCGGCCTAGCCCAGGCCACACCGCCGAGCGCCCATTACAAAATCGGTAGGGCTGAGGCGCCGCCCTCCGCCCTAGATCACTTCTCCCGCCGAAGGCTAAATCTTCCTCTTCATACTCGCTTCCCCATTCACTGAGAACCACGGACGACCGAGCCGGATCGTCCCTACCATCTGAAATCCTCTCTACTGCCGCCCACCAATCCCCTTTACGCGAACGTCCTTGCCTTCACTCCGCTTCCAGCGATCATCTACATATGAAAATCACCTTGGAAATTCCTGATTCCTCACTCTCCATCACCAAGGAGCGCCCGCATGAGTTCGCCCGCTCGTTGCGCGTCGCTGCTGCCGTCAAGTGGTATGAACTCGGTAAAATTTCCCAGTCAAAAGCTGCTGAACTGATAGGCTGTAGCCGCATCGAACTGTTCAACCACCTTCAGGAATACGGCGTCCCTCTCGTCCAGTTGGACGTGGATGATCTTGAAAGGGAATTGGCCGATTCACGGATATGAATGGTTGGATTTTCAACGCTTCTCCCCTCATTCTACTGGGGAAAATCAGGCAGCTTGACCTCCTCGAAGCCCTCTCACCGGCCTTCCGCATCCCCCGAGCCGTCGTTGTGGAAATTGGAGCTGGTCCGCCTCATGATCCAACCGGCAATTGGTTGAGGCAACCTTCGCTGGCCGACCACATTGTTGATGTTCCGCCTGCCCCGTCATACCTGGCACAGTGGGATCTCGGAGCGGGAGAAACCGCAGTTCTCAGCCTCGCACTGGCGGATCATGGATCGACCGTCATTCTCGATGATCTTGCCGCTCGCAAATTCGCCATGACCTTTGACCTGCCTTTGCTCGGGACGCTCGGTTTGTTAATTCGAGCCAAGCATAGTGGCTTGATCATGAGAATCGAACAACAAATCGAGCGTCTGCAATCAGCCGGTGCGAACCTTGCCCCCACAGTGATCGCCCGCGCACTCGAACTCGCCGGAGAAACGAACTAAACCACCCACCTCCCTCCGCCCACTTCACCTTCTACCGCCAGAGGCTAAATCTTTCTCTCCCTATTCGCTTCCCCATTCGTCAAAGGTAGGGCTGAGGCGCCGCCCTCCGCCCACTTCACCTTCTCCCGCCGGAGGCTAAATCTTCCTCTTCCTCTTCGCTTCCCCATTCACTAAAAATCACGGACGACCGAGCCGGATCGTCCCTACCGGAATCGTCCCTCCCCATTCATCATTCAATCCCGATCCCCCGTCTATTGACATGATGAATTTACATGATAACTTCTTCCTATGAACGAAACCATCGTTACCGAGCGGGGTCAGGTTTCCGTGCCTGCTAGCCTGCGTAAGGCTATGGGATTGCAGCCGGGTCGAAAACTTCATTGGGAACAGGTGTCCGAACGACAAATCCTTGTGTCCCTCCCCGAGGAAAAACCCGCAGGCCCGCTAGCTGTCCTCGGTTATGCCCGCCGCGTCCATAGCAACCCGCCACGTCCCACTGCCGACTGGATGCGTGAATTACGACAGGGAGAATGACTTGGGTCGTCGATACCTGCATCGTCATCGATATCCTCGAAAACGATCCCAACTATGGCTTGCGCTCGGCCACCCTGCTCGAAGCGAAGCTGGACGAAGGATTATCAATCTGCCCCGTTACCTTTGTGGAACTGGCTCCTGCCTTTGATGGAAATGGGAACGAACAGGAAACTTTTCTGCGGCAAGCTGGCATTGGCTTCCGCGATGGCTGGACTACTGCGGATACACGAACCGCCCATCTGGCATGGCATCTCCACATCGTCGCTCGGCGTTCCGGAGTTCTTCCAAAACGCCCCATAGCCGATGTGTTGATCGGAGCCTTCGCGGCGAACCGTCGCGGTCTCATCACCCGCAATCCTAAGGATTTCCGCCATAATTTCCCAGATCTGCAAATCCTAGAGCCATAATATTCTGACGGTAGGGCTGAGGCGCCGCCCTCCGCCCTAGATCACTTCTCCCGCCAGAGGCTAAATCTTCCTCTTCCTCATCGCTTCCCCATTCACTAAAAATCACGGACGACCGAGCCGGATCGTCCCTGCCGGGATCATCCCTACCACCGCCACCAATCCCCTTTACGCGACCACCACTTTCCTGCATGGAAACCGTTTACATCGAAACCACGATACTGAGTTATCTGGTCTCCCGGCCAAGCAGGGACATCATTGTGGCGGCGCGATAAGAACTCACTCGGGAATGGTGGAAGCATTCACGACCGGGGTTCGATTGCGTTCTTTCTCAGATCGTCCTCGACGAGATTTCAGCAGGGGATCCGGTTCACGCCGCGAAACGTTTGGAAGAAGCCTGTTCACTTGCTGCGCTCGCCGTGAACCAAAGCTGTTTGGATCTCGCCCAACTTTATCTTGAACGAGGCTATGTTCCGAAAAGCGAAATTCGCGATGCCCTGCACATTGCGGTGGCGGTCATCTGGAAAGTGGATTATTTGCTTACTTGGAATTGCAAACATATCGCCAATGCGCATGCGCTCCGACAGCTTCGCAAATTCAGTGAAAACCAAGGCCATGAAGTCCCACAAGTCTGCACCCCTGAAGAACTCTGAGAGCCGGACTCTTTTCGAGGATCCCATCGTTAAAGAGGTTCGCGACAGTCGTCATGAATTGGCATCGCGGCTCGACAACGATCTTCAGAAGATAGCCCACGACCTGATCCTGCGCCAAAAACAACTCGGGGATCGCCTGCGAGTTTCCTGAGATGTTGTAGGCCGCACTCCCGAGCGCCCATTACAAAACCGGTAGGGCTGAGGCGCCGCCCTCCGCCCTAGATCCCTTCTCCCGCCGGAGGCTAAATCTCCCTCTTCATTTTCGCTTCCGCATTCGTCAAAGGTAGGGCTGAGGCGCCGTCCTCCGCCCTAGATCCCTTCTCCCGCCGGAGGCTAAATCTTCCTCTCCCTCTTCGCTTCCCCATCCACTGAAATCCACGGACGACCGAGCCGGATCGTCCCTACCCCGCATCGTCCCAACCATTTGTTTGATTTGACGAGCGCCCGCAAATGTGCGCACATATATGTATGCGCACAACCATTGAATTACCGGACCGCCTGATTCGTGAGGCGAAAACATTGACTGCCCAGAAAGGTATCACTCTCAAAGAGTTCTTCACGCATGCGGTGGAAAAAGCTCTCTTGGAAACGCCACCCGAAACTAGGCGAATGATTCGACCACCCATAAGCGGTAAGACAAGCGTCCGGATACCTGCTCGGAGCAATGAAGAGTTGGCGGGTTTGCTGGAGGCGGAAGACTTGAATTTTTTTCCATGAATACCTTGATCGACGTGAATGTGTTGTTCGCCATCGTCGTGGAGCGTCATGTTCATCATGAGACCGCATGGAATTGGTGGGAAAAGCAGGCAGTCAGCAGCGTCGGCCTCTGTCTGCCGACAAGGCTTGGCTTGCTACGTTTGCTCACCAACTCCAAAGCGATGGAAAATGAGCCGGTAAATCCTGATGAAGCCCTAGCCGCATGGGATGCCATGGAAGCAGATGAGCGGACTTTCCAGATCGGAAATCCAACGGGCACGAGCGAAGTCTGCTTCCGCAAAAATGTAACAGGACGACGGCCGACTCCGAACCTTTGGACAGATGCGCTATTGGCAGCTTGGGCCGAAGCGGCAAATTGCAAACTGACTTCTTTCGATGGAGGATTCCGATCATTCCCAAACCTAGAATTCGAATGGCTGCAAAGCTCGTAATCACATCGCCATAGAACCCGGTAGGGCTGAGGCGCCGCCCTCCGCCCTAACTCACTTCTTCCGCCGGAGGCTAAATCTTCCTCTTCGTATTCGCTTCCCCATTCGTCAAAGGTAGGGCTGAGGCGCCGTCCTCCGCCCACTTCACCTTCTCCCGCCGGAGGCTAAATCTTCCTCTTCGTATTCGATTCCGCATTCGCTGAGAATCACGGACGACCGAGCCGGATCGTCCCTACCGGATCGTCCCTACCCATTCCAAAATCAAAAATCATCAATCTCCCCACTTTCGCCTTCTGACCTTCGCCTTGCTTCCTGCACTTTTACCCTCCAAGATTTCTCCATGAAAGTAGAACTCGATATCCCGGATTCCGCGCTTTCCGCATTGCGTCAAGCACCCGCTGAGTTTGCTGCCTGTCTCCGCCTTATGGCC
>CAMBTP010000009.1 GCA_945870855.1 Prosthecobacter debontii
CCTGCCCGTATGCCGCTGCCGCCAGCGCTTCCAAAGCCGCACGCGCCGGATCAGCCAGCTTGCGGTTCAACTCGGCCGAAATCTCGTCCGGTATTTCCAAAACCATCTTCATAACTGCAAACTACCACCCTCCCACCGCCTCGGCAATCCCTGTGTTTCGGCGTAAGGAAAGAGTTAGTCGCATCGCCCCCGTCCTTTGTCTTTTCAATACCGATTCAGATCAAGTCACGCTTGAGGCAGGAAACTCGGCATCCATCATCTTCAAGCACTACCGTGAGCTGACGACTCCCGAGGTCGCTAAGAGGTGGTTCGGCATTTTGCCCAAGGACGGCCAGCAAGAAAACACCCTCCGCTACGACCGCAAGAAGCGACGCGTGATCCTCAACGGAGTGGAGTGCCAGTGACCGCCCGTCATATCCGCGCGCCAACAAGCCTAACCGACGCGGAATGGTCATGAGAGGGCAGGGGACACCGGCATCCCTTGCGCGTCCGGAACGTGCTCCAACGCGGCACCCAACGCAAAATCAGGGGCTGGGATGGAGTCCCTTCATCAGCGGAAAAACCGCCACGAAATAAATCTTGGCAGGGCGGCTTTGAGAGATAGGCTCGTGGCAAATAGAAACCGCCGTGAAATCTTCTAATCTCGCCCGATCTCGGCGTTCAGCGGAGCATTCTTTATTGCCGAGTTTTAGGTTTCAGCGTTCCGGCCTACCCAAACAACCATTTTTTCATTCCCAGACCGACCCTTAAGCGTGTTCTTCACCCAAGAGATGAAAAAGCAAATTCCGAGCATTAAGGATCTTCTCTCGATATGAATCGTAACAAATACTCACAACTTCATCAATCGCTTCTTTTTCATTGGACGCAACCTGCAGACGAGAAGGGATCTAGCACAAAAATAGCGGATGAATGCAAATTCATTCCTAAAGCTGTTCCCAAAACCAAGCCAGAGCGTGATAAATTCATCGAGCACCTTAGTTTAATTCTAACTACTGGGTTACGTTTCGGTATTCAAAAATGTAATCACGTGGAGCAAATCACCCCTGCGATTAAAACAACACGCCGAATCATAAGTTTCAGCGAATGGGGTGTTGGATCTTCTTCCGAACATGCGCGACGATACGGTCATATAGGCCTTGGCTTCACTCGTAAATACATTATGATTCATGGTGGAAGACCTGTGATTTATATCAACAACCAGAAAACTGATCCTGTGAGGAAAGCGATGATCAAACTTTTGGAGAGCTCTACAAAAGATGGCACTTTGCTTCATCATGCTCAGGTAGTCGCGAGTTTGTTGAAAATCTACAAAGACCCTAGAAAACCTAGTGATCCGCGCCTAGAAATAAAAGCAAGGAGAGAGGGAAGAACACCCGACGAAGATAGCACCTTCGCTCTGGATTTTGGTAAAGCGCATGGCAATCTGGAAGATCGTGAATGGCGTATTTTAGATTTTGATATACAGGATGTTACGCCTCGCATTCTACCCTGTGAGCCGGGTAAACTCGCAATGATTGTTATGCCGGACCATAAAACTCTCTCTTTGGCGCTTCAAGACGACAGAATCCGTGAGATAGTATTGCCTAAAGACAAGCCCGCAATTTGTATGATTTCACGCGAAATGCTTCGCAGCATCTAACTTCTATGCGCTATGAATTTTATCAATTCTCTACATGCAAAGGCGATTCTGCCACTTCTGGTCATCTTCAGCATGGCCCACGCAGCTGATCCGGTGGTTACTAACATCTCAGCGCTCCAACGTGTGGGAACGAAGCTAGTGGATATTTCCTATAATGTGACGGCCGATACGCCCACGGTGCAGATTTATCTGGAAATCTCGAATGACGGCGGTCAGACGTTCACAGTTCCAGCTGCATCAACGGGTGGTGCGGTTGGTGCTGGGATTCCGACTGGAACAGGTAAGACGATCACTTGGGATGCTGGCGTTGATTGGAATGGGCGTAATTCCAGCCAACTGCGCTTCAAAGTGCTCGCGGATGATCTTTTGCCAGATCTTACAGATTTTTTCAAAGAATTTGCCCTGATCCCATTCGGGAACTTCACGATGGGTCGAACCAATGATGATACGATCGCCGACGCCCCACCAGCATCGGTGACAGTGAGTGAGTTTTTCATCGCGAAACATGAGGTAACCAAGGCACTATGGGACGAGATCAAAACGTGGGGTGCCTCCAACGGCTACACGGACCTAGAGGATGGACGCGGCAAGGCAACGAATCACCCAGTACAAGGGATCTACTGGGCGTCTGCGGTGAAATGGTGCAATGCGCGCAGCGAAATGGAAGGGTTCACACCGGCCTATAGAGTGAGTGAATCGGTGATGAAGACCGGAACCACGTCCCCGTCCGTGAACTGGAGCGCGAATGGCTATCGCTTACCCACAGAAGCGGAGTGGGAAAAAGCGGCGCGTGGAGGGTTGTCAAGGAAACGTTTCCCCTGGGGCGATACAATTAACCACAGTCAGGCTAACTATTACTCTTACTATGGCGACAGCTATGACCTGAGCGGAGCGGTGAATAACTTCCACCCCACCTACGCCACCGGTGCTTATCCCTACACCTCGCCGGTGGGTAGCTTTGCGGCGAACGGTTATGGGTTGCATGACATGGCGGGTAATGTGCAGGAGTGGTGTTGGGATTGGTATGGCTCGTATTCAAACTTTGCGACGATGGATCCACGGGGCGCAGCCTCGGGCACTTACCGAGTGCTCCGGGGCGGCTGTTGGGGCCCGTACGAGATCAACTGCGGCGTCGCGTGCCGCTACTACTTCAATCCGGGCTTAGCGAGTAACAGCAGGGGTTTTCGTGTCGTCCGCAGTTCAGTACCCTAGAGCTAGCAGCAGCGTAGCTTACAGAACGACGTGGCCAAGTAAGGGGCGAACGATGGCAACGTAGTGAAGGGAGCGGAGCGGGGGTGGTATGAATGATGAAGTATGAAGTGAAGAAAACTAATTTGGTTGTGGGGCGAAGGCCTTGCTGGTGATTCTTTTTAAAAACAGAGCTTAGTGATCGATGCCATTTGAATTTATCCAGATACCTGCCAATGGGCAGGTAAGTGCGAAGGAGGAGTTGAACAAGTTTCGCCACCGCGGGCGAATTGTTTCAAGCAGCAAGGAATACGTTCCAAATAGAGGAGATACCTTCTGGGCATTTTGTATTGAGTTCTTGGGCGGACAGTTAACCGCGGGAAAAAGCGTTTCGGGGCCGAAGGTGGACAGGAAGGACGTGCTCAGCGCGGATGATTTCGCGGTGTTTTCTCAGCTGAGGAAGCTGTGCATGATAATAGTGGATAAGGCACCGATCCCGTCCTACTCGATTTTACTAACAAGCAACTTCCTAGTTTAATAAATTAATTTAAAACTCACTATCAAAATGCTCCGACTTCTTTTACTTGCTTTGTTATGGTCAAGCTTGGTTAGCTCAAGCCGTGCCGGCATAGGCTCTGCTATTACAGGCGATGTGACTGTCAACACTCCGTTTGATGCGGTCTCGACCCTATCTACTTTGACATTGAGCAGCGGCACCTTGAGTCCGGGGTTTGCGTCATCCACTACAAGTTACACGGCCAGCGTGGCGAATTCGACATCGTTGATCACCGTAAGGCCGACTGTGTCTACCACCACGGCGGCGGTGCGAGTTAACGGCGCGCTGGTCACGTCAGGGAGCAACAGTCAGGGCATTCCCCTGACAGTAGGCAGTAACACGATTACGATCCTTGGAACGGCTGAAGACGGTGTAACCCTTACTAGCTACACAGTAACAGTGACGCGTATGTCGAACGATTCCACTTTATCTGCTTTGACCATGAGCAGCGGCACCTTGAGTCCGAGTTTTGCGTCATCCACGACGAGCTACACGGCCAGCGTGGCGGATACGACTTCGTCGTTCACAGTGAGGCCGACTCTGTCCACGACAACGGCAACGGTTAGAGTGAACGGAACTTTAGTCAATTCTGGCAGTGACAGTCAGAATATCCCGCTCTCGGTAGGCAATAATACGATTACAGTGGTGGGGACAGCACAAGACGGCACCACAACCTACACTATCACCGTTACACGACGATTGTCTTTGGCGGCTGACTTCACCTCGCCAAGCAGTATCCCGGTCACGGCGGCGTCCTACACGGCTACAGGAAACGATGTCCAATTGTCGCTTGGTTTCGCACCTCCCGTTGGCACCAATCTGACGGTGGTCAAAAACACGGGATTGCCATTCATCAACGGCCATTTCTCCAATCTGACGCACGGGCAGGCGGTGAACTTGTCCTACGATGGGATCACTTACAAGTTCGTTGCAAATTACTACGGGGGCTCTGGCAACGATCTGGTCCTGCACTGGGCTCAACAAGATTTGGTCGCATGGGGTCTTAATAGCTACGGCGCGTTTGGAAACGGCGGGACAGCGAATAGTTCTGTGCCGACATTAGTCAATCAAATCGTTGGTAAGACTATAGTTCAAGTTTCGGCTGGTGGATCGCGTAGTCTCGCACTCTGTTCAGATGGAACAGTGCTTCAATGGGGATCCGTTTCGCACAATGAAGAATATAACCTATCTCCTGTAGTGTTGCCGCTCACTGGAGTGCTAGCTGGCAAATCGGTGATTTCTGTTTCTGCAGGAACTGATCATAGTCTCGTGCTGTGCTCAGATGGCACGATGGCAGCGTGGGGATACAACTCTTCAGGGCGTCTCGGTAACGGAAGTACGCTGAGCAGCATTGTGCCGGTTTTGGTTACTCAGAGCGCTGCCCTGACGGACAAGAACGTCGTCGCCATCAGTGCCGGTAAGTACTGTAGCCTCGCACTCTGTTCAGATGGGAGCATCGTCACTTGGGGATGGATTAACACAAGTTGGAATGGATCAATAGGGTACCATTTATATGCTACTGTTCCTGTAGCGGTTAATGGAACGGGTGTCCTTTCAGGTAAGGAGGTTGTGACAATATCGGCAGGCGGAGACCGCTGTCTCGCTCTGTGCAGTGATGGAACGGTGGTGCAATGGGGAGGTCTTTATTCTAGTTCTGGCCTATCGAATGAGTTGGTGACCGTCACAAACTCGGGTGTCCTCAGCGGAAAAACGGTGGTCGATATATCCGCAGGCAACGACCACTGTGTTGCCCTTTGCTCGGACGGAACCATAGCGGCTTGGGGATGGAATTATGCCGGCCAACTCGGCGACGGCAGCACTACTTACAGCAGTGTCCCGGTGTTGGTGAGCCAGAGCGGGGTGCTTTCCGGCAAGACCGTAGTGGCTGTCTCGGCGGCTAGTGGCCATAGCCTCGCCCTGTGCTCGGACGGGACAATTGCGGCCTGGGGTTATAATGTTTACGGCCAACTCGGCAACAACAGCACTACCAGCAGTAGTGTGCCAGTGCAAGCGAATCAAACCGGTGTATTGTCTAACAAGACGGTGGTCTCTCTGGCTGCAGGGGAGTCTCACTCTCTTGCAATGTCGTGCATTCAAGGTTCGGCTTATTTGGCTAATCTAACGCTGAGTTCAGGGGACTTAAAACCAGCTTTTAATTCCAGCACTACTAATTACAGCGTTTCGGTTACCACTAGTGTCATCACCATCAGGCCCACGGTTGCGGATACTGCGGCGACTATTACAGTGAATGGAATTACCATGACGTCTGCTGCGAACGGTGCAGTTGTGCCACTGGATAATGGACTTAATTTCATCACTGTCTTGGTGACCGCTAGGGATGGAATTACGACGTCCACACACACCATCATCGTAACACGCTTGCCTTTTGTGGCTGACTTCACCTCGCCAATCAGTATCCCGATCACGGCGGCGTCCTACACGGCTACAGGAAACGATGTCCAGTTGTCGCTTGGCTTCGCACCTCCCGTCGGCACCAATCTGACGATTGTTAAAAATACTGGATTGCCTTTCATCAGTGGTGAATTCTCCAATCTGGCGCACGGGGAGGTAGTGAATTTGTCTTACAGTGGAAGATCCTACCGCTTTGTAGCCAATTACTATGGGGGCTCAGGAAATGATCTTGTCCTGGAATGGGCGTTTCGGGATCTAGCGGCATGGGGAGTAAATAGCGATGGCCGACTCGGCAACAACAGCACGACAAATAGCAGCTTCCCCGTGCTTGTGACCCAGGGCGGGGTGCTGTCAGGCAAGACCGTGGTCGCTGTCTCGGCAGGTACTACCCATAGCCTCGCCCTGTGCTCTGACGGAACCATAGCGGCTTGGGGGAGTAGTCTCTATGGCCAACTCGGCGACGGCAGTATAAACGGCAGCAGCAGCGACCCCGTGCTGGTGAACCAGGGCTATGGACTTTCCGGTAAGACCGTTGTGGCTGTCTCGGCGGGTGAGAACCATAACCTAGCTCTATGCTCGGACGGAACCATAGCGGCATGGGGAAGTAGTTTATACGGCCAACTTGGCAACGGCATAACAACCGGCAGCTACTCAGTCCCCGTGCTGGTGAACCAGAGCTATGAAATTTCAGGTAAGACCGTAGTGGCTGTCTCGGCGGGTGAATACCATAGCCTCGCCCTGTGGTCGGACGGGACCATAGCGGCTTGGGGACGGAATCAAGAGGGTCAACTCGGCAACAACAGCACCACCAACAGCAGTGTCCCCGTGCTAGTGACCCAGAATGGCGTCTTAGCTGGTAAGACCGTGGTGGCTGTTTCGGCGGGTTCAATCCATAGTCTCGCCCTATGCTCGGACGGGACAGTAGCGGCTTGGGGACTGAATCAAGAGGGTCAACTCGGCAACAACAGCACCACCAACAGCAGGGTCCCAGTGCTGGTGAGCCGTGCTGGGGCGCTTTCCGGTAAGACCGTGGTAGCTGTCTCGGCGGGGGATATCCATAGCCTAGCTCTGTGCTCGGACGGAACGATAGCTGCTTGGGGTAATAATGGTTCCGGACGGCTGGGTAACAACAGCACTACCAATAGCAGTATTCCTGTGCTGGTAAACCAGAGCGGGGTGCTTTCTGGCAAAACCGTGGTGGCTGTCTCGGCGGGTGGTGTCTTTAATCTCGCCTTGTGCTCAGACGGAACGATTGCGGCATGGGGCTACAATTTATCCGGCGCACTCGGTAACGGCAGCACTACCAACAGCAGTATTCCTGTGCTGGTACACCAGAGCGGGGTGCTTTCTGGTAAAAACGTGGTGACTGTCTCGGCGGGTGATAACAAAAGCCTCGCCATGACTAGCTATGATGAGAGCTCAGCTGGTCTCTCCAATTTGTCCCTGAGTTCAGGCAATCTCAATCCAAATTTTGATCCAACTACGATCGTTTACAGTGTAAATGTATTAAATGACGTGTCCTCGCTCACCGTCCTGCCAACGGCTCTGGTTGAAGGATTGAGTGTTTTAAAAGTGAATGGCAGTGTTGTGGCCTATGGAAGCACTAGTCAATCTATCCCTCTCGCGGTGGGAGCAAATAACATTACTGTCGATGTGACCGCCCCAGACGGTATTACTACGAAGACCTACACGGTGACGGTGACGCGGGCACCATCAGCTGTTTCCACATTATCCGCTTTGACCCTGAGCAGCGGCACCTTGAGTCCGGGTTTTGGTTCATCCACGACCAGTTACACGGCCAGTGTGGCGAATGCGTCAACGTCGATCACCGTGAGGCCGACTCTGACCACGACATTGGCGATGGTGCGAGTGAACGGCGTGCTAGTCACTTCTGGCAGTGACAGTCAGAGTATCCCGCTAACCGTTGGTAATAATACGATCACGGTGGAGGGTACAGCACAAGACGGAACAACCACCTCAACCTACACGGTGACGGTGACGCGTATCTCAAATGTCTCTACTTTATCATCCGTCACCCTGAGCAGCGGCACCTTGAGTCCAGAATTCATATCAACCACGACAAGCTACACGGCCATCGTTGCCGATACTACATCGATCACCGTCAAGCCCACTGTCAGCAACTCCTTTGCATCGGTCCGGGTGAACGGTACACTGGTCACTTCAGGCAGTGCCAGTCAGAGTATCCCCCTAGCCTTAGGGAGTAACACCATTACGGTGGTGGGGACGGCACAGGACGGCACAAGCACCTCAACTTACACGCTGTCGGTGACTCGATTACCATTCACTGATTCAACATTATCCGCACTGACGTTGAGCAGCGGCACCTTGAGTCCGGGTTTTGGTTCATCCACGACGAGTTACACGGCCAGCGTGGCAAATGCGACAACGTCGATCACCGTGAGACCGACTCTGTCCACCACCACGGCAACGGTGCGTGTAAATGGCGCGCTGGTCACCACAGGTAGTAATAGTCAGAGCATTCCCCTCACCGTCGGTGATAACACGATTACGATCCTTGGAACGGCGGAGGACGGCGTAACCACTACCAGCTACACGGTAACGGTGACACGGGCACCATCCGCTGTTTCCACAATATCGGCTTTGACGCTGAGTAGCGGCACCTTGAGTCCGGTTTTTGCAGCTGGGACGCGCAATTACACCGCGTCTGTTACAAACGCCACGACCTCCATTACCGTCAGGCCGACGGTCACGGACGCCACGGCGACCATCAAAGTCAATGGAACCACCGTGGCTTCGGGCAGCAATAGTTCGGCACTGCCTCTCGAAGTAGGCCCCAACACGATTACGGTGGTGGGCACGGCGCAAGATGGCATAAGCACATCGACCTACACCGTGGTTGTGACGCGAGCTCCCTCGGCGGTATCGACTCTCGCTGGGCTAACACTGAGTTCCGGGACTTTGAGTCCGTCTTTTTTTACGGGCACAATGAGTTACACGGCGAGTGTGCCGAGTTCTGTGAAATCACTGCAGGTGACGCCGACGGTGACTGATTCCACTGCCAGCGTGAAGGTCAATGGGCTTGCTGTGGCCTCAGGTGCTTCAAGTTCTCCCATTTCGCTGAGTGTTGGAAATAATCCGATCCAAGTGGTCGTCACCGCGCAGGATGGCAGCACGACCTCCAACTACACGGTGACTGTGTTTGTGCCTTCAGCGGATGCAACGTTGTCTGGTCTGACATGCAACTCCGGCTCATTGAGTCCGTCATTCACTAGCGGGACCACGGCTTACGCGGTGAATGTCGCTAACGACTGCACGGGGGTGACCTTAACGCCAACTGTGACGGAGCCCAATGCGACGGTGCAGGTAAATGGAAATGTCGTTAGCACGGGGACATCTAGCGTGAAGATTCCGGTGCTAGCGTCGGGCAACAATGTCATCAACGTGGTCATCACGGCGCAGGATGGCACGACGACTCAGACCTACGCCGTCACCGTGAATCGGCCTCCGTTGACTGCGAATTTTGCCAGCGCTACAACGGTGCCGTTGAGTGTGTCGTCATACGACGCGACTGGGAACTTTGCGAATTTGTCGCTTGGGTATGCGCCGGCGCCGGGTACGACCTTGACCTTGGTTAAGCTGACGGGGCTGGGTTTCATCCAGGGTCGATTCACGAATCTGGAGCAGGGGCAGTATGTTTCGCTGGTTTACCAAGGGGTGGTTTATCGGTTTGTAGTGAACTATTACGGCGGCACGGGCAATGATCTGGTGCTGCAGTGGGCGAACGGCCAAACTTACGCGTGGGGTGCCAATGGCTACGGGCAGTTGGGCAACAACGGCACGAGCAATAGCAGCCTGCCGACGTCGGTGCTCGGCTCTGGCGCGTTGAGTAGCAAGACGGTGGTGGCGCTATCAGCTGGTTCCTTCCATAGTCTTGCGTTGTGCGCGGACGGGACGCTGGTGGCGTGGGGACGGAATGACCTTGGCCAACTGGGGGACAACAGCACGACTAGCAGCAGTGTGCCGGTGGGTATTACGAATTCGGGAGCGCTGAGTGGCAAGACGGTGGTGGCGATTTCGGCCGGGTACTACCACAACCTCGCGCTTTGTTCTGACGGCACGGTGGCGGCTTGGGGACAGAACACCTACGGCCAGCTGGGTGATGGCACGAAGACCAACAGCAGTCTGCCAGTGGCGGTAAGCAGCGCAGGTGGATTGAGCGGCAAGACGGTGAGCGGGATCGCTGCAGGGTATTATCACAATCTCGCTCAGTGCACGGACGGTAGCTTGGTTGCGTGGGGGCGGAATACTTACGGCCAGCTCGGCAATAACAGCACGACCGATAGTAGTATGCCGGTGGACATTACCCGCTCGGGTGTGCTCAGCGGTCTTGCAGTGGCACAGTTCGTTGTGGGCAGCGACCATAGCCTAGTGTTGTGCACGGATGGCAGCTTGGCAGCGTGGGGGCGGAATAACCATGGTCAACTCGGCGAAGGGACTGGCGCGAACAGTTCGCTGCCTGTCGAAGTCGATTCGACGGATGTGCTGGCGGGGAAGATCGTGACAAGTATTTCGGCAGGTGGCTGGCATAATTTCGCGCTATGCTCGGATGGGACGCTGGCCGCTTTTGGTCGAAACACGAGTGGCCAGCTCGGCGATGGCGGCACGACGAATAGTGGTTTGCCACTGGTGGCGAATTTGAGCGGGCTCAGCGGCAAGGCGATTGCAGCTGTGCAAGCTACCAATGGTCACAGCTTGGCGCTGTGCGCGGATGGTTCGATTTATGCGTGGGGATCAAGCAGCAACGGCCAGTTGGGGAATGGTGGCACGACGAGCAGCAGTCTGCCCGTAGCGGTGACGACATCGCCACTCGGTAGCGGCGAAAGATTCATGACATTGGCCACGGGGACGAGCGCGAGCCACAGCCTGGCATTGGTGGCGTCACCGCCAACGAATACTGGATTCAGCGTATGGGCTGCGGGTCATGCGGGTCTGTCGGATTCGACCGCAATGGGCGATCCTGACGGCGACGGGGTTCCGAACGTGCTGGAGTATGTGCTGAACGGCAATCCGGCGGTGGCATCGGCAGGGGTCTTACCGGTGGTGAGTCAGAATGCGAGTTCCTTCCTGTTTTCGTATAGCCGCGCCGTTGCATCGGTGGCGGATACGACGCAGGTTTTCCAATACAGCACGGATTTGAGTCACTGGACGGAGTTGAGTCTGACGCCGCCGACGGATGCGAGGGTCACCCTCGGCGCAGAGGATGGTGCTGGAATGCAGCTCGTGACGGTGACGATTTCGAAAGCGGCGAATTCGGCGATGTTTGGTCGCTTGCAGGTCGTTAAGCCGTAGTTCGGCACTGGCCGAGGAACTTGATGAGGGTGATTTCGTCACGTTCCGCCCGCCGCCCGACTGGAGACTTTGATCACCGCGCGCAAATCGGATCAGGTAACGCATTTTCGACATTCCCAGCATTTCACGCCGCGCAGGGTTGGACTTCCTTGCGGATGGCTTCGCCTTTTTCGCGGTCGGCGCGCATGAATTCGAAGTCGAGTTGGAGGTTGATCCACATGCCGGGGGTGATGCCGAAGAAGGCGCTCAGGCGCAGATCGTATTCGGGGGTGCAGCGGCGTTTGCCTTGTTTCATCTGGGTGAGATGGGGCGCGGGGATTCCGCAGCGGCGGGCGATCTCGGCTTGGGAGAGGTCGGATTCCTCAAGCGTTTCGCGGAGGGTTTCGGCGAAGAAGTTGAGCAGCGGGATGAGTTGCGGTTTCTTTTTCATGGCGGTGGCTCAGTGATAATCGGTGATTTGGACATCGGCGGCGGTGCCGTCTTTCCAGCGGAAGACGATGCGCCATTGTTGGTTGATGCGGATGTTCCAGAATCCCTTGAGATTGCCAGAGAGTGATTCGAGGCGGTTGGAAGGTGGTTGGCGGAGTTGGTCGATGGCAATGATCCGGTGAAGCTGTCGGAGTCTCATGAGTGCCCATGGCTGAATATCGCCCGGGAACTTCCGGGAGTATTCCCCATTAAAGACTTTGGAGGTTTCCTTGCAGGTGAAGTTTTCGATCACTTGCGGTGAACGTTGCCGAATTTGATAATGATTTCAAGGAGAAATGTTGGTCAGGAGATCGGTTGATTCGGCTTGGTAACCGTGCTTAAGCTCCCCTCATGGAAGAGAGGAAAGTTTGGCGTCGCGATTTGAAGAAAGGATTTCCGTGGTTCAGACTTGGATTTCTGATTCTTGTCGCTGCTATCGTGGGCTCCTTTTTTACGAATATGCCCGCGAAAGTTGCGCGGAATTTGAAGGAGATCGTCGCTCAGAAACCGCAGCCCGGCATGGATGAGAAGACACTGGCCTTGCAGATCGAGCAGCGATTGCGTGAGGAGTTCGAGGAAAAGCTAAAAAAAGAGCTCGCCGTGTTGAAGTCGGAAAAATCTAAACAGGAAACCTCACCTGAGGTTTTGCCTCCACTGGATATGCCTTCGGGAACCGTGACGGATGTCCGTCAGCTCCGCAGCGGGATTCCTTTTAAGACCAAGGTCACCTTCGAGGAGGGTAAAACAGCAGTGGCGGAGCGGATCGCCGACGACAGCTACACCGCAAGCTACGAGCTCAAGCTGCGCCTTCCCAAGGCCTCCACCACGGCTGTCGAGTTGGAAAAAGCAAACCCCAAGCTTTCCGCGATCCTACCGGCGCTGCCAACGCTGCTGGAAAAAGCCAAGGTTTCCCCGTGGTATGCAACGCTCTACAAAAACAAGGCCGACCGCGTGCGCCGCGACGCACATTTGCTTTCCGAACTACTCACGAAGCAAAACATCTACGACTGCGAGACGATCCTGCACATTACGTCGGAAAGCGGACGGAAGGTGTTTTTCATGCAGGCGGAAATGGATGTAGTTTCCGACGGATCAGATGGCGACAGGCTCGCGACGATGCCAGATGCGATCGTGAATTCCGCCAATTATCAGCCGTTCACAAGTTACGGCTGGTCGAAAAAAACGAAGGTTCCGAACCCGATGATCGTGGGTTGGGAAAAACGTATCGAGGCGGGAACGAAAGAGATGAAAGAGCCGAATACGACGGCAGATCGCAAGAAGTGGCTGGAGGAAAGGATTACTATGCTGAAACGCGGCATCGCCGATCTCATGGCGCGCAGTTACTTGATCGCCGAGTATGATCCTTTCATTGTGATCCCGGTGAACCTTCTAACAGCCAGCTCCGATCCTTTCGCCCCGAAAGTGGGGGACTATGCGGTGGTGATCCATGGGGAGAAAATTTACCCATGCATCGTTGGAGACGGTGGGCCGACCTTCAAGGTGGGCGAGGCCTCGCTGCGGATGGCGAGGGAACTCAGTAAAAGCGCGAGCCCCTACAGCAGTCCGGTGTCCGATCTGACAGTGAGCTACGTAGTTTTCCCCGGCAGCCGCGAGAAGAAAGCCGGGCCGCCGGATTACGAAGTATGGCGGCAGAAATGCCACGAGCTTTTGCTGGAAATCGGGGGATTAGGAAACGGCTATCAGCTCCACCAATGGACGGATCTATTACCTAAGACCGAGCCGCAGCCCGTCACTCCTCAGGTTCCCAACCCATAAGCGCGTTTCGCGTTTCCTTCGAGGATCGCGTTCCGGTCGCTTTCCGGGAGATCTGCGGTGAGTTGGCGGACGGTGTTCGCCCAGTCCTTGTAGCTTGTCCGCAGCAAGCAGACCGGCCAGTCGGTGCCGAACATGACCTTGTCCGCTCCGAAGATTTCCAGAGTTTCATGAAAGTAGGCGGCGACGGTTTCGGCATCACCTTCGCCGTTGGGAAATTCGGTAAGCAGGCCGGAAAATTTCACAGCGATGAGGTTATCGCGTTTCGCAAGTTCCTTCATGCCGGTGCGCCAAGCGGGTTCGATGCGGCCGTTGCGGGCTTCTGGCTTTGCGATGTGGTTGAGGATGATGGGCAGCTCGGGCTGGCGATCAACGAGTTCAATGGCGACTGGCAGCTGGCGCTGAAAAATCAGGAGGTCGTAACGCAGTCCGAAAGAGGGGAGAAGTGCGAGGCCTCGATGGAAATCTTCACGGAGGAAATACTCATCGGGTTCTTCCTGGAGAACGTGGCGGACGGCTTTGAATTTTGGATGGGCGGAAAGGCGTCCTAGATGGGTGCTGACGTTTTCATCGATAAGCGGAACCCAGCCGACGACTGCTTGGATGCGATCAGTTTGATCGGCAAGGGAGAGCAGGAAGTCGGATTCCTCGATGACTTGGCGGGCTTGGACTACTATAGTTCCCGTAACTCCTGCCTCGGAGGTCACCGCCTCAAGCTCTGGCGCGAGCTGGTTCTGGGCAAGCGGCGAGCCTGCGGGGATCCAAGGATAGTCCTCTTTCGAGTAGCGCCAGAGATGGTGGTGGGAGTCGATCATGTTCGTTTCTGTGGATTGCATCCGCCGCTTTTGCGCCTTATAGAATGGGAGGTTTCTCCCGCGACAAATCCATGCGTAATACATCACCAAGCGCAACTTAGAAATCTTCAAAGCTCCCGAGAATGTGTCGCAATTCAGATCACATGGCATTACGCCTACATTCTGCCCTGATGAATCCCGAAAACAAAACTCCACTAACTACCCGCAAAATCATTGTGATCGGTGGTGGTGCGGCGGGATTTTTTACCGCGATCACTGCTGCCGAAGCCGATCCCTCTGCGGAGGTTACGGTTTATGAAAAAGGCAACGCGTTCCTAACCAAGGTAAAAATTTCAGGAGGCGGGCGCTGCAATGTCACTCATGCTTGCTTTGATCCCGTGTTGCTTTCCAAAAACTACCCTCGCGGCTCGCGTGAGCTTCGCGGGACGTTTCATGAATGGCAGCCACAGGATACGGTCGATTGGTTCGCAGCGCGCGGGGTGGAGTTGAAGGCAGAGGCCGATGGTAGGATGTTTCCAATTACCGATAGCTCACAGACAATCATCGATTGCTTTATGAAATCCGCGCGCGACGCCGGGGTGATTTTGAAAACCGGCATCGCGCTCGATGAAGTGCAATCCGAGCCCGACGGAACATTTTTCTTACATTTCAGCAATGGCGAATCAGTGCGAGCGGACAAGGTATGCATCACCTCCGGATCGCTGAAATCTTCTCCGCTGACCCGCGCCATCGAATTGCTCGGTCACAGCATCGAGCCGCTTGTTCCCTCGCTGTTCGCATTTAATATTCCAGATCAGCGCTTGGAAGGGCTCGCTGGGCTTTCGGTGCAGGTTGCGAGAGTGAAAATCATTCCGAAAAGTCCGGAGCAAAGCGGGCCGGTGCTGATCACCCACCGCGGCCTCAGCGGCCCGGCGATTCTGCGACTGTCCGCATGGGAGGCGCGGCGCTTTGCCGAGCTGGATTATGCGGTGGAAATTTCGATAAACTGGCTCGGAAACACCTCCGCCGAAGACCTGCGCGCAACGTTTTCTGATAATCGTGCTGAAGCTGGGAAATCCCTGGTCAAAAACAAAGTGCCCACGGGATTGCCGCGCCGACTCTGGGAGCGTTTGCTCGAAACCACCGGCATCGCGACAGAAACCCAATGGTCGCAGCTTACCAAAGATCGTGAAAACGCCTTGGTGCATCAGCTCACCGATTGCCGATTTCAGGTAAAAGGTAAGACGACCAACAAGGACGAATTCGTTACCTGCGGCGGGGTGAGGCTTAAAGAAATCGATTTCCGCAGGATGGAGAGTCGCATCGTCTCTGGATTGCACTTCGCTGGCGAGTGCCTCGACATCGATGGTATAACAGGCGGATTTAATTTCCAAGCAGCATGGACTTGCGGACGCATCGCGGGGCTGGCGATGGTACATTGAAATCAGCTATTCCAATCCATTTCTTATCCCTTGTATCGAGGGGTGTGATGGAGGCAGGATGAGTTCAGATGATTCCTTATTTCGAAAAGCTCGGCCAGACGGTTTTGGAACGGTGGCAGCAGCAGAATTTCTCGCTCGAAGTTTTTCCCGAACTGTCCTGCATCGCCATCGACGAAGCTACTCCGTCTGAAAACGTTGATATCGATGAGCTGATTTATGAGTTCCTATCCAGTGACCAACAACCCTTCCAAAGCGAATCAGGCTTCGGACAGCCGGAGTTGATCGCTTTCAACGATACGCGGTTTTATATTCAGATACTCTTCTGGCTGGATGGAACAACGGAAATCCATCAGCACGAATTTTCCGGCGCGTTCCATGTGCTGCGGGGTTCAAGCGTGCATTCGGAATTCGATTTCGTGGGCGCTCACTCGGTGAC
This sequence comes from Prosthecobacter debontii, assembly GCA_945870855.1. Lineage (GTDB taxonomy): Bacteria > Verrucomicrobiota > Verrucomicrobiia > Verrucomicrobiales > Akkermansiaceae > Luteolibacter. The sequence goes on from CAMBTP010000009.1 coordinate 16,040, forward strand.
TCCTCACATCCGGATCGGCGATCTCCACGCAAAGCGGATCGAGTTGTTAGAAACCGGACGCACCGTGCCCATCACCTCGGGACGGGAATGTATCCATTCGCTTTTTCACCTGGATACCCCTTCCATCACAGTTGTGATCCGCACGCATCACGACCCCGGCACGGGGCCGCAATACAATTACCTGCCGCCGCACATCGCGATCAATCCACTCCATTCCGATCCTCTATCATCCCGACGCAAGCAACTACTCGACGTGCTGGAATCCATCGATGCCCCGCACTACTCCACTTTCGTGAATGAAATGATGGAGAGTTTGGATTTCGAACGTGGCTTCAACATGCTCCGCCATGCGATGCCGCGCTTGAAAGAAATCGGTAGCCTCGATGAAGTTCTCACGACGTTTCAAAAGAGGCATGGCGAACTCGCTGCGGGTGTGCCGGATACTTTGGAGGAATGTCTTCGCCGGGAGAAGATCTCCCAGATGCGCCACTTCATCGTCAATCCAGAGCATCGATTTTTCCTAGCGTTACTCATGAACGTTCAGAATCGAAGAGATATCTTCGCGCTCATCAGCAAGCGATTCGCGGACTCTTCACCCATCAATACCATCCTTGGTTGGGCGGAAGAACTGATGGAGCCTAACGATTTTGGAATGTGCCTGCTCGATGCATCTTTTCCGGAATCACTCGATATCGAAATCGAGGAGCAGCCGCATCTATTCATCGTCGCCCTGAAACATGCACTGGAAGGGGATACAGAAAACGAAGCCAGCACGGATGATCTCCGTGAGATTCAGGCTGCATTAATGGGTTCCTGTTTAAGTCCGTTGTTTTTCTGAACGTGGCTGTGGATTGATCTGCCACATTATTGCACTGCTGACCATATCAGCCATTAGAGAGATTCCAGTCCTTCGTCGGGTTGATCGGTAAAGCGCCACGGGTCGTTGAGGCGGCGCATCTCAGCGAGCAGCAGTGCCCTCATTTCCGCGAGTTTGGTGGCGTGTTGCGGATCCTTGGCGAGGTTGACTTGCAGTTTCGTGGGAGAGGTTCCGGCGACAGCGGTCACTTTCGCGTCGTGATGTTCCGCGAGTAATTCGTGGGGGTTATCCTTCAGGTTGAAAAGCTGGGTTTCACGGACACCAGAGCTCGTGGATTCATATTCAATGAGTTTCCAATCGCCCTGTTTCACGCTGCGCATACCCGGCTTGGCGCCGCCATTGTAAACGCCGTAAAGAGTGTCGCGAATGGTTTGCTTATCACCGAAAAGGACGGGCTTGAAGCTGATTCCCTCGTTGGTTGCGGGCGGCGCGACTCCAGTCAGATCACAGAAGGTGGCAAGCAGGTCGCCGAGGTAGATGTTGCCGCGGGCACGTCCGGGCTTAATGCCAGGACCCTTCACGATCATCGGTACGCGCCAGGTGTGCTCGTAGAGGTTCTGTTTTCCCTGCAAGCCGTGGCGGCCGATAGCGATGCCGTGGTCTGCGGTGTAAAAAATGTAGGTGTTGTCCAGTTCGCCCATTTCTTCAAGCCGGGTAAGGACTCGCCCGATCTGGATATCGATATTCTCCGAGCAGGCATATTCGCGGCCGATCTCGTTGCGGATCGTCGCCTCGTCGCGGTGCATCCACACGCCGCTAACTGATTTTTCGTCGCGCACGCCCATGTCGGTGTTGTCGAAGGGGTGGGCGGGCAGCCAGTTCGGAGGCAGAGTCGGCTGCTTGGGGTTGGTGGGTGGTACGGCGGATTGATCCTTGTGGTTGATGGCACCATATTTGGCGAGTAGCTCCGGCGTGCCGTCACGGGTGTCGTGGGGATGCGAGAGGCCGAAGTTGATGAAGAATGGTCGGGTGTCCTTTTTTGCCTTCCGATCGCCGAGGTAATCGAGCACTCGTTCGGCGTGCCAGGCACTGCCGGTCTCATCGGTGTCGCCGCGTTTGACTGCCTCGTGGACGACGCTGAATTGCTTGTTTGCAGCGGCGTAGCTGTTGCCTTGTTTGCAGGTGCGCATGGTGGCGTATCCGGCGCGGTTGAAGACGGCAGCGATGGTGTTCTGCTCGAGGCGAGGCGGGCATTTCTCCGCTCCGGGGCTGAGCGGCAGGTGCCAGACGGTGCGGCCGCTCATGATCATGTGCCGCGAGGGGGTGCAGACTGCGCCGCTGAAAGAGCCCATGTGGTGGGCGGAATCAAAGATCATGCCGCTGGATGCCAAGCGATCGATCGTCGGCGAATCCAGGGTGGACTGCGGGTTGTGGAACTTGAAGTCGAACGGGGATTGATCGTCGGTGAGGATGAAGAGGATGTTTGGCCGACGCAGCTCTGCGGCTTGAGTGCAGGCGGCAAGCAAAAGTGCAGCGGCTAGTTGGAGGAGAATGGATTTCATGGGTTTGATGGTTAGGACTGTTAACGTCAGAGCGGGTGATCTTCTTGCGCACGATGTTGATCACGGAGGTGGCAATTTTCGGCTTTGGCGATGGTGTGGGTGATGGTTGCGTTGTGTTAGGATGCGAGATGTACACACCCGCGCTTTACCGCCAAGAGCCGATTTCATGGTCAGGTAGGAAACCCAGCTGCCAAAGTAATTTTTTAGCATTCGATTTGGATGCTCTGCTCGTCTTGTGAAAAACTGCGAGACGCAGTTTCCACGGCCTGCCGCGAGACGCGGCAGCTACCTTCGCCAAATTCCTAGCTTTCCATGTTCCCACCCGCCAGACTCAGGCCATCCCGTCACACTCGGTAGCAGAAGCTTCACTGCGCTCTCTTTTCTCAGCTCAGTCATTTCCACGCAAACCCCATTGCACCTCTCCTAATACTGGCATCTTACGACGGATGCAATTTGACGGAGACCTTTCACTATTACAGTCCGTCCATTAGCCTCTGGCTACATCAGCTTCGCTCCGGTTGCCGCCACTTTACAAAAAAAGCGACTTCATGTGGCGGTCGAGGAGGTTCTCGGTGACACAGCGGGAAACGATGGTGCGGTTTTCGTGGAGGGCTTGGATGTAGGTTTCGCCCATCATCGCGGCGATCTTGAAGCCGACGTGGAGAAGCTGGCGGACGTTCGCATCGTAGAGCGGATTGCTTTGATCGTGGCGGAGCGCGCCGGTGAATTGTTCGCTCGTCCATTTGTTCACGGTTTCGGAGCAGGGGAGTTTCGCGAAGTCGATGTCGATGACGGTGGCGTAGGGTTGGCAGAGGGCTTCCTTTTTCGCGAGGGCTTGGGCGTAGATTTCCTTGGCGAGTTCCAGGCCGGAGCCACCGGATTCGGCGAGGCCGATGACTTCTTCCAGCCAGTTTGTGCCGGCTGTTTTGATGTGAAGTCCGGCACCGGTGCGGGCGATGGCGCGTTTGATCGCTGGGTAAATCGAAAATTTATCGGAGCCGGAATGAACCGAGAGTTTCAGTGTTTCCGGTAATCCGTAGGCGGCGACTGCGTGGGCGATGACAGCGAGGTCGTCGTTGAATTCCTTTTCGAATTGAACCACATCACCGACGTAATCGACGCCTTTGTTGAAACGTCCGGTGAATTTTGGGGCGATGGTTTGGATCGGGATTTCTTGGTCGGCGATGGCGGCGAGGATCACCAGCAACTCCGGTGGGGTTTGCGGGCTGTCGGTTTCGTCCATGGAAACTTCCGTGACGAAATCGGTGCCTTTTACAGCGACGATGTGGTCGTAGATCGCTTTCGCTTTCTGGGTGGCTTTGAGGAACTGGTTCGCGGTTTTTTCGACATCCGCTCGGGTGATCTCGAAGGGTTGATCGATGCCAGCGATAGAGACGGTTCCGATGAGTTCCAGATGGCGGGCGATGAAGGCGGCCACGTCAGCGGGATCGGCAGCTTCGCCGATGTCATCGGCGACATCGAGGGTGAAGAAATCGCAAGGGGCGATGAAACGATCAACGGTTTTGAGATTGATGTGGTCTGCATCTAACAGATATTCGCCAGTCCAGCCTAGGTCAGCGACGGCTTTGTCGGCGGCGTCGCGGGTGGATTGCGGCTGGGAGCCGATGATGTCGTGCTCGCGGTTCGACTTGTTCCAGACCGGTGTGATGTCGATGCCGAGTTCCTTGGCGGCGATGAAGGCTTTGAGCTGGGCGTGCGCGCCGTTGGCGAAACGGTCGCCGACTCCGAAGGTGTATTTGGGGCAAATTTTCATGGTGGTGATAGGAAGAGATTTTCACCGCGGAGACGCAGAGGTCGCAAAGGGTCGCGGAGGCGTGGTTGTGGCTATTTGAGGGTTACTGTTTACTTGCTAGATGCTTTGGAAAAGATGGCGCCCGAAGATCGCCGATACCGGATTTCGATGATTTCTGGGAAATCAGAGGGCAGGGCGTTGCGGGCGGCGAGGAGTATGAGTTCGCAGCGGTGGAAGACAACCCCCATTTCCCCTTCCCAGACCGGCTCTCCAGTGTATTTTCCGCCCTTGGTGTAAAAGCAAATTTCTAGCAATTATGCAGGGTATGAGTTGTTGCGGCCACCGGCCATATTCTTATTTCTCTTTTTCGTTCTTCTCGGCGATCTCTTGCGCCCAGCGCATCGCCTCCGTGAGTATATCCGGTGGTCCGATGACATGTCCTCCGGGGAAGGGAAATAGGTTTGTCTTGCATTTGCGTTTTTTGAGAACTGCGGAATCCTGGACGACCCATGCGTTGGCGTTATTGTCCTTATCACCGTTGACCCAAGCCACCGCCATGCCTTTGCGGTATTCCAGATCAAACTCTTTCCCAAGCCAGCCACCACACGAAATAACGCCTTTCCAAGGACGGTCGAATAGTGCCGTAAAATGGAGTGCCCGCGCCGCACCGCCGGACATGCCGCCGGTATAGAGAAGTTGCGGGTTGTGCATGACTGAGGATTCGATAATGGGCAGCAGAGCTTTGAACAGGGGCACCATTTCGGCGTTAGGAGCACCATTTCTGAAGGTGTCACAGCCTACGCCGATCCAACCCATGGTCTCGCAGCTTTGTTTGAATGTATCCAAAATGGCTTTTCCGTCTCCGGAAGCGTTGAAGAGAATGATCATCGGGCGTGGATTCTCCGCCGTGTAGTTGCTGGGGTAATAGACATGAAACGTCACTGGCTGAGTATCGCTTTTTGGAAATGACTTGTTGGTTCCCGCGAGGGCTGCCGCCTCTTTGTTGCGCTCCTCACGTTCCTTTCGCTGTGCTGCGATCCATTCACGATCTTCTGTGGAGAGCTTGGTTAGCGGCACTTTGAATTCCTTTACACCCACTTTGAGGACGGCCGCCTCACCATCCTCGCGAAGCATTTCACCGACTATTTTCTTTCCTTCATCGCTCGTCCACGTGCGTTCTTGTGCGAAGCAAAGCACGCCTGAAGAGATGACTATCAGGGTCATTAGAACCAGCCGCATGAGATTATTTTGTATAATTAGCATAAATAATATCCAGCAGAGTCCCTGACTACCGTCAACCCCCTTTTCCCATCCTAGACCGGCTCCTCAGTGTATCCTCCGCCCTAGGCGAAAAGCAAATTCCCAGCAATCATTGAACTTCGATGATTGCCTTGATGGCCCCGAGGTTGGGGTCGGTGAATTGGGCGAATTTTTCGGGGACTTCGTCGAAGGTGATGCGGTGGGTGATCCAGATATCGGTGTTGATTTTGCCTTGGCGAATGAGGTCGATAATTTCTGGGAAATCGGAAGGCAGGGCGTTGCGGGAAGCTAGCAGCGTCAGTTCGCGGCGGTGGAAGACGGGGGCGTGCGGGAACTGGAGATCGGCGGTGGTGATGCCGACGTAAACGACGCGACCGGTGAAGGCGGCGTATTCGAAGCAGGTGGACATGGAGCGGGGGGAGCCGGTGGCGTCGATGATCACATCGCAGAGATTTCCGTGGGTGATCTTTTCGAGATCGGCGAGGTGGGAGCCGTCGGCTTTGGCGAGAACGCCGTTTTTGATACCGAGGTTTTTTGCACAGAAATCCAAACGACCCTGCACCATATCCATGACAATGACGTTCACACCTTCCATCAGTTTCAGGAATTCTAGGCAGGCGAGTCCGATCGGTCCCGCGCCGATGACGAGGACGGTTTCGCCGGGTTTCGGGTTGCCGCGTTGGACGGCGTGGTAGCCGATTGCGAGGGTCTCGACTAGTGCGAGCTGGTCGTAAGAGAGGTCGTTGCCGGGGTGGAGCTTGCGGGCGGGGACGATGAAGGTGCCTTTGCGGAGGCCGCCGTTGTTGTGGACGCCGATGACTTGCACGCCGGGGCAGCAGTTGAGCGCACCTTTTTTCGAGGTGGGGGATTCGGGGTCGTTGACGTAGGGTTCGAGAGAGCATTTGTCGCCGGGTTTGACGTTGGTGACGCCTTCTCCGACCGCGACGACCTCGAGGCCAAGCTCATGGCCGGGGGTGCGGGGGTAGGCGAAGAAGGGAAATTTCCCGAGGTAGCAGGAAAGGTCGGTGCCGCAGATGCCCATACGGTGGGTGCGGACGACAGCCTCGCCGGGCGCGGGATTCGATTCGTCTGGGCGGTCGATGACAGTGATTTTCTGCGGTTCGGTGAATTCGATGGCGTGCATGGGAATGGATATTTGAAATTGGGATATTTGATATTGGGGTGAAGACTTGGGTTGTTGGAAGATTTCACTGCAAAGAACCAGAAGTTGAAGAGGGGCGCGGGGGAGGAGGTGAAATCCAAGAAACTAAGGCTTAATATCCTAATTTCAAATTCCCAATGTCCTTTTAGATTTAATGGTGTGGAAGCCGAGTTCTTTGGTGGGGATGGAATCGGCGGTGATGAGTTGTTTAATAGCGTCGAAGACGATCTGGAAGTTTTGGTCGTATTTCTCTTCGAGCTTCTCGATTTTCTCGGCGAGGAGCTTGTTCGACTGCATCAGGGAGCGGAGCTGGACGAAGGTGCGCATGATCGCGATGTTGACCTCGACGGCGCGCTGGGAACGGAGGGCGGAAGAGAGCATAGCGACACCCTGTTCAGTGAAGGCGTAGGGGAGGGTGCGGCGGCCTCCGTGGGATTTTGATGTTACAGTTTGTGACCTTAAAGAGCCTTTATGGGCGTTCAAGATCGCAAATTGCGACCTTGAAGAAATAGATTCAGAACTTGAGGTCGCAAATTGCGACCTCAAGTTTTCTACCTCTTCCTCGGTCAGTTGGAACATGAAATCGGCTGGAAAACGCTCGATATTTCTTTTCACAGCTTCGTTGAGACGCTTTGTCTCTACCCCGTAAAGTTCGGCGATATCGGAATCGAGGATGACGTTTTCGCGGCGGAGGCGGATGACGAGGGGGGCGAGTTGGTCGGGGATGAGGGATAGCGACACGGGTTTTGATGCCGCTTTTTTGGCGGGTGTCTTTTTGGCGGTGTGCTTCTTCGGGGGCATCGCGCAGGATTGACGATTGATGATTGTTGATTGTTGATTTTTGAATCGGAAGAGGATCAGTTGTTCTCCAAAAGCCCTTCCTTATGGCCGATGTCCTTGACGGGTTCGAAGATGGCGAGGACTTGTGCGAGGAGGTCTCGGTCGATTGGGGCGGCGAGCCACTCGGCCCATTTGGCGATATTTTTGGGGTTGGCGGAGCCGGCGATGGTGGTGGCGATGCCGGGGTGCTCGCAGGAATATTGGATGGCGAGCTGGGCGATATCGACGCCGTTGTCGGCGCAGAGTTTTGCAGCGTCGCGGGCTGCTTGTTTGACGTTCTCGGGTTCCTTGAGCCACTCGGGGAGTTCCGCGTTGGTGAGCAGTCGGGCGGAGAAGGGGCCGGCGTTCATTGCTCCGATACCTTTCGCTTCGAGGCGGGGGAGGAGTTCGGTGGCGAAGGAGGTATTCTGGAGGGTGTAGCGATTGTAGCTGAGCACGCAGTCGATCTCATCCTCGATTTGGTCGAGGACGGTGTTGAAGGTTTTCATCGGGTAGCAGGAAAAACCGATCGCGCGGACTTTGCCTTGCTCCTTGAGTTTGATGAGAGCGGGCAGGGTTTCCGTCCAGATTTGTTCGAGCTGAACGAACTCGACATCGTGGAGGAGCATGATGTCGAGGTAATCGGTCTTGAGGCGCTGGAGGGAAATGTGGGTGGATTCCTCGACGCGTTTTGCGGAGAAATCGAAATGGATATCGGAGTAGCGGCCGAGCTTCGAGCCGAGCAGATAGGAATCGCGGGGGACTCCCTTAAGGCCGAGCCCGAGCATGATTTCCGACATGCCGCGACCGTAGAACGGGGAGGTATCGATGAAGTTCATGCCGAGATCGAGGGCAGTCTTGGTGGAGAGCATCGCCTCATCGAGGGAGATGGAGCGGAACTCCGCGCCGAGCGAAGATGCGCCGAAGGAGAGGATGGGGAGGTCGATGCCGGATTGGCCGAGTGGACGGGTGGTTATCATGGTGAGGAGTGGAAAGTGCCGAGTGATCAGTGATCAGTGGAAGACTTGGGTTGTGTCAGAGAACGCTGTGGATGGATTGGATGGTTTGTTGGGCGGCGGTGAGGGGATCGGGCAGGGGGAGGATTTCGGCTGAGAGGTGGCCGGTGTAGTTGATGTCCTTGAGGGCGGCGATGATGGGCGCGGGATCAGTGTGACCGAGTCCCATGGCGCGGCGGTTGGAATCAGCATAGTGGACGTGGCCGACGTGTTTGCCGGCAGCGCGGATGGAGGCGGCGAGATCGGTTTCCTCAATGTTCATGTGGAACAGGTCGGCGAGGAGGACAATGTTTTCTAGTGAGTTAGCTTCGATGAAATCGGCTCCGTCGGTGAGGCGATTGATGAGGTTTGTTTCGTAGCGGTTAAGCGGCTCGTAAATGAAAGGGACGTTATATTTTGCCGCGGTTTTTCCGGCGATGCGGAGGGCGTCGGCGAGCCATTCGAGGGCTTGGTCTTTGGAGACCTCACCGCCGTGTTTTCCCTGCATTGAGCCGAGGATGGCGGGGGCTCCGAGTTGGCCTCCGAAGGCGATCATCCGCTCGATGAAATCAAGGGCGGCGATGCGCTTTTCGAGTGATGGATCGGTTAGTGAAAGTCCGTGTTTCACCATGCCAGCGCCAGTGCCAACGGCGGCAATGCCGAGGTCGTGCGCATCGGATAAAATCTTAATTGTGCGAACGGATACAAAGTCGGGGCCGGGGAGAAAGAGTTCGACATCATCGAAATCGGCATCTCCGGCGAGAGCGAAGGCTTCCTCGAGGGGTTGGTGGAAAACGAAGGGGCCGGCGGCGGCCTCGGGGACTTGGCATAGGGTGACGGCGGTGCGCATGAAACTTTAAATTTTAAACTCTAAATCCTAAGGAAGACTTGGGTTGTGAAGCCGGCTGGAAGCACGGCTCTCCAATACTATACCGATTCCAGGATGATGTTGCCGTAGGCGGTGGTGTCGCCGGTGCGGATGAGGCCGATGGCTTTGGGGACGAGTTTTTTAAAATCGTTGTGAGGGAGACGGGTGACTTCGACGGACGGGTAGAGGCCTTTGAAACCGTTGAATGAGGTTTCGTATTTTCCGAGGACATCCGTCGGATTGGTGGTGAGGAATTCCTCGGCTTGCCAGATGCGGCCGACCTTGAAGTTGTCGTGCAGTAGATCAAGGAGGTCGGTGATCGTGGGGATACCGCGGCAGAGGGCGATGTCCACGGTTTCGATCTCGTCCCAATACGGAAACGCCCAGTCGGCGATGACGAGGGTGTTGGTGTGGCGGATGCGGGCGAGGAGATGGAGGATGTCGGGGTTGAGGATGCCTTTTTGGATCATGGTGAGATGTGGTTGCAGATGCTTTTTAACGCGGTATGAACAGGGGATGTAAGGTTTTTTTACGGTTTTTCGACAGGATATCCGCAACATCAGGCGCGAGCGCTAGATGTCGGGAGATGAACGGGTTTTTATGCCATTCCGCATTAGAACATCAGGGGTCATTGCCCTGTGCAAGCAGGCGTAGTGAATCACATCACTTCTCTCAATGCAGAAATGGCCCGCGCGACTCATGCGCGCGGGCCATCGAAGACCAATAGCTCCTGTAAGGCGTATTAGTTTGAGGTGATGCTGAGTCTCCAGAATTTGCTTTGCGCCGTGCCGAGCAATTTGATGGTGGTGGTCGTCTCAGCACCGGACACAACGGAGCTTACCGCTTGGTAGTCCACGCCCTGCACGGCGGTATCCCACTGATCGGAGATTCCGAGATCGGTGGACGTTTGGAGGATTCCATTCACGCCAGCTGCCGTGTTGTTGGTGGTGAAGGTTAGGAACTTCTCACCGGATTCCATGGTCACCACAGGGAGGTTGCCGTTGTCGGAACCGCTGTTGGTGTTCTGGTTGAAGAAGTATTCAACGAGGTCCGTGGAACCGTCCAAGTCGCTGTCGTTATTGATACCCGTGGAACTGTATCCATTGAGTGCGAGCCAAGCGGCAAAGGTAGCTGGGCCAGTGAGCACGTTGTCGGTGCGAACCGCTGTGCTTTGGATACGGGTGTCGAGATCGGGGGTGGTCTCAGCAATGTCGTAAGCCGTGGCTGCGGAAGCGTAGTGGGCTTGGAGGTAATTCGAGAGCGCTAGCTGTTCGCCAAGGATGTTACCGGGGACTACACCGGCAGCAGTGAAGTCGGAAGTCTCCAGCTGCGCAGGAGATAGTGAGCCGTCGGTGAGTAGGAAGCGGAAGTTGTCCGCATTTGCTTTAAACGGATAACTGTCACCGCCTTGGGCAAGGAAGTTCATCGTCACTAGTGTGATGAGAGCGGGGGCATCAGATCGAACTGCGCCACCCGAAACCACGCGGCCTGTGATGTTATCGTTTTCATCTACCAACACGATGCTCTGCACGCGTGAGCCTTCGGTGGCGGTCGGATTGTAGGAGAACCGGATGCCACCGATTTGCGGGAAGCGACCCTGGGTGCCTAATGAGAAAACACTGTATTCAAGGATGGCTTTGAGACCGGCTGGCGTCGTATCACAGACCATGAGGCTGTTGTTGAAACGAAGCGAGTTCTCGATATCAAGCAACGAAACGGCTCCGGCCGGTTTGCTTGCGCTCGGATTGGCAATCGGCGGCGTTTTTGCACCGCTGACCACGTCAACCGCTCCGATGGATGAGCGGATGCCACCGCCGTTTTTGAATCCAGCGATGTGTGTTGCATTTGGCAGTGCTGTCCTAGCCGCCGAGATCATCGAGTCGGCCGCAATGTCTCCCAGGTTGGTCTGTTGGTTGCGGATGATGTTACGCTCGCCTTCGAGGTAAACATCGGTGTAACCGCGAACATCTCCGTCTTTGGCATTGATGACAGCTTGCACGGCATCGGTCAGCAGTTTCACTTTCGTGCCTTTGGTATTGGCCGCAAACGCGGTGGTAGCCAGATTTCCAACGGTGGTATTCCAGGCTGCGGCAACATTGGCATCAGTGGCGGCATAAGCACCGTTTTCGACAATGTTTGCCGTGAGGTTAGGAACGATCAGCACGCCATCCGCATCGAAGTCTGCGACGAGACGACCGAGGTAGGTGAACTCGTTATCAGTGTTGACGATGACGGTTGGCTGGCCATCGGAACCCGCGGTGTAGATCGGGTAGTTGGCAGCGAAGTCAGCGGTGTGCCCGGTGAACGAGGCTGGAACGTCGTTTGAATCGCCAAGGCGTGTGTTCGATCCGGCAGAGAGGATGATGTCCACACCGTTCAGCAGCGGAGCGAGCTGCTGCTCGTAGGTGATCTGCTGAAGATGAGCCATGAGGATGATTTTATCCACACCTTCGGATTTAAGCTCATCAATGGCAGGTTGAATCTGAGAAGCCAGAAGCGCCATGTCATTCGTCTCAAGGCCGTCTCCCACGAAGCCTTTCACCTCGACACCGCCTGTGGAAGAGATGCTTTCGAGGATCTGGGTGGTGACTCCAACGAGACCAATTTTTTCACCGCCTTTGGTGATTACCGCAGCGGGCGCGATGCTACCTTTAAGCGTGTTGGCTTCGGGAATCAGTGATGTCGAGGTTCCACTGAGCGTGTTGGTGAAGCGAGCTACGATATCCGAGTCACCAGCGAAGTCCAAGTTCGCGGAGAGGTAGGGGAATGTCGCACCGACCCAGCCACTTCCTGACAGGATGGAATCGCGGAAGACTCGAGTGCCGAGGTCGAACTCATGATTTCCGACGGTCGAGGCTTCCACACCGATGATGTTGTGGATGGCGATATCGACGGCGGCGGTCGGGTGATTGAATGAGGAGAGTGTACTCATGGTAGAACCCGTGACCGTATTGAGCTCATCACGCACGGAGATATCGGTGCCGCCGGCGATGAAGGGGCCGGGGATGAAGTTGTCACCACCTGCGAGGATGAGCGTGTTCGGGTAGGCACCATCAAAACCATCCACAAGAGCCGCGAGATTCGGAGCGGTGCTCGAGGCAAGCAAGCCAGCCTCGGCATCAGCGAGGTGGAGGAGCTGGAGCTTGAAGTCGGTCGGCTGACCGATTTCGAAGACAGTCATCGTGTTCGATACTTCGCTGGAAACGATGAGCAATGGCTTACCGGACGGACTATCCGCAGCTTCGACGACGACCATGCCCTCAGGGTTGAGATCGCCAGTGCGTTGGAAGCTGGTAGCGAAGGTTGGGGCAAGTGGGTTGGTGACATCGAAAGCGAGCACCGTGTGTGAGCGCTCGAGACCCACGAAAGCGAAGGTGCGGGCACCGATCTTAGCAACAATCACGCCTTCGGGCTCTGGACCCTTGTTGTCACTGCGGCCATCGTCAAATTGGGCAGAGAATTGTGAAGCCACGATCATTTCAAGCATGTCGCCGCTGTCGAAGATGAGTGCGCCAGTTGAATCGAGGATCGAGAACGAGCGACCGCCATAACTGAGGATTTTATCGATGTCGCCATCGCCGTCGGTATCACCGCGCAGGCCGGGGGCGTTGGAAACCGTGAGGCGTCCAAGGCTTGAATTGGTTTTGAGTGTGCTTTCCGTTGAGAAGGTTGCATTATCGAGATCGTAGCTCGCATCGCTCACCGTGGTGGTTTCATTTGGATCGATGAAATCATTGCGGTCGTCGCCTTCGTTGGCGGTGACATAATACGTTTGTCCGCCCACCTGATAAGAAGCGACGGCATCCGGCATGTAGAGACCGAAGACTGGATTGCCGGTGACGGGGTTGATCAAATTAGAAGCGCCTGCTCCATCGCGGTCACTGAAATCATGCCTACCAGTGGAGAAGTCCTTTTCACCGAGAGCAGTCACGGAAGTGAAGGTAGCGGTGGCGATGTCGAGGATCGCAACGGCGTTCGCTTCTTGGAGCGTGACCATGGCCTTGGTGCCGTCGGGAGAAATGGCAAAGTATTCTGGCTCGAAGTCGGTCGAGGGAACTCCGTCACCGAACAAACGGACACCGGCGGCTTTCAGCGAAGCGATGGTAGCAGTTGTATCAAAGGAGCTGAAGTTCGCGGTTTGCACAACTCCTGGAACTCCAGCAGAATTGACGGGGATGATGCTGACGGTGCCCATGGCAGCGTCTGGAATGGTCGCGCTGCTTCCGGCAAGCTCGCCTTCGTTACAGCACAACAATTTGGTGCCGTCTGGAGTGAAAGCGATGTGGTCAGGAACCGCTCCAACAACCGCGGAGCCGATCAGCGCACCAGTGGCGGCATTGAGAAAAACGACATGGCCGTTAGAAGTCGTCGGCGAGTTGATGATCGCTGCGGCAAGGATGCTCGGATTTCCACCGGTGCCTTTGCGGATAGCGATGGAGGAGACATCGTTGCTGGTGAGACCGGAGACACCCAGTGCGGATGGCGCGATCGTAGTGAGCTGAACTGGCGCTGCCGTGTCGGCGAGATTCACGACTTGGATGCCGACGCCCGACGAAGCGAAGGCACGCTTGGATGCTGGATCGAAGGCGGGAATTTCAGAGCCACCAAGTGTGATGCTGCTCTTGAGAGTCGATGTGATTGTTCCGCTAGCGGGGAAGGTAACCGGAACGCTGTCATCGTTGGTGATGGTGATGGTGCCGGTCGCATTGCCGAGAGTGGCCGTGCCCGTGACCTGCACGAGATTCGAGAGGGTGATGATCACCGTTTCATTCGACTCGATTGCAGTGTCACCCAGGACATCGAGGGTGATGTTCTGGGAAAGCGCGCCGTCAACTGCGAAGGTGAGCGTGCCACTAGCAAGTGCGGTGAAGTCGGTGCCAGAAGTGGCCGTTCCGCCGGTCACCGCGTAGTCCACGGTAAATGCGGTGGTGGCTGCCGTGCGGCTGACCGCGAGGGTGAGCGAAGTATTTCCTGAGTTCCCCTCAGCTGTGGAAGCGGTGGCGGCGATATCGACGATAGCGCTTCCTGGTGTGAAGAGGGTGAAAGCGGTGGCGTTAGGTGAGGTGCCCGCAAAATCGGCTTCGCCGCCACCGGTCCAGTTGGTGGCAACATTACCAATCAAAGGAAAATAATCAGCGATGGCAGTTTGGTTCGCGCGTGACCCGGTATATTCGGCTTGGTCGGTTCCGGTTGGAAGAACTTGTAGGGCGGTGGTGCCTGAGGTCAGTCCCGTGTTCACAATGCTTTCGAGAGTGGCGTTGGAGATCGCGGCGAGGAAGGTGATCGGTTGGCGAACGGCGAAACCCTGATAGGCATAGATCGTTTCACTGGAACTGCTGATACCGGAGCCGCCCGTGGCGCTGCCTACCGACGCGGCAGGAGCGGTGTCATAGGAGTCAATCACGACGACCGTGCCTGGCGCGATACCGCCCACTGGGGCTGTCCAGCTCACGTTCGCTTCACCAGAGGCAAAGTGATCGGCACCATCAACGGCGCTTCCGTCCCAAGCGCTGTCGGTGAAGTGAATGACCTCTCCTGCGGGGATCGTGTCAAGCGCTACGAAAGCAATCGCATCGCGGTCGCCATTGAAGGTGGTGAAAGCAATATCACCAACCTGCAGCGCGGTGGCCGGCAAGGTATCGCCATCATCTTGCACGGTCACTGCGAAAGTGCCGGCAGTGGAGGCTGGGGCACTTGCGTTAAGAGTGACTACTTTGTTGCCGTCAGGGATTGTGTCATTCACCGCAGTGATGTCAAAAGTAGCGGAAGCCGAGCCGATTGGGATCGTGACCGAGGCAGGCACCGTGGCCTCCGTGGTGTCGCTCGAGGAAAGAGTGACGACCAACGCACTCGTAGTGGCACCCGTGCGGGTAACCGTGCCAACGGAGGCGGGGTTTGCGGCACTCTCAGAAAAGCTGGAGTTGGTCGCTGTCACCGTGAGAGTCACTGTTGGTGTCGCTACGCTGAACCCGCTGTAACCAGGCGAGCCTTTCTCCGAACCCGTCGCTGGTGAGAAAGTGCCTTGGGTCGTGCCGTCCGCGGTGACGTATTGCGGCGAGGAGGAACCGGAAGAAGCAACCCAGACAAGGGCCGTATTGTTGGCGACCGAGGCAACACTGTCGGGCCTCCCGGAAGGTCCGGCATGGCCGCCCCGTGCGTTTCCTCCGCCTAGGCGGGTAAAACCGTTGACAGCATAACTGAAAGAAAAGACAAGAGTGCCGTCGCTTTGGAAAAATTTGGCACCGTCATTCGATCCCAAACCAGGAGATGCGGAGGCGGCAAATACCTTCACAGTTGACGGTAGATTCGATCCCCACCAAGTCCGGAATGCCGCTTCTGTCGAAGCCTTGGTGAAAATGATGGACTCGCCCGAGTTGATCGTTGTTCCCGAAGCCAGAGCCCACGCGGCGGCACTTGCGAAAGTTCCGGAAGACTCACCATCCGTCCAGCGGTAGCCACTGAGATCCACGGCACTAGCTCCGACGTTGGTGATTTCCCAGTAGTCGGCCACGCTACCGTCGGACTGGATTTCAGTGAGCAGCAACTGGGCGTGGGCGAGCGGGGCGGCAGCTAGTAGCGAGCCGGTAAGAAGTGATAAAGTTAAGTTTCTTTTCATAGGATGTGTATGTGAGCCGCGCGCATACTCATGCCCTCTTCGAAAAATGCTTTCGTTATTGTGTGACTATTTTGCCATCCCGAAAAAAGAGATGTTCTCGCCCATACCCGAGGAAAAATCGGAAGTATGGTAGGCAGTTTTAGACCACAGTTGACCCACGCGGAGTCTGTCTAAAAGGTAGGTATCGGCGACCTAAGATCGCCGCCACGTCATAGCCCGTGCTTCGCCTTCACCTGCTCGATTTCCTCGGTGAGGGATGACCAGCGGGTGTAGGCGAGTTCGAGTGTCTTGGCGACTTTCTCGACAGCGTTTGTGGTCTGGCGGAGTTTCTCGGGATCGCCGGAAACTTCCTCGTTAGAGAGAGCCGAGCTTAGGGTTGCTTGGGCGGCTTCTTGCTCGGCGATTTTCGCTTCGAGTGTTTCGAGTTCCTTTTCGAGTGGTTGGAGGACTTTGGTTTTTGCCTCACGGGCGAGGGCTTCGAGCTTGCGCTGCTCTTTGCGGTTCACGCCGGGGACGGATTCTTGTCTCGGGATGTCCTTCTTCACCTCCGCGTCCGCGGTGGTGGCGGGGGGCTTGCGGGTCGGGGTGGTGCCGGAGGATTTCTCCTCGGCTTTTTTGTCGAGGTAGTAGGCGATGTTTCCGTGGAAAAGCCGTGGCTGTTCGCCGGGGCGGAATTCGAGGGTTTTTGTGACGAGCGAGTCGAGGAAATCGCGGTTGTGTGAGACGATCATTACGCTGCCGGGGTAATCTAACAGAGCGCGTTGCAGGACGCCCTGCGATTGCATGTCGAGGTGGTTGGTAGGCTCGTCGAGGATGAGGAAATTCGCGGGTTTGAGCAGCATGCAGGTCAGCGCGACGCGGGAGCGTTCGCCGCCGGAGAGCACACCGATTTTCTTGAATACATCATCACCGGTGAAGAGGAAGCAGCCGAGGATGTTGCGCACTTGTGGCATGGCATCGCGGGAGGCGACCGCCTGCACCGTTTCAAGAATGGTGAGATCTGGATCGAGCTCGTCGGCGTGGTTCTGGGAGAAGAACGAAGGCGCGACCTTATGGCCGAGCGTGACATCGCCCGCATCGGCTTCCTCCTGGCAGGTTACGAGACGGCAGAAGGTGGATTTGCCTGCACCGTTGGGCCCGACGATGGCGAATTTCTCGCCCTTGTTGATTTCGAAATCGAAGCCGTTGAAAATTTGCAGCGGGCCGTATGCTTTCGAGACGTTCTCGATTTTTGCGACCGTATGTCCGGAATTAGGTGGTGGCGGGAACTTGAAATTCATCACCGCATCGGCGCGTTCTGGTTCCGGGATGCGGACGACTTTTGCGAGGAGCTTGATGCGGGATTGGACGAGCGTTGCTTTGTTCGCCGAGGCGCGGAAGCGGTCGATGAAGCGCTGCGTTTCGGCGATCTCGCGTTGTTGGGATGTGAATTGCTTGAGCTGGATTTCCTTTCGCAGGACAGACTCGCGTTCGAAGTAGGAAAAGTTCCCTGCGTATTCCTCGGCACGGCCGTGGGCGAAGGCGATGGTGCGGGTGCAGAGGGTATCCAACAGTGCACGGTCGTGGGAGATGAGGAGGATCGCGCCGGGGTAGTTGACGAGGTATTGTTCGACCCAGAGCTGGGTTTCGATGTCGAGGTGGTTGGTCGGCTCATCTAGGAGCAGGACTTCGGGTTGCTGGAGGAAAAGCTTGGCCATCGCGATACGCATCTGCCAGCCTCCGGAGAACTCCGAGCAATCGCGTTTGAAATCTTTTTCTTGGAAACCGAGGCCTTTGAGAACGGATTCGATCTTCGGCTTCATGAGATCGGGATCGTTCGCGTAAAGCTTGAGTTCGAGTTCGCCGATTTCTTCTAACAGATCGCCATAAGGAGAGGAGCGGGGATCCATTTTCACGAGTTCATCGGAAAGGCGATCTACCTTTTCCCTGAGAGCCATGATTTCGCCGAAAGCGGATTGGGTCTCGTTCCAGAGCGTGCGGCCTTTTACGTGGATGCCTTCCTGCGGGAGGTAGCCGATCTTGGTTCCTTTTGGAGCGGAGATCTGGCCGCCGCTGGCAGGGATGATTCCTGCGATGCATTTCATCAGCGTGGATTTCCCGGCTCCATTGTGTCCCGCGAAGGCGATTCGCTCGCGCGGTTGAACGGAGAAGGAGAGGTTATTGAAAAGGATGCGTGCGCCATATTGGACGCGGAGTGTTTGGACAGAAATCATGGACGCGGGGGAGGGTGCATACCTTCGGCGGCAGGTCAATGGCGGAACCGGAAAGAGTCGGGGGGCTGTTGAAGTGGTGCTGGCTCCGGCTTTGGAAGAGCCGGCTAGATTTGAGTAAGTGCGGCGATTCGTCAGAATGATGGAGAAATTAGCAATTTCGCGAGATGAAATCCGTTGCGCGGCGCAGTGCGGCAAGTCAATCTGCTCCTGCCCATGTCCGAAAGCACTCCAGCCGTCGAGATCCGCCACCTGGTGAAGGATTTCAAAACTTCCTTCCGTCGCCAGCCTTTACGTGCCCTCGATGACGTGTCGATTCGCATCATGCCGGGCGAGGTTTATGGATTGATTGGTCCAAACGGTTCCGGGAAATCGACGGCCATGAAAGCGTTGCTTGGTCTGGTGGCACCGACCTCCGGTGACTGCGCGATCTTTGGGAAGGATTCTCTGAAAGTGGACTCGCGAAATGAAGTCGGGTTCCTTCCAGAAAATCCCTACTTTTACAAACACCTGAGCGGTAAAGAGACCTTGGAATTCTACGGCAAGCTCTGTGGCATTCGCGGTGCGACGCTAAAAGACCGCGTGGCTGAGTTGTTGGAACTTGTAGATCTAACGGATGCGAGCCATCGCCGGATCGGTGTGTATTCAAAAGGGATGTTGCAGCGGATTGGTTTGGCGCAGGCTCTGATCCAGAGGCCGCGGCTCGTGATTCTCGATGAGCCGACGGCGGGAGTAGATCCCATCGGCTCGCGTGAGATCCGGGATTTAATTTTCAAGCTCCGCGAGCAAGGCATCACAGTTTTTCTATGTTCACACTTATTAGAGCAGGTGCAGGAAGTTTGTGATCATGTGGGAATCATTTTTAGAGGGAAAATGGTCAAAGAGGGGAGGCTGGAAGATTTGATCGCGATCGAGGATCAGACCGAGCTGATTCTAAAAGATGCCGACCCCGCGCTGGTCGCGGAGATTGAGGCGCTCATCGCCCGCGATTCGAAGGCTGAGTTGATCCGCAGTGGCCGCCCTCGAACCACTCTGGAGCGTTTGTTCCTTCGCGAGACGAGCAAGAAATCCTGAAACACTTTCGAAATGAACCCGCTTTCTGCCATCACAGACCACGCCGCCCGCATCGCGGTGATCGCTTTCCATGCCTTCACCCAACTCGTGCGAATGAAGGTATTCTACTTCCTCGCCTTTTTCGCGCTGATTTTGATCGCGAGCAACTTCTTCAACCTGCCCCAGCACGAGGGGCCGGAGGCGGCGGGGATTGATGTTCTGCGTGCGATCAAAAGCTGGTCGCTGGGTGCGATGACTTTGTTCTCCGTGGTGCTTTCGATTGTCTCCACCGCGTTGTTGCTGCCCAAAGATGTCGAAGACAGGACGCTTTACACGATTTTGGCAAAGCCTGTGCCAAGGCTGGATTACCTCGCGGGAAAACTTCTCGGCGTTCTGCTGCTGGTATTTGTTTCACTGGCCATTATGGACGTGCTGATGGCCGGGATTCTGCATATCAGAACAAACATGGTGATTGCCGATCAGATGGCCTTCGCGGAAGCAAATAGCTGGACGGCGGCCGAAATGGCATCGTTGAAAAACGATATCCTCGCGCAGGGAGCCACTGCGTCCCTGCAAGGAGCGGTGTTCTCGGTTTTCCTCAGAGCGTCCATCATCGCCTCGCTCGCGATGCTGATCTCAACTTTTTCTACCAGCACGCTTTTCACAACGATCATCGCTTTCCTGATTTACTTCATCGGCCATTTCCAAGCGGATGCACGAACCGCTTTCCTGAGTCAGGAGGCGGGTATGAGCGATGGTATCCTGGCTAAGATTATTACTTTGTTGGTGGCACTCGTGTTGCCGGATTTCCAGCTATTCAACGTGATTGATGCGGTGATCGAGGGGCAGTTGCTGCCTCTGGTGATTCTTGGAAAACTTACGCTGATGGCGCTTTTCTATGCGGTTTTTTACATCATCGCGTCCTGGCTGATTTTCGCAAAAAAGGAATTCTGATCCGATGACACAAGGAAAACGATATGTCGTCCTCGGCCTCGCGATCCTCGCGGCGGGCGCGGTGCGTATGCCTTTCGAGCGACAGATCACAGATGATCTCTATCAGGCGCGACTGTTGCCGCCCAAGTTGGAGCAGCGCACTGGCGAAAAAATCGGGCAGACCTTCTCGGCAGTCTCATTGGGTGGGCTGCGGACTTTGGTAGCCACTTTTATGAATCTCCGCGCCTTCACTTTTTTTACTGAGCAGCGCTGGGGAGAGGTGGGCGATACCTTTGAATTGATCGTCGATCTTGCGCCGCGTACTAGATATTATTGGGATACGGGAAGTTGGCACCAATCATACAATGGGGCCTCTCATTATCTCTATGGTTCTGACCTGCCACCACTGCGACGTAAAGCGAACTGGCGGGCTTGTATTCTGCGAGGCCGCGAGTTTCTCGAACGGGGTATTCGCAACAATCCCAATGACCCAATCCTGAAACTCCGTCTCGGCACTCTGCTTTCCGATTCTAATAAAATCGCGGCGTTCGGTGATCCAGGTGAGGCTTATGAGCAGGCTTACGAGGCATATTTGTCGGCTGCTAAAATGCCGAGCTCTCCGGTTTTTTCGAAACGATTCGCGCTTTACTCGTTGGCTCGCGTGCCGGGTAGGGAGAACGATGCTCTCGAAATACTAAAGGAAATCGAGGCCGAGGGCGGGCACTTACCCCCGACCGTTTACGGACTTTCCTATACGTTGAAATATCACGCGAACCCATCCCAGCCAGTGATGGCGTTGATTGACTCCGTCTTTCCAACCCGCAAGGAGGCCTATGAAAACCTGAGCAACCAATGGCTCCGCACTCGCGACCGCTTTCCTCTGTTTGGTGTTGCAGAGGCCATTGCCCTTCTCGAAAGCGAACTGAAAACCCCACCGGAGAACAGTGCCCTCAAACAGATTTCACAGAATCCAATGGATATCGACGATTACTTTATGCCCAAGTAACACCGACTATCCAAGCCAGAGAAATTCTCGGAAAATTTAACGATCGCAGCAAAGATAGTTCCGCGAACTCTTCTTTAAATCCTGAGATTGAAAAAACTGATAAAGCCCTTGCGATGGAGGGCACTTTGGGTGCTTATTTCCTCCGTCCATAAGTATGAGCATCTCCACTGAATATGAGTCCCCGGATACATTGGGGCGCGCTGCGAAAGCCGTAGAATCCTACAAAGAAGAGACGGATGATCTCGTCGGCGAGCGAATGACCTTGAACATGGGGCCTTCCCACCCCGCGACTCACGGTGTGCTGCGCCTCATCCTCGAACTCGATGGCGAGGTGATTCATTCCGCCGATCCCGATATCGGCTTCCTGCATCGCGGCGATGAGAAGATCGCGGAAAACATGCATTATAACCAGTTCGTGCCCTACACCGACCGGCTTGATTATCTTGCTCCGCTCGCCAACAACGTCGCGTATGCCTGCGCTGTTGAGAAACTCATGGGCTGGGAGCTCCCTCCGCGTGGCCAGGCTTTGCGCGTGCTCTGTTGCGAACTGGCTCGGATCTCCGCCCACATGCTCGGAGTCGGCGTTTGCGCGATGGATGTCGGCGCGATGACCGTTTTCCTCTATACCTTCACAGAGCGTGAAAAAATCTACAACCTCTGCGAGCAACTCACCGGGGCGAGGTTCACCACCTCCTACACTCGCGTCGGTGGCCAGCTTCGCGATATGCCCCCCGGATTCGATGCCGCCGTCCGTGCGTTCCTAGTGGAATGTGAGGTCGCCATCGGTGAGATCTCAAAACTTCTCGATAACAACAAAATTTTCCGCGACCGCATGATGGACATCGGTGTGATCTCTAAGGAATCTGCCATTTCCTTCGGCATGACCGGGCCGAACCTCCGCGCCTCCGGAGTGGATCGCGACCTGCGGAAAAACAGCCCCTACCTTGGCTACGAGAAATACGATTTCGATGTCCCTATCACCGAGGAAGGCGATTGCTACTCGCGCTATCAGATACGCATGGAGGAGATGAGGCAGTCGATCCGCATCTGCTGCCAAGTGCTCGACACGATGCCCTCTGGTTCCGTGAACATTGCCGACCCGAAAGGTATGCTCCCTGCCAAGGAGCGGGTGGCGATGTCCATGGAGGAACTGATCCATCATTTCATCATCGCTACGCAGGGTATCGATGCCCCCGAGGGCGAGGTCTATTTCGCCGCCGAAAACCCCAAGGGCGAGCTCGGCTTCTACATCCACTCCAAGGGCGGCGGGGTGCCGAATCGTCTGAAAATCCGCAGCCCCTCGTTCTGTAATCTCTCGATTGTCTCCAAACTACTCCCCGGCCACATGGTCTCCGATATCCCAGCGATTTTGGGGTCCCTAGACTTTGTCATGGGTGAGTGTGACCGCTAAAAAAGTTAAATAATGAAAACGACACTATTCATCGCTATCGCGATTTCACTCGTCTTGCCGCTCTCTGCCGCATTCGAGAACTGGACGAATACGGGAGGCAAGACCGCCCAACTCGAACTCGTGGAAGTGATCGGTGAAGCCGATGCAAAAGAAGGTGTCTTCAAGATGCGCAATGGCCGTAATGTCAACATCAAGGCTGCCGATCTAATCGAGGCCGATGCAAAACGCCTCGCTGAGTGGAAGCCTGCCGCGCCCGATGCGCCAGCTGCAGAGCCTAGCGTTTTCGATGAAGTCCTGGACGGCAATCTCGTGATCCTAGATGGCAAGAGGCTCGCGAGGCATAAGCTTACTGCGAAGCCTACGAAATATTATGTCTTCTACTACACCGCTTCGTGGTGCCCTCCCTGCCAAGCATTCACTCCCAGCCTCGTGGACTTCTACGAGAAAAATAAGAACGAAAACTTCGAGCTGGTGCTGATCACCAGCGACCGCGACGAGGACGCCATGGAAGGATATGCCAAAGACAAGAAAATGCCTTGGCCGCAGCTCAAGCAATCTAAGGTTGCTTCTTTTAAAGAGAAGTTTGCTCACGGAGTAGCGGGAATACCTTCGGTCATCGTTTGTGATCTTGAAGGTAAAATCGTTAGTGCCAACGGGCGCAATCTCGCCGAACTTGAAAAAATCGTAAAATAACCGATGTCATCTGCCTCCCTCACTGATCTGGTCGCCTCGCATGAATCCGCTGGCGAACAATTCTTTCCACCTTTTGTCATTAGCCCGGAACTCAATTCTGAGGCTGACGAGCGCATCTCCCATTACCCGGAAAGCAAACGCTCTGCCGTCCTGCCACTGCTTCACATCGTTCAACACAAATTCGGCTTCATCTCTTCCGAAGGCATTGATTGGGTTGCTGCGAAGCTGGATTTGGAGCCGATCAAGGTGCTGGAGGTAGTGACTTTCTATCCCGGCTTCCGCCAGTATGCGCCGGGTAAATATCATATCCGCGTCTGCCGCACGCTATCCTGCGCCCTTGGCGGTAGCTACGAACTCATGGACGGTCTTTGTAAGGAATTCGGTATCGACCGAGCATCCGCCGATCCGCACCACCATCCCATAAGCGTTTCTCCCTGCGGGAAATACTCGGTCGAGTATGCCGAATGCCTCGCATCTTGCGGCACCGCCCCCGTCTGCCTCGTCAATGACGACTTCTACGAAGGCGTGGATGTCGAGATGATGAAAAAAGCCTGCGAGCACTGAGCTTGGTGCGAAAACGTAAGTCCAAGGTCTCGCAGCATTCCACGTTTGATTTTTCCGAGGAACGGCTAGGCTACCTCGTATGAGCATTATCACAAAGCGCGGCGATGACGGGGAGACCGATCTGATGTTTGGGAAACGTATATCAAAAACATCCATGCGGATCGCCGCGCTGGGTGCTATTGATGAGCTGAACGCCGCTCTGGGTCTTGCGCGTGCGGCAGATGCGGAGGGGCGGCATGGAGCGGTGATTGATCGTGTGCAGAATCTCTTGTTTGGGCTGATGGGTGAGCTTGCCTGTATGCCTGAGGATTTGGGAAAATACCGGGAAAAAGGCTTCGCGGCGCTGACGCAGGCGGATCTCGATTGGCTTACAGAAACTGCCAAGGAGACGGAGGAGAAAGGCGTCCGCTTCACTCATTGGGCGGTGCCCGGTGCTGAGGGTTCCATGGCGCGCGCGCACCTTGATTACGCCCGTACAGTTTCTCGCCGTGCCGAGCGACATCTGCTCATGCTCCACGAAAATGACGGCGAAGTGCCGCTAACCGTACGGCTTTTTCTAAATCGCCTCTCCGACGCGCTATGGATTCTCGCTCGCGGAGATTGAGCCTTTCGGAAGGAAATCGTCTGCTAGAAATATTTGCGGGCTGTCCAGTAACTGTTAGAATGGTCGAGTGATCGAAGTCGTTTTTAACCGTGGAATTCATCTCCCTGAGTTGGATTTCTGGATGGATCCCTGGGACGCAAAGGAATTCGCCTTCATATCCCACGCTCATGCCGATCATTTCGCGCGGCACGGCCAAGCGCTTTGCTCCACGCTGACGGCGAAGCTGCTGCGGGCTCGCTTCAATATGGCAGAGGCACGGCTGGAGGGGGTGGACTTTGGGCAAATGATTGATCGTGATGGCTTCCGATTGCGGATGCTGCCAGCGGGTCACATCGCCGGCTCCGCAATGCTGCATGTCACCCGGAAAAAGGACAGCGCCACCCTGCTTTACACCGGAGATTTCAAGGCGCGGGCCGGACGAACCACCGAACCTGTGAATTTCCTGCAAGCGGACACACTCATCATGGAGACAACTTTCGGGCTGCCGAATCTCGTCTTCCCCAGCGCCATGGAGGTGGATGCTGCTGTGCTGCGCTTCGTGCAGGATACGTTGGCGGATGGTGATACGCCGGTGCTTTTTGGATATTCTCTGGGGAAAGCGCAAGAGGCTCTGGCGCTGCTTGCAGAGAATGGCATACCCGCTCTTTCCCATCCCAAGGTCGCTGAAATGACCGAAGTCTGCCGGGCAGCGGGAATCTGGCTGCCGGAGCCGCGTGTATTCGAGGGGTTCGCTCTCGAAGGGCATGTGGTGGTCGCACCTCCGAATGCCGTTTCCGCGAAACTGCTGCGCGGGCTGAAAAGCAAGCGCACGGCGATGCTCACTGGCTGGGCTTTGCAGCCGGGGTCGATCTACCGCTATCGGGTCGATCAAGTCATTCCAATGTCCGACCACGCAGATCATGCCGGACTGCATGAATGTGTCACCCGAGTGCGGCCGAAGCGGGTGCTTACCGTGCATGGTTACGCAAAGGAATTCGCCGCCGAGCTGCGCGCGAAGGGGATCGATGCTTGGTGCGCGATGGGTGGGGATCAGCTTGAGCTTTCGCTGGGTAAATCGCATTCTTCTTCGGTCGGCGCGGTGACTCCCCGGCACACCCGCCCGATCTGCCAGCTTGCGGATTTTTCCGATATCTGTCGCTTGATCGGAGAAACGAGCAGCAGGCTAGCGAAGATCGATTTCCTCGTGGGCTACCTGCGAGGACTCGATAGGGATGACCTTGAAACGGCGACTCGCTGGCTCACTGGCGAGGCCTTGCCAAGGCGTGCGGGAAGACGATCCCTGAATGTCGGCAGCGCAACAATCAAACGAGCGTTGGTCTCGGTGCCGGGTATAAAGCTAGAACGTTACCAGGAAATCTCCGCAGTTCAGAACGACATTGCAAGGACGGCTAGAATCCTTCTTCAAGAAGTTATTCTGTATCCTAAGACACTTAAATTAAAAGAGATACAATCTTTTTTCACGGATTTACATGACAAAGCTGGATCGCTGGAAAAAATGGAATTTCTCTCGAAACGCTTGTATGAGCTCCATCCTTCCGAGGGTGAGTTGGTAGTTAAGCTGCTAACCGGGGATCTCCGGATTGGCCTGAAGGAGGGTTTGGTCGAAGAGGCTGTCGCGCTTGCGTTTCAAGCGGACGATTTAGATTTGAGGCAGGCAAATATGCTTACCGGAGATCTCGGGCGCACGGCGGTTTTGGCGAAGCAAGGCCGCCTTTCCGAGGCGACTCTAACACCGCTGGTGCCGATCCGCTGTATGCTGGCCTCGCCGCTGGAACGCGATGAATCAGACGACAGGCCGAAGTTCGCGGATCTGCCTTTTTCGCCTCCCTTTTGGCTGGAGCCGAAATACGATGGAATTCGCGCGCAGCTACACAAGGTGGGCGGCGAGGTCGGTTTGTTTTCGCGGGATCTTCGTCCGCTCGATAAGGAGTTCCCAGAGTTGATTGCGGCAGCGGCGGCCATGGTGGGTGATTTTGTTTTGGATGGTGAGCTGATCGCCTTCGCGGAAGGTCGGAAGCTCGGCTTTGCCGATCTCCAGAAGCGTCTCGGTCGGCGGAGGGTGGAGGGTGATTTATTCATGGAGGGAGCAGAGGGTGCTGCCTCCGTGCCATTGAGATACGTCGCGTTCGATTTACTCTGGGTCGATGGGGAGAGCCTGCTGGAGGCTACTTTACGGGAGCGGCGGAAGCGGCTGGAGAAAATCCCTTTGGAAGGCATGTTCGGATGCATCGAGGTCTTACGTGCGGAGGATGCCGAGGAGGTTGCCTCGTTTTTCAAAACTGCCCTCCAGCAAGATCATGAGGGCCTTATCGCCAAGGATAGCTCCAGTGTCTATTCGCCGGGCAAGCGGGGGAAATCATGGATCAAGCTCAAGGGCGTCATGCCGACTCTCGACTGCGTGGTGACCTACGCCGATCAAGGTCATGGGCGGCGGGCGGATGTGCTTTCCGACTATACGTTTTCCGTGCGCGATGAGACGAGCGGCGAGCTAAGAGTTTTGGGTAAGGCTTACTCCGGCCTAACGGACGCTGAGATCGAGGATCTCACCGATCATTTTCGCAAACACACCCTAGAAAAGGAACGGCGCAAGCACCGCGTGGAGCCGAATGTAGTGCTGGAAATCGCTTTCGACACAATCCGCCGCTCGCCGCGTCACGACTCCGGCCTCGCGCTGCGCTTCCCCCGCATCAAGGCGATCCGTCACGACAAAACCCTTGCCGACATCGATACGCTGCAAACGGCGGAGAATCTCCTGAAGCGCTGAGCAGTAGGATTTCCATGAGCATCCGTATATTTCCTTTGTTAGAGCCTTGCATTGTAAGCGGTCTGCCGATATTTGCTGCGCGGTCATGGCAAGCGTAGGTGCGATTGATTTTCCGAAAGCGGGTTTTGACGCGGTCATTTTTGACTGTGACGGGACATTGGTGGACTCCATGCCCGCACACTTCGATGCATGGTGTGAGGCGCTGGCTACCTACGGCGCGGCGGGAGTTTTTAAAGAGGACGTTTTCTTTGCGATGGGCGGCAGACCCACTCGGGATATTGTGGTGGAGATCAATAACCAATACGGACTAAAGCTCGATCCTGAAGCAATCGCTCTGGCGAAACGCGATGCTTTTCTCCGCAAGCTGCATCTCGTGGAATTCATCGACGAGGTCGCGGATTTTGCGAGAAGCCTCAGCGGGAAAATGCCGTTGGCAGTGGCTTCGGGCGGCTCTCGCTATGTGGTGGAGAAAACCCTCAAACTTCTGAATTGCTCGGATTGGTTCGACGAGGTCGTGACTGCCGATGATGTAAAAAACGGCAAGCCCAGCCCCGATATTTTCCTCAAGACCGCAAAGCTGTTAGGAGTCCCGCCGGAAAGATGTCTTGTGATCGAGGATGCGCCTCCCGGCGTTATGGCTGCGGAGGCGGCGGGTATGCAGGTGATCACCGTGCCGATGCCTATACTGGCTCGATTGCCCTGAGAGATCGTGAGCTAATCGGTCTTTTCCTCGGTGGATGTTTCGGATTTCTCCGTAGCTGCTGACTCGGTTTCTGTTTCCTTCGGTTCGGGGATTTTTGCGATGGTGTAAACTCCGTCGCCGATTTCAAGGGTGCCCGTCCGAATGTCTGCCGCCGCGTATTGCCCGAGCTTTTCGCCGGTGGCGAGGAGGTTCGCGGCGCGTCCTTCCGGGCCTTGGGTGGTAAGGACAGAGCCAGTTTCCACCCTCCATGTTCCGTAGGCTTGAATGAGTACGAATTCTCGGTTCGAAGGTATCGAAGCGACCCTCCCTACGAGATGCGGCTTGGACTCTGGATCAGCCTTTTCCGTGGGCGTCATCTCCGGTTTTTCCGCGCAGGCAGGCATGAAAACACAGACGACTAGGGCTGCGGTAAGTGGGAATTTCATATCACGGTGAGAGGCGGTCGATGATCCAAGAGTTGTCGGCTTGGCGGGTGTAAAGGAAGCGATCGTGAATGCGGGCGGGGCCGCCTTGCCAGAACTCGATGGTCGTCGGCACGACCCGAAATCCGCCCCAGAAAGAGGGCAGGGGGATCTCGCCATCCTTGAAGCGGTTTTTGATTTCCTCGATTTTCATGAGCAGGATTTTCCGCGAGGTGATGACCTCGGATTGATTGGAAACCCATGCGCCTATCTGGGATTCGCGCGGACGGGTGGTGAAATAGCTTAGCGATTCTGCAGTGGAGATTTTCTCGGCATGTCCGTGGATGATGACCTGCCGCTCTAGTGTCACCCACGGAAAAAGCAGGCATACAGAGGAGTTGGCGGCGATGTGGGTCGCTTTGCGCGAGTGGTAGTTCGTGAAAAAAGTGAAGCCCTTCCGATCAAAAGCTTTCAGCAGGACGGTGCGCTGCGAGGGGAATCCTTCCGGAGAAACCGTGGCCAGCGTCATGGCGTTCGGTTCGTGGACGTGGAGTTCTGCGGCCTGCTGGAACCATTTCTCAAAAACCTCCGTCGGGTCGTCGCACAGATCCTCCCGGTGTAGGCCGTGGGCGGAGTATTCTTTTCGGAAATCGGATAGATCCATGTCTTTCCATAGGTCGTGATTTGCAAAGGTCAAACCACAACCTGAAAAGAGCGTGTAGCTTTTGGCGGATTGAAGATTGAAATATTGGTATCTTGATGTTTTGGGCTTGCTCCTCGGCGACAGGTGTTTTCTGCTAATTGAGTGAAAATTAAATACAGGATCTGGTGTTTGGCTTCGGCGGTTGTTCTCGGGGCGGTTTCCTGCAAGGAGAAACCTAAGGCAGTCGAAGCGCCGGCGGAGGATAATTCCGTCATCGAAAAAGTGAATGGAGTGAAGGAAGCGATCACGCCGCCTGCCGCGAAAATCAGCAATGAGGAACGCGCCGCTAAGCTAGGTTTCGCAAAGTATCTTCCGGCGGATACCGAAATGGTGATGTCGGTTTACAATGCCAAGGAGGCGACCGAGCAATTCAAGGCGCTCAAGCTTTACGGTTTCTTTGAAAACATGCAGGCCAACGCAATGGGTGGCATCGAGGAAGAGATGCTGGAAGAGGATATGCTCGAAGAGGAAATCATTGAGGAGGATGTCATCGAAGAGGATGCCGAACAGGCGGAGGATGATCTGGCGGTGGAAGATGAACCCTTGGAGGAAATGGGTGAGGCACCCGATGCCATGACATTGCTTGGGCAGGAAGTTACCTTTGCGATGGGGAATACGTCGGGTGAACAATTCGGTCATCTTCTTTCCGTGAATCAGCGTATGGCCTATTTCCAGGCGAAGGCCTTCGGTAAGGCGGCTCAGGTTTATGCGAAGTCCGGCGATATGGAGGAATTTTCCGCTATAATGACAGAGGAGATGGGGGAGGGTTTGCTGAAAAGCATGCTTGAGGATTCCGAATCCGGGATCGCTCTGCTGGAAAAGGCCGAGATGCCGCCGCTTTATATCGCTTTCCGCGCGAAGGAAGGCGAGCTCGAGCAGGCAGCGCAACTCGTGAATGGCAGCATGGGAATGTTAGCCATGGCCGGTGAGATGGCGGCACCCGTCGAGTTCGAGACCGGTGGCGCAAAATTCGCCGGATACAAGCTTCTGGGTGCAAAGATGGTGGAGTTGATGGAAACCAGCAGGGAGTCGATGGACGAAGCGATCGGAGCGAAAAGCGTCGACGACATCATGGGAGTGCTAAAGAAAAAGAATCTCGTGATCGCCACCGGAACGATCGGTGAATACGTGGTGATGCTCATCGGTGACTCCGAGGAATCGCTGAAACTTGTGTCCGATATAAAGGATTCACTGGTCGCCACGGATGCTCTGAATTTTTCGGATGCCTACGCTGATAAAAAGCTTCTCAGTGTGATCTACGGCGAGAAGCAGATACTAGGAGAATTGATGCAGGCCACCGGCGGAGCTGCCTCTTACGCATTGGGCATGCGCGATGGCATGACCGGAGGCGGTGGGCTTGGTGAAACTCGCGACATCGAGGGTATGCTGCAGATCGTCGCGGATACAGAGAAGGAGCTCCTCGCGTTGGGAAGAGCCAGCGATTACGGCATGGTGGCCTACACAGAAGAAGGCCTGAAGATCGAGAGCTTTGGCGGAGGCGACATGGGATCGGTCAATTGGGGTGCCAAGACGAAACTCGCTCACCTCGGCGACAGTGAAAACAACATGCTTTTCCTAAATATCCCGAGCAATGCCGCGTATGATGAGAAGATGGGTGATTACCTCGAGGCCATCGTCGAGACGATGTATGCCGCCACCGTCAAGTTCGCCGAGCTTGAAATCAAGGCTCCCGAGATGGAGGAAATGAGGCAATACACGAAGATGTTCGACACCCAGTTCCGCGAGGACATTGTCGGCCTCTATAGTGCAATCAGCGGCAGTATGTTCGATGGCCTCGAAAACGAGACGGCGATCGTGATGGATCTGAATGGTAGTATGCCTGCTATTCCCGGTATTCCGCAGAAGCTCGTGGACGAGGCGAAAGCTCCGCGCTTCACCCTGATCGCTCCCGTTAAAGATCGCGCCAAGATCAAGGAGTCTTGGGAAATAATGAACAAGCACAGCACCTCGTTGTTCGCCAAGATCAGCGAAATGACTGGTGCGAAGATACCCATGCAGAAACCAATCAGTTCCGAAAAAGACGGCATGACCACTTGGTTCTTCTCGATGCCTTTCTTCCAGGATGATTTCCTCCCATCGGCGACCGTCAGCGATAATTGGTTCGCGGCATCTACCTCGAAGACGCATGCCACGGCTCTCATGTCCAAGGCCGTTGCTGGTGGTCAGACTGGCGAGGGTATTAAGTTCTACGTAAACTTCTCCGCGATTACGAGCTATGCCAAGGACATGCTCAAGATGGTGGATGATAACGCCGCTGAAATTTTTCCTGAGGGAAGTGACTTTAAGGAAGATTTGTCCGAGATGGGGCCCCTGATCGAGGCTTGCAGTGATTTCGAATCCCTCAATTGGACTTCTCGCAAGGAGAACGGCATCGTCCGCAGTTCCATGCATTTCCGGGTGAAGTGATTTCATCATGAAGTCCCTCCGTTCCCTCAGGAGCGGAGGGATTTTTGGTTTCAGAGGTAAACCCCATGCAAATCGAACCGATAGGAATCCTGCGGACATGCTTTGGCGAGAAATTCGCGGTGCCAAGGCAGCCGGGGCTTTGTCCATCCGCGTGGGGCGTGTTGGAGTTCTTGCCGGAATACCGCTCGCCGGAGGCTGTGCGCGGGCTGGAGGGTTTTTCGCATGTCTGGCTCATTTTCGGTTTCCACAAGACGGAGGGCGAAGGCTGGCATCCCACCGTCAGGCCGCCTCGACTTGGTGGCAATGAAAGGGTGGGGGTCTTCGCCAGTCGCTCCACATTCCGCCCGAATGGATTGGGGCTTTCTTTGGTGAAGTTGGATCAGATTACTTGGCAAAGCGAAAAGGGGATGGAGCCTCCCACGCTGCATCTTTCCGGCGTTGATCTCGTCGATGGCACGCCCATCTATGACGTGAAGCCCTATCTGCCCTTTGCCGAATCCTTGCCGGAAGCCGTAGGCGGCTATGCCAACGAGCCGATCCAAAGGCTGGAGGTAATCGTTGTTGAGACCGCTCGCGAGAATTTCTTAAAATTACCGGAACGCGCCCAGCGCGTGATTCTGGAAGCACTCTCACTCGATCCCCGCCCCGCCGCCTCACCAAAGGAAGAGTGCAAAGTCTATGGCGCTTTGCTTTGTGGCAAGAATGTCATGTTCGGCATTGCGGATGGTATTTGCCGCATCACCGGGGTGGAGTGAGGCAAACAAAATTACAGGCATTCGGTCAGTTGCTGCCTTCAGAGCCTCTTAATTTGGAAGAGGTCGAATCGGTGGGATTCACTCTGGCCGACAAGAAAGCAGGTGATTTCCAACTGGAAATCGAATCGATCAAGGCTGTCAAGGAGGTGGCTACTACCGCAGCCGCGAAAGGGGATGGAAATATTGTTAGCGCAGACAGCCTGATCGAACTTGCGATAACCCGTGGTTTCAAAATTCAACCGGCTCGCTTTTTAACGCCGAAAGCCCCTCTGGATTTGCTGCTGCATTTCTGGAGCGAGGCCGCTGGATTCAAGCCATATTTTTGCGTCCGTTGGATTTTTATGCATATAAATTTGGCCGGCGCGTGTGACCGTGCGATCACGTATTTGTGTGTCATTGATGCTATTTGCCCACTGGATCGCAAGCTCGGGGTTTTGCCAGGCATAGCCGTCTGCAAATCCACTAATGGAGGAGTCACGCAGTGGGGAGGATGACATGGATAGGAGTTTTCAGCCAAATCCGAGGAATTATTCCGGAGCGAGCCCAAGCCGTATGCTGCTAGCGCGGCAACGAACCATGTGCTGTGTAAAAGCATACCTTTGAATTTTGGCATGCGGTCAGTTTACCCGATTAAGGGAAATTTCAATGCGCATTTCTTTCCATAAAATCAGGCGGGCACAAGGTTGACAGATGCCGGTAAGCGTGGATGCTCCTGTCCCTATGAAAATACGGACAGTTACAACTCCTCTGATATTTGCCGCTGCAATGATGGCGGCACCGACCCTTGTGCGTTCCGAGGAGACTCCGGATGCGAAAACTCCCGCAGCCGCCAAACCGGCAGCCGCCCAACCTGAAAAGATCATGCCCGAAACACCTGCCGATGTAGCCGCCGCCCCCGCCGATGCCGTTAAGACCGAGAGCGGTCTGGCCTCGAAAGTCCTTAAAGCCGGAACGGGCGATAAGAAACCCTCGGCCTCCGATACGGTGACCGTTCACTACTCCGGCTGGACTACGGATGGGAAAATGTTCGATAGCTCGGTGAGCCGTGGTGAACCTGCGAGCTTTCCGCTCGGTGGCGTGATCAAGGGCTGGACCGAAGGCCTCCAACTCATGGTGATCGGTGAGAAGCGCCGTTTCTGGATTCCAGAGGGCCTCGCCTATGGCCCGGTTGTCGCAGGCAGCGGCCGTCCTGGTGGTATGCTCTGCTTTGATGTGGAACTTCTCGACATCAAGGAGGCACCGAAGCCACCTGCGGACACTGAGAAGACCAAAGGTGGTGTTGCTTACAAAATCAGCAAGGAAGGTTCGGGTGAAAAGCCGGGAGCTGATCAGATCGTCACCTTTCATTTTACCGCAAAGCTCATGGATGGCAAGGTGGTGCAGGACAGCCGCAAAGAGCCAAAGCCTCCCAGCGTGCCCCTCGACAAACTGCCGCCGGAACTCGGTGAGTTACTTGGCGAGATGAAAGCCGGTGAGCAACGCACTTGCTGGCTGCCAGATGGCCAGTCATCCGGTGGGCTGATCGTCGCCGATATTGAATTAATTTCTTTCAAGGCTGCTCCTCCGGCTCCTGCTGTGCCCAAAGATGTCGCCGCAGCTCCGGCTGATGCGCTCAAAACCGAAAGTGGAATCGCCCACAAGGTGCTCAGCGCGGGCAAGGGTGAGGAAAAACCGAAGGCCGCCGACACCGTGAAAGTTCACTACTCCGGATGGACAACGGATGGAAAAATGTTCGATAGCTCGGTGACTCGTGGTGAGCCCGCCGAATTTCCCCTCAGTGGAGTTATCAAAGGCTGGACGGAAGGCGTGCAGCTCATGGTGGTCGGAGAGAAACGCCGCTTCTGGATTCCTGAGGGACTTGCTTACGGGCCTTCGGTTCCTGGAAGCGGTCGTCCCGGCGGCATGCTTGTTTTCGATATCGAGCTGCTCGAGATCGTCCGCTGAAATCTAATGTCACTATCCAAAAAAGGTTACAAGACAATCAATCATCGTGACGTCCAATACCGATGGTTGATGAAGAACCGCAACGGAGTCAATGAGGCGTCGATCTATACGAACGCCGCAATTGGCGGTCGTGAACTGATCGCAGAACTGCCGCGTGTGGTAACCTTGGCGATGGTTATGGACGCGGCTGACTTCGGAAATGCAAATGGCTGGAACCCTAATGAAGAGGGTGTGCCGTTGCGTTGCAAATACACCCGACGTGGTTTCGTTCCAGCGGGCTAAGGTTTTTTGGAGTGCGGAGACAGGTCTCCGCTTTTGATGGCGCGACATGTCGCGCCATCAAAAGCTCGGACATGTCCGAGCACTCCAAGGCTGATAATGGAGCAGGGCGGACGGAAGGAGAAACTGATCTCACGCCCCAGTATTGGTGGCGTGGCGGGTGGTGAAGAACAGCTCCATGCGGTGGTGGAGGTCGTCGTAGAAACGCTTTTTAATCGCGTCGATAGCGGCGCGCTTGTCGGTATCTTGATGGCCGATGTGTTCTTCCTCGGCGCGCATTTTATGGGCAAAGGAGCGCTCCATTTCGATCAGTGAATCGAGGAATTCTCGGGCGGCACGGGTGTGCTCCACGCCATCGACGAGGGCGTGCTCGAGTGCATGGTTGCGGGTGACGGCGAGGTGGTTGCCGGCGGTGAGCTGCTGCATGTAGCGCGAGCGCGTCTCGCGGAAGGCGCGGTGCTCGGTGTCGAAGGTCATTTCATCTCGATCCACGAGGGTGTCATAGGGGCCGGGCTTGGTGAAAAATTTCACGATGAGTGGGATCGTATCCACTAGCATAAAGAGCAGTGTGAGGACGATGTAGGTGTAGTAGGCGAATTGGCCGCCCTGCTCGCCGGCCTTGAAGAGATGATGAAGGGCGAGTGTCTGGGTGAGGATATCCTTGCGAGGCTCCGCGCGAATTGCGGTGAGGCGGCCGGTTTCTTCTGTGCCTACGGCGGCGAGCTCGTCCTGAGTGCGGGTCAGCTCGATGAGGAGGGAGTCAATCTGCTGCTTGATCGTTTCGCGCAGGGAGTTCTGCTGAGTGACGAACTGCTCCGCTTGATCGTTCTCGACGCGCTGCCGGAGTCCCGCCACGCGCTCGGCCTCGGTTTTGTTGGCGAGTTCGATCTCGGCGAGTTTCGTTTCGAAAAGGCCAATGGAACCCGCCTCCGCCTCGCGGGCTTGGGTCTGGAGAGTGGCTTTCTCCGCAGTGAGGTGTTCGAGTAAAGCGCCGAGGCGTTTGGTTTCTTCGCGGCGCGGTTCGAGTTGATCCGCGCGGATGGAGCGTGCGCGCGGCCCTTCTCCGGCGAGCCCAGAACGCTGGCCATTGAGCTCGCGCTCGAACTCTGCCTGCCAAAACGAAAGCTCGGTCTGCAGTTTGGCGTATTGCGGCGAGAGTTCATCGGTCTGTTTCAGCACCACTTCCAAACGCTCGCGGTAAGGCGCGGTGGCCTCATCGGTAGTGGATTTGAGTTCTGTCTGCTGCTCGGCGGTCAGACCAGGTATGGCGGCGGAGGCGTCGTCGTTTTCCTGTAGGATAAACTTTACTTGGAAGGACTCGTTCCAGCGCAGCCGTTGCTCGGCCAGAGTGCTGTCGATCCCGGTGATCCGTTGGCGGACTTTTTCTTTCTCGCTGTCGAAGCCGGAACGGACGACTTCGATCTCGGCGGCGCGGTCGGTCTCGATGACGGAGGAAACGGTATCGCGAAACAGCAGTAAAACGAGAGGGTGGGCGATGGTGATACCCATCAGGATCGCAACAACGAGGCGGAGGGAGAACTGCGACATTTTCCTGAAAATGGAAAGGTAGGGGCGGTATCCGGCAAGTAGGGCGCGGTCGATGGAGAGGATGATGAAAGACCAAACGGCAGCGACGGGAAAGATCACGCTGGGCTTGTCCGAGATGGTGGAAAGGGCGTAGGCGCAAGCGATGAAGGCGAACGCGCAGGGCACCAGCACCGTGGCTCCGAAGGCGACGTATTTCCGCTGCTCCCAGTTCGGGCAGCGTTCCAGAGTTTCAGTGCCCGCACCGGAGAGCCAGAAAAATGCGCGCTTCATGGTTTTTGTCATAGACTACCTATACAGGGTAGCTGTAGCGGGTATATCAGAAAATAAGGAGGAAGGACATTTCTGTCCCTCTTTTTCTGCGCGGGGAAGTCGGGACAGGAATGTCCAGACTCCTTATGGAGAGACAGCTAGTCGCTCGGACTCCGGCTCGGACTCGAAGAGGAAGCCGTTTTCCTTATAGGTCTTGAGGCGGAAGTGGGTTGCGGTGGAGATGACTCCCTCGAGTGAGGAGAGTTTCTCGGAAACGAAGCGGGCAACCTCACGTAGATCCGCGCCCTCGACGACGACCATGAGATCGTAGCCGCCGCTGGCGAGGTAGCAGGAGACGACCTGATCAAAGCGGGCGATGCGCACGGCAAGGCGATCGAAGCCGCCGCCGCGCTCTGGGGTAACTCGCACCTCGATGAAAGCGGAGACGGAGGTGTCGCCGATAATCTCGGGATTCGTCACTGCGTGGTAACCGAGGATGGTGCGGTCTTTTTCCCAAGACGTGATTTTTTCCGCGACCTCCGCTTCGGTGGTAGCGGTCATATCGGCGAGTTCCTTGTAGGAGGCGCGGGCCTTGCGGCGTAGGATTCGTAGGAGGTTCATGGTATGATGAAATAGGGATTAGGGGCGCTTGGCGAGGAGGTCGCGAATTTCGGTGAGGAGTTTTTCCTCGGCGGAGGGTTCTGGAGCGGGGGAGGGTGGTGCCTCCTTGGCCATCAGCTTGTTCATGGGGCGGACGAAGATGAAGAACAGGATCGCACCAGTGATCAATAGTGAGATGAGGGCATTGATGATGATGCCCACATCGAAAACCCAGACTTTCAGGGATATTTCTGGATTGCCACCGATCAAGTTCAGCAAAGGGTTAATCAGTCCTTCCGTGATGGCAGCGACAAATTTTCCGAACGATGCGCCGATGAGGACGCCGACCGCGAGGGAGATCGCGTTGCCTTTTAGGATGAACTCTTTAAATTCTCCGATGACAGTTGGTGTTTGCATGCTGCGCGGAATTAACAGGTTCAATGGACGTGGTGCAATGCACAAAGTTGGCTGCTTAATCTCTTAGTAGTCGCTCCAGCTCTGTGGCCGTCCACGCAGGAGCGTCGGTTGGGGTAATGGATTCGTCGAGTGACTCTGCGAGTGCTTTTTTGGTGGACTGCAGTTCGACGACCTTTTCCTCCACTGTGCCGCGAGTGAGGAGGCGGAAGACGGTGACGGGCTTGGTCTGGCCGATGCGGTGGGCGCGGTCTGTGGCTTGGGCTTCGGCGGCGGGGTTCCACCAAGGGTCGAAGTGGATGACAACATCCGCGGCGGTGAGGTTAAGGCCGTAGCCGCCGGCTTTCAAGGAGATGAGGAAAACGGACGGGCCGTCGGGGGACTGGAAGCGCTCGACGAGTTCCGCGCGGTGGCGGGTTTGGCCGTCGAGGCGAAGGGAGGAAATGCCGAGGGCTTGGAGCTGGGTTTCGATCGCTATGAGCTGTGTCCGAAACTGGGAGAAAACGAGGATCCGGCTGCCGGAGGCGAGCGATTGCTCGGTAATTTCCAAAAGGCGCTCGAGTTTTGCGGAGCGGCGCGGAATCGGAAGGGCTTTGAGCTTTTCCGAGTCGAACAGCGCGAGGTCGCAACAGACTTGGCGGAGGCGGAGCAGGGTGGTGAGCGCCTGCATCCGGGCGGCAGCGTTCTGGCCGGAATCGCGAATCTCGTCGATGCGCTTTTGCCCCTCGCGCTGGATTTCGCGGTAGAGGGTGGATTGGTCTGTGGAAAGAGTGCAGAATTCGTCGATGAAGATTTTCGAGGGTAGTTCCGGCGCGACCTGCTGCTTCGTGCGGCGGAGGGTGAAAGGGGAGGTTTTTATACGGAGAAGCTGGCCAGCACGGGCCGCGGTATCGGCTGATTGGAGCGGCTGTTCGTAGCGCTCCGCGAAATCCTTCCGAGTGCCGAGCCAGCCGGGCTGGATAAAACGGAAAATCGCCCAGAGATCGCGGGCGGAGTTTTCCACCGGGGTGCCGGTGAGAGCGATCCGATTCCGAGCATTCAGTTTGGCCACCGCCTTGGAGTGGTCGGTGTCCGGGTTCCGGATCAACGAGGCCTCGTCGATCACGACGACGAGGTAATCTTGTTTCAGATGCCAAGCGAGGTCGCGGGCGAGGGTGGCGTAGGTGGTTAGGACGACATCGCCGGGGCTTATCGTTTCGCGGAGGGAATCGCGGTTTGATCCGTGGAGGATGATGGTTTTACGTCCCGGGGCGAAGCGCTGAAACTCAGATTGCCAGTTTCCGAGCAGGGAAGTGGTGACCACGACTAACGCCGGGGCTGGCTGTGAATAACCTGTGAACAGGTGCTCAATGCAGGCGATGGTTTGGAGGGTTTTGCCCAGTCCCATATCGTCGGCTAAAAGGGCACCGCTGTATCGGTTCAAACGGTCGATTAACCAAGAAAATCCGCTGTGCTGGTAGGGTCGGAGGTCTGCGTTCAGAGATTCCGGTTTATCGATATTTAAGAATTGTAAATAGATAGTTTGATCGCTTGTATTGTGCGAGTTAGATAACCTATTACTGATTTCTTGTATTATATCGGCGGATGCTGCTTTGGCGATGAAATGGCCGTTTTCCTGACGGAGATCGAGTTCCTCGAAGAGTGGATCAATCAGGTTCTCGATGTCCTCGGAAAAGCTGATTCGCTTGCCATCGAGTCGGTTGGAAGCGGAGTTTTTTGACCTTATTAAGCGGCGGACTTCGGCTGTGGATAGAAGTTGTCCTGTGTTGGTTTCGAAGCTTAAATCGAAGCAAATCGAATGATCGTAAGAAGCGATCGTTTGAATTTTGGGGGAGATATAAACGAACGATGAGGAGAGTGCTTGGGCGGATGGTGAGAGGGAGATTTTCCAGGATGAGGGGAGGGATTTTACGGTGCGGGTGAGGATGGTCTGGATCGCCTGCGGATCGGTGAGTTCGTGTTCGGGAACGGCTTTGCCGCCGATATGGCGGGCGAGGAGGGCGAGGGCGGCGGCTTCGGCGCTGGGGTTGCGGGTGATGACGCTTCGGTTATCCAGGCGGGGGAGTTTTTGCGAACCATATTCTGGATTCAGGCGGAGGGTGAGTTTTGGGCGGTCGCTATCGATATGGAGTTCGATTTCCGGCGTGGCGGGGATGAATTGGAGGGACTCGAACCACTCCGAGGCGGAGAAATCAAGGTGTGTTTGGAGGGTTTCGATGTGGGTGAGGAAGGTTTCGAGGGAGATTTTTGCGGGGTTGCGGTCGGCTAGGTTTTGGAAGGAAGGGAGGAGTTCGGAGGGGACGGTGCCGATTTCTGAGAGGGATTCCGGAGTAATTTGCCAGAAAGTCGGGCCGATTCGGAGGAGGGTGGCGGAGGGCGGGGCTAAGATAACTTGGCCGTTTTCAAGAGAGCATCCGGCGAGGTGGATCTGGGTTCCAGAATCGACGGAAAAAGGTTTGCCGTCCGCTGTGATGCGCGGGTGGTTGGGCAGGGTTTCGAGAAAAGCGGGGAGGGTGGTGGGGTTGAGGGCGAGTTGGATGGATTTCCCCGAGGTTGCTTTATTCGCGATGAGCCAGGCGGTGAGGCGTTCGTCGGATGGGGATGGGGTTTCGTCGGCGGTTTCGAGAGCGACGGAGGCGTGGCCTTTTTCGAGCGATTTCTGCCACGGGCCGAGGAGGCGGATGTTCCAAGCTACGGAGGGGATGGCGATTTTTTCGCGGATCGGTGCCGGGGCTGGCGGGGCGAGAAGGTGGAGGCCGGTGGCGATGGCGTGGGGGCAGAAGGAGGCATCGCGCTGATTGGCGGGGCAGGAGCATTTCGCATCGAACCAGGTCGGTGTCCTTGCGACGACGGTGGAGCGGTAGGTTCGTTTGCCGATCTGGACGCTGCCAGTCCAGCCGACTTCGGTGCGTTCGGAGGCGGTCACAGCTCCGGCGCTTAGGAGAGATTGAGCTTCCTTGAAATCCTGCCAGGAGGCGGCTTTGCGGAGGGCGGGTTCGTCGAAGGCGTGCACGGGGCAATCGAAGCGGATGGTGGCGTCATGGGAAAGGCAAAGTCCCGATTCTTCGCGCTTTCCGTTTGATCCGAAAACTCAGAGCATCTCCGTCATGCCTGCCCTGATGTTGATTCTTACCTGCGCCCTTTGGGGGCTGAGCTTTCCGCTGATCAAGGCGCTCGATGGGGAGCAAAGGGCGCGGCTGCCCGAGGTATCTGGAGTTTTCCTTGCGGTGTGGCTGCAGATGGCTCGGTTCGGCTTGGCGGCGTTGGTGATGTTGCCATTCGTCGTACGAATGCGCCTCACTCGGATGGAACTGAAACAAGGGGCGTGGCTGGCGGTGTGGGGCGGGCTCGGCATGGCGTTGCAAGCGTGGGGGTTGGGACACACGAAGGCATCGACCTCTGCGTTTCTCACCCAGGCTTATTGCGTGTTCCTGCCATTGTTTGCATGTCTCAAGATGCGCAGCTTTCCGGGCGGAAAAACGATTATCGCGACATTGCTCGTGCTGGTGGGCGGGGCGATCCTTTCCGGAATCAAGCCGGGTGATTTGAGTATTGGGAAAGGCGAGATTGCGACGCTAGCGGCGGCGTTCATTTTCACATTTCAGATTCTTACTTTGGAGAATCCGAGGTATTCGGGAAACCGAGGGCTGGCTATTACTTTTGCGATGAGTGCCTTTATCGCGTTGATTTATCTGCCGCTGAGTCTGTTGTTGGCATCGGAACCTTCACTGGTGATACGAGCGGGCGGCTCATGGCCCTCGTTTATGATTGTTCTCTCGCTAGCGCTTTTCTGTTCGGTGGGAGCGTATGGATTAATGAACTCGTGGCAGCCGCGCTTACCTGCTACGGAGGCGGGCTTGATCTACACGACCGAGCCGCTTTTCACGGCGGGTTTTGCGATGTTTCTGCCCGCGCTGGTTGCCGGATGGATCGGGCAAACCTATCCGAATGAGTCGCTTAACGCATCGCTGATCGTCGGTGGTTCGCTGATCGTTTTGGCGAATGTTTTGATGCAGTGGAAACGTCCGCCGCATCACAGCCCTGTGACCTAATCATTTCACGCCCCACAGCTTCGCGATCAGCGCGGCCATTCCAGGGTCGTGTTTTTCCAACTGCTTGCGCGTGTAGGGAAAGAAGTCGTTGCGTACGAAAAAGGCCTCGGTGCTTTCCGCAAAATATTCCGCAGGGTGGGAGATCGCGTAGGCTACATCCATGCGTTTATTACCATCTGCATCGGTCCGTTCGACGCGGGCGTATCCGCCGCCCGCTTTCGCGTTTCCGTAAGCGGCGAGGATCTCGGCGTTTTCGCTTCCCTGAGGCAGGACGAGGTCGTGGAAGGCGTGCGCGAGTTCGTGCAGCGCGAAATTCGGCATGCGGCGGGTGTCCTCCTCGAAGACCGCAATGTTGGTGAACTCCACTCCTTTGGCCATCGCCGGGTCGCGGCCGTTATCCTTGAGCCACTGGGCGCCGGGATGATACTCGGCGCTTTCCCTGATACCTGGATAGGTTGGCGAGAAATACATGGGAACCTTTTTCAATTCCACAACGGCTGGTGCTGGGACAACTTGAATGATCTCATCAAGCTGGACTTTTAGCAGCGAGAGAGCCTTTTCGGTGGCGGGGAGATTCGCCTCGGAAAGGAGGATCTTGTTGATGTGGATTTTCCAGCCTGATACATCGCGGATCTCCCGCTCGATGCCAACTGCGACCGCCTTGCCGCGCGCCTCGGCATCGGCGCGAATCTTTGCCTTTTGCTCCAGCAGCCTTTCCGGCCAGACGAATTTCGGTGCGGTGGTTGGATCGTAACCGGACAAGTGGCCGGTGAGGCGGGCTTCTGGGCGCGTGTATTTCAGCTCGGTCTCACCGAAGACCTCGCGGCACAGTTCGGCCAAGCCGGGATCGTATTCCTTGAGTTCGGCGCGGGTATTTACGTGGTTGTGGTCGTGGTCTTCCTCGCGGTTGTTGTCGAACCAAGATTGCACGCCCTCGGCGAAGTATTCGCGGTCGTTGACCGAGGCGTATTTACCTTTCCAGAGACCTTTCGTCATCGCCGCGTCGTAGGTTTTCTTAAGCCTGTTATCGAAAGAAGGATCGAGGCGCAGCACGCCGCGGAGGTGGATATTGTGGGCCATCTCGTGGATGAGGATGGACTCGGTGGAGTACGGGTCGCCGGGGTAGCCGAGGAGGTTTTCCTCACCGCAGGAGCAGAAGGGATCGGTCTCGCTGCCGCCGGTGCCGCGCGCGCGTGCATCCCAGAAATCCTTGGGTTTGAAATGGGAGAACTCCGGTAGGTCGGTGGTGAACTCGTTCCAAGCGATGATGCAGAGGCGCGATCCGCTTTTGATCATGGCGTCGCGCACCTTGGGGATTTTCGCGAGCATCATGTCGGTGAGGAAGGCGGCCTCGCGCAGGGCGTAGTCGTTTACTGTGCCGGAGGCGACGATAGGGTAGCCCGAGGCGTCGGTGAATTTTTTGTAGAAAGCGGGAGCGCCGAGTTGGGCGGGTGGGGCGATGATTTCGCGGAGCGGTTCCTCGGCGAAGGCAGATGCGGTGAGTGCGATGCAGGGGATGGCGAGGAGATGGGGGAAATGGTTCATCGGGTGCTTGTTCTTCGAAGATGAAACGCACTAGTTGCGGTGTATGCAAGGTGCTTGTTTTCCGGTGGATGGGATCGTGTTTTGTGGTTGTTAGAGGCAGGGTTTTTGTTAGGTTTTTTTGATGAGAATTCTGATTTACCACCGTGTTTCTTTTTTTGCCGGTTGCACGGCGGATTGTCCCATGGAGGGCGCCGTCTCGCCGGGACTCGTTGCTAGGCATTCTAAATATTCCGCACGATGAGCAAGATTCTGGTGGTGGGTGCTGGTTATCTCGGCGGGGAGGTCGTCCGGGTTTTCCGTGAGGCGGGCTGGGATGCTCAAGGGGCTTCGCTGGGTGGCGGTGAGGGCTTGCTGGCCTGTGATGTCTCCGATGCGGATTCTGTTTCTTCTCTGCCGGATGCCGGGGCGGTGGTACATTGCGCCGCTTCGGGGCGGGGAGGGGAGGAGGCTTATCGACACGTTTATCTTGAGGGATGTCGGAATCTTGTGCGCCGTTTTCCGAAGGCAAAGCTGATTTTTACATCGAGTAGTTCAGTTTATGCACAGCATGAGGGCGAGCTAGTTACCGAAGAATCGGAAACAATACCGGATCGCGCTACAGGGGAGATTCTGTTAGAAGCGGAGAAGGTCGTTCTCGATGCGGGAGGTGTGGTGGCGAGGCTGGCAGGGATCTACGGCCCGGGGAGGAGTGTGCTTTTCCGAAAATTTATGGATGGGGAGGCAGTGATTGAGGAAGATGGGTGTCGTTTCATCAATACCATTCATCGAGATGATGCGGCTCGCGCGATTCTCCATTTCATAAACCTCAGTCCATTTCCAGCCGGTGAAATCTTCAACGTGGTCGATTCAGTGACGATGACGCAGCTAGAGGTTTATAAAGGCCTCTCGGAAATTTTCGGAAAAGATCTGCCGCCGAGCGGGCCGCGCGATTTGAACCGCAAACGTGGCTGGACGCACAAGCGTGTGAGTAACGCGAAGCTGCGAGCGACCGGCTGGGAGCCGGATTTTCCGGGCTTTCTGGATGCGGTGGCGAGTTTATAGCGTGCCCGACCATGTCCAGAGAGTTTCGTCGAAATACCGATGGGTGGTTTCGATGAGATTTTCGGGATTCGCCTTCGGGTGGAGGATGGCGAACATCGTCGAGCCGGAGCCGGACATCAGGGCCGCCTTGGTATCGCGGCGGTTCAGTAGCCAGACCTTGAGTTCGGCGAGATAGCGGTATTTCGCGAAAACAGCTTTTTCCAGATCGTTGACCAAGGACAGGCCTCCATAACTCTGTGAGGCGTATGGTATGCTGGGAATTGGCTCGGCATCGAGGCAGTGGCGGTAGGCGTCCGGTGTGGAGACGGGAAATCCGGGTTTAAAAAGAATGATGGGATGATTTTGTGGTGCGGGTACGGCTGTGATGATCTCACCGCGGCCCGTGCAGCGGGCGGCGCCAGCGTAGAGGAAAAATGGCACATCGGAACCGAGCGCTGCGGCAAGAGTATGGAGTTCGACGGCGGGGAGCGGTGAAGCGAGCTGTCCGTTCAAGGCAAGAAGCGTGGTGGCGGCGTTGGAAGATCCACCGCCGAGACCTGCACCGTGTGGGATGCGTTTTTCCAGATGGATATGATAGGACAGAGCTTGCCCTGATTTTTCTGAGAGAGCATTGGCCGCTTTCACAACAAGATTTTTCCCGTCGGTGGGCAGGCTGGCATCGGAGCAGGTGAAGGAAAATTCCGATGCGGGGGTGATCGTGATTTCATCGGCCAAACCAGGCAGCTTGGTCATGATCGTATCGATCTCATGGAAGCCATCGGGGCGTTTGCCGAGCAGGCGGAAGGAGAGGTTGATTTTCGCGGGTGAGAGCATGGAAACTTTAAATTTTAAACTTTAAGAAAGAGTATGCATGCCGAGGAGGGCGAGCATACGACCGGTTTGGCCTTTTTCCATGCGGTATGAATAGTGGCGGGTGAGGTCGGCGGCGGTGTTTTCGCAGGAGTCGTGAAAGTGGCCGATCCCGAGTGCGGTGGCTTGCTGGCGGATCATGGAGGCGATATTTACCTCGTAGTGCGGTGGTCGGATGCAGGGTGAGAGCACAC
The DNA here is from genome assembly GCA_945870855.1 of Prosthecobacter debontii. Taxonomy (GTDB): domain Bacteria; phylum Verrucomicrobiota; class Verrucomicrobiia; order Verrucomicrobiales; family Akkermansiaceae; genus Luteolibacter. The sequence continues at coordinate 60,834 of CAMBTP010000009.1, forward strand.
AAACCAGGTTGGCAGGTTCGCTGCCGAATTCAGATTTCATCGTGGAGACTGCATTTCCTAGAATATTTTCTTCGGTGCCTTTTTTCCCGGAATGCAGGAGCGCGATGGCATGGCTGACTGGATCGGCAAGGTAGATCGCCGCGCAATCTGCGATGTAGATGGCGAGAAGTTGCCCTGGGAGATTCGTTAGAAGTCCGTCCACCGCAGTATGAGTGATAGTTTTTATATCGGAGGGTGAAGTGATCACGGCTAGGTGGTTGCCGTGAACTTGCTCTGCGTGATGACGGGTTGCCACGTCCGGATATTCCGCAGCGATGATGGCATCATGGCTCGGGCCTAGGTTGCGGAGCGCGAAATCACGATCCCCGAAGACATCCACCTCATTCAAACGCGGGATCCAATGAGGATGAAATCCGGAAAGATCGGAGATGGGATTTAGAAACAAGAACGCCTCCGTCACGAAAGAATCGTAAAGGAGGCGCTAGGTAATCGCCAAGCTGGATTATTCAGGAAGAGGCAGTGAATTAGGCAATCGCGCGGTTTTTGAGCGCGCGGTTGGTGTGTTCTACGGTTTCAGCCTCTTCTTCATCCATACCCGCAAGAATACCGGCGAGGTCTGTCGCAATTTCTTTGCGCATTTTTGAAACGAGTTCGACTCCCTTCGAGGTGATGCGCACCATGATTTTGCGGCGATCTTCGGATGCATGGACGCGCTCAACATAAGAAAGTTTCTCCAACCGATCCACTAGGCCGGTAGCAGCCGCTGTGGAATGCCCCATTTTTTTTGCGATGTCTGACATGGTCAGATAATCTTCGCTGGAAAGATAGGTTAGTAGGAAGAACTGGGGGAAAGAGACGTTTCCTTTGTTGAGTTCGCTTGATAGGTTAAGTATGCAGCTGCGCTGTGTAAACAGGACGAAGTCTGCAAGACGATCTGCGTCGGCCTTCACCGACGCACCGGAGGCGCTTGATTGTGTGTTTTTCATTTTGGCTGGTTGTAGTGTTCATATTTGGGGACATGTAAGGGAACACAGACATTACGAATGAAAAAATAACTGGGTTTGTAGATAGTAATCAACCCTAAATTAAAAAAATTCGAAAAAACACGATTAAACTTAAGATTTTTTCAAAGATAGAGCTTAATTTTTCAGATTTGAGGTAAGAAATCCTTAAAAATCCAACTTATTGAAAAATCATCATAAAAGCTTATCCCGCATGCTCTTCAGGGAGTTTTAGCGTGAGAAAAGATCTGGTTCGCAGGGAGGATCGAGGCGCAGTTTCGCCACCGCGAGGTAATCCGGATCGATCTCGATGCCGGTGAACGAGCAGATATTTTGGGATTGCGCGGCGAGAGCGGAGGAGCCGATTCCGAGAAAAGGGTCAAGAAGACGGGTGGATTCGGTTTTTCCGTGAAGCCTAATACAGAGTTCGACTAAGGCGGGAGGGAAGGTGGCGGGGTGGGGGCGCTCGCCTTTACGGGACTGGATGGTCTCGTAGGGGATGAACCAAGTGTTGCCGCGGCAGCGAAGATCTTGGCCGCCAGTGTGACCCCAGCGGGCGATGTTCGATTTATAAACGTAGGGCACGCCGGCGGCGCGGCGATCGAGCGGGACGTCGCCGGTTTTGGTGAGGTGGAAGACATATTCGTGGCAATCGTTCACGTAACGCTTCGAATTAATCGGCTTGAAATGACCTGCGGAAAAGGGGTCGCCGCCGGGGGAGTGGGTGGTGATTGATTTGATCCAGTGGAAGGTGTTCTGGAGAATAAAGAGCGGGTCTTCGCCATCGGTGAGGGCGAGGATGAGTTGGTGGGGGAGGAGCGGGTTGGAGGGGGCAGCGCCGACGTTCAGAAAGAATGAGGCATCATCGGACATCACTCGCTTTACCTCGGCGACCCAGGATTTGCACCAGGAGAGGAATTCGTCGCGGGGGGCCGTGTCTTTGAAAGTCGAATAAGCGATGCCGAGATTATATGGCGGCGAGGTGACGACGAGGTCGAAGGATTTCTCCGCGAGGGTGGGAAGGAGGTGGACGCTGTCGCCCGCTAACATTTCAATTTTCAAGATTCAAGAAAGTGGGGAGTTGTGGGATGTATTGAATTACATCCCCGCTTCGGCGAGGCGCTCGGTCATTTCGTGTTTCATGAGCTCGGCGGTGACTTCACTGAGATCGCCGGACATGATGGCGTCGAGGTTGTGGGAAGTGAAGCCGATGCGGTGATCAGTGCAGCGGCTTTGTGGAAAGTTGTAGGTGCGGATTTTTTCCGAGCGATCACCGGAGCCGATCAGCGAGCGGCGGTTCTCCGAGTAGGCGGCTTGTTGTTCCTGCATCTTCTTTTCGTAAAGGCGGCTGCGCATGATTTGGAGCGCCATTTCTCTGTTCTTGATCTGTGATCGACCGTGCTCGCAGCGGACGTAAAGGCCGGTGGGAAGGTGGAAGATCTGCACGGCGGAATCCGTCGTATTGACGTGCTGCCCGCCTGCTCCGCCGGAGCGGCAGACCTCGATGCGGAGGTCGTTCGGATTCATGTCCACATCGATTTCCTCCGCCTCGGGGAGGACGGCGACAGTGATCGTGGAGGTGTGGATGCGGCCTTGTGTCTCGGTGGCCGGGACGCGTTGCACGCGGTGGACGCCGGATTCGTATTTTAGATGCCGAAATACCTCGTCGCCGGTGATTTTCAGGATGACTTCTTTGAAGCCGCCGACCTCGGAGGGCGAGCTTTCGAGGTGCTCGGATTTCCAGCCTTTGGCGTCGGCGTAACGTTGATATGCGCGCATCATTTCCGCAGCGAAAAGGGAGGCCTCATCGCCGCCTGCACCGGCGCGAATCTCGATTAGCGCGTCACGGTCTTCGTTCGGATCGGCGGGGAGAAGGGCGTATTGCATATCCTCGCGGAGTTTCTCCACGGAATTTTCCAAGTCCGGGATTTCCTCGGCGGCCATCGCGGCGAATTCCCTGTCATCGCCCTTCGCAAGCTCGCGGTTATCCTCGAGCTGTGTCTCGGTGCTGCGAAGCGTTTCCCAAAGGTCGAGGGTTTGCTTGAGTTTGCGGTGTTCGCGGAGGATTTCGGTAGCGCGTTTTGAATCGGAAAATAAATCAGGATCGCCCACTGCCTCCTCGAGAGCGGCGAAGCGTTCCTTGCGTTTGGAAATAAGCTGGGTGTAATCCACGAGGCGACTGAAAATTTAAATTTTTAAACCCTAAACTTCAAGGAGATGAAGAGCAGACCGAGGTCTTAGCGTCGAATCGGCGGAGTGTCCAACCTTCGCATTGGTCATGGTGCAGATCCATTTAATTTGCCTACGAAATGATAAAACCATCCGCAATGATTCGTCTATCAAATGTCTTTCCTTTCTTTGAAAGTTGGGATTTAAAAGCTGAAACTTTATGAAGCCTATCATCATACCGCTCCTTGCCGCCGCCGCTACCGCTACCGCTGTCATTTCCACCAAGCCTCCCGAGCCGACGGGAAAATGGGTGAAGCACAAAATCAGCAACTACTTCTGGGCCGAGGGCGCGTGCCTTGCTGATGTGAACGCCGATAAAAAAGTCGATATCTTCAGTGGGCCGTATTGGTATGCCGGGCCGGATTTTAAAACACGCCACACGATTTATCCTGACGGACTTACCTTCAACGCGGGCGAAAAGGGAGCGATCCCGGGCTTCGAGGGCGAGCTGAGTGGAAAGAATGGCTATTCTGATAACTTCCTTTCCTACGCGCACGACATCAACGGCGACAGTCGTCCGGACTATCTCGTGATTGGAATGCCAAACAAGGAAACCTTCTGGTATGAGAATCCCGGCGAGAAAGAAGGTCATTGGCCTCGTCACACTGTCCTAGTCTCCACCGACAACGAATCGCCCATGCTTGTCGATATCAATGGCGACAAGCGACCCGATCTCCTCTGCATGTCCGGCGGAAAAATCGGCTTCGCAAGCCTCGATCCCGCCAATCCCACGGCTCCATGGAAATGGAATGCCATCACCCCCGAGGATCATGGAGCTTTCCAGCGCTACACCCACGGCATCGGTCATGGCGACATCAATTCCGATGGCCGTGCCGACATCCTCGAAAGACGCGGCTGGTGGGAGCATCCCGCTGATTGGGACGGCGCGGCTCCATGGACATTTCACCCCGCTCCTTTCGCCGATAAAGGCGGCTCGCAAATGTTCGGAACGGATGTGAACGGCGACGGTCGCACCGATGTGATCACTTCCCTCGATGCGCACGGCTTCGGCGTCGCATGGTTCGAACAAAATACCGATGGAACATGGAAACGCCACCTCCTCACCGACATGCCGCAGGAAAAAGGTTCCACCGGTGTCGCCTTCACCCAGCCGCACGCCCTTGACCTTGCCGACATCAACGGTGACGGCACGCTGGATATCGTGACTGGGAAACGCTTCTGGGCGCACGGTCCAAACGGCGATCCCGAGTCCGATCAGCACGCTGTCATCTACGCATTCCTTCTCACCCGCAAGGACGGCCAGGCCACCTACACTGCGGAGATCATCGACGACGACAGCGGCATAGGCTGCCAAGTCATGGCCGCCGACGCGAATGGCGACGGTAAACCCGATATCATCTCCGCGAACAAGAAGGGATGTTTTGTGATTTTACAGAAGTAAGAGAGACTTGTCACCCGCCCGTCATGAAATCCCCGCCCAGTGCGAGGTGGAGATCGAAGCGGTTTTGAAGGCGTTGGTTGCGGAGGCGGATGATCGCGGCGCGGGCGTTGTTGGCGCGGCGCTGCGATTCGAGGACGGACAGAATGTTTGGGTTGATGCCCTCGGCGTAATCGCGCTCCGCTTGGCGCTCGGCGAGCGATGCTTGCTCGACCTCGTTTTTGAGAAAATTTTCCTGCGCTGCCAACGAGCGATCCGCTGCGAGCGTAGCCTCGACCTCGCGAAATGATTCCAGGGCGAGTTGGGCGTATTCGTTCACTAGTCTGTCGTTGGCGGCCAAGGCACCTCTTGCGTTTGCGGCGAGTGCTCCTCCATCGAATAGAGCCTGATTTGCTCTGCTAACTATAGTGGTGATGAGAAAATCCGCGTTGAGGAGATCTCCGAACCGGGCTCCAGCGGCACCGCTGCTCCCCGTAAGGGAAAAATCTGGCAAGAGGCTCTTGCGCGCGGCGTCCGCCTGTTTTGCGGAGGCGAAAAGTCTGGCTCGCGCGGCGGCGAGATCGGGGCGGCGCTCGACCAAGTATGCGGGGATTGCTGCCGGCACGGAACCGGGTAAGACTGGCAAGGTGCCCGGGGATTGAATTTTTCCCTCTGGGTAACGCCCCTGCAAAACTTCCAGAGTGCGCGCTGCGTTGTCGCGCTCCAATTTTCTTTGTTCTAGGGCGCGTTGGGTCGAGGATACGTTCGTCCGCGCGAACTGGACATCGAGCGCGCCCTCGCCCGTGGCTTTGTAGTTGCGCTCGATGATGCGGAGATTTTTTTGAAAGGAATCGAGCGTGACCTCGGCAAGATTTACCTCCTGCCCGGCGGAGACGAGGTTCACGTAAGCCTTGGCCGCATTTGCCGCCAGTGAAAGCCGCGCGCCGCGGAAATCCTCGATGGCCGCCCGCTGATCTGCCTCTGCAGCGCGGGTGAGATCGCGCAAACGCCCCCAAAGATCGGGCTCCCATGAGGCTGAGAGGTTCAAGCCGTAATTAATTGTCCGCGGAACAGAGGTTTCATAGCTGGCACCGGTCACTGCGCCAGCGTTGAGGGCGGGCAATTGCCTAGCTCGGGCGATGATCGTTTCCTCCCTTGCCTCACGCAGTCTTGCGGAGGCGGCCTTGAGAGAGCGGTTTTGGGCGATCGCCTCGTTCACGCTTCGCTTCAGCCCAGCGTCGCTAAATTCAGAGAGCCAGCCAGTGGAGATTTTTCCTTCGGTCCCGCTGGAAGCCTCGGACCAAGTACCGGGCGTTCGTATCGCGAGGTCATCGACAGGTGATTGAAAACCGCAGCCGCTGAGAAGTAATAGGCCCGCCAATACACTGCCGACGGCTTTGGACTGGTGTAGTCCAAGGAGCCACGGCTCGCTTGGAGTGGTTTTCATAACCTTGCGAGGATCGCATCGCCCATGGCGGCGGTGCCCACCCTTTGCTCGCCGTCCTTGCCGGTGGCGATATCGCCGGTGCGGAATCCGTCGGCGATGGCTTTCGACACAGCGTCCTCGATGGCGTCAGCGGCTTCCGTTTTCCCGAGGGAAAAGCGAAGCAGCATGGCGAGAGAGAGAATCTGCGCGATTGGGTTTGCGATGCCTTGTCCCATGATGTCCGGAGCCGAACCGCCGGATGGCTCGTAGAGACCGAAGTAGAGCCCATCAGCATTTTTTTGTCCGAGCGAGGCAGAGGGCAGCATCCCGAGCGAGCCGGAGATCATCGCCATCTCATCGGAAAGGATATCGCCAAAAAGGTTTTCCGTGACGAGCACATCGAAGGAACCCGGCCTGCGGATGAGCTGCATGGCGGCGTTATCGACATACATGTGGGAAAGTTCCACTTCAGGAAATTCCTTGGAAATCTCGATCATCGTCTCGCGCCACAGCACCGAGGAGGCGAGCACGTTTGCCTTGTCCACGGATAGCAATCGCTTGTCACGACCCATCGCGGCGGCAAAAGCAACTCGTGCGATGCGCACGATCTCGCTTTTCTTGTAGATCATTGTGTCGAGCGCGACCGGCTCGCCGTTCTCCTCGTGGCGGCCTTTCGGCGATCCGAAATAGATACCGCCGGTCAGCTCGCGGACGCAGAGAACATCGAAGCCATCCTTGATGAGTTCCTGCTTTACGGGCGAAGCATCGGTCAGCGCCGGGAGGCAGATGCCGGGGCGAAGGTTCGCGAAGAGGCCGAAGTGTTTCCGCAAAGGTAGCAGTGCGCCGCGCTCCGGTTGGATTTCCGGCGGTAAGTTTTCCCACTTTGGCCCACCCACCGAGCCGAATAGAATCGCATCCGCCGCCTCGCTCGCGGCGATGGTTTCCGCGGGCAGGGGATGGCCGCCGTCATCGATCGCCGCGCCACCTACAAGATGCTCGGAACGCTCTACACTGAAACCGAATTTGACCTCCACTGCATCAAGCACGCGCAGTGCTTGAACCATCACTTCCGGGCCGATGCCGTCACCGGATAAAATCGTTATTTTCGACATAAATTTTTCAATCCTCTTCAAACTTCCGCACAATCAAATCGGCAATGGCGTCCAGAGCAGCTTCCTCGTCAACGCCCTCCGCGCTAACTATGATCACCGAGCCATGGCCTGCCGCCAACATCATTAGTCCCATGATGCTTTTCCCGTCCACTTCTTCGCCGTCCTTTTCGACGGTGATGTCGGATTGGAAGCGATTCGCCATTTTGACGAATTGCGCCGCAGGGCGTGCATGTATCCCAAGCTTATTTTGAATTGTGAAATTTCGTTGTGCCATATTTTAGGGTTCTTGCTGCGGTAGGTTAGAAAGGTGGAGGGCAAACCTCCAAGGTAAATTTTCACTCCGAACTCAAAACTAGTTGAATGGTTTCTTGAGGTATTGCTCGTCGCGGAGCTTGCGGAGGTATTCGATATACTTGCGCTGTTCTTCCAGGCTTGCGCCGTCCTTGGGTATCGCTTTCCCACCGGAGGAGGCCGCTACGGGATTTTGCTTGGTAGTGGCATTGCCGTATTTTTTCCAAGGGCCATAGGGAACCTGACTGTCCTCGACGAAGCGCCAATGAATTTTCGTGCCAGAGGGAACTCCGAGGTAATCCCTGATGGAGGGTGAGAGATCGATGCCAGCAGCTCCGTTCTGGGTGGTTTCGGGGCGCTTGTTTCCGAAAACATATTGCCAGTCATCAGTCACCCATGGCCCGCAATCCTCCCACTGGGCGTAACAACTGCGATTGTTATGAAAGATCTGCACCCAGCGACCCTTGAGCACGGTCTGCCCCGGCGCGGGAGCTATGCGAGCGAACCATGGGATGACCCGTGAGGCCTCTGGTTTGTGCGATCGCCAGCCAAGCACGTCGTTGTAGGGAAGCGCGATGTAGAAAGGATTGAGCTTCGGGACGAAATTTTTCGGGCGGAACTCGCCGGTGGTATGGTTGGCGATGCGGTTGGCAGGGTCCGGATCGTCGTATCCCCCGAAATTGGTGGACCACTCGGTATCCCAGGACGATTTGCAGTTCGGTGTGGGATTGCGGGGCGTGGGCTGTTCACCGCACCAGAAAATAGTGGCGGTGATATAGGTTTTCCAGGGGTAGAGGGCACGGGAGGCCGGCGTGACCGACCTGATGGGAGCTACCGGGCGGGCACCGGTAGGAATCACCACGCGCGGCGCCCCGGACTGCTGCCCTAGCGCGACGACCGCACCCGGCATGGTTAAAACCATGGCGACTACAACAAGGGCGGCAGTGGGAAAGAATCCGGTCATCAGATCGTGTTAGGGCTTTGCTTGATACGTGTTTTAGCCTGTGGAATGTATTGCTTCAAGGTAAAGTGCCTCGCACGGTCTGCCCTGAAAGTCTTCGGAAAACAAACTCACATGACACGCATTTCTATACTCACCCTTGCCCTGCTCATCCCTCTCACAGCGGGAGAGATCCGGACGTGGACGAACCCGGACGGCAGCAAAACCTTCAAGGCCGAGTTCATACGCCGTGACATGGATACAGTAACCCTCCGCCCAAACGGCGGAAAGGAACTGAGCATGGGCATGGAAAAACTCCATACCGACGATCAAAGCTGGCTGAAAAAGAATCATCCCACGAACACCGAGATCAAGGCCGCGGAGGTGCCGGACAAGGCGGCGATTTTTGATAAGCTGAAATTCGGAGACAACCGCGAGACCGTCACGGCAAAGCTTAAAGCCAGCAAGATGGTAGAGGCGAATCTCGACAGCACATTCTTCGGGCGGACGGGGATCAACGGTATTTATCGCACCGTTCAGCCGATCGGTGGTTTGCATTGCTACCTATTTTTCGATTGGGACGAAGCAGATCTTCTCAAGGAAATCAGTCTCCGCACCGAGGACAAAGCTGTCGGCGAATATGAGACCGTTCTCAAACCCTGCTGGCAGGCTCTTACGGAACTTATCGCGCCCATCTACGGCAAGCCCTTGCAAACCACCAAGATGCCCGCCGCGTCTGATCTAGCCAACGAGCAGATGCTCGCCAGCCACCTGTGGAGAATCGATCAAGGCGGCACGGTTATGCTCGGGGCCTCTCGGCTGGCGCAGGCGTATCAGGTCTCCGTTCTGTTTACCAAAGACAAGATCGGGGTGAACCAAATTCCCTAAAGCCTTCTCTTATTTCTTGGATTACTTCTGCCACATAGAACTTCACGGAGCTGGATTTCCTTGGGGAAATTTCACCGTATCGCTCATCGAATGAAATAACCGAGATGCTCCAGCTCCAGGGCGAGATCCACATTATTCACAGTGACCTCTACCGGCACCTCCAGCATGATGGGTGAGAAATTCAGTATGCCCTGAATACCGCAGGCAACGAGACGATTCACCACTTCTTGCGCGGAGCCGACCGGAACGCATAGAATGGCGATTTTGACATCGCGCTCTGCGATGAAGGAATCCAACTCCGAGGCTTGGTGGACGGGGATTTTTAAATTTCTCGCTCTGGCTTCATCCGGTTTCGCATCAAAGGCAGCGACGACCTCGAAGCCTTCTTTTTGAAATCCTTGGTAACGTAACAAAGCGGAGCCGAGGTTGCCAGCGCCGACAAGGATCACCGGTTGCAATTGTTCGCGACCCAGCGCCTCGCGGATCGTCGCGATCAACAGCTCCACTGGATAACCCAGCCCGCGGGTGCCGAACTGACCGAAATAACCCAAATCTTTCCGCAACTGCGCGGGCTTCACGCCGGCCGCTTTCGCGAGAGTCTCCGAGCTTACGGTTTCCTGACCATTTACGCTGAGCTTCTGAAGACAACGGTGATAAATAGAGAGTCGATAGATCGCCTTCTTAGGAATATCCGTCCTGCTGTTTCTATCCGATTCCTCTTCCAAAATTGTATTTGATTCAGAGATTTTCTGGATGTTGTAAAAGTTGTGCAACGCGATTAAGGAGTATCCCCGCACCTCCACCATCGACGACGCGATGGTCAAAGGTCAGCAACAATTGTGCCTCGGTGACGGGTATGAATGCCTCTACCTGATCGCTCCACACCGGGGATTTGCGCCCCGCGCCGAGGCCGAGAATGAGAGTTTCATTAGGCAATGGAATCGGGGTTCCCGTCGTGAGACCAAAGGTTCCGAAATTTGTCACCGTGGCGATACCGCCCTTGGAATCGTTTTCGGTAAGGCGGCGGCGGCGGGCGCGATCCACAAGATCGTCATACTCGGCAATCAGTTCGCTCAGCGATTTCCGATCCACTTGGCGAACGGTCGGAACAACCACTCCATCCTCCACTTGCACCGCCACGCCGATGTCGAAGGAACGTGGGTGCACGACTTTTTCTCCGATCAGATATCCCGCGGTCATCGGTTGTTCTGTTAGAGCTAGAGCGAAGGCGCGGAGCAGATAAAGGGTAAGGCCGGGCTTCGGCGATTGCTCGCGGCGATGATCAAGCACACGATCTAACATCAACGGCAGGCCGACGGTTGCCAGCGGGCGCGTCCAGCTCCGCCGCATGGCATCAGCCACCGCCATGCGCATCGGCGAGGCAGCGACGCTGGGCCACTCTTCCAAGTAATCCAAAAATCTTTCCAAGTCCGCGACCGTAACCCGCCCCCCCGCACCCGTTCCGACAATAGCGGAAATATCTGCTTCGCGCAGCCCCATATCGTCCATCCGCGCGCGCATCCTCGGAGAAATATAGTGAGCACCCATCACCCCGGTTGGCACTGGCAGGCCTTTCACGCTGGGGATGATGCTGGGATTTTCCTCGTACGAATCCCCGTCGAGCGCGAAGTGAAGGTTTTCCTCACCGGCAGGCTTCTGCTCTTGCTCGGCGAGCTTTTTCGCATCGATGCTTTCGATGGTGTCCACACCGGTGCGCGTGACCTCCTCCTCGGTCACTTCCAACAAACCGAGCAGCGAACCCACCGAATACGAAACTCCCTCCACCGCCTTGATTTCGGAAACGATCCCGTCGCACAGCGTGGTGACACCCATCACCGCTTTATTTGTCTCCACCTCGATGATTTCCTGATCCGTGCGCACCGTATCACCCACGGCGATGCCGAGGCGGATTACGGTGGCCTCGGCGATGGATTCTCCGAGCTGTGGCATCAAGATGGGGACGGTCGGCATGGTCGTTTTGTTAGAAAGAAAGGAGTTTTCGGAGCGCGTCGCAGATCGATTCCGGCGTCGGCCTGTGCGCGGCCCAGAGCTTGGGATGATAGGGGACGGGAGTGTCGCGGGCGTTCAAGCGCTGCGGCGGAGCATCTAACAGATGGAAGCCTTCCTCCGTGACTTTCGCGACGATCTCCGCCGTCACACCGCCCCATGGAAACGCCTCGCCCAGCGCGAGCAAGCGACCTGTCCGCGCCACCGAAGCGAGTATGGTATCGAGATCCAGAGGTTTCACTGAACGCAGATCCACCACCTCAATTTCCCAGCCATCCGCCTGCAATCGATCTGCCGCGCGCACGGCCTCATGCACCATCGCGCTATAGGTCACGACCGTTGCGTGCTTGCCCGGCCTCGCGATCCGCGCTTGGCCGATAGGTAGGCCGTCGCCTTTGATCGACTTTGCCTTGAGCCAGCGGTAGAGGAACTTGTGCTCGCAGTAGATCACCGGGTCATCAAGTTTCACCGAATCAACCAGCATGTGGTAGGCGTCGGAAACAGTGGCTGGTGTAACCACCACTAATCCCGGATAGTGCGCGTAGATACCCTCCATGCTTTGACTGTGGAAAGGGCCGGAACCTGGAGTGCCGCCGGAAGGCAGGCGCACTGTGATCGGGATCGGCATGCCGGTGCGATAGTAATGCGTCGCCGCTTGGTTCACGATCTGGTTGAAAGCGATCGAGGAAAAATCCGCGAACTGCATCTCGATGATAGGCCGCATCCCCTCGATCGCCGCGCCGACTGCAAGGCCGATCATGGCATCTTCGGAAATGGGGCAGTCAAACACCCGGTTTGGAAACGCCTCGGCCAGCCCTTTCGTGGCCTTGAATGCGCCGCCGAAATTCGAGATATCCTGGCCGTAGAGGAAAACGCGCGGGTCCTCCCGCAGCAGGGTTTCCTGAGCTTCTCGGATCGCATCGATGTAGGTGACTCCGCTCATTGTGCGTGCAGGGGGAAACGGGTTGATAAGGCCGACCAGTCCTCGCGGTAAGGGTCGGGCACGGGTTCTTGTTGTGCTTGAGCCACCGCCCTTTGCACTTCTTCTGATGCCTCATCCTGCCAAGCCGTGATTTCCTCAACGATCGCGTATCCGCCCTCCACAAGCTGCTGGATCGCCACCTCGATGCAATCCCTTCCATAGTGATCATGCTTCGCGGAATCCGGCACGTAGGAGCCATCATCATGCTCGCCGTGTCCACCGAGTCGTAGCAAATGCGCCACCACCATCTGCGGCCCGCCACCCGCTCTCGCCCGCCGCACTGCCTCGCCAACCACCGAGGCACAAGCAATTAGATCCGTGCCGTCCACCGAAAATCCACCGATCCCATACCCCGCCGCCCGCTCCACCAGATCCGCACAAGCGAACTGCCGGCTGTTCGGCGTCGAATAGGCGAATTGGTTATTCGCCACCACCACCACCATCGGCAGTTTCTCCACCGCCGCCATGTTCAGCCCCTCATGGAAAGCGCCTGTGGAAGTTGCCCCATCACCCACCGTGGTCGCGCCGACGCATCCGTCGAGAGTCCCTTTCAGCCGCTTCGCGAAAAGCATGCCCGCGATCAGCGGGACCTGCGCACCGAGATGGGAAATCATCGCTGGCATCCCCATCTCGGGACGGCCGCGGTGAATATTTCCATCACGCCCTCTCATCGGCCCCTTTACGGAACCTAGATAAGTGCGGGTGCAATCGATCAAAGGCTCACCAAAAGCCGTCCGCCCGGCCTGATCCCGGATCAGCGGCGCGAAACAATCTTTTCCCTGGATCAACGAGGCACCGAGCGTCGCGCTGATCGCCTCCTGCCCTTTTCCAAGATAAACGCCGCCGACGATTTTCCCCGCTTTATAAAGACTGGAGAGCTTGTTTTCCAAAATCCGCGCCCGCAACATCGCACGGAAGGTGCGTCTCAGGAAATCCCCCTCATGGGAAACTTCGTTAATATAGGCGTTCTCTTCCGTAATCAGCACGCCCCAAGGCTAAGTCGCCCCCCGCCTATCCTGCAACCGCTTTCCTTCGGCGAATCAAAGCTCCCCACCATGCGCTAACGGACAAGGAGTTCCGGGCTGAGGATTCCTCAAAATCTGACCAGCGCCGGGAAAAGGCGGGGGGAAGAAACCCAGCAACCATCCAAACCCGAATTCAGTGCCCAGCGGATTTCCATCGATACCGTCTTGTTTCAACAAGGACGCAATCGAATGGATTCGTTGTCACTCACTCATTCGCAGCAACTTTTATTGTTCCGCTTCTTTTGCTTCTTAAGCTCCTTCCGAAAAGAACTGGGCTGAACAATTCTCATCAGTCCCAAGATGCGTAAAGGTCTTCGGCTGTATCAAACGTCTCCACGTCTTCTCCACGATCCACCTCGGTGAGCACCTTCGCAGTGGTGGCATTTGGGGTTCTCAATTCGATAGGAAACTCTCCGCGCATGACAATCTGCCGATAAAGCAAACGAATGGCCTCCGTCGGTGTCAATCCGATGGTTTCGAGAATGCGTTCGGTGGCCGCCTTCGTTGCTGGATCAATTCTGGCGTGAATAACTGCGGTTTGGGACACGGTAGAAATGTATCACGAATGAAACACATCGCTAGGATTTTTCTGCACAACGTAGAGCAGAGCCATCAAGCCAGGGAGCAAGCCGTTGAATGATCCGCTAAGCCTGGAAATACAGGGCTGCCCGTGCGGGGGCTTTTGAGTGCGCGCGATCATTCGCCGCTTTTGTTCACCAGCGGGCCGTTTTGCCGGGGTGCCGCGAACTTTCCGAACCAAAGCCGTGT
>CAMBTP010000010.1 GCA_945870855.1 Prosthecobacter debontii
CGGTGCGGCAATTGCCAAGGCGTCTGACGGTGTCGGCAACGGCGTGTCTCCCCAGCCATCTGCAGCCGTGTTCTCCAACAACACTTGGGGCACATTCGCTGGTGGTGCAGGCCTCGTGATCGGCGCAGCCGGTTCACCGACTGGAACGGGTAACTCCGCCGTTGGAACAGATCCTTTGCTTGTTGGCATCAGCCGCACGGCAAATGGTGGTCTTGATCCACGTCCTAACCTCGCCAGCCCACTGCGCAATTCGCCTCTGAGTGCCGCACCAGCCGGCGCGCCTGCAGGTTTCTTCGAAACCACCACCTACCGTGGTGCCTTCGGTGACACCAACTGGCTTAACGGATGGACTTACCTCAGCCAAAATGGCTACCTCACCGGTTATCCGGATGCAGGCAGCAGCACTGGTGAGCCAGCGTTCGCAGATGTAGATAATGACGGTGTCTCCGATACCTCTGAGGTTGATCCGGCGCTTGTTGCCCTCGGCTTCGTGGTCGGTAACGACGATTCCGCACTCTTCGAGGATCTGTTCACGGAAACCTCCATCCTCGACCTCCGCACGACTGCGGGTGTCACGGTGCAGAAGACCAACGCCGCCACCAACAACGTCACCCTTACGGTGCCGGTTCAGAAATCCACTGACCTGGATACCTGGATAGACGCAGGCGTCATGACCCTCCCAGCCTTCACCGGAGCAGCTGGTAAGGAGTTCTATCGCTTGGAAGTTCAAGACGCTAACTAAGCGCTCAATCTGACGAAATCGTCACACTGGGGTCGTCGGCAAATGCCGGCGGCCCCTTTTTACTATCCGCACTTCACCGCCATGCGCCATTTACCATTTTTTCTAATCCTTGGATTTTCCCCGTTCCTACAAGCCCAGGAGCAGGTAATCTCGCCCACGGAAGAACTCCGTGTCACCGTTAACGAATGGGTCGCTGCGATGCGCCAGATCCAGCAAGAAGAGAACGATTGGACGCGGGATCAGGAAGTTCTGACGAATTACCGCGAGGGCCTGGAGAAGGAAATCGCCGATCTGAAGGAGAAAATCGCCGACGCGAAAACCAAGAAAGCGGGGGCCGACAGCGAGTCGCTGAAGCAAACCGGGGAGCGCGACCGTTTCGTCGCGGCCAAGGATGAGCTTGCGAAACTTGTCCGCACCCTTGAGGAAAGCATGGCTGCCAAGCTTCCGCTGATCCCTGCTCCTTTGCGCGCCGAAGCCAAGGTTTCGCAAGCCATCGAGGATCTCGAGCGGGACATGAAACTGCCCGAGGACAAGCGTTCCGAAGGCGTTTCCAAGCGTTTGCTGAACCTCATTAACCTTACATCCGAGATCGAGAAATTCCAGCAGACCATCGTCCTGCGCCAGGAACTGCGCACCGATGACGCGGGACGCGAGTTCAACATGGAGGTTGTATATCTGGGTCTTTCCGCTGCCTACGCAGTCAACGAGGACGGTAGCCTAGCCTTGGTCGGTAAGCCCACCGAGAAGGACGGCTGGAAATTCGAGGAACGCAAGGAACTCGCCGCCGAGATCAGAAAACTCATCGACTGCACGACGGGCGACAGCGACCCCGCATTCATTTCCCTACCCATTTCCAAGTAACATCCCATGAGCCGCATCAGAAACATCACTCTCTCCATAGGCCTAGCGCTCGCGCCTGTAGCAGCCGCGCAGACACCGGTCGAAACCGCCAAGGCCGACCTCGCGAAGTCGGTCAAGGAACTCGGCGACACGAAAAAGGAATACGGCGATCTGCGCCGCGCCCTTTACCGTGACATCAACCGCCTCGACGACGAGGCCTTGCAACTCGGCAAGGAACTCCGCGATCTCCAGCGCGAGGAAGAGCGCCGCACCGCCACGATCAAAACGCTGGAGCGTGAGGTAGAAGGGCGTAAGACGGATTTCAACTATTCGGTAGGCATTCTCAGCCAATATTCCAAGGCCTTGGTAACACGCCTGCATCCGGCAGAGAATCAGCTCTACCGTGGGAAGGTGGAGGAGATCGACCAGAAGGCAGCAGCCGCTCAGGATGATCCGAAGGCGGAAATGACGGAGCGCGTGAAAGTCCTAGAGATCGGCATCAATCGAGTGGGCGAAGTGGCTGGAGGGCATCGCTTTGACGGCAAGGCGCTGCGCAACGGCAGCGAATCCATCGAAGGCAAGCTCCTCGTGATGGGGCCGTCCGTATTCTTCGCCAAGAAGGGCGGCGGCTTCGAGGGTGTGGCTACCTTCGCGGAAACGGGGACTCCGCTACCAACCGTCGTAGCGATCGCGGACTCCAAGGGCGGGATTTCCGAGGCGATTTCTGAAATGAAAGGTGAGCTTCCTTTCGATGGCTCGATGGGCAAGGCGATCGAGGTGGCGGCCGCGCAGGATACGCTGTGGGAGACCATTGAGAAGGGTGGCTACGTCGGCCATGCGATCCTTGTCCTCGGAGCCATCTCTTTCCTGATCGCGTTCCTCAAGATGATCCAGGTATCGAGATTCAAGGTTCTGCCTCGCCACGAGTTGAACCTGATCCTAGACGATCTTCTCAACGGGAAGCGTGCGGATGCGGCGAAAAAAGCCAGCCTGATCCCCGGCGACGCAGGGGATCTGATCCGGATCGGTGTGGAAAACTTTCACGAGAAACGCCGCGTGCTGGAAGAATCCCTTTTCGAGAAACTCGTCACGATCAGGCCCAAGCTCGACAGTTACCTTCCTTTCCTCGCCCTCACCGCAGCAGCCGGCCCACTGATGGGTCTCCTCGGCACCGTGCTCGGTATCATCAAGACCTTCCAGGCCATGGCCCTCTACGGCAGCGGCAACCAGAAGAACTTCACAGCCGGTATTTCCGAAGCACTCATCACCACAGCGGAAGGCCTGATCGTTGCGATCCCTGTCCTCGTCGTCCACGGCCTGCTCAAGAGCGTGGTGAAATCGAAATTCGGTGAGATCGAGGGATCTGCCATCGCCCTGATCAACGGCACCACGGAACGCGAGAAGCCCCATCAAACGAAGGCTGAGCGTGACGCGGAGGACGATGACGACACCGATCTTGTTCCCACTACCGCCTGAACTGAACCATGACAGGAATCTTCAAAGACGGTCTCGATCTCTTTATCTCCGGAGGGGAGATCATGTATATGCTCGGCGTTGTCGCGTGCATCCTCTACGCGTATTGCTTCGCCGCGCTTGCTTACGTGAACCGGGGAAATCTCAACGACAAGGACGTGGATAAGTGGGCGGAATGGATCGAAGATCCCACCAAGGCTAAAGGCCGTCTTGGCGAAGCGCTCAGTTACGTTCTCCATGGACCGCGCTTGAGCATAAAGACCGTCGGACGTCGTTTTGAGGAAATTCGGATCAACCTCGTTTCGAACATCGACCGCCGCCTTCTGGTGATCAATACGCTCGTCGCCGCCGCACCACTAGCCGGATTGCTCGGCACGGTGACCGGTATGCTCGCAATGTTCTTAGGGCTTTCGCAAGGCACCGGCGCATCCGGAATGCAAAAAGTAGCGGACGGAATGCAGGAGGCTCTCATCACCACCCAGACCGGCCTGACGGTGGCGCTTCCTGGTCTCTTCCTCGGTCTCATTATCAAGTCCAAGCGCGACCGCATCGCCGGCACGCTTGCCCGCTTGGAAAGTCTCATCCTTACCTCGCGTTTCCACCGCGAACCCAACCCCTGATCCACAAACCATGCTAGGACGCAACATAGGCGACGAAGCCGACGAACCCGTGATCATCGACCTCTCCTCGATGATCGACTGCGTTTTCATCCTCCTGATTTTCTTCATCGTCTCCACGGTTTTCGTCGAGGAAACGGGCGTGAAGGTGAATAAGCCGGATGTGGGCGGTGCCAGTGCGCTGGAGAAAAATTCCATCCTGCTGGCCGTGACCTCAGAGGACAAGGTGTTTTACGGCGGTGAAAGCGTCGGTGTGCAGGGTGTGATCGGAAAGATCAAACCCCTTCTCTCAGAAACGCCAGACATGAGTGTGATCATCCAAGGCGACAAGGATTCCACTCACGGCATCGTCCAGCAAGTCCACGGCCAAGCCCTTCTCGCCGGAGCGATGAAAGATAGAATTTCCGTCTCCACCAAATAAACTCAGCAACTTAGTTTTCAGCGTTTCAGATTTTAGCATTTCAGCTTTTACCCATCCATGTCCCGCCACGTTTACAGACCGCCCCGAGGCAAGTTCACCGGCATCTTCGCGGTGCTCGGGGGGCTTATCGCGACCATCGCGGTCTTTGTGGCGATCCCGCTTTCGCAAAAACTCAGCCAGATGCTCGACCCCAAGCAAGCTGTGCCGCCTGAGATGACCGTTGAGCCACCTGAGGAAATGGACTTTGAAACCGAGGAGCCTCCCGAGGAGATGGAGGAAGAACCGGAGCCGGAAGAGATGGTGGAGGAATCCTCGGATCTCGATATGGGCATCGATTTAGGCGATCTCACAGCAGGCACTGGTGGCGGCTTTGTAATGGAGATACCGAACTTCGGGATGAAAGGCGGCGAAGATGCCATCGGCGGTGACCTCGACGCACCTCCCCAGCCAACCAGTAAAATTCAGCCCACCTACCCGAACTCGCTTCTCAGCCAAGGCAAGGGCGGACGGGTGCTCATCTCCTGCACGATCGATGCCACAGGAAAAGTCGTTGGCACCTCGATCAAGTCCTCTTCCGGCCATCCCGATCTCGACAAGGCCGCCATCAACGCGGTCAATCGCTGGAAATTCAAACCCGGCACAAAAGGCGGCAAGCCCGTCAAATCCGTCGCCGTCGTCCCTTTCAATTTCGAAGTGAAAAAAAGCTAACCACCATGCTCCGTCCCATCCTTGCCATCGCCCTCCTTGGAACGCTCGCCGCCCATGCCGAGCGCATCATCCCGCCGGCCAACCTTTTCCGTGACCCCACCTTCGTCCGCGATTTCGTCGGCAGCTACGGTTTCCTCTCCGATGTGGAGCCGAAGGTTTCCACGGAGGAGCAGGCGCTACTCGTGACTGTCCGCGAAATGTTCGAGGGTTCCCGTTTCCGCGACGCCGAACAGGAGATCGTCCGCTTCATCCAGGTGATCGAGAATCCGACCGACCCGGAAATCCCCAAGGGCGAGATCAGCCCGGCGATGGTGTTCGTGCTGGGAAATCTCTATTTCCAGGCCGAGCGCACCGACGAGGCGCGCCGCGCTTTCCTCGAGGCGATCCGCCGCTTCCCGCGCTTCCGCCGCGCCCACACGAACCTCGGTTATCTCTACATTTCCAAAAACATGACCGACGAGGCGCTGCCGATGCTGCAGAAAGCCATCGAGCTCGGCGAGAACTCCAGCCGTGCCTACGGACTGCTCGGATACTGCCATCTTCTCAAGAAAAACGCCCTCGCCGCCGAGAATGCCTACCGCCAAGCCTATCTGTTAGATCCCGCCTCGCGCGATTGGAAGCTCGGCCTCGCGCAGGCGCTCATGGCGCAGGAGAAATACGCGGAATCCGCCAACCTCATCGGCACGCTCATCGAGGAGAACCCGAACGACAAGCAGCTCTGGCTCCAGCAAACCAACGCCTACCTCGCGATGGAGAAAAAGGAAGAGGCTGCCGTGAATCTAGAGATGCTGCGCATCAAGGGTCTCGCCGACGAATCGAACCTCAGCCTGCTCGGCAACCTTTACATGGATCGCAACGAGCCGCAGCTAGCGCTGCTCGCCTACCTTGCGGCGATGGAGAAATCGGCGAAGCTCAACATCGCGCAGACCCTCAAATCAGCCAAAATCCTGAGCGACTACGGTTTCCCTGACAAGGCGGACGACTTCATCACCGAGGTGCGGAAAAAGGCTGGCGATGCGATTTCTGATGGGGACAAGCTCAGCCTCACGCTCACCGAGGTGAGTGTGGCTCAGGCGAAGAAGCAGCCCGACCGCGTGGAGGCCTTGCTCAACCAGCTTTTGGAAATGAACCCCGCCAACGGCGATGTCCTCCTTGAACTCGCTCGGCACAAGGATCTACTCTCCCGCGAGGAGGCAGATCCAGAAAAACGCGCCGCGCTCGTCGTCGAGGCACGCACGAACTACCAGCTTGCCCTCCGCAACGAGGCCGTCGCCTATCCCGCCAACCTCGCACTCGGGCAGATGCTGGTCCGTGAGCGCCGCTACCCCGAGGCGATGCCCCATCTGCAAACCGCGCTGGAACTGAAGAAAAGCGATAGCCTCGAGCAATACGTTTCCCGCGTCCGCCGCGCCGCCGACCGCGAGCAGGATCGTATAGACCAAGAAGCGCCATGAGAATTTTCCCGCTCCATATCCTGCTGCTTGCTGCGCCTTTCGCCTCCGCGAACGAGGCGCTGGACGTGCTCGAAGGAAAGATCGACGCGAACAGCGTGATCTTGCCGCCGCGCGAGGTGCCCGAGGGCGAGGAAGCGGAGGACGGCGAGGGTAGCGATGGGAACGTCGAGAACATCATCTACCTGCCGCCGGAGTGGGCGCCCAGCCCGCTTGACGGTCTGTGGTCGCGATCCATCCTCTACGATAACGCGGCGAATCCATGGGTGCAGCAGTTCGCCGTCACCGGGCAATACGATGTGATCGCGAGCTCCGGCAAGGCGGAGACGGAACTCTCCGGCAACACCGACCTCGATGGCACCCGCACCCGTCGGGCACGCCTCGGAGCACGCATTCTGGCTTTCAATAACACGGAGATTGAGGCCATGGGCGAGTTCGCAGGAGACACCCAATACCGCGGTGTGGAGCGACTCAAGGCCTACACCCAGGTTTCCCAGACAACCGGTGTGACCTACGGAAAATTCAGCCCCAATTACGGAACGGAATCGAGGGTTGAGCCATCGCTTTCCCCCTATCCCTACCGTGGGACACTCACAAATATGCTCGCGCCCGCCGCCGCGTTGGGAGCCAGCATCCACCACGCCGGGAAAAAGCTCGATTACGACCTCGGTTGGTTTTCCAGCGATTACGATCCCGAGTTTGGCTCTATGGGCGGCGATGGGATGTTGAATGTCAGTGTCTCCGGTTCCTTCGTGGAAAAAACTGGCGAATCCCTTGCCCGCACCAAGTGGCACGCCGATTACCTCCACAACTTCGATGCCGGACGATCCAACCCGCAAGGATACGACATCGCCGGTCAGCGCTCCGCGAACGGCAACCAGCTCATCGTGCAGAACCCCGCTTACCGCCACCTTTTCTCGATCGGATTAAAAACGGAATCCGACAACTCTTCCTTTACCGGAGATTTCCAACTAGCCAAGGGTGACACCACGGTCTGGGGGTTATCCCTTGGTGCGACCCATTGGCTCGTCCCCGGCACGCTGAACCTCGTCGGCCGCTACCAATACGCGGGCACCGATGACGCGCGCGGAATCGTTGCCGCTCCCGGAAATTCCGGCGAACTCCGCTACGACGCCTCGCCGTTTTTCACGGGCGACGAATACCACTCGTTCTACCTCGGCACGAACTTGCACCTCTACAAAGACAGCCTCCTGCTCCGCAACGGCGTTGAATACATGATCCTCAACGACGAGGTTGGAAACAGCTTCAACACCGAGGCGGTCACCTGGCAAACCGGTGCACAAATCTCCTTCTAATTATCACCAATAAACAACAACGACATCCATTAAAATGAAAGCAATCCTACTCGCTCTCGCCCTCATCACCCCTGCCTTTGCAGTTGGCTTCGACACAGAAGGCTTCGGCCAGCGCCTTAACGGCTGGAAGAAGAACGGAACGGCGCTCTATGACTTCACAGACGCTCAATACTGCACCTACAAGCCTACCATGACGCAAACGACAGATGGCGGGTTCTACATCACCACACAGGTCGATCTCATCGCCTTCGGTGATGCGGGTGCAGTTTCCCACATCGACATGACTTTCAGCGCCGGTGGCATGTTGCTCAGCGCCCAGCTCCGCTCGACGATCGGCCGCAAGACGATCGACACCGGTCTTGTCCGCCGCCCCGAGGCACCCACAGCGCCTGCTGTAGCGGAAGGTGAGCCTGCGCCGAATGTCATGCCGTTTCACGCGGCTGAAGAACTCATCATCGAGCTCTTCAATCGCTACGACACGGAAATGCGCAAGGTTTCCGAGGGCAAGGATGCCGAGAAACGCGACCTCTTCAGCCGCCTCGGCGGGAGCAAGAATGCAAAGACCGCAAACCTCGCCGCCGGCCTTCGCCACAACTGCAACCTCATGCTCATGCATGTCGGCGGCGGTGCAAGGTAATCACCGCGGTAGGGTCGTTTTGACAAAACGACCCACCCTGTGCGTCCAATAAGATCTAAAATCTGTGTCTCATCGTCTCGCGGCGTGATGCGGAGCTCACCTCCCATCACCGTGCAAACACACGCAGCGTGGGTCATTTTGTCAAAATGACCCTACCTCTCCCGCTTGATCCTGACGGAGACGGAATCCGCGTCCGTCAGGATGCGCTTTTCAACCTCCACGTCCACGCAGGAGAGGGGATAGCCTGATAGTAGAAAATCTGCGATCTCGGTGGCGAGCGTTTCGATGAGATTCCTCGGTTTTAGCGCTGCGAGGGCGATCAATCTACGGGATACCTCGTAGTAGTCCACGGTGTTTTCGACCTTGTCTTGAAGTCCGTGAAAACCTTGCGAAGGCCGCATCCGGATGGTGATCCAGAGCGTCTGCGGATGCGCACGCTCCTCATCCGGCACGCCGATGTGGGTCTGCACCGCGAGGCGGCGGATTTCGATTTCGTCTCCTAGGTTCATAGTAGTAGCTTGTTTTCGATCACACGGTTGAGAAGCTGGATCGTCGCGGTGTTCAGTTCCAAGGTGAACGCTTCCTCGATCGTCACCCAGCGGAATTCCTCGGCTTCATCATTGAGAGTCACATCGTATGAGTCGGCCTTGGCGAGGTAGTTGAGCAGGATGAAATGCTCCGGGCGGATGAAAGTGGGGGAGAAGATGGATTCCTGCACCATCACGAATTGGATTCCGGAAATTTCCAATGCGGTTTCCTCGCGGATTTCCCGGATCAGAGCGGCTTCGCAATTTTCGCCGCGCTCGATTTTGCCGCCGGGGATGCCCCAGAGGTCGCTCCATTTGTGGGTGCGGATCATCAGCACTTTGCCATGTCCGTCGTGGATCAAGGCCCCGACGGTTGCGATGGGACGCTCCGCTTTGCGTTTTTCAAACATCCGCACCAGCACACCGAGATCCGGCACGGTGATGTCCGGCCTGACCGCCGCGAGAACTTCCGCATGGTGGTAACCCGTCAGCACCGCGATGGAGGAGATACCGCCGTGGCGCGCGGTCTCGATGTCATGGGTCATGTCACCGACGAACGCGGTTTCCTCCCGATCCAGTCCGTGGGTCTCGATGATGAAGTCGATCAGATCTCTTTTATCGAGCACGCCTGCATAGGTTTTTTCGAAAAAATCCTGCATACTGAATTCATGGAGCTGCCGCAGGAACGCATCCGCATCCATCGATGTCAGAACGAACATCCGCATCCCGCGTGCCTGTGCCCATTCTAGTTTTTCCCTGGCATGGGGTAGAACCGTAACCGGTGTCACTGCAGCATCGAAGGCCGGGCGGAAATGCGACTCGAGCTCCTCCAGAGAAACGCCCGGCAGGATCTCTGCGTAGAACTCGCGGTAAGGCAGCCGAAAACCGCGCCGGAAGCCCTCGCGGTCGTAGGGCGCGATGCCGTATTTCCCGAGCACGGCGTTCGTCGCCTCGATCACCGGCCCCATGTCATCCACGAGCGTGCCTGACCAATCGAATATGAGGTTTCTAAACATACTATCCCAAAGTGAATCTAACGGATTTGATTTTATCCTCGCCGAAACGCTCCCGAATCCTGCGGAGCAGATCGGGTTTCATTTGCTCAAGATGGAAGCGCATGGCGGGCTGGGTGACACGGAGGATCAGGTTGCCCTCCTTGGCCGAGACTGGTTCGGTATTTGCGCCGATGAAATCGCCGGCGATCTCCTTCCAAGCTTTTTTCACCTCTTCTTCGTCGAGGCTATCGGCGAAAAACTGACTCTTGAGAATCGCATCCACCCAGGCCGCTGCCGAGGAAACGTTCCTGTTCGTGTTCAATGGCTTTTCACAGCCAAGCCACTCGCTGACCAATTCGTCGTGAATGACCTCGCGCCGCGTCGGTTTCTGTCTCCGTGGCGCGGCCATGGCCATTAGGCGTCTCCGTCTTTAGCTCCGTCTTCGCCGATGGCTTCGACCGGGCAACCCTCCATCGCCTCGCGGCACTGGGCTTCCTCCTCGGCATTCTCCGGTTGTTTGAAAACGAAAGAGTAACCCTCGTCGTCGGCGCGCGTGAAGTTGCTCGGCGCGGTCTCACGGCAGAGATCGCAATCGATGCACTGGCTGTCCACGTAGAATTTTCCGCCTACGTTCTCCTCGTTCTTATCTTCTTTGTCGGCCATATCTGTAAAGTGGTTTCCCGCCCCTTGGATGCATTCGGAAAGGGCTTATTGCAACTTCAATTTGTTTACTCGTCAGAAGGAGTTGCTCCGGTTTTTCTTTCGAGTTTACTGATCTTCATAGAAATGAAATCCGTCAATAAGATCTCCCTTGGCGGGTTCGAGTATCCTGACGTTCACCGGATCGAGGCCTCGATTTCCTTCTTCGCATCCTCCCAGTCGATTACACGAATCTCTCCTCGTTCATAAGCATCGCGGCGCTCATCGAGAAGATCCTTATGCCACTGTGGCACTTCGAGTTCGTCGGGCTCCGGTGAGATTTCTGCCCAAACTGCTTCTAAAAGAGCGAGTTTCTCATGCATGGGGAGTTTGCGGATTTCTTCCTTTGCAATCATGTCAGAAATTTACTCTACAGGAATAAAGTCGGCAACTTCAATTTATCGCACCTGCGCACAGGGCGATCAAGTTAGGGATCGGCTCGGTTATGGGAGGCGGAGCCTTTTGAGTGCGGGGAGAATCACCGCTTTTGTATCCTTAGGCGTGACACGGCTTTGGTTCGGAAAGTTCGCGGCACCCCGGCAAAACGGCCCGCTGTTGAACAAAAGCGGCGAATGATCGCGCGCACTCAAAAGCCCCCGCACGGGCAGCCCTGTATTTCCAGGCTTAGCGGATCATTCAACGGCTTGCTCCCTGGCTTGATGGCCGCGCACCCGCGCAAGCAACCACGGCAGCAACTCATCGATGCTAAGGCGCTCTTGCTCCATGGAATCGCGGTGACGGATGGTGACGGTGCCTTTAAGATCAGGGGTTTCCTCGCCGAGGGTTTCGAAATCGACGGTGACGCAGAATGGCGTGCCGACCTCGTCCTGGCGGCGGTAACGACGGCCGACGGCTCCGCTGTCGTCGTAGAACACATTCATCCACGGCTGGAGCGATTTTTGGATTTCGCGGCAGATGCGGACTTGTTCCTCGTTTTTTTTCAGGAGTGGGAAAATGGCGACCTTGATCGGTGCCATGGAGGGCATAAACCGCATGACCGTGCGCATATCGCTCTTGCCGTCGGTGCCGAGTTCCTCCTCGTCGAAGGCCTCACAGATTAGCGCGAGCACCGTGCGGTCGCAACCGGCGGAGGGCTCGACGACGTGCGGCAGGAAGCGCTCCTTGGTCTCCTCGTCGAAGTATTCCAGCGGCCTGCCGGAACCTTTCGCATGGACGCCGAGATCGTAATCTGTGCGGTAAGCGACGCCTTCCAACTCCTGGATGCCGAAGGGGAACTCGTATTCGATGTCGTAGGTTTTCTTCGAGTAAAACGCGCGGTCGCCGTCTGGCACGTCAAGGATGTGGAGCTTGGCGCGCGGGATGCCGATTTCCTCGTAAAAGCAGAGGCGGGTTTCCAGCCACTCATCGGTGAGGCGCATGCCGTCTTCCGGGCGGCAAAAATACTCGATTTCCATTTGCTCGAACTCGCGGGAGCGGAAGGTGAAATTGCGCGGATTGATCTCGTTGCGGAACGATTTTCCGATCTGCGCGATACCGAAGGGTAGTTTCACGCGGTTGGAATCGAGGATGTTCTTGTATTGGCAGAAAATCGATTGCGCGGTCTCCGGGCGAAGGTAGGCGATCTGCTCGCCGGTTGCTCCGAAGTTTGTCTGGAGCATGAGGTTGAACTCACGCGGTTCGGTGAGTTCGCATTTCGGGGATGCACCGGGGCAAACGCTCGGCTTCTCCTTGCATTCGTAGGTGTCGAGGTTGTCCGCGCGGAAGCGACCCTTGCAGGTCTTACAATCGACCATCGGATCGCTGAAGCCGCCGATGTGGCCGGAAGATTGCAGGACTGCTTCCATCGTCAAAATCGCGCCGTCCATGCCGAGCACGTCGTCGCGTTCCTGGACGGTTTTGCGCCACCAGTAGTCCTTGAGGTTGCGTTTCAGTTCCGCGCCGAGCGGGCCGTAGTCCCAGCAGCCGTTGAGTCCGCCGTAAAGTTCTCCTGCTTGAAAAATAAAGCCTCTGCGTTTGCACAGGGAGACGATTTTCTCCATCCGCACTGGGTCTGTAACATCCTTGTTTGCCATAAGATTTCTCCCGCTGCCGGGGACGCGTAGGAAATCACAGGGGCAAAGCGGCGGCAAGAGAAAGAAGGGGAGAAAGAAGGGGTGGGATCGCTGCGGCGAACCCAGCTCCCCCGATGGAGAGCATGAATCCGCCGCAGCCCATCCACTAACCACGGGAATGCGGGAAAATAAAGCGCGAAGCGTGCCAGCGGCCTTGAAAACTCAAATCTCAAATCTCAAATCTCAAATCTCAAATCTCAATGAAGACATTTGGCCGGGCTTTGCGTCCCCTCTGTGGCCTCTGCGACTCTGCGTTGACCTTCTGTCCCGAAGTTTAGTGTTTAAAGTTTCCCCCTCTTTGTCCAAGTTCCCGCCCTGCCATGACCGCCTCTGAGATCCGCCAATCTTTCCTCGATTTTTTCCGTGAGAAACAGCACACCATCGTGCCCTCCGCCTCGCTGCTCCCGCAGTCGCCGGGCCTGCTTTTTACGAACGCGGGGATGAACCCGTTCGTGCCGTATTTCCTCGGAGTCGAGAAAGCACCTTACGATCCGCCGCGTGCCGCAGATACCCAGAAATGCATCCGCGCGGGTGGCAAGCACAACGACCTCGAAGACGTCGGCTACGACACCTACCACCACACGATGTTCGAAATGCTGGGGAACTGGTCGTTCGGGAATTATTTCAAGAAAGAGGCGATCGCGTGGGCGTGGGAACTCGTCGTCGGGCGCTGGGGGCTGCCCGCGCACCGACTCTACGCCTCGGTCTATGCGCCGAAGGAGGGCGATCCCGGAAATTTCGACCAAGAAGCCTACGACATCTGGGCAGAACTTTTCCGCGCGGCGGGTTGTGATCCTGAAATCCAAATCGTTCACGGCAACGTGAAAGATAATTTCTGGATGATGGGCGAAACAGGTCCTTGCGGTCCCTGCTCCGAACTGCACGTCGATCTAACACCCGAGGGGAATCCCGTCACCGGCCGCAACCTCGTCAATAACGACTCCGACCTCTGCATCGAGATCTGGAACCTCGTCTTCATCCAATACAACGCCGAGGCCGATGGCAGCTTCCGCGAGCTGCCCGCGAAACACGTCGATACCGGGATGGGCTTCGAACGCGCCTGCTCGATCATCCAGGGCACCAAGGGCTTCACCGATTTCTCGAAAAAGCCCTCAAACTACGCCACCGACGTTTTCACGCCCCTCTTTAGTAAACTGGAGGAACTCAGCGGAAAAACCTACACCGACATCTACCCCGAGCCCGGAGCCGACCGCTCCGCCTTCACACAGGAGATGAAAACCGCCATCGCTTTCCGCGTAATTGCAGATCACTTGCGGACTCTATCATTTTCCATCGCAGACGGGATCATGCCTGGGAATAACGGCAGGAACTACGTGCTGCGCCGGATCTTGCGTCGGGCTGTTAGATACGGAAGGCAGCTTGGTTTCTCAGGAGAAAAGCCGTTTTTCGGCGCTCTGGTGGAAACGTTGGTGAATGAAATGGGCGGAGTTTTCCCGGAGCTAAAGAACCGGCAGGATGTGATCGAACAAACGCTGGCGAACGAAGAATCGAGCTTTAACCAGACGCTGGATCGGGGATTAAAACGCTTCGAAGAAGCGGTCGGGGAGCACACGCGCCCTCGCGTGTCGCATGAGGCGCCCTCGCCTCATGCTGGCCCGAATTCACAAAAAGCCTCCGAACCCACCTATTCACGCCGCAACCTCCCCCATTTTGAGCGCCCGTGGGGCAAATACATGGTTACATTTACCACGCTAGATCGCGACCTCCTCAGCGATGCCGAGCGCAGCATCGTTCTCGATTCCATCTTGCACTCGCGCAAGCTCGGCCAGATCCATCTCTACGCCGCCTGCGTCATGCCGGATCACGTTCATCTACTCATCGAGCCTCAGGTGAAATCCTACGATGACGATTCCAAGCCTGTGTTTTTTAGCCTAACGGAAATTCTCCAACCGATTAAATCCGTCACGTCCCATACAATCCTCAAGCATCGCCGGATTGATCTAAACAATGAGAACATTAAGCATCTTTGGGAAAAGGAATGGTTCGATCGTTTAATCCGTAGTGAATCCGATCTGGTTGAGAAATATGAATATATTCTCGGCAATCCAGTGATGGAGAAACTTGTCGAAAACTCTCCGGACTACGCTTGGACATGGTGTAGGGAGTTTGTTCGTGACGCGGGCCATGCAGGAGACGAGGGCGTCTCCTGCGACACGCGAGGGCGCGTGTGCTCCCCGATTTCTGGCGAGATCGCTTTTGAACTTTACGACACCTTCGGCTTCCCCATCGACCTCACAGAACTCCTCGCATCCGAGTTGGGATTGGAAGTAGATATGCCCCGCTTCGAGGAGCTTATGGAGCAGCAACAAGAACGCTCACGCGCCGCGCAGAAATCTAACATCGTCCGTGCCCTCGATATTTCCACGGAAGCCGTCACCGAATTCCTAGGTTTTGAGAACGACGAATGCGAAGCCACAATCCTCGAAATCCATCCGCAGGAAGACGCGCTCTTCGTCATCACCGACAAGACCGTTTTCTACGCCGAGATGGGCGGTCAAGCGGGAGACACAGGAACGCTCAACGACATCCCCGTCACCGGCGTCCAACAAATCGGCAAAGCCCGTGCTCTGATCATTCAAAAATCAGAAATCAACAATCATCAATCGTCAATCAATCCGGGCGACAAAGTAGTCATTAAAATAGCCCAAGATCGCCGCCGCCCCATCGAAGCCCACCACACCGCCACGCACCTTCTCCACTGGGCGCTGCACGAGGTCGTTTCCGCAGACGCCGCGCAGCAGGGTTCCTCAGTGGATGAGAATCGACTGCGCTTCGACTTCAACAGCGCGGCCGTAACGTCCGAGCAGGTGGCCGAGATGGAGGAGATGGTGAACGGCGCGATCAAGCAGGGTCTGACCGTTTCATGGACAGAAGTGAAACACGCCGATATCAAGCACCGCGAGGATATCATGCAGTTCTTCGGCGACAAATATGGCGACACCGTCCGCGTCGTCCAGATCGGCGGGCAGGCGAACCAGCTCAACGGTCCTTCCATGGAACTTTGCGGCGGCACCCACGTCCGCAACACCTCGGAGATCGGACTTTTCAAGATCAAGAGCGAGGGAGCGATCGCATCCGGCGTGCGTCGTATTGAGGCGGCTTGCGGTGATGCTGCATGGAATCTCATTCGCGAGAACGTCGAGCGCTGGGATGTGGATCTCAAGGCCGCCACTGAAAAACTAAAAGCCGCCAACGCGAAGCTTTCCGAACTCGGTGGAGAGCCGCTCAGCGTCAATGAATTCCCCCACATTATGGACGCGATGCTTGTTGAACGCGCGGACATCGGCGAACTCAACGCCACTTTCGCCCACGGTATGCGCACGCTGGAGGAAACCAAGGAAGCCGCCATCGAGGCCGAGAAACGGATCAAGAAAATCCAATCCGCCCAAGCCGGCGCGCTCGCCGATGAATCGCTCGCCGAACTTATCGCGTTGGGCAAACCGATCATCGTTTCCTTCGAGTCCGACGCGTCACTGCTCCAGGAACTTCAGAACGGCCTGAAGAAAAAGAATTTCCCCGGCCCGGCTCTTCTCATCGTCGATGACGGCGAGAAACTCCACCTCGCCGTCCACTGCGGCGCGGATGCCTTGGCTTCCGGTCTCAAAGCCGGTGATCTCCTCCGCGATCTAGCCGCCCTCGCCGGCGGTAAAGGCGGCGGCAAGCCCGATCAGGCACGGGGCGCAGCACCGGATCGTGGGAAGCTGGAAGAAATCAAGGCGGCGATGATGGCGCGAGTTTCTTAGTCGTAGAACTTTTAGGATTAGATCCCGATGACCTGTAGCGCACCATGCTGTTCATTCCAGAGAATGATCTTCTCATCCGCTGTGATCAGTGGGATTCCGAGTGTGATCGCTGTCGCCACGATGATGCGGTCGGCGGGATCACCGTGAAAATCTGGCAGTTGGCAGCTCGTAGTCGATATCTCCGAAGTGAGCGGGGCGAGTGCGACAGGAGGCTTTAAGTTTTCTGAGAACCATGTCGGTTCGTTCGGTTTCAACTCAAGCCGACCTTTCATAGCCAGCATGGACACCTCCCATTGCGAAATCGCAGAAACAAAAGCGGTTCCTGAAAATTCGCGGATTTTTACGGCTCGCGCGTCACCTGCAGCGGCCCAAACCCAGACATGAGTGTCGAACACCGCCGCGACGAGATTCTCAACCTTCGGCATCCCAGAATTCCCCCGTGCTTAGGATTTCTCCGGTAATCACCGTCGTCTCTCTTGCGCGGCCGAAAAGTTTGCCGGGCGAGCTGGAGGAAACCGGAACCAACTCGGCGGCCGGTTGGCCATGACGGGTGATTGTGACGCGGGCTTTCTCCTTGCTGACTTTTTCAATCACTCCAAGGCACTTGGCCTTGAATTCGGTCACCGTCATTTCCATAAAATGACTATAGCATGACCATATTTTGGAGCAAGTGGTTTGTTCTGGACACGAATCGGACAGATTGGTCTGAGTCCGTATCCTCAGCCTTTCATTCCATCAAGCCTCCCCGCCGCATAGGCTCCGAAAACTTTCAGAATCTCATCACGCACGCGGCGGAAGACGGCGAACTGCTCTTCTTCTGTGCCGGTGGCATGAGCTGGATCGTCGAAGGGCCAGTGGTGGCGGTTCATCTGGCCGGGGAACATCGGGCAGGCTTGGTCGGCGTTGCCGCAGACGGTGATGACGGTTTCCACTTGGTCATCGAGAAAGATGTTCATGTGCTTCGAGTGGTGGCCGGTGGTTTCGATGCCGATTTCCTCGAGCGCGCGGATTGCGAGCGGGTGGACGTATCCGGCGGGATTCGAGCCGGCGCTTTCGACGCGGAAATTTTGGCCGAGGGCTTTGCGCAGAATCGCTTCGGCGAGGTGTGAGCGGCAGGAGTTGCCGGTGCATAGGATGAGGATGGCGGGAGGTTTCATGGATTCGTTTCTGGTTTGCGAGTGATTATGAAAAGAGGAATGGCAAGGATTGCGCCTAGGATCGTGGAAAATATGTAGAGCCAGATGTGTTGAAAATTTCCACTCACCAATGCAGGCCCCAAGGAGCGAGCAGGATTCATGGAGGCACCGCAGATCGGGCCAGCGAACATCGCTTCGAGTCCCACAACGGAACCGATGGCAATCGCTGCGGTAATTCCTTTTTCCCTCGCTCCGTGGGAGACGCTGAGAATTGTCAGCATCAGGATGGCAGTTAGAATGACCTCCAGCAAAAAGCTCTGAGAAATGGATCCCGATGGGAGTGTCATACCCAGCGATTGTGAGGTAGGGAAAAGCAATTTGAGTGTGCCGCTGGCCGCCAGGGCACCGAGCAGTTGGGCGGTGATATATGCCGGAAGATCTGCGAAGGGAAATCGTCCAGCGACGGCGAAGCTGATCGAAACCGCTGGATTGAGATGCGCGCCGCTCACATCCCCGAAAGTGTAGATCATCGCTGCGACAACGAGTCCGAAGGTCAGCGCGACGCCAACATGGGTCACGATTCCTCCTGAAATCTCATTCACAATCATTGCTCCTGTCCCTGCAAAAATCATGATGAATGTGCCGAGGAATTCTGCGAAGAAACGATGCTTCATAATTTCAGCAGGTTTGGCCCGGCGCGCAGCAAGTTGATTTCCCGGCGAGGGCGGGGAGGCGGTTGATGGAGGGCAGTCCGCAAAGCTCCGGAGCGAGGCATTCGGTGTGCTTGTGAGCGAGGGCGAGGATGACGGCGTCGCCGGTGATCTCGTGGCTGCTGATGGTGTATTGGGAAATTATGCGATCCTCGTATTCGATCTCCACCGGCACGGAATCATTCGGCAATACGGATTTTCCTGCTTCTAAAATTCCCGCCATTTTCCCGGTCTCGATGCGGTGGTCGTAATCCTCACCGACCCAGATCTGGAGCTGGCAGGTTTCGGTTTCGCGCCGCGTGCCTCCGCAATCGAGGAAGGTCTTTCGGACGTGGCCGATCTCGGTGACGTGGAAGGATTGCGGTATCGCATCGCCGTCCGGCAGACGGATGCGGAAATGGCGGTCAGCATTTTCGGCGAGGAGGGATTTCAGTTCGGAGAGTTTCATGGTGTGGAGAGTTTGATGGGGCCGGGGCAGCAGCTGCTTTCGCGATCCTTGAGGCGGGCTTTGGCCTTTTTTAGATCGGTCTTGTGGTTGGGGTCGCTGGGGAGTGTTTCGATAAGGTGAGTGAGAAGCGGGAGGTGCTTGCGGTGGATGCGAAAATACGTCCATTTCCCGCAACGCTCGCTCTCTAGCAGGCCTGCCTTGCGGATGATCTGCACGTGGCTGGAAACGGAGGACTGCGGCATGCCCAGGATGTCCGCGAGTTCGCAAACGCAGAGCGCGCGATCCACCACGAGCCGGACGATGCGCCAGCGGGTGTCATCGCCGAGGGCGCGGAAGAAGGAGGGGGCGGAGTTCATCGTGACGGAAAATAACGTGACGAAAAATCTCGTTACGTCAAGGAATGTTTCCGATACTGATTGTGATTATCGGGCTGATATTGGGCGGCGTGATCGGATTTCCGCTTTTCCAAACCTCTTTACAGGAAACGCCGCGCGTCGTTGAATTACCGCACCATGTCTTTGACCATCAAACCAAAATCCGAATGTGCCTTTGACCAGATCTCGCTTGGCGAGGTAATGCTGCGCTTAGATCCCGGCGAGGGACGTATCCGCACCGCGCGGAGTTTTGCAGCTTGGGAAGGCGGCGGGGAATACAATACTTCACGCGGCCTGCGGAAATGCTTTGGCTACAAGACCGCTGTGGTCACCTCGTTCGTGGACAACGAGGTGGGCCATCTCATCGAGGATTTCATCATGCAGGGCGGAGTGGCGACGGATTTCATCCAGTGGCGCGAGGACGATGGGATTGGCCGTTCTGTTAGAAACGGTCTGAACTTTACAGAGCGTGGTTTCGGCATCCGTGGTGCGGTGGGAAATCCGGATCGCGGCAATACGGCGGCGTCCCAACTCAAGCTGGGCGACGTGGATTGGGATTACATTTTCGGAAAACTCGGCGTTCGCTGGTTCCACACGGGTGGTATCTATGCGGCTCTTTCCGAGAGCACGGCGGACGTCACTGTCGAGGCGGTCAAGGCGGCGAATAAATACGGAACCATCGTTTCCTACGACCTCAACTACCGTCCTTCCCTATGGAAAACCATCGGCGGCCTCGCGAAGGCGCGGGAGGTGAACCGCGAGATTGCGAAATACGTGGATGTGATGATCGGCAACGAAGAGGATTTCACCGCGTCACTCGGTTTCGAGGTCGAAGGCGTGGATCATAATATCTCGCACATCGAGCTCGACGCGTTCAAGGCGATGATCGAGACGGCGGTCAAAGAGTTTCCGAATTTCAAGGTCGCGGCGACAACCCTGCGCGGGGTGAAAACAGCGACGATTAACGACTGGTCGGCGATCCTCTGGCATGACGGAGTTTTCCACGAATCGCGGAAATACGATGATCTGGAAATCCTCGACCGCGTTGGCGGGGGGGATTCGTTCGCATCCGGCGTCCAGTTCGGCTTCCTAGAATTTAATGACGCGCAGAAGGCCGTGGAATATGGTGCGGCGCACGGCGCGCTGGCATCGACCACACCCGGCGATACCTCGATGGCGACACGCAATGAGGTTGAGAAACAGATCTCCGGCGGCGGGGCGAGGGTGGTGCGGTAAGTTTCAACTCTCAAATTTCAACCTTCAAGGAAGAGGGGATGCGAAGTAAAATTGATGATGAGGAAAATAACATTGGATGAAGCGGCGTATGAGCGTCTGAAAGATTGGAAGAAGGGCTCGCGAGAGTCTTTTCCAGTGCGGTGAAGCGTGTGATTCCAGCACCCGGAACTTTCGGCGCGTTTTTGAGCCATGTGCAGTCCGCGGGTAATTATGATGAGGAGAAGGATGCCCTGATGGAGGAGGCGATCAATGCGCGTTCCGCGGTAAAGGAGGATCCGTGGATCTGATCACGGACACGACGTTTCTGATCGGCTTTTTGAGAAACCAACGGCATTTCAGAGAGATCAAGGGTCTGAAGCTCGAAGTGATCGCTTGATCCCCGCTGGACTCTGCTGTCCTTATGCTCCAAGTTCACGCCGTGCCGGAAACTGAAAAGAAAATCATCGAGACGCCAACGCTGAGTCAGGATCTCAGCGTGCTGATGAAGGTGCGGCTGAATTTCTTCGTGCTGGTGACGGCGTTTTTCGGCTACTTGCTGGCGCGAAAGGGGCACTCGATGGAGTGGGTGACGCTGTTTCACACACTCATCGGCACGGCGGCGGCGGCGTTTGGGTCGGCGGCGTTTAACCAGTTGATGGAGATCGATCTAGATCTGCTGATGAAGCGTACAGCGGACAGGCCGCTGCCCGCGCGGCGCATGAGTCCGATGACGGCCTTCGCGGTGGGCTGGATGCTTTCGGCGGTCGGGATCATTCATCTTGCGGTGATGGTGAACGCGCAGGCCGCGTATCTTACTGCGGCGACCGTGGCGATTTACGTCTTCATTTACACACCGATGAAGCGGATGAGTTCGATGAACACCTTGGTCGGCGCGATTCCAGGTGCGATCCCGCCAGTGATTGGCTGGGTGGGTGGCGGCGGAGGGATGCTCGCGCCGGAATCGTGGTTTTTGTTCGGCATCTTGTTTTTCTGGCAGCTCCCGCATTTCGTGGCGATCAACTGGCTGTGCCGTGCGGAGTATGAAGAAGCGGGCTACAAGATGTGGTCGAATGGCGATCTCAGTGGCAAAAAAAGCGGGATTCTTTGTGCGATGTTTTCGCTAGTGCTGGCGGTATTTTCAATGCTGCCTGGGGTCTGGGGTTTCACCAGCGTGTTGTGGCTGATTGGTGGCCCGATCTTCGGGTTGGCGATCATGGCGCTTTCGTTTCGGTTCATCATGGATGGTGAGAGAAAATCCTGCCGCGTGCTATTTTTCTCGACCCTGATTTATCTACCTGTCGCGCTCTCGCTACTGCTGATCGCTTGGCGGCGGTGAAAAGTTATTCTTTATTATTTACTAAGCATGAGATCGGATCGATACCATCGTTAACGCTAAAACCAATACCATGAAACCCACTAAACTACTTGTCGCCGCCCTTTTCTGTCTCAACCTTTCCGCCGGTTTGGCGGAGGAAACGAAGGCCGACGACGGCTTCAAGCCCCTCTTCGATGGCAAGGCGCTGGAGGGTTGGAAGAATCACTACAAGCATGGCGAGGCCAAGGTGGTGGACGGCGAGATCCATCTCATCGCGAACCAGAAATTCTTCCTCGTGACCGAAA
The DNA here is from genome assembly GCA_945870855.1 of Prosthecobacter debontii. Lineage (GTDB taxonomy): Bacteria > Verrucomicrobiota > Verrucomicrobiia > Verrucomicrobiales > Akkermansiaceae > Luteolibacter. The sequence goes on from CAMBTP010000010.1 coordinate 21,766, forward strand.
AGAAATACGCGAATTTCATTTTCGAAGGAGAGGTGCTACTGCCCGAGGGCCAGGCGAACAGCGGGTTCATGTTCAGGGCGCATGCGGAACCGGGCAATGTTCACGGATACCAATCCGAGGTGGACGGCGATCCGAAGCGCGCGTGGTCGGGCGGCCTGTATGACGAGGGGCGCAGGCAATGGTTTATTAGCCCGATCAAAGGCAACAAAGAGAGCGAGCAGGCGTTTCGGAAACGCGCTGGCGATACGTTCAAGCGCAACGGATGGAATACTTACCGCATCACCTGCAAGGGCAACAAGATCACCATTGCGGTGAACGGCGTGGTCACCACAGATATTGAGGATGACGCGGACGCAAGCGGCGTGATCGGCATCCAGCACCACGGGGAGAAGGGGCAGACATATAAGTTCCGTAACTTACGTATCAAGGAACTGGAATGATCGGTTCGTTGGATTTTTACCGCAGGGGCGCGGAGGCCGCGAAGGGACGCGGAGCTGGGTTGTGTTGAAATCCAAATTTTTCATGAGCCATGAGCGCGAGTGTTGAGTTGATCCGAGCCGGGAGAGTTCTTGCCGATGAACTCCGCCCGCTGCGTTTTTCCGAACCCGTTACACATACCTACCTGACGCTCGATTACGCGGCGGTGGGGCATGAGGCTTATATGGAAAAGTTTGGGGCGTCACGCAAGCGGGTCTTATTTCTCGGGATGAATCCCGGGCCATACGGCATGGCGCAGACTGGGATTCCGTTCGGCGAAATCTCGGCGGTGCGGGATTGGATGGGGCTGAGTCCGGAGATCGGGAAACCAGCGGACGAGCATCCGAAGCGGAAAATCCTCGGCATGGATTGCCCGAAATCCGAGGTGAGCGGACGACGCTTGTGGGGTTTGTTTTCGGAAAAATTCCCGAAAGCGGAGGACTTTTTCAAAGACCATTTAGTAATCAATTTCTGCCCGCTGGTCTGGATGAAGGATACGGGCGCGAACCTCACGCCGGACAAGATCCGGGCGGCGGAGATGGCGGCGGTGGACGCTGCTTGTCAGAAGCATTTGCGGCGCGTCATCGAAATCCTAGAACCTGAATTTCTGATCGGCGTCGGCGGCTACGCGGAGGGCCAGATGATCACCGCGAAAGAGGCTTTGGGAATCCATGCGGCTACTGGCAGGATTCTGCACCCATCGCCCGCATCTCCTGCCGCAAACCGTGGCTGGGCCGAGGTGGCGGAGAGGCAGCTCAGGGAGCTGGGGCTGTGGTGAAAAATCCCCAAGGAGCGGCGGATCGGAATCCGCCGAAGCCCATGGGAACTCGATGAAGAGTGCGTCCGCTCTACCCATCGTCACTCCATGGGCTGGGGCGGATTCTGATCCGCCCCTCCATGCCGAATCACTTCGGATTCGCCTTCACGAAGTCAATGGCTGCCTTCACTTGCGGGACGTTTTCCTTCCATTCGTTCTCGTGCTCGATGGAGATGTGGCCGTCGAACTTCTGCTTCATTAGCTCGTCCAAGCAGGCTTTCACATCGACCACGCCGGTGCCGACGGTGACCACGGGGGCTTGGCCGAATTTTTCCTTGTCCTTGAGATGGACGCTGATGATGCGGCCATCGAGGATGCGCAGGCACTCGACGGGCTTAAGGTTCGAGGTGCACCAGTGGCCGAGATCCGCGCAGGCGCCGACACGCTTGTCGCGGCTTTCGACGACTCCGAGGATGTAGAGCGGATTCCAGACCTTGTATTTCGGATTATCCATAGAGCCGCCATGTTCATGGAAGGCAACTTTCACATCTGTTTCCTTGGCAGCGGCTTCCCAAGCCACGATCTGCTCGGTCGATTCGGTGCAGATGGCGTAGAGACCCAGTCGTTTCGCGAAAGCCATGATCTTGTTCACCTCCTCCGCGTTGTTTGCACCGACAACGCCGTAGTTCACTGCGCGGACACCTTGGCGTTTGCATTCCGCAAGCAGTTCGATAATGGCCTCCTCTGACATGGTGTGATGAATTTTCACATCGGAATCGGGTTTCATCGTTTGGCCTGGGTAAATTTCGATCATGTTGCCGCCCGCTTCCTTGGTCTTGGCGATCGCCTCGAAGGTGGTGAACTCCTTGAAAGTGTATGCCTGCGCGCCGATGAACCAACCGTTCTGGCGGAGCGATTCTGGGATCGGTTCGGCATGGATAGCGGAGGTCACTGCTAGAGCGAGAAGGGTTAGTTGAAGGATCGGTTTCATGTATGTAATAATTTGTTCGGAATAAGGATGCAGTCTTGGGTGGTCACGGGAATTTTCCAGTAATTATTGGCAGCCTGTCGAGATTTACAAAAATGAGTTTGTGAGGAAAATTTTGCCTCCCGGGATTTCCGTGTTGCCAAGGGCGGGATGGCTCGCGTATTTTCCCGCGTCCCGGGCGAAGATTTCCCCGATAAGCCTTATAGTGTAATGGTAACACTCCGGATTTTGATTCCGTCATTCTAGGTTCGAGTCCTAGTAAGGCTACCAATTCTCAACTTCTAAGTTTCAAATTTCAAAGAAGAGCGGGGAGTTCTGAAATATTTCGAACCGTCGCATGCGTCCCGTTTCCTCCAAATTTCCGCTGTTTGCTTTCGAGGCCATGGGTTCGCTGGCCTGCGGTTTTTATGGGAACTACATCTTCTTCCTGTTCCGCGACCGGCATGATTTTGGAAATCTCGGCAATCTCGGAGTCGCCGCGCTGATGGGTCTTGTGATCGCGCTGGCATCGTGGCGGAGCGGAAAAATTGCCCAGCGCCAAGGTAGTGTCCGGACGATGGTTACGGGCCTGCTCGGGATGATCGTAGCGCTTGCGATCGGTGCGTGTTTTTCGTCACTTCCGGTGCAGTTGGCCGTTCTCGTCTTTTGGGCCGCCTCGCAGTTCATGGTGTGGCCGGCCCTTGAGGCACTTGTGACAGAGGGTGTTAGCGGCGCCGCCCGCGCGCATCTCGTGGGCGTTTACAGCGTGGTTTGGGCGATGTGCTCGGCGCTGTCGTATTTTTTCGGAGGCGGTCTGTTCGAGTGGCTCGGAAGTGGTAGTATTTTCTGGCTACCACCGGGATTGCACTTTTTGCAGCTGGTCGTGTTATGGAGATATGCCCGCCATTACGAGGAAGCGTCACCGATGCCTCTTGGGGAATCCCCTCCGCGTGAGGAAATGCCTCCTGCTATGCACGGGGCATGTCCCCGGTTATTCCAGCGGATGGCCTGGATCGCGAATCCCTTTGCCTGCGTCGCGGCTTTCACCCTGCTGGCCATGATTCCGGAGCTTGCGCGGAGGATGGGCCTGAGCATCACAATCGCCGGATTCTTCTGCTCGATCTGGTTTTTCGCCCGGCTGGCGGCCTTCTTCGTGATGTGGCGATGGCCGGGCTGGCACTACCGGTTCCGGTGGCTGCTGGGTGGCTACATTCTCCTGATCATGGGCTTCGCCACCGTGCTCACGGCCAATGGTTTGTGGTGGCTCGGTGCCGGCCAGGTGGCTTTCGGGCTGGCGGTGGGCGTGCTTTATTATGCGTCGCTTTTTTATTCGATGGACGTGGGTGAAGCGCGCGCCGAGCAAGGCGGCATCCACGAGGCGTTGATGGGTGCGGGAAATTTCGTGGGGCCGGGGATCGGAGCCCTGAGCCTGCTGATCGTCCCACAATTTCCCCAAGGCGGAGTCTGGGCGGTGAGCGGGCTGTTGGCGCTAGGATTGGCGGGATTGCTAGGAATTCGCTTCCGTTCGGGAAACATCCATGCAAATTCAAATTAGCCCCATGAAGACGCAGCCTGCTGAAAAACACATTCCCCGCGTGGCGCTGTTAGTCGAATCCTCGCGCAGCTATGGCCGCGAAATGCTGATGGGCATCGCCAGATACCTGCGAATCCATGGCCACTGGTCGGTTGAATTTGAGGAATCCGAGCCTTGGGTAAAAGTCCCCGAGTGGTTCGACCGCTGGAAGTGGGATGGCGTCATCGCCCGAGTTCAGACTCCCGCGATCGCCCGGGCGGTGGGCGCGCTTGGCGTGCCAGTCGTGGATCTCAGTGGCTGCCTGCCTGATTTACCGTTTCCAATCATTCGTTCCGATGAGACGGTGGTCGGCCGGATGGCGGCGGAACATCTGCTGGCACGCGGCTTCCAGAGCTTTGCCTACTGTGGTCTTAATGGCTTCGACTGGTCGGACCGGCGTCGTGTCGCCTTTGAAGAACGGCTGGCGGCGGCGGGTTGTCAGTGCGAGGTGTTCGATACCCCCAAGCGCCGCAATTCCAAGAAGGATCATGATCAACATGGCAAGCGCTTCGAGCAGGACTTGATGCGTTGGTTGGAATCCCTGCCGGATCAGACCGGCCTGATGGCTTGCAACGACTCGCGCGGCCGGCAGGTGCTCAACTGCTGCCGGGAACTGGGCATCACCGTTCCAGATTCCCTGGCGGTCATCGGTGTGGACAAGGATGAAGTGCTTTGCGAGCTCTCCAGTCTCCCGTTATCGAGCGTCATTATCAACGCGCAACAGATCGGGTACGACGCGGCGGCTCTGTTGGACCGCCTCATGGCCGGGGAAAGCGCGCCTGATACACCGGCTTTGGTCAAACCCATCGGCGTGGCGGAGAGGCATTCCACCGATGTGCTTGCGATCGCAGACCGGCAAATCGCCGCAGCCCTGAAATACATTCGCGAACACGCGTGTGACGACGGAATGGACGTGGAGTCCCTGCTCAGAGCGGTTCCGCTGTCCAGAAGTGTCATGGAGCGGCGCTTCTCACAAATCCTCGGAAGCTCACCCAAAGGGGAAATCCTTCGCGTCCGTCTGGGCCGGGTCTGCCAACTACTGGCCGAGTCCGACCTTACACTCGCCGCAGTGGCTCAATTAGCGGGGTTTGATCACCCGGAATACATGAGTCGTTTGTTCAGAAAGAAGATGGGAATCACCCCCGGGGAGTTTCGCAAGCGAGCGGGCGTGGCTGGGTTGCCGCAGCGCTGATTGGGTATGACCACGCGAAGCGCTCAACAGCCAGGCGGAAGTGGATTTCCTCATGAAGTTGATGAGTGGTAAAAATCACGAAATACACGGGGTAATAATGGTCAATTATCACAATAACTCGGCTTTTAGCCTTGCTTGCCTGCATTTCATGCTTTATGTATTTGCATATGAAGAACAACCATTGATGTGCCTGATGACTTGCTCAAGCGGGTAAGGCCATTGCTGGCTGAGAGAAAAATGACCTTTCGCTCGCTGGTGATTGATGCGGTTGAGCGCGCGATCGAGGTTCCTGCGACTTCCTTCCGGCTGCGGGACGCATCCGCCGGATGGGCCGGAGATGGCACAGCGGTTTCCAGCGAGGCGATCAACCGCGCGATCAATGAAGCGCGGGAACCTTCCTTCCAAGGGTGATGATCGTGTGACTCCATGCTGACGGTAGAAATGGGTAAAATCGGGTAACATAATGAGCGGCCCACTGATACTTCCCGAGCCGAACGAGCTTCGATTGGAACTCACATGCCCATGAAAATTGGTGAAAGAATAGACCTTCGAGGCTTGTCTCTTTCGCTTCTTCATGGGCATGCGGGTAGAAAACCCGCGATCCCGGAGGTGCTGGTTGAAAACCCAGTCTATCACAGGATCAGCCTTGTGTTCAATTCTTGCATGAATGACACAATCCCGCTCGTATTTACAGTCCGCGAACCACCATGTCTGGTGCGGCATGCCGGAAGTGCCCGATATTGAGGGTGCGGATTTCCGCGCAATGGCAGAGCCTGGCGGTCTGTACGTGCAACGCATCGTAGATTCCCCCGCCGCGAACCCCTTTCCCTGATGCCGAGCCGATCATTTCGAGATACTCCGCAACGCCCATGGGCTGGACGTCGAGTCGTTCAGCCAAATCTTTCACCATGGCTGCGGCATCCGCTGGCGAAATCCTCAGCCGGGCGTCGCCCGTCAGCGTGGCGTAAACCTCGGCCAATGCGTGAGCGGACGTCGTGTGGCCTCCATTCACCAATTCGTCGGCGGCGGCGTATTTCGGGCTGTTGCTGAGACACGACTCAACTAGGATCGAACTATCGAGGAAGCACTTCATCGGCGTGTTCTCCGCTGCCGCATGGCAGTTACGGCCTCGCCGCTGTCCCAGTTCTCCGGCAATGGCCCCGCATATACCAACCGCCCGCGCTTGCGCGCCGTGACGCCACCGCTTTGCTCCGGTGCTGTGATCAAGGCGGTATTGTCCACGACCTCGACGTTGATTACCATGCACCCTTCAATCCCGATCGCTTCGCGGATCCTCTTGGGCAGCACCAATCGTCCAACTTTATCCATTGAAATGGTCGTTTTCATGGGAATAAGATACCAATTACCATAAAATTGGCAAATGCAATTTCGAAGGAAATCGGCCAAACCAAAGGGGTGTGCCTGCAGTCCGGTTCACGTTTATTTGCCTTCCACACCAGGGTTCCTACACAAGGGAACAGAGAAGATTTTCGACCACGGATTTCAGGCATGATCACGGATGAAGACCTTGAGCTGGGCTGGATTTCGACATGCTTGGAAACCTCATTGTGCGACGACAATTATACTTACCCCCTGACGACAATTAAAATTACCCATTGAAGGGGAGGTTTTCTGAGCCGGGTCTGCCAACTGCTGGCCGAGTCCGACCTTACGCTCGCCGCAGTGGCTCAATTAGCGGGGTTTGAGCACCCGGAATACATGAGTCGTTTGTTCAAGGGCAAGATGGGAATCACCCCCGGGGAGTTTCGCAAGCAGGCAGGTGGGTTGCCGCTGCTTTGATTGGGTATGACCACGCGAAGCGCTCAACAGCTAGGCGGAAGTGGATTTCCTCATGAAGCTGATAAGTGGTAAAAATCACGAAATACACGGGGTAATAATGGTCAATTATCACAATAATTCGGCTTTATGATTGACCCGCCAGTGGTGGCGTGGGAGAATTTCGTGGCATGAAACGCGATATTTACAAGGATCTGCTGAATTGGAGGAGCTCCGCCTATCGTAAACCACTGATTCTTCGGGGTGCCCGCCAGACTGGAAAGACGTATATTCTTCGCGAGTTTGGGAGATGCGAATATCGACGTTGCCACTACTTCAATTTCGAACAGGACTCCCGGCTGGGCTCGCTTTTTACCGGCGACCTTTCCCCGGATCGGATCATCAGGGATCTTGCTCTCTATGGCGGAAACGAGATCCATCACTCCGAAGATCTGATCATTTTCGATGAGATCCAGGCGTCCAACGATGCCCTCAATTCACTGAAATACTTTCAGGAACAAGCCAACGAGTATCACATTGCTGCAGCCGGATCATTGCTGGGGGTCTGGATGTCCCAGCCGAAGTCCTTTCCCGTCGGCAAAGTGGATTTCCTCGATCTGCATCCGATGACATTCTATGAATTTCTGGATGCCGTGGGCCAAGCCGCCTACCGGACCTACCTCGAAGGCATTGATCGAATCGCACCACTTCCCGATGCCCTGCACCATGAGCTGACTGGTTTGTTGCGGCGTTACTATTATGTGGGCGGCATGCCCGAAGTGGTGCTTCGCCACGCTGCGGATCCCGGCGGGGCGGATTGCCGCTCCGTCCAGCGGGCGATTCTGGACTCGTATTCGCTCGACTTCGCCAAGCACGCTCCGGCGGCGGATATTCCCAAGTTGTCGCTGGTGTGGGAATCGCTGCCATCCCAACTCGCCCGTGAAAACAAGAAGTTTTTGTTTTCGCTGGCCAAGCAAGGAGCACGCGCGCGCGAATATGAAAACGCTCTGACTTGGCTGGTCAACGCGGGCTTGATCCATTGTTGCTCGCTTGTGGCCACACCCAGGATTCCTCTCAAAGCCCATGCAGACGGATCCAGCTTCAAAGTGTATGCGTGCGATGTAGGCCTTCTGGGCGCCCTTGCACGCGTGCCGCCCGATGCCGTGCAAAGCGATCTGTCGATCCTCACGGAATATCAGGGAGCCTTTGTCGAAAACCATGTCGCGCAGCATCTAGCGGTCATGACGGATGGCCCGCTTCACTATTGGAAGAACGTGGGCCGCGATGCCGAAGTGGATTTCCTCCTTCAGCACGGCTCGAAGATATATCCGATTGAAGCCAAATCCGGAACGAATGTTCGCGCCAAGAGTCTGGCATTCTATCTTGCGAAATACGATCCATCACTGGCCGTCCGGACATCGCTCCGCAACCTGAAAATCGATGGCCGGGTGTTGAATATTCCGCTCTATGCGTTTCAAAGTCTTCCGCGGTTTCTCGCGCTTGCCGCCCTCTAGCTGCGTCTCTTGGGTGGCAGGCGAAACATCGCCCCTTCATCAGGACAGCTCATCCTCTACGGCAAGGAAGATTGACGCAAAAGTCCAAAAGATTGACGCAAAGGTTCAATGACTTTTGCCCATGTCTCTGGTCTAATGAGGGGAATCACCGCTCTCGGTTACGCCCGAAAGCTGCGATTCCCAAAAATAAAACAAAACAACGAAACCAACAAATATCATGAAAATTAAATTCGCAATACTATCTTTCATAGGCTTTTCCTACCTACTCCCCTGTGCAAACGGAGCCGCTTTGCTCATTGATTTGTATGCACCTAGTGCAAATCCTACCTCATCAACAGACTGGTCAAACGCAGGGGTTACGGAATCCTTGACAGGCGCGGCTGGCGGAACTTTCACCGCCGGTATTGGAACGTTCAATATCAGTGGTGGTATTGGTTCCTCCCTTACCGGCTCAAGTGGTTCTAGTAGTGCAGCAACATTTCCTGGCAACACAATGCTAAACAGTTATATTTATTCGCTTCCCGGTGGTAGCGTTACCATTACCATCACTGGATTAGCCAATGGTTCGGGAGTTCCGAACAATTTAACAGGCGCTCTAGGATCAATGACCGGCACATTCACAATCGCAGCAAACCAAGCTTATAAATTATATCTTTTTGGTGCAGGAGATGCCAATAATCAGAATACTACCTTCACAGTGGGTGGAATTAATAAGACCACGAGTACCCCGATTATTGGCACTGCGGCAAATGCCGGTCACTTCGTAACATACGATTTAACGACTCCGAGTAACCTTACGGGTTACACATTGCCGATCAGTTTCACGGGCGGATCAGGTAGTTTCGGTGCATTGAATGGATTGGCCCTTGTGCAAGTCCCCGAACCATCCGTCGCGCTGCTCGGCGGACTCGGCATGCTCGCGCTGCTGCGCCGCAGAAGGTAATTTGAAATTCTGAATGTTGAATTTTGAAAGGAAGATAGAAAGCATTCTGCCAGGTGCGGCTCTCTCTCTTCCTGACCTAAGACTTTTGACCTTCAGACCTTCGACATCTTCATTCACCTTTCACCCCGTTGGGGACAAGTGGGCGCGCCCGGCCCAGGCTTCGTAAAACTACGCCGGGCAGGCTGGTCACGCACTACCGATTTCACATTTTGCCTCTGAAAGGAGGCAATCCAGGGCGGGCTCCGGTTAATGGGTTTTCCGGGGTTCGCCCAAACCCATACTGCTGTGACCGCACCCCGTTCCATCCAAGACATCCGAAGTTAGAATCAATCGACACACATTCATCCGATGAAACCATCCACACGCACCCGTTCGCCGGGCTTCTCCCTGACCGAGATATTGGTCGTGTTCGTCATCATCATCGTCCTTGCGGCGATTGCGATGATCTCCACCAAAGCTTTGCGCGAAAAAGCGGGAGCAGCCGTCTGTACTCAGAACCTCAGGCAAATCGGAGTGGGTTTGCACTCATACATCGCGGACAACAACGGGCGCTTTCCGGATGGGTCGGTCGATGTTTCATCGCCAGGCAAAGGAATGTGCTGGTACGATGCCGCCGCTCAGAACATGGGGCGGCAGTATAACCAGCCCTTGCCAAGCTGCTTTGGTTGTCCATCCGGCCATGGCAAAGCGTATCAACCCTCGTGGCCTTACACGGGCGATTACGCGGCGAACGCGCATCTAGGCTCGGAAATTCGGACGCTCGCCGCGGTGAATAATCCCGCAACGACTCCCTACGTCCAGGATACGGTGAAGCAGAACCAATTCGCTTACTGGATATTCGGCGAAGGCAGGTCATGGTCGTCTTTCGCCGACCGTCATGCTGGCCGCGGTAATATCCTATGGGTGGATGGCCATGTTTCCTCATTCACGTATGCCGAGTATATGGAATATGCAAACAAGCCATCCCACGGTGGAGCCTATGGCTTTGTCAGGGGGGGCAGGTAGCAACATTCATGAAATTCCCTCCCATCACACCCAGGGCGTTCGCCCTATCATCCATCGCGTTCACGACGCTCGCCCTGTTGTCCATTGCCTACGTCCCAGCGGCGGAAACGCCAGCCGGGCTGAAGCAGGTCAATGTCAAAGACTTTGGTGCCAAAGGCGACGGCGTGACCGATGACACGGCGGCGATCAATGCCGCCATTGTTGCGGCACAGAAGCAGGGCGCGGGCGCTGTCGTCTCGCTACCTTCGGGCCGCTACAAGACGGCGCTGGGAGCGGAAAAGTCGATCCGCATCAAGGGTGCTGACGGGCTGACCTTTCAAGGCGAAGGCGACACGACCATCGTCTCGGGTGACCTGAATGAGCCAGTGTTCCGCATCGATGACAGCAAGAGCGTAACCGTTCGGAAAATCTCGATTGATCACGACCCTCTGGGTTACACGCAGGGAACGATCACGGCTGTGGACATCCCGAACATGACTTGCGAAGTCTCGATCGACCCCGGATATCCCGCGCCAAACGATCCGTCGTTCAAAGGCTCGCAGGTGCATCCGTTCGTGTTTCCGGAGAAGAATTACTACCAACTTGACCGCCATTGGCCCAACCCGGTTGAAATGGTGAAAACCGGCGAGCACACGTGGAGTTGGAAACTGCAAGGGCCGCCCCATATCGAAAACTGGCCCGGCAAGAGGTTTTTCATCTACACGGAGAGCCGCAGCCACGCCTTCATCCTGAGCAATCTCCGCGACACGACCCTGGAAGACATCAATTACTGGGGCGGCGGGGCAAACGCGGGCTTTTACATCAGGGGGCTGGAAGGCACCACGACGTTCCGACGCTTTGTGATTGGAGTGCCTCCCGGCTCAAATCGACTTTATTCCTGCGCGGGCGGCGGCCAGGTCAGCGGCCTGCGCGGAAAGCTTCTGCTGGATCAGTGCGACTTTTCCAAAATCGACGACGACGGCATTGATATCTTGTCCAATTACACGCGCATCATCGAGCAAAGGGACAAGCGGACGCTGCTCGTGCAGTCAAAAAAACACGATTACCGCACGGGCGACCGGGTGGAGCTCTGGGACTGGCAGCACAAAAAAATGCGGGCGGCCGCCACCATCACAACAGCCACGCCCAACGCCGACGGAACGTTTGCCATCGCCCTGGATCGGGATGTCGTGACCGAGCGCGTCGGGGCGGGCACCGGCATGAACTTCAGCCGCGAGTCCATGACCGATGGCATCGACCGGCTCATCAACGTGGCGACGGTGGGGCAGGAAACCATCATCCGCGACAGCAAGTTTCAGGTCTTTCGGGCGAAGTGCCTCAACCTGAAAGCCGCCAACTGCACGATAGAACGCTGCACTTTCCGCAACAGCTTCCAGCCCGCGGTTTTCGCCGGACCCGAATGGTATTTCGAGGAAGGTTCGTCCATCCGCAACCTTACCGTACGCGACTGCACGTTCACCGACAACAACCACCCCAACATTGTCATCGGCGCTTCGCCGATTTCGGGAGTGCCCGGCGAAAAACCCATCGTGAGCGATGCGCCGGAACACACCTCTTACGACAGCACGAACATCCTGATCGAAGGTAATTCGTTTTCCGGCTACGGAACCACTCCGAGTGTCTTCGGATGGAACTGGCCCGTCGGCCCGGCCATCGCCATCACCAACGCGGCCCAGGTCGTGATCCGCGGCAACACGTTCGGCCCGCTCGCCGAGAGTGCGCCCGAAGGCACGCCGAAAGTCCTCGTTGAGAAATCCAATGACGTGCAGTTCATCGACAACAAAGGGATATCCGCCGAGGAAGCGACAGAACGGCGGTAATCCGGCGGATCACCGGGAAGCGCTCCCGATCCAATCATTTGACAATCACCATGAAACTCACCCCACACCCCATCAATGCCGGTATTTGCCTGCTATCCATTCTATCCTTCGGAGCCGCCACCGCGCGCGAAGCGGTCGTGCTCGACATGGCGGCCTTCGGCGCGAAGGCCGACGGCAGCGACACGACCCCCGGCTTGCGGGCTGCTCTGGAAAAAGTCCGCAGCGGTCAGGCGACTAAGCTGATATTTCCACCCGGGCGTTATGATTTCTATCCCGAGCGTGCTTCCGAGCAATACCTGTTTGTCAGCAACAATGACGAGGGACTCAAGCGCATCGCGTTTCCCCTGACGGACATCGAGGGATTGGAAATCGATGGCGGTGGATCGACGTTCGTATTCCACGGCTACACCGTCCCGTTTCTGATCGAAGAATCCAGTGGCATCACTCTCAGGAATTTCTCGGTGGATTTCAGCCGTCCGTTTCACTCGGAAGGGAAAGTCCTAGCGATCACGCCCGACCATGTCGATCTGGAGATTTCGGAGGAATACCCCCACGAGATCCGCAACGGCGTGCTCGTGTTCACCAATGGACACAAGGCAAGCGGCCCCGCGACGACGGTGAGCAGCGGAGAGGTTCTTTACCCCTACGGCAGCCTGCTCGCCTTCGATCCGGTGAAACGCGAGACCGCTTTCATGGCCAAGGATCGGTACGAGGTGGGGCAGGGCATTGTCGCGGAGAAACTCGGCCCCGATCAGGTGCGGATCAGGATCACTGACATCTCCGCGAAGGTAGGCGATGTGCTGGTTTTCAGCCCGAAAAACCGCGATGTCCCCGGGATTGTCATTTCCGATAGCTCCGGCGTCCACCTCACGGACATCACGCTGCACCATTGCGGTGGCATGGGGGTGATCGCCCAGCGCAGCGCCGATATCTTCGTGAAAAAAATGCGGGTGACTCCGCCTGCCGGTGGGAAGAGGATCGTGAGCACCACGGCGGACGCCACCCACTTCGTGAACTGCAAGGGCAGGATCGAACTGGTGGATTGCCTTTTCGAACAGCAGAAGGATGACGCTACGAACGTTCACGGGCTCTATGCGAAGATCACACACATCTTTTCCCCCACGCGCTTCGAGGTCACCCTCATCCACCCGCAGCAGTCCGGCATCGATTTCATCAAGGCAGGCACCCGCCTTGAGCTGAACGACGGCCCGAGTTTGCGTGAGGAAGGATTCGCGACAGTCAAATCCGTGGAGCGCATCAACAAGCAAAAAACCATTGTCGAAATAGAGGGCGCCCTGCCCGAGAGCGTCACTCTCGGCGATTCGGTGGCGGATGCCGATGCGAACACCGCTGCAGTCCTGATCCGGAATTGTGTGATGCGCGGCAACCGCGCCCGCGGCATCCTGCTCGGCTCGCGTGGGCCGATGGTCGTCGAGGGCAACACCTTCCACATCCCCGGCGCGGCGATCCTGTTCGAGGGCGACTCGCGTTTCTGGTTCGAGCAAGCGGGAGTGCGCGACGTCGTGATCCGGGGCAACACCTTCGACAACTGCAACTACGGCGTCTGGGGCACCGGATGCATCCAGGTCGGCTCCGGCATCGCGGATGAATTCAAAAGCGTCTCCCGATACAACCGCAACATCCGGATCGAGAATAACCTCTTCCGCGCCTTCAGTCCGCTGCCCCTGCTTTCCATCTACTCGGTGGATGGCCTCACTTTCACCGGCAACCGGTTGGAGAGAACGAAGACCTATCCCGCGCCAGATGCAGGCGAGTGGAAAATGTTCAAGATCACGGATTCCGATAACGTAAAAGTTGAGGAGCCTGCCACCCTTTCCAACAATTGACGCGGATTGCACCCATCAGAAAAAACCTATCAAAAGCAGTTTGAAAACAACCTCAATCATCCACTCTTTCACATGGGTTTTCTGTTCCGCTCTGTTTGCCTCATTAGCCCACGCTGCACCTGAATCCCGACAACCCAACATCCTCTTCGTGATCGCCGACGATTGGGGCTGGGGAGACGCCGGTGTTTATGGACGCACGTGGATCAAGACCCCCGCGTTTGACCGCGTGGCGAACGAGGGACTGCGCTTCGACAACGCCTACACGCCCAACGCCAAATGCGCGCCTTCGCGGTCGGCGATTCTCACCGGACGCAATTCATGGCAGCTCAAGGAAGCCGCCAACCACGGCGGATTTTTTCCAAACGAGTTCAAGGTCTATCCCGAAACGCTTGGTCGGCACGGCTACTTTGTGGGCATGACGGGAAAAGGCTGGGCACCCGGCATCGCCCTAAATGCCGAGGGTAAACCCCGACCGCTCACAGGGCAGGCTTTCGAGAAACGCACCGCCCCCAAACCCACCTCCGAGACCAACGCCAACGACTACGCCGCCAATTTCACCGACTTCCTCGATGCCGCGCCCGAAGACGGCCCGTGGTGCTTCTGGATGGGTGTCCTCGAACCCCACCGAGATTACGAATCCGGCACGGGTGTTTCCAAAGGGGGTAAAAAAATCACCGACATCGAACGCGTGCCCTCCTACTGGCCGGACACGCCCGCCGTGCGCAATGACATGCTCGACTACGCGCTCGAAGTCGAACACTTCGACCGCCACCTTGGACGTGTAATCGAGGAGTTAGAAAAACGCGGCCAGCTCGAAAACACCCTGATCGTCGTGACCTCGGACAACGGCCGTCCGTTTCCCCGTGAAAAGGGCAACCTCTACGAAGCCGCGAACCATCTTCCCTTCGCCGTGTTATGGAAAGGCGGCATCAAATCCCCCGGTCGCGTGGTTCGCGATTATGTCAGCTTCGTGGATCTTGCCCCGACCTTTCTCGACGTCGCCGGGATCCCGTGGGCGGAGTCCGGCATGGCTCCCACCTCGGGCATCAGTCTCACCGATGTTTTTAAATCCGGCAAAACCGACGCCATCCAGCCGGGACGCGACCACGTCATCCTCGGCCAGGAACGGCACGACGTCGGGCGCCCGCACGACCAGGGCTATCCAATCCGAAGCATCATCAAGGACGGCTGGCTCTACTCGCGCAATTTCACCCCCGATCGCTGGCCATCAGGCAATCCCGAGACCGGCTACCTCAACACCGATGGCAGCCCGACCAAAACCGAAATCCTGACCGCCAACCGCGCCAAACCGAACGATCCCCACTGGCTGCTGTGCTTCGGCAAACGCCCGCCGGAAGAACTGTTCGACCTGAAAACCGATCCCGACTGCGTGAACAACCTCGCCGCCGTGACCGGGCAGCAATCGCGCCGCGCCGCACTTGAAACGCAGTTGCTGGCCAAACTCAAGGATCAGGAAGACCCGCGCATCTCCGGCCATGGCGAGGTGTTCGACAACTACCCCTACGCAGGCAAGGAACGCGGACTGTATGACCGCTATCTCAAAGGTGAAAAACTGGACACTGGCTGGGTGAACTCCACCGACGCCGAGCCAGCTCCATTCCCATTAGGTGGAGAAACTCACAACTCCACCGGACTCCCGGCTTCGCCATTTCGAACAACTGAACAATAAGAGATATGCACATCATCCCCACCCTTCGCCCTTTCGTTCAACTCACATTGCTCGCTGTCACGGCTGTGGTGCTTCTAGGGAGTTGCCGCAAGACTAACTCATCCAAACCGGTGGCCGAATTGCCGGAGAAAGTCGTGCTCATCGAACAGTCCGCAGACCTTCGGGCGTTGATCGACGCAGAGCTTGCGGCGGGCAAGAAGCGCATCGTGATTCCGCAAGGGCGTTATCACGTATCTTCGGAGCAGGGATTCCATCTTCAATTCAAGAACCTCTCCGATGTGGAAATCATCGCCGAGAACGTCGAGATGGTTTGCACGTCAACGGTTCAGGCTGTGTCATTCGATCATTGTTCGAATGTGACCCTGCGCGGACTGACCGTGGACTACGATCCACTGCCTTTCACTCAGGGCAAAATCATCGCCATGGCACCCGACAAGAGTTGGATGGATTTCGAGGTGGCAAAGGGATATCCGGAAAACGAATTGCAGGAACGCATCCAGATCTATGACCCGGCGACGGGCGAACTCCGCAGGGGGGACGCTTCATGGGATCAGAAAATCGAGGCGCTCGGGGAACACCGCTATCGTGTTGGAAAGGGTGGAAACTACCGGTTCGATCCCCTGAACGACACCGAGCAGGTGGGTGATATCCTCGTGACGAACAACCATTTCGGCCAACAGGCATCGCCCCACGCTATCGCGTTGCAGGGCTGCAAGAGAGTGCGTCTCGAAGACATCACCGTCTTCGCCTCGCCTTGTTTCGGCTTTCTCGAACACGACTGCGATGGTTCTGAATACATCCGCTGCAAGGTGGATCGCCGCGGCCTGGCGGACGATCCGGTGAAACGCGACCAGCCGCGCATGCGTTCGCTGAATGCCGATGCGTTTCACAGCAAGGATGCCGCCAAGGGCCCCGCCATCATCGGATGCACGGCCCGTTTCCAGGGCGACGACTGCGTGAACATCAACGGGAAATACCATTACGTGAGCGGCGCCCAAGGTCGGCTCGTGCGCATCGCGGTTCTCAACAACCAGCTTAAGATCAAGGTCGGCGATCCGGTGGAGTTCCTACCCAATTCGGGGCCGCGCCCGCCGGATGCAGTGGTGATGGACATGCAGCCGGATCCCGCGCCGATCACCGGGGAGGAAAAAAACCTGGTCCAAAAGCTCGGCCTCAACGAGAACATCCGGACGTGGCTTCTGACAGGAAAGGCGCAGTTTTACACGCTTACGCTGGATCGAGAAATCGAGGTGCCCGCCGGTTCCGCGGTTTGTTGTCCGCTGAGGGTTGGCAATGGCTTTGCCGTCAAGGACTGCGACTTCGGGCACAACCGCTCGCGCGGCGTCCTCATCAAGGCCAGCAACGGCGAAGTGAGCGGCAACCGCATCATCAACAGCCGCATGGCGGCCGTGCTGGTTTCTCCAGAATTCTGGTGGATGGAAGCCGGCATGTCCTCTGATGTGGTGGTGAGGGACAACGTCATCAAAGGCTGCCCGCAGACACCGATCCAGATTCACGCCCATGGCGGCAACCGCGAGATCCTGCCCGCCGGCGCGCTCCGCAACATTTCCATCCTCAACAACCGCTTCGAGGACTGCGTGTGGCCGCTTGTCCACGTGACCTCAACATCGAATCTTAAAATCGAAGGGAATCTTTTCCCTGAATTGCCGCCCGCAAAAACCGACGGAGCCGAGCTGCCACAGGCAGTGGTCTTGGAAAACTGCGAGCCCGCACCAGGCGGGCGATAATCCGTTCAGAGATCGTTGATCGAGCCGAAGTCGGGCGAGAACAGTCGCTTGTAGGTTCTCGCCGCGTAGCCGTCGGTCATGCCCGCGAGGTAATCGCAGACGAGGCGGGCGCGGGCTTCTGCATCGGCGGCTTGTTCGATTTCGCGGACGGTATCCGCGGGGAGGAGTTGGAAATCTTGGCCGTCGATGCGCTCGCCTTTCACGTAACGTGTTTCCAAGATTTCCCAGAGCTGGCGAAGCATCCGCGAGCCTTTGTGTTCGAGTTGTTTCAGCTGCGGGGAGAGGAAGACGAGCTCGAAGGCGAGTTTTTTGAAAAGCTCACTCTCGGCGCGGACGGCGGGATCGACGGTGAGGCGGTATTTGTAGCGGTTCGTGGCCGCGGAGAGGAAATTCACATCCTTCTCCAGCGAGGTGGCGCGGATGTATGCGCCGATGCGTTTGCCGACGAATGGATCCACTTTCCGCCTGCGGATCGCACGGATCAGGTCTCCGAGGGGTGTGCCTTCGGAAGTGTCCGTGCCGGTGGCTTCCGCCCAGCTTTCGATTTTCTCCACATGCAGAAAACCGGCGCGGACGCTGTCGGAGAGGTCGTTCAGAGAGTAGGCGGTGTCGTCCGCCCAATCCATGATCTGGCACTCGATGGACTTGAAGGAATCGCGCTCTTTGCCAGGAGTCAGCTCCGCAGGGAAATCATTTCCCGCCAGCGCCCAGTCGAGGAAGTGCGCCTGCGAATCGTAGATGAAATGGTTTTTCGGAGGAGCGCCGCCGGCTTTGAGTTCGCTCCAGAGTGTCTTGTATTTCAGGATGCCGTCGAGGAACGCGCGCGAGGGATCCATGCCTGTGTGCTTGGCGGAAAAGATGCGCTCGGTGAGCAGGCGCAGCGTTTGGGCGTTGCCTTCGAAACCGCCGTTTCCGGCAAGCAGATGGTTCAGCGTGCGCTCGCCCGCATGGCCGAAGGGTGGGTGGCCGAGATCATGGGAAAGGCAGATCGCCTCAATCAGATCGGGGTCGATGTGGAAGTCATCGGAAAGCAGGGAGCTTGGCTGGCGCAGCAGCCAAGCAGATATTGATTTTCCAATCTGCGCGACCTCCAGCGAGTGCGTGAGGCGGGTGCGGTAGAAATCGTATTCGCCGGACCAGAAAACCTGGGTCTTGTTCTGCAGGCGGCGGAAGGTGGGCGTGTGGAGCACTCGGTCACGATCGACCTGGAAAGGTGTGCGGTAATCTCCGGCGTCCGATTTCCCGGACATCCGCTCGGTGTCGAAGGCTCCGTAAAACTCGTTCCGCATGAAAGAGTTTGCGTGTGCGCGGTTACGGGTTTCAAGGGTAGAGTTGGGGAAATGGAATGAAGAGGGTTTCACCGCCAATACGCCAAGTTCGCCAAGCTAGACAGATGTTTGAATAAGAGGGAGGAATTCGGTATGAATCTTCCTTGGCGCCCTTGGCGACTTGGCGGTTCAAATTCTTCTCGGGGTTGGTTGCAGAGTGGTTTGAGAACTGCTAGTTGTTCTGGGATGGTAACAAAGCAAGTGATCAGGGCGGCGACGGGATGGTTGGAACTGGGCATGCCCGACGACGCGCTGGAGGAGCTTGCGGCGTTGACGGGTGAGGATGGCAGGGAGCGGCGGGTGCTTGAGCTGAAACTCTCGGCGAAGATGGCGAAGGAGGATTGGCAACATGCTTCTACGACCGCGCTGGAACTTTGTGAGCAGGCGGCGGACGAACCGGATTTTTTTATGAGCGCGGCGTATTGCCTCCACGAGGCGGGCCGCACGGCGGAGGCACGCGATTGCCTGCTGCATGGACCGGGTGTGCTCGTGGAGTTTCCCGTCTATCATTACAACATGGCCTGTTATCTCTGGACGCTCGGCGAACAGGAAGCGGCAAGAAGTTGCTTAGACAAAGCCGTCGCAATGGACGAGGGCTTCCTCGAAGCAGCACGCACGGACAGGGATCTGGTGGGGATGGATATCTGATGGATCACGGGTGCCGAAAGAGCGGTGAGAGTTAATTTCTACACTTGGAGTTTGATCTCCGCGCCGCGCGATTTCACCCTCTGCGCATGACAGACAACACTCTTGCCAAGATCGAAGCGCTCGGACTGAAACTTCCCGTAGTGCCGACCCCCATCGCTGCCTATGTGAACTATGTCCGCACCGGTAACCTGCTTTTCCTCTCCGGCGGGCTGCCCATCGATGGTGACGTGAAAATTCTCGGCAAAGTTCCTTCCGTCTGCTCGGTGGAGAAAGCGGTCGAGGGCGCACGTATCATCGTGCTGAACCGTCTTGCGGTGATCAAGGAGGCGATCGGCTCGCTGGACAACGTGAAGCAGATCGTGACGCTCAATGGCTTCGTCAACTCGGAGCCGGATTTCACCGGTCATCCGGTGGTGGTGAACGGCGCGTCGGAGTTGCTCGTGGAAATTTTCGGCGAGCGCGGCAAGCATTCCCGCACGGCTCTCGGCGTGGCTGCACTACCGCTCGATGTCGCGGTGGAGATCAATCTGATCGTCGAGGTGGCGGATTGATAAATCTCAGATTTTCACGGCCTCGTAAGCGGTGACGACGCCGAAGGTCATGGGTGTGGCGGTGGCGTTGCCGTAGCCGTTTGCTTCGAGGAGGGCGATCATGTCCTTGCCGGAGGGGAATTGCTCGATGGAATCGCCGAGGTATTCGTAGGCGTCTTTCTGGCCTGTGAGAAGACCGGCGAGTTTGGGCAGGACGTGGTGGAGATATAGGCGGTAAATTGTTTGGAAAGGCGGCGGCGGTTGGGAGAAATCGAGGATGAAAAGATGACCGCCGGGCTTGATCACGCGGCGCATCTCGCGGAGTGCGAGCGGGTAATCTCCCATGTTCCGTAGACCGAAGGCGACGGTAATGACATCGAACTCATCTGTTTCGAAAGGGAGATCCAACGCATCCGCTACCAGCGTTTTCCTGACACCGCGTGAGGAAGCATGGGCGAGCATTTCCGCACAGAAATCCGTGGCGATTACGTCGCAGTCTGGGATCTCGTCCTGGATCTTCAGCGCGAGGTCGCCTGTGCCGCTGGCTACATCCATCAGCTTGCGGGGGCGGAGTTGCTTGATCCGTTTCGTGATGAGGTGTCGCCACCAGAAATCCATCCCGCCGGAGAGGACATGGTTGGTAAGGACGTAGCGATCCGCGATGCGAGCGAAGGCGTTTTTGACGTAGGCGGGATCGGGCATGAATTAGAGGAGATATCTCGCCGCTTGTTCCACGTCCTTATCGCCGCGGCCGGAGAGGTTGGCGATGATGATGTAGTTTTCTGGAAGGGAGGCTGCGACTTTGGAAATGTAGGCGATGGCGTGGGCGCTTTCCAAGGCAGGGATGATGCCTTCGGTGTGGGCGAGTTCCTTGAATCCAGCGAGCGCTTCATCGTCGGTAGCGTAGGTGTATTCCACGCGACCGGCCTCTTGAAGAAATGCGTGCTCGGGGCCGATGGCGGCGTAGTCGAGTCCGGCGGAGACGGAATGAGTGAGTTCGATCTGGCCGTCAGAATTGGCAAGCAACCAGGTTTTCGTCCCCTGGAGGATACCGAGTTTCCCGCCTTGGAATCGTGCGGCGTGGCGCTCGGGGATGATCCCGTCGCCGCCTGCTTCAACACCGACCATGCGGACATTTTCATCGCCGAGGAAAGGGTGGAACAGCCCGATCGCATTCGATCCGCCGCCCACGCAGGCAACGAGCATATCTGGCAGGCGACCTTCACGCTCGAGAATTTGCTCTCTGGTTTCCACACCGATCACGCGGTGGAAATCCCGAACGATCATCGGAAACGGATGCGAGCCTAGAGCGGAGCCGATGATGTAATGGGTGTTCTCCACGCTGGCGACCCAATCGCGCATCGCTTCGTTGACCGCTTCTTTCAGCGTAGCTTGGCCGGCGGTGACGGCGCAGACTTCCGCTCCCATCAGCCGCATCCGGGCGACGTTGAGCGCCTGCCTTTCCATATCGACCTTGCCCATGTAAACCACGCACTCCATCCCGAAGCGCGCGCAAACCGTAGCGGTGGCGACACCATGCTGACCCGCTCCCGTTTCGGCGATGATGCGGGTTTTACCAAGACGTTTCGCAAGAAGGATTTGGCCGAGGGCGTTGTTAATTTTGTGCGCACCGGTGTGGAGTAAATCCTCGCGTTTCAGATAGATTTTTGCGCCGCCGAGTTTCTCCGTCCAGCGCTCCGCGAAATACAGTGGGGTAGGGCGGCCGACGTAGTTTTTCAGTAAGTCGTCGAGCTCCGCTTGGAACGCGGGGTCGGCCTTGGCTTCCTCGTAAGCTTTCGCGAGATCTTGGAGCGGGGTCATCAGGGTCTCGGGGACGAACATTCCTCCGAATTGTCCGAAGTGACCCTTCGAGTCGGGTAGTGTGGGTGCTGCAATCATGGTAGTTTCCAAACGGGTTTGAGCTTCTTGTAATCGGCGCTAGGCAATAGGACGTAGAGCGGGCGGCGGCTCGGGTCAACCGCTGCGATGAGTTGGCGGAGTTTATCCTCGGACATGGTGGTGCATCCGGCGGTGGCTGCGGCACCTTCTCGCCGCCAGACATCGCCCTTTTTCTCGAAAAACGAGATGGTTACATGTGAGCTGTTCCAGCCATCGGCCAGCCCGACCACGCATTGGCTGGAGCCAGCCGGCAACTCGAACGCGCCGGAAACCATCGGCGTGAGGAGTAGGCAGGCCAGCGGAAAAAATTTCATACCCGCAATGTGACGCATTTTTCCCGCGAGGCAAATGCTAGTCGCGAGAATGGGGCGGGGGATCACCCCTGATTCGCGCGCACCCAAGCTCCGGCGTATTCGTTTCTCATCCCGCCCAAGCTCGTTTATCCTTGGATACGGAATTTTCCGACCAAATACTCTGGTTCTTTGTTCCGATGAACTTGATCGCCTTGACACGCGGGCTTTCATCGCGGAGATGATTTTCTATTGACCGCTATCCGCGTTCCGATAGTAAACGCCTACCGAAATAAAATGCCCTGCAGGATAAAATTTTCCGCCCTATCGCTTGCCGCCCTCTTTTGTGTGGCTTCGACAATCTCGGTATTCTCACAGACTCCCCCGGCAGCCCCGGCGACTCCCGTGCTTCCGGTTATCGCCACGCCAGCTGTGCTGAACCAAATGTATAGCGAGGCAGAGGCAGCCTTCGCCGCGAAGGAATACGACAAGGCGATCGCCAAGATTGAGGAGCTTCTCAAAATACTCGGCCCAGGCAGGGATGCGCCTTACGAGTTGCTCTTTTTTAACATCGGCCTCGCCAACCTGCTCAGCGAAAAGTTTCCCGAAGCAGAGGTATCTTTCCAGGATTGCATCAAGCGCTTTCCGAAAGGCGAATATAGCTCGCGCTACCATCTCGGCCTCGGCCGGGCGAGCATGCTCCAGCCCGATGAGGCGAAAAAGCAGCAAGCCATAGCCGCCCTGAAAGTGGCAGCAGCAGATCCCAAATACCGCTCCGAAGCTGGCCTCTGGCTGGGACTGGTTTACACAGAGACTGGAAAGCTCGATGAAGCCCTTAAAGTATTCCAAAGCCTGATGGGCTCCGACGTCCGGACACCTCAACAGACAACCGCAGCCGTCCAGGTGATCGGGTTGCTTGCGGACGTCGGAAAACTGGAGGATCTGACCTCCTACCTTGACCGCTTGTCCTACCAAGCCGGCGTGCGCGATGCGATCGCCTGGTATGCGAACCAGGTCCTCGTGCGCGGCGATGAGCTGGTTTCCAGTAACGCCTATGAAGCAGCGCTGGCCATCTACCGGTCGGTGCCCTCCCGCAACCAGATCATAGAAATTCAGAATTCCTCCCTTGGGGCGATGCGCGCTGACCGCAAGATCCTCGAAGACCGTGTGGAGTCGGAGAAGACGAAAGAAATCAATAAGCGCTCGAATGCATCCGAAATGCTCACCGGACTCAAACCCGCCATCGAGCTCGCCGAGGAAGCACTAAAAGCCATCGAAGCTAAAACCGATCTGGACGCCGCCCTGCTCATGCGGCGCGGACGCTGCCTGTTTTATCTGAACCGCTACGAAGAGGCGCTCGTCTGTTTCCGGACGATCCGCGATAAGTATCCCACGGCCTCTGATGCGGACTCCGCCGCCTACGCCGAGATCGTAATTTTCCACAAACTGGGCAACCTTCCGGAGATTCAGGACAAGTGCAAACTGTTCATGAGGAATTTCCCGAAATCCAATAACATGGAGCACGTGGCCACCCTTGCCGGCGAGCTACTTGTCCAAAGCGGAAACTGGAAGGAGGTCGAGAATTTCTACAGCAAACTGGAGACCAGTTTCCCTGAATCCGAAAGCCTCGACCGCTATGTTTTCTTCCAAGCCGTCGCAGCATTCCAGGACGGGAACTTGACCAAGTCCACCCCTTTACTGGAAAAATTCCTTAAACAATATCCCAACAGCCCCCTCTGCGAGAACGCGATGTATTACATCGCGATGTCATATTTCCTGGGCAATAAATACAAGGAAACGCTCGCCGCCTGCAGCGCATACCTCAAGAAGTTTCCCGATGGCTCCTACGCCGGCGACATGCGCTACCGCCTCTCTTTCATCGACTTCAACGACACAGAGCCAGACCAGTCCCCGAAGATCATCCGCGAACTCACCGAATTCCTCAAGGATCACCCGAGTGACGTCTCGAACGGCTCAATGTATTGTCTCCTGGCTGATACCTACAAGCGTATCGATAAAGCTGATGAGGCCTTAGAGAACTACACCAAGGCGGTGTGGACCGACAGCCCTGATGATGCAATCCAGTATGCCCTCGATTCAGCCACGGCCATCCTTCAGGATCGTAAGGATTGGGATGGCACCGCCCGCCTTCACGCCGAGTTCATGAAACGCAAGCCGGAAAGCCAACTCGCATTGTTTTCGGCAAGCTGGGTGGCGAAAATGAAGACCCGCGAGGGCAAGGGTGCCGAAGCCGCACAGATCCTAGGCGATACGATCAAGATCCGGATCGCAAACCCCTCCAATGAACAGGTTGAGTTTCTCATCGATGAACTCGTTAAAACGCTCGTCCCGCGGATAAAGCCCAAGGACATCGATACCGAAGCCCTTGATAAAGAACTCGTAGCGCTTTTCGAAAAGATCGCTGCCGGACAGGATAACTTGACCACTTTCGCGCGCTCCTACTACGCCCGCGCCCGCCTTGCACAGTTGCTGCGGCGCAACGATCGCTCCGATTTTTACCTAAAGGCGATCGCGACCAACACCGCCAAAGATCCATCCGCCCTGAGCCCTGCTTTACTCGCCGTTTCCGGTGAAATACTGCTCAAGAGCGGTGAACTCGACGCCGCTGAGGCCATGTTCAAGCGGCTCACCGACCGCTACAAAGACTCGCTATTCTCGGACGCCGGGCCAGTCGGCATGGGATACGTCGCGCTCGCCCGCGAACAGCCGGCCGAGGCTCTGCGCATCTTCGAGGATGCCCTGGAAAATAATCCCGGCACATCTCGCTTCAAGGAAACCACCCTCGGCAAGCTTGAGGCACTCGTGGAGCTCGAAAAATACGATGAAGCAAGCAAACTCGCCCTCCAATTGATTGGTGACAAGATGTTCCGCGGGGAGTTCGCTGGGAAGGCCTACCTGCTTCTTGGCCGGGTGTATCGTGGACAAGCCGCAGATGCCTCCGGCGCAGAGGCGACTGAGCTACTCAAGAAAGCGCACGGCACCTACCAGCGCGTTTATGTCGCTTACCAGGCATTTCCGGATACCTGCGCCGAGGCCTATTGGCAGGCTTACGAGACCGCTAAACAGCTCGGGGAGAAAAAAATTGCCAAGGAGACGCTTCTTGCTCTGAGAAATCACCCCAAACTTCAAAATACCGCTCAATCAAAGGAAGCGCAGAACACAACCACCGAGTAAGCATATATGCCTATTTTACCCATGACTTTCCGTGTCCTGCTCGTCATCCTGCCTTTCCAGTTCGGCACGGCGGAAACTCTCCAGCTGGTGCTTCAGAGCGGTCGCTCCGTGCCTGTCGCCGCCTTGTCCATGCAAGGCGACACCTTCACTGTCAAAACTTTGATTCCAGGCTTCAAAATCGGCCAAACCATACCCCTGACATTGGCCGACCATATTTACGGAGATAAACCCGCCCTGATTAACCAGGCCATCGCACTCAACCTCGCCGGCAGACCCAAGGAAGCCCGTGATATGCTGCTACCGGTGGTCAAAGAACACGCAATCACAGCAAAGATCCCAGGTAATTTCTGGCTCGAAGCTTCCCGCGCCCTGCTCGTAGCCCACGCCCTAAACGGCGAAACAGCAGATGCCACTGCCATCGGCAAGGAGATTGCCGAGGCGACTGCTGCTCAAGGCATCGAACCTTTTGTGCTGCTTGGTAAAGCGCTGTTGCTACCCGCCACAACCAGTTTCCAGGATCGGGACAGCGCCCTGCGCGACCTCACCACCGACAACCTGCCCGAGGATCTACGTGCCTCCGCGTCATATTTTCGCGGCAACCTCCTGAAAGAGGAAAAGAAAAAGCCCGAGGCGCTCGAGGTTTATTTATCTGTGCCTTGCCTCTATCCTGCGGGCGGCCTTATCATAAATGCGGCAGCTGAGATGCAGGCAGCTGAGATCCTTGTGGAGCTCAATCGCCGGGATGAGGCTATTCTACTAATCAAATCCGCGCTTTACGCTACCAAAGGCACCATACTAGAACTTCAGGCAACCTCTCGGATTGAAAGCCTGAAATAACGATCTAACTCTCACCAACACGTCATCACATCCACTATGAAAAACACCATCCGTAAGGCAGCGATCACCGGATTATTGCTGCTACCCATGACCGCTATCGGAGCCTCCACCAAGGCTGGAGTCACCGAGAAAACCTTCATCGACGTTTACAATGAAGGCGGCTGGTGCATGCACTTCATCATGCTTTTCTCCATCGCCACCGTCTGGCTGATCATCGATATCTGGATCCGCACCAATTCCAAGAAGATGACCCCCGAGGCCGATGTCCTCTCCGCCCAGCAGCACTTCCTCGCCGGTGATTACATGGGTGCCTACGCATCAATGAAGTCCGCTGTCAGCCCCTTCGCCCAGGTGGTGCGCGCCGCACTCGGCTCCGTCGGATACGGCAAGGATATCACTGAGGAGGCGTTGCTCTCCGAAGTGGACAAGATCAACTCTACCATGCAGACCCGTATCAACTACCTTTCCGTCATCGGGGTTTGCACGCCGATGGTCGGCCTGCTCGGAACGGTCGCCGGTATGCGCGGCGCGTTCGGTGAGCTCGGTGCCTCCGGCATCGGCGATCCAGCAGCCCTTTCCGGCCACATCGGCGAGGTGCTTATCGCCACCGCGTCAGGCCTTTTCGTAGCGATTCCTGCCTTCATGGGTTTCTACTTCCTGCGCAACAAGCTTCAGGCAGCCGTCCACCAGCTTCAGGACAAGGCGGAAATGCTCTTCCGCCACGCCCCCTACGACTACCTAAAGGACACGGATGTCGGTCAGGAAGCCACCTATGCCGCCATGCCAAACTGGCTCGCCGAGCCTGAGTCTGACGTGCAGGCCTGATAGGCTTACGCAAAACCCAATAAAACCAACATCTAACGACCATGGCAGGAGGCGGAGGAGGAGACAGCGGCGAACCGGAATTCCAGATCGCCCCGATGATCGATGTGCTGCTGGTGCTGCTCATTTTCTTCATGAGCATCACCTCGGCGGAGGTGCTCAAGGTGGACAAGAACATCGTCCTGCCCGTCTCGCCGAACGCGAAGAAACGGGATCCGGAGTTCTCCAAACACGAGATGGCCATCAACGTGCGCTGGAACGCAAAGGAGAGTAAAGCCTACGTGAATGTGGACGACCGGAAGTTTCCCGATCTCGCGCTGGCCGTAACTTATTTCCAGGAAAAGAAAAAGAATGATCCGCAGATTCGCGCTGTCATCCGCGGTGATAAGTCTCTTCCCGCCATCGAGATCCAACGGGTGATGAATATCATCGGCGAGGGTGGAATTGCCGACCTTTCGTTCGCCGCCTCCAATAAATAAAACCCATGAAACGAAGCAGGAAAAAGCCGACAGCGGAGGTTAACCTCGGATTCCAGATCGCGCCGATGATCGACGTCGTATTCGTCATCATGCTATACTTTATGGTCATGGCTGGCGCGGTTCAGGTCGAGAACGCCCACAACACGAAACTGCCCGGCACTGTCCAGGTCGAGAGTTCGGACACACCCATGCCCGACGAGATCGCCATCCGCATCGAGGATGACGGGCAGGTTTACCTCAACGACGATCCGCTCGACACAGCGGAGGCGAAACTCCTTAACGAACTTGCTTCCAACCTCAATCAGTTGCGTGAAAGCAGCGATGCCTCGCGCTCCGAAGTGCTGGTTACCATCTACGCAAACGAACAGGCGAAATATGAGAGGGTAATCGATGTGCTCGACGCGCTCACCATCGCTAAGATCACCAATGTCACCTTCCAGGCAGGTGCCCCGGAATAATCCCGATTAGAATCCCAACCGAAAACCCGAACCATGGAAACTGACCAGCAGCAGGCAGTGCACACCGAACCCCAGAGAAAGAAGATCGGCTTCTGGGCCAAGTTCGGCGGTGGGTCGTTTACGATCGCCGTCCTGA
Source organism: Prosthecobacter debontii (assembly GCA_945870855.1). Classification (GTDB taxonomy): domain Bacteria; phylum Verrucomicrobiota; class Verrucomicrobiia; order Verrucomicrobiales; family Akkermansiaceae; genus Luteolibacter. Next base: position 49,697 of record CAMBTP010000010.1, read on the forward strand.
TCCATGTCCTGTTTGCGATACTCGGCGGGATCTGGATCGCCCAGCGGATCTACCAGCCTGAGAAGAAAATCGATTTCCTTCCCGGCGGCGGCGAAGCGGGCGGCGGCGCGCGCAGCGCGCAATCCAAGGTTCAGGAGAAGAAGCGGGCTCAGATCACCCCCACGTCCAACATGAAGCGAGTCTTTGCTGAGGGTGCTGCTTCCACTTTTTCCATACCCGATCCCGGCGATAACTTCGGTGAGATGTCCGCGCTTAGTTCACTCGGCGGCGGTGGCGGGATGTCCGGCGGCTTAGGTGGCTCTGGCAGCGGCGGCGGTTTCGGCTCTGGCGCGGGCTCTGGCAACGGTCTTGGCTTGGGCACGGGCACAGGCAAGCTCTTCGGCTTGATTCCGCAAGCCCTGAGCAAACGCTGTTCCAAGGAGGACCGGCTCGCCCGCCTTAGGGAAAACGGCGGCACCCCGGAATGCGAGGAGGCGGTTGTGAAAGGTCTTCGCTGGCTCAAGGCGAACCAGAATCCAGATGGATCATGGGCCCAAGCCAACAAAACAGCAATGACTGGCTTAGCACTGCTGGCCTACTTCGGCCACTGTGAAACTCCAATTTCCGAGGAATTCGGTGAATCATGTCTCAAGGGTATCGTTTATTTGGTAGCGTTCGGCACCAAGACTGACGGGATGCTTGCCCCAAATATCACCAGCCAAAACGGAGCATACGAGCACGGTATCGCCACTTACGCCTTGGCCGAAGCGGCCACCTTCTGCAAGGAGCTCAAGCTCGACATCCCCCAACTCGCCGAAGTTACCGAAAAGGCCGGGCAGTTCATCATCGATAATCAAAATGAAAATGGTGGGTGGGCTTACGGGTATGACAAGACCAAGATGGGTCACACCGACACCTCAGTAGTTGGTTGGCAACTCCAAGCCCTCAAGGCATGCAGCCATACCAATATCAAATATAAGGGTATGAAAACCGCCGTGGATGATGGCCTCGATTACATGGAGGGTTGCCAAGCGGAAGACGGCAGCTTCGGTTACACAGGCCGCGGCGGCAGACCTGCGCTCACCGGAGTGGGCGTGCTTTGCTACCAGATGTGGGGCAAGGAGAAATCCAAAGGCACACGTGAGGGGGTGAAATACATCAAGGACACCTTCAAGTTTAAGTGGGACACGCAGGACTCCGACCTTTACAGCCACTATTACGCATCCCAAGCCATGATGCAATCGGGCGGATCTTATTGGAGGTTCTACAACGATCTTTTCCGAGACGAAATCCTGAAGAATCAGAATGAGGATGGCTCATGGAAGGCTCCCGCGTTCGAGGGGCACGGCCTAGAGCCGGCGAAGGTGATCTACCGCACCACGCTCAGCGTCCTGATGCTTGAGGTCTACTACCGCTTCCTCGCGACCAGCGGCGGAAGCCGGCTCGACCGTCCCGGTATCTGACCCTTCGCGGTTCAATAACTCTTTTCTGACAAAGTCTTGTGACTGTCCTTCCCTAGTGTGGGAGCCCTGCTTGAACTATCCCTCTTTTCAGTTGACCCGTTCGGGAATCAGTCCAGATTGTTTCCGTAATTGAGACACGTTCTCAATAAATTTGGCCATGCCTCACCCTAATCTGCCTTCCTCTTCCCCCCCAACTGTCTCGGCGTTCGCGCCAAGAAAGAGGATTCCGGCGTCGTCACATATCTCATTCAACCCAAACTCCTCCTCACCTGCACCTCCTAAATTACCGCGGCGAGATCCACTTCCGGAACGACAAGGCGATGAAAAAATGATCCCGGAGGAATGTCTTGGATGCCTTGAATCGCTGAAATCCAAGCCGATCCGCACCTACATTGCGGCACCCATCCAAGTCGATAGCAGGAAGTCTTACCTCTCCTATCAATCCAGGTTATTTAGCGTCAGGAACTTAATCACCGGAGCTTTATCGATAATCATCGGGGGCGCGCTCCTAGCGTTTTTACTCACGCTAATTGGAATGTCGGGAGTCCTCGAAAAACTTTCAAGTCGGTCGGACCTGACGTTCCAGAGTGTCGAGATTTACGATCTCAATCCGCTTGTGCCGCCCTCCAGTGCGAGCCCTAAGGCGTCACCGTCCCAGCCGAGCACATCGCCGCCTCCCAGTTTACCTCCCGTCCCGGCTGTACGAGCGGTGCAAACGGCAGACATTCCCTCACCGGCAGAACAATTCATCCAGCAGCCTGTGCTCAGTTCGTTCAGTCACGTTCCGGATTTATCCTTACCCAAACCGTTTAAGGAGACACCGCAGAAAGAGAAACCCAAGGAAACATCGGACCAGACATCCACGGAAAAACCGAAGCAGACTTCAGAACAAGCAACCAAGAAAACATCCAACGAGGCCTCTGAGGAAGCGACTAAGCAGACATCGAATCAGGCTTCAAAACGATCATCCGCACAGCCCGCCGCAAAATCCCAATATGGCATCAGTGAATTGGACGGCACGCCGCGGCTGCTACGCCACGGAACCGCCACTTTCCCCGTCAGCCTAAGCCGAAAAGGCATCTCGCGCGGCACGGTCATTTTTGAGGTGGAACTTTCCGCCTTAGGTTCGGTCCGAATCCAGCGCGTAGTTTCCACCACCCATCCGGATCTCGTCGAGCCCGCTCGCCGCGTCGCATCCAGCGCCCGTTTCACCCCGCCCAAGCGCGATGGCCAAGTTGTAAATGCCGTTATGCGCTGGCCCATCATCATCGAGAAATGAGCTGATTATAAATGCTAGGAATTTGCTTTTTTGGAAAATTTCCCTGAAAAATGGAGTTTCCCCGACCTATAATTTCCCCTCATCCTCTATCTATGCGAGCGAAAGCCATCTCACTTCTTCAGGAACTCACAGAAGCTCACTCCATCTCCGGTCATGAGGACGAGGTGCGGGCTATTTTTGTGGATGAGCTTTCCGACTGCGGGCAACTAGCGACGGACAAGAATGGATCGGTGATTTGTGCGCATTCCAACGAAGGGCCGCGGGTGTTGATCGCTGGGCACATGGATGAGGTGGGTTTCATGGTGCAGAACATCACGCCGGACGGCTTCATCCAGTTTGTGACCATCGGCGGATGGTGGTCACAGGTGATGCTGGCGCAGCGGGTGCAGATCCTCACGCGCAGCGGAGAAAAAATCATCGGCGTAACCGGCAGTAAGCCACCGCATTTCCTACCCGCCGCGCAGCGCGACAACGCGGTGCCGGTCGAGGCGATGTTCATCGATGTGGGAGCGACCTCGCGGCGGGAGCTGATCGAGGATTTCGGGATCTCCATCGGCGATCCGATTGCGCCGTGGTCGCCGTTCACGCCGCTTGCCAAGCAAAACCATTTCATGGCGAAAGCCTTCGATAACCGCGTGGGCATGGCTTGCGTGATCCAAGCGGCGCAGGAGTTGGCAGAAATGGATCACCCGAACGAACTGATTTTCGCGGGCAGTGTGCAGGAGGAGGTCGGCTTGCGCGGTGCGAAGACGCTGGCGAATTTCGTGAAACCGGATGTGGCTATCGTATTGGAAGGGCCGCCCGCGGATGACACGCCGGGCTTCAATCACTCGGAAAGCCAAGGCAAGCTCGGCGGCGGGGTGCAGATCCGCCTTTTCGATCCCTCTGCTATCGCGAACCCGCGCCTCGCGGAGCTGGTCATCGAGACAGCGCGGCGCGCGAGCATCCCTTTTCAAGTAACCGTCCGCCGCAGCGGCGGCACCGATGCAGGAGCCTTCCACATGGCCAACGACGGCATCCCGTCCATCGTCCTTGGTTGCCCCGCCCGCTACATCCACTCTCACAACAGTATCATCGACATCGACGACTACCTCGCGATGGTATCGCTAACTATCGCGCTCGCGGAAACTTTGGATGAAACCGCGGTTGAAGAATTGACGAAGTTTTTGTGAGTTGCAGATTAAAGCGGAGCCGCGTTCTCCAGAACGCGTGTGCGGCGTGAATCGCGGGTGACTCGCGTTCTGGAGAACGCGGCTCCGGTCAGGCTAGCATCAGTTTCACCCAATCCGCTTCATAGAGTGTGAACTCTCCCTCGCGTAGTTTCTCGGGATTCCTTCTCACATATCTCGCTGCGCGGATCATGTGTTTCCAGTCCCGGATCATCGTATCGAAATAATCCTTCTGCCACAGCCTGCCTTCCTGCCCAAGGATCACGTTGATCCTACGCGCGGTATATTTTTTCCATCCGCCCACGACCTTTTCCAGCGACTCTCCCACCGCCATAGAGAACAGCACATGCGCATGGTTCGGCATGATAACCCATGCGTGCATATCGTAACGGCTCCCGTCCGCGTGTTGGAAGGAATCCTCTACCACACTCCTGACTTCAGTCCTTTTCAGGACACAGGAACCGTGCCCGTTATCCAGCAGACGCTCGATGCCCATGGTGATAGTTCGGTGGTATTCCGTCTCCACCTCCGGCTCCCATGGCTTGGGATGCTCTGCAAGCCATGCGTCGCGCTCCGCCCGCCATTTTATCATGAGTTCCTCCGGTATGGAGTCCGCCAGGCGCCATGTCAGGAAATACGTTGCTCCCGGTTGTTGCCAGTGCGGTAGCTTCCCGCCGGTTTTGCGGATTTCGATGAATTCGTTGAAAAACGCATTGTCGAAATCCTCCAAAGCCTTGATTTTTTTGAAAGGAAAATCGGAGCAAATACGGAGCCGCGTTGTCCAGAACGCGTGGGCGGCGTGAATCGCGGGTGACTCGCGTTCTGGAGAACGCGGCTCCGCAAAAACGCTTTTGAAAACCTGCTGCTTTTTTACATTTTGGCCCTTGGAACTGAGCTGAAAGAAGAAATCGATATCATGATCATTCCACAGTGACGCTTTTTGCGAGGTTTCGTGGTTGGTCGATCTCGCAGCCGCGCAGGTGGGCGACGTGGTAGGAGAAAAGCTGTAAGGCCACGGTGGCGGGGATGGTCGCTACAAGTGGATGGGCGCGGGGGATCGCGATGAAATCATCCATGACTTCTTCAGCATCGTGGTCGCCCTCGGTGACGATGCCGAGGATACGTGCTCCGCGAGCGCGGCATTCCTCGATGTTGCCCAGGGTCTTGTCCTTCGCAGGGCCTTCGCAGGCGACGGCGATCACCGGCGTGCCTTTCTGAAGCAATGCGATAGGGCCGTGCTTGAGCTCGGCAGCGTGGTATCCCTCCGCGTGGATGTAGGAAATTTCCTTAAGTTTAAGAGCACCCTCAAGTGCCACGGGAAACATCGGCCCGCGCCCGATGAAGAATGCGTGTTCGTTGTCCACATAGCGTGCGGCGATCTCGGCGATAGTGTCGTTCTTTTCGATTACGCGTCGAACTAACTCTGGGATGGACTCGATTTCCCGCGCCAGTTTCAAACCCTCGTCGCGGGAAAATCTGCGCCCGCGCCCGAGTTTCAGCGCCATCATCAGCAGCACGGAGACCTGGGAGGTGAAGGCCTTTGTCGATGCCACGGAAATCTCTGGACCGGCGTGGAGATAGACACCGCGCCCTGTCTCACGGGCGATGGTAGAGCCGACGACATTGACGAGACTCATCACGAAAGCGCCCTTCTGTTTCGCTTCCCTCACGGCGGCGAGGGTGTCTGCCGTTTCACCGGACTGGGAGATGGCGATGACGAAATCGCGGTTGCCAAGGATGGGATTGCGGTAGCGGAACTCGGCGGCTTGCTGCACTTCCGCATGGATGTCGGCGAGATCTTCGAAGGCGTATTCACCGACCATCGCCGCATGCAGCGATGTCCCGCAGCCGACCATCACCACCCGCGAGAGATCCGCCAATTCGCGTTGCGAGGTGCCCATGCCGGCTAATACCGATGAGCCGAGTTGGAGATCGAGCCGACCGCGGATCGCGTTCGCGAGGGATTCCGGCTGTTCGTGGATTTCCTTGAGCATGAAATGCTCGAAGCCGCCCTTCTCCGCCGCTGCCGAGTCCAGACCTAGTTCGGCGATTTCGCGTGTCACGGGAACATTGTTGAGGTCGCGGATGTCCACCGCATCCGCAGTGACTATGGCGATGTCGTTGTCATCGAGATAGATGACCCGTTGGGTGTGGGCGAGGATGGCGGATGCATCCGATGCGATGATCGCCTCGCTGTTGCCCACCCCGATCACGATGGGGCTGCCGCGCCGAGCGGTGATGATTTTTCCTGGCTCCTTCGCTGAGATGACCGCGATGCCGAAGGTGCCCTCCACCTGATGCAGCGCGTCGCATACGGCTTGGAAAAGATCGCCTTTGTTACAATCACCGATGAGATGGGCGAGGACTTCGGTATCCGTTTCCGAGAGGAAATGATGACCTTTCGTCTCAAGCCGGGAGCGCAGGGCTCGGTAGTTCTCGATGATGCCATTGTGAACGAGTGCGATGCCGCCGGTTTCATCGAGATGGGGATGAGCGTTGACCTCTGTCGGCGGGCCGTGGGTGGCCCAGCGGGTGTGGGCGATGCCGGTCGCTGCATTTTGGAATAACTCCGGTGTCCAATCGGTGCGCGCCCTCTCACTAAGGTTCGCCACTTTTCCGGCGGCCTTGGAGACGCGCACATTGTCGCCATCTAACAGGGCAAGTCCTGCCGAGTCATAACCGCGGTATTCGAGCCGTTTCAATCCGCCGATCAGCACCGATGCTGCGTTTGCTTTTCCTATGTATCCTACGATTCCACACATGATGTTAAATTGTTTTAAGCTTGAATGTCTTTTCTTACCACATCGCCGGGCAGGGTAAACAGGCCGGGGCCGATTTTTCTGCCCGGATAAACCAGCGTGCCAATGCCGGTGTGCACGCCGTCGCCAATGACCGTTCCGAACTTCCTACGACCGGTATCGACCAGTTCCTTGCCGACGCGCGAGATGTGGTTGCCGCCGTCGTGGCGGAAGTTAGAAACGATGGTGCCCGCGCCGAGGTTCACGTTTGCGCCGAGGATCGAATCGCCGACGTAAGAGAGGTGACCCACGTTCGAGCCGCTGAGGATGAGGCTGTTTTTGATCTCGACGGATTGGCCGATGTGGCAGTTGTCACCGATGCTAGTAGAGCCACGCACATAGCAGTTGGGGCCGATCTTGCAGCCCTCGCCGATGACGACATTGCCCTCGATGTAAACGCCCGGCAGAATACGTGAGCCTTTGCCTAGCTTCAGCTTGCCCTCGATCACGGCAGCGGGATGGACTTCGCCGGAAATTTCATCTTCCCACACAGCCATGATCCGCTCCTGGATTGCTAGCAGATCCCAGGGGTAACGGCAGGCGGAGATCATTGCGTGCAGTTCATCATCCGCCGTTTCCAGCCACTCCGAGAGCGGGCGGTTTGCTACTGGAAAGTCGCCGGTGATCGTCAATGGCCAGTTGTCCTCGTTCATCCAATTTCCTCCGTGATCGTGTTCCTGAATTGATCGATCCAATGATCCACCGTATCCGCGTCGCGGTGCTCGACGAGTATGCGGATCTTGTTCTCCGTGCCCGAGTAGCGGACGAGCTGACGGCCATTTTTTCCGAACGCATTTTTAGCTGCGGAAATGAGCGCCGTCAGTTTCGGGAGAGCGCTGATGGGAGTTTTCTCGCGCACTGGCAGATTGAGTAGGGTGCTCGGATACTCCGTCATCACGGCGGCCAGCTCCGCGAGAGTTTGTCCGGTCGATTTCATCATCCGGCACACTTGCAGCGCGCTGACTATACCGTCGCCCGTCGTCGCGTGATCTGCGAAAATTAGGTGTCCCGAGTTCTCGCCGCCGAAAACGATTTCTTTCTCTCGCATCAATTCCAGGACCATGCGATCGCCAACGCCGGCGCGGAAAACGGAAATCCCTTCGCGCCGGAGCGCCTCATCCATGCCGAGGTTACTCATCACGGTCGCGACCATCGCATCGCCTTGTAACTTACCTGATCGCTTCAGGGAGATTGCACACATCGCCATCACGCGGTCGCCGCTTAGGACGTTTCCGGAGGCATCGGTGAAAATCACGCGGTCGGCGTCGCCATCAAGCGAGATCCCGAAATCAGCACCGGATTGTTTCACCAATTCGCCCGCCTTGGCGGCATAAAGTGCGCCGCAGCTTTCGTTGATGTTGCGTCCATCGGGAGTCACCGCCATCACGATCACCTCCGCGCCGAGTTCTCTGAAAATTTGCGGTGCGATCTCGAAGCCCGAGCCGTTGCCTGCGTCCACCACTATTTTCAACCCGCTGAGATCCATCCCTCCGATACTGGCTTTCGCGCGATCCGCGTATTGCCGCAGCCCTTGCGGAAAATTCTCATCACTGCCCTTTGCAGAACTCTCTGAGATCCACTCCTCGGAAAGCAATAAAGCCTCAATTTCCGCTTCCATCGCTTCGGAAAGTTTGAAACCACCCGCACCGAATACTTTCATTCCGTTGTCGGTATAGGGATTGTGGGAGGCGGTCAGCATAACCCCGGCGACGGCGGCCATTTCCTGCACTAGCAAAGCTACGGCGGGAGTCGGCACAACACCCAGCCGAATCACCTGGGCACCTGCATCAAGCAGCCCGGCCACTAATCCCTGCTCCAGCATTCCGCCGGATTCCCGAGTGTCGCGGCCAATAAGCACTCGCGCGCCGGTTTTACTGCCAAACACCTTCATTACCGCCCGTCCTAGCAGCTCCGCTATTCGTGCGTTGACCGGATACTCGTTCGCCCTCCCCCTGATTCCATCCGTGCCAAAAAGCTTTGCCATCTCAGTAGAGAAATCTTTTCCATCCATAGCTTACGGACAAGGCGTAAATACACGATTTTTGTCACACAAAAAACGCGGTTTTTTTCTTCTCTCGCCAAACATGTATTCCAAAAGTAAAAAAGTTTAAGTCCTTCTTATGAGCACAGATTCATCGAACTCCAGCCCCGATCCGAAGATCGACAGCAACATTTCCAAAATGGTCGATAACTCGTCCGAGAGGGATTTCTGGGATATTGATTTAGGCGAAGAGGACATCGCAATTCCTTCAGAAGGGATTCTGCGTAATCCAGTCCAACTCCCCGCCCAGCGCAATGCCGTATCAAATGGCAAAACGACAAATCCCCCCGAGCAAAGCCCCCATTCAACAGAGCCAGCAGAACTGACCGAGCTTGAGCCGAAATTCGAAGAGCCTGCCAAGCCTGGTAAAGATCAAGTTACGGAGACTGCTGCGGAGACGGAAGATGATATCTTCAAAGACCTCTCGACTACGGAGCAAGAGATTTCCGCAAAGGAATCGGAAGAATTCGAAAATGTCGCGGAGGAGAAGGTAGATCAGAAGCCCATTTCGATCATTTCCACCATCTCCTCCTTGTCCAAGATTGAGAAAATCGCGATCTCATCACTATGCGTGGTTCTCGGGTTTGGCGCGATCCTGACCTTGATCCATTTTACTAACTACGTTCCGACACGCACGCTCGTCGGCGATGTGATCAATTTTCCAGTGTCAGGAAAAATCGTAAAGATCACGGCAGCTAGCACCTATTGGCGGAAGCCGGTTAGGACAGGTGAAAATGCAGATGTCGTCGAGTGGGATACCCAGCTTATCCCGGAATTGAAACTCAGCCTCAGTTCGAAGTCGGGCGCGATCCGGGTGTTTTTCCGTAATGAGGAAGGCGTCATGGTGGGCGATGGCATCACTCGCACCGTGGAGGGAAACACAGAGATCACGGTAGCATCAACGGCGGGCTTCGAGAATATGGGAATGCATACGGCTTATCGCACAGGGGATTCCAATCGATGGGTTGTGCAGGTTTTTGAAGCGCCAGATGCGACGTCTCCACGGGAAAAATTATGCAAGGTTCTTGAGATGGATATTGCCACTCAGATCCGCTGATCTGTCGGTAACGCGAATTGTGGTTTGAAGTTTTCTGCGAGGGGTTTAGAACCCATTCATGTCCCCACTCATCCCGAAAGAAGGCTGGCACGTCCTCCACCTTTTCTACCACATCGATCACTCGCAATGGTCTCTTTTTTCCGAGGATGAACAGCGCCAAGCGAAAGTTCGCCTCACTGAATTGATCCAGGAAATCCGAGCCACGCCGGACACCCAGCTTCTCACGTTTTCCATCGTCTCGCCCAAGGGCGACCTCGGATTCATGCTGCTGACTCCGGATCTGCACGTCGCGAATTTCTTTGAGAAACAGCTCACGCTCTCCCTCGGCCCGGAGATCCTGACGCCCTCTTATTCCTATTTCTCGCTCACCGAGCCTTCCGAATATACCATGACCCGCGAGCAATTTATCGAAGAGGAAAAGCTCACGCCCGGCACCCCGGAGGCCGATGAAAAGCTCGCGGAGTTCGATAAACGAATGACGCACTACCGCTCCTACCGCATCTATCCACAGCTTCCCGATTGGCCGGTCGTTTGTTTCTACCCGATGTCGAAGCGCCGCTCCGGCACCGACAACTGGTATTCCCTCGATTACGAAGCCCGCCGCGCATTGATGGCGGGGCACGCCCGTGTCGGCCGCACCTACTCGGGTCGCATCCTCCAGCTCATCACCGGCTCTACTGGCCTCGACGAGCATGAGTGGGGCGTCACGCTGCTTTCCAAGACCACCGAAGACATCAAGGCTATCGTCTATGAAATGCGCTTCGACGAGGTCTCCGCGCGCTACGCCGAGTTCGGCGATTTCTACATCTGCCTCCAGCTTCCGCTCGCCGAGCTTTTCAAGCGGCTCTGCCTCTAAAACGCCATGTCGCAGTCCGCCGAAAAAGCCTTCGAACTCATTAGCGCCGCCCATGGCAGGGGGCGGCTCGCCCACGCATTCCTCGTTTCCGGTGCACTGGGCTGTGGGAAAGAGAACCTCGCCTCGCGCCTCGTTTCCTTGGTTAACAACTCGGGCGAAAGCGGCGGCATGGATCTCTTTGGTGAGCCGGTTGTGGAAAAAGTTTTGCCGCTCGATGAACAGGAAGGCGGCTGGGTGCGCATCATCCGCCCGCGCTCGAAATCACGGCGCATTTCCGTTACTGAAATTCGCGATCTCGAGCACACCCTCCATCTCGCAGCTCCCAGAGGCATGACCAAAGTGGGAGTGATCGTAGATGCCGACCGCATGAACGAGCAGGCCGAGAACGCGTTTCTCAAAACCCTTGAGGAACCCCCGAACGGCACTCTACTACTACTACTCAGCACCCGCCCGCAGCGGCTTCTGCCGACTATCCTTTCCCGCTGCGTGCAGGTAAAACTAACAGGAGGAAGCCCCCTCGGTGCAGACGGCGGTGACGAACTCGTCGCCGCCCTTGGCAAGGCCGCCGCACGAGGTTTCGGCAGCCCCATCGCCGCGCTCCACATGAAATCCGTGTTCACCGATTTCCTCGCCGTGAAACGTGAGGAGGTCGAAGCTGCCGCAAAATTGGCGACAAAGGAAGAAATCTCTGCCTATCGCGATGGCACCGATGGCTCATGGCTCAAGGAACGTGAGGATTTCCACAAAGCCGCCGCCGAGGCCGACTACCTCGATGCCCGCAACCGCTACCTCGATGTGATCCTTGCCTGGCTCGCCGACCTCATCCGCATCAAGACCGGATCCGGCGGCCTCGATTTTCCGGAGTCCGCGCCTCTGTTAGAAAAAATCGCCGAGACGGAAAGCGTATTCCGCATTTGTACGCGCCTTGAAGCCCTCGAAAAGCTGCGTCAGACGCTGGAGACCAACGCCTCGGAGCCGCTTGCACTTGAGGTCGGATTCCTCAAGGCTTTCGCCTAAAACTCGCCATCCTAGTTTGCAGCGGACTTAGCCTCACTGCTGACCGATTCGAGAAGTATCTCAAAGCCAACAAGCTAATTGCCTGAGCCAAAGGTCATCCGCACAATACTTTTACCATCAGTCGAAAATAAAAGCGCCCCCCTGCAACCATCCGGACTTGACCGCAACCCGCTGCCCGCGCTCCCTCCTACGTAGTGAACTTTTTTATCACAGGAACCGACACCGCCGTTGGCAAGACATACCTCACCCGGCTGATGATAGCATCTCTCCGTGCTGAAGGGCGTGACGCCTACGGCTTCAAGCCCATCTCGTGTGGCGACCGTGACGATGGGCGCATGCTTGCCGAGATTTCAGGGAATCTTCCCATCGACGTGGCTAATCCTCTCCACTTCGCCTCACCCGTCGCTCCCTACGTTGCTGCGCTGCTGGAAAATAAATCCATCGATCCCGCAGTTCTCGTGGAGTCCTACCAGAAATTTTCCGAAGACAAGGAGATCGTTCTCGTCGAGGGCGCGGGTGGCTGGGAGGTCCCCATCACCGAGAACTATTTCATTTCCGATCTCGCGAAGGATCTCGGCCTGCCCGTCATACTCGTCGCCGCAAATCGCCTCGGTGCGCTTAACCACATTCTCCTCACCCTCGCCGCCATCGAGGCGAAAGGCCTCACCTGCGCCGGGATCATCCTCAACCAGCTTGAGGACGAAATGGACACCCCGATGATCACCAACAAAGGCATCCTCGCCTCACTCACCGACATTCCCGTCCTCGACCACATCATCCACAACCAGGATTTCCTCTCCCCCGAACTCATGGATCTGCTCATGGGTCATCCCGCTCTTCCTTGAGGTTTAAAGTTTAAAAATTAAAGTTTCATGCCCTCTAAAAATTTCCATGTCCGCCAAGCCGCCGTCTCCGCCCTCCGCGCTTGGGCGAAGGGGCATGATTACGCGGAAAGCCTCGTCGAGCGCCACGCCCAGCGCCGCATGCTTTCCTCCGCGGATCGTGCTCTCTTGCAGGCCATCCTGTTCGGAGTCCTCCGTCACCGCCGCATCTTGGATCACTGGATTGGGAAACTCCGCAAAGGCAAGCTCGACGCCGATACCCGCGATATCCTCCGCGTCGGCCTCTGCCAGATTCTTATCCTTAACATCCCCGACCATGCCGCCGTCAACGAAACCGTGGAGGCTGGCAAAACCTCCGTCCGCCCGCTAATTAACGCAGTTCTCCGCAAGGCGATCACCTCCCGCAAGCGCCTTATGGAGGAGCTCGATGAAATGCCGCCCGCCGTTCTTTATTCGCACCCCGACTGGCTCTACAACCGCTGGCGGAAATCGTTTGGCAAGGAAACCGCCATCGCGATTATGGAGTGGAACAACCAGCCCGCTGAAACCTTCTTCCGACTCAATCCCCTCGGAGAGGCTGACGCCAGTCTGCCCCCCGGCGAAGCCTTGGAACACGCCCCCGGATATTTCCTGTTAGAAGGTAAACTCCCCACCAAACTTCTCGCCGAAGGCAAGCTCTACATCCAGGATCCAGCTACTAGACATTCCGTAGAACTGCTCAATCCCAAGCCCGGCGAGAAAATCCTCGATGCCTGCGCCGCCCCCGGTGGCAAGGCCTTCCTCATCGCCGCCGCCCTTGGTGGCGGCGCAGGACTCACCTGCACCGACTCTAACGAGAAGCGCCTCCCGCGCCTTGAGGAAAACCTCTCTCGCCTCCACATCCAGGCCGATGAAATTTCCGTCCACGACTGGCGGAAGCCCGCCCCCGAGCGTTTCCTCGGAGCACTCGATGCCATCCTGCTCGACGTCCCTTGCTCGAACACCGGCGTGATCCGCCGTCGTGTCGATGTCCGCTGGCGCCTCCAGCCCTCCGATATCGATGACCTTACCGTCATCCAATCGGAAATCCTCGCCAACGCCTTGCCATGCCTCAAGCCCGGCGGGCGCATCGTCTATTCCACCTGTTCCATCGAGGACGCCGAAAACATCGACCTCGTAAAAGCCTTCGCCGAAGCCCACGGCCTTCGTGTGGAAAAATCCGTCCGCATCATCCCCACCGAACACGGCACCGACGGAGCCTTCGCCGCCGTGTTGCGCCGGGAGAAGTGATCCGCCACGCAAGAGGCGGACCGCGAGTCTTTAGCTCGCCCCGGAGAATCAAGGCGAATGGAAATAGCTAGGCACTGGGGCGTGCTAAAGACCCGCGCTCCGTTCACATCCCACAGCTTGACTGAAAAGGCTACATCGATAAATCCACCCGATTAAATCGCACCCGCGATGGGAATGTGCCCGAACCTTGGATTCTTCTCCGTCCGGGTTTTGCGGCAACAGAGTCGGGCGTAGAACCGGTGATTGTTTCTCCTGTAATCAAGCAGCGAGAGATGATAGTGGTCGGCTACGGGGTTTTGCTTCAGTGGGAGATGCTGAGGGATTCGGCGTGGATTGAGATTCGGTAGGGTCGTTTTGCCAAAACGACCCACCCTGTGCGCACAACCTGAACTGTAACCTTCTCCAACCCGTGGCATCGTTGAAGTGGAGTGTTCCTCCCATCACCGTGCTGACAGGCGCTGCGTGGGTCATTTTGGCAAAATGACCCTACCGCATGTTCACTCCGCCGCCTTCACCTCGATCCTTGGGAAAACCGGGGAGGGCTTTTCGATTTCGTGACCCGATGGGATGATGCCCCATTTCAGATCGTCAAGCTTGAGGGCGGTGAGTTTGGGAAGCTTGAGTTGGGCGGCGAGTTTCACCGCGGCATCCGGAAGGATGGGGGAGAGTAGAACGGCGCAGTGGGCGACGGATTCCGCGAGATGGTGGAGGACGGTAGCCAGACGATCCTTGTTTTCTGGGTTCTTGTTCAGTTCCCATGGCTTCATGCGCTCGGCGTATTGATTGCAGTGGACGACGTGGCGGTTCAGCGCTTCAAGGCCCATGGAAATCTCATGATTGTCCATCGCCTTGCGGTAGGCAGCGGTGTTGTCGATGAGGGATTGCTGGAGCGCGGTGTCGTCCGCTGTTAGAAGGCCGCCGGGGGTGATGACGCCTTCCGTGAAACGGACGCTCATGTTGAGCGCACGGTTGCAGAGGTTACCGAGTTCATTGGCGAGCTCGGTGTTGTAGAGCATCACAAGGCGCTCGACGTCGAAGTTCGAGTCCTTTCCCGTATGGATATCGCGGACGAGGTAGTAGCGCAGGGCGTCGCTGCCGAAGGTGTCGGCGAGCTCTGCAGGATCGACGATGTTGCCGAGGGATTTTGACATTTTCTCGCCGGAGCGGTTCCACCAGCCGTGGACGAGGAGTTGCGGCATTTTCTCGTCGGAAAAATCGAGCGCGCGGAGCATGGCGAGCCAGTAGATGCCGTGGGCGGGAACCATGATGTCCTTGCCGATGATGTGGATGGGGCGGCCGGTCCAGATCGATTCGAAATCCGGCAAGGAGGGATCGGGCGTGTAGCCGACGAAGGAGATGTAATTGATTAGCGCATCGAACCAGACGTAGGTGACGAAATCGGAATCGAAGGGCAGCTCAATGCCCCAGGTGAGGCGCTCCTTGGGGCGGGAAATGCAGAGATCAGTTCCGGTGTTTTTTTCGAGCGCGTTGATGAGTTCCGATTTTCGGAAAGCAGGGAGGATAGTGTCGTCGGATTTCTCCAGAAATTCCCGTAGCCATGGAGTGTGGTTGGAGAGCTTGAAGTAGTAGTTTTCTTCCTCGATCTCCGTGACCTCGCCCCACTCAGGGCCGAACTCACCTGCTTCGTTGCGGTCGCGGTCTGTTAGAAATTGTTCCTGCCGGACAGAGTAGAAGCCCTTGTGGGTTTTCTTATAAATCTCATCCCGCGCGTGGAGATCCGCGAGGATGGCCTGGACGCAGGTGATGTGGCGAGGGTCGGTGGTTTCCGCCCAGCCATCGTATTCCACGCCGATTTTTTCCCACAACGCGGAGAATCGGGCGGTGACAGTTTTTACATACTCCGCCGGGGAAACGCCTTCCTTTTCTGCCGTCTGCTGTACTTTCTGGCCGTGCTGATCGACGCCGGTCAGGAAATACACCTCCTCGCCCGCGAGGCGGCGGTAGCGGGCGATCACATCGGCGAGAACTTTCTCGTAAGCGTGGCCGATGTGCGGCGAGCCGTTGGTGTAGTCGATGGCGGTGGTGAGGAAGAACATGAAACTCTAAACTTTAAATTTTAAACTCGAAGGAAGACGTGCTAATCGCGAACCACTTTTCCGCCTAGCGAGAGGATGCGAGAGTTGGCTTTGGCGGCTTCGGCGTTCGGGATATCGGCGAGGCGGACGTAGATCTGGGAGAGGGCGGTCCAGGCGAGGAGATCGTTGGGCTGGAGTGAGGTGGCTTGGAGGGAGGCTCCAAGTGCTTCCTTGAGATGGCCGGTTTTCAGTAAGGCCATGGAAAGGGCGTGCCAGGAATCGAAGTGCGCGGGATCGAGTTCCACGCATTTGCGATAGAGGGCGGCGGCTTCGTCGAGTTCGCCAAGGGCGAGGTGCCCGCTGGCTTCGTCGTAGATTTCTTGAATGGCTTCGCTCAAAATTTCAGAACCTGATGTGCGGAGGGAGCCGTAGCGGCTATTTGTTGTAAAGAGTCTCTATGCCGGCTGTTTCTGTCTTAGCGGCCAGCCAGGAGTTGAAAGCGGAGATCCGGAGGGCATCCTGCGCACGTTTGAAATCGGCTTCGAGAGCGGTGGCAGCGTCCTCTTTTTTCACGATCTCACGTTTCGCTACATGGATGATGAATGCGCGGTCGGACTCGATGACGGGCTGCGTAAGAGCACCGGGGTCGGTGTATTTTGCAGAGTCAAAAAGAGTTGAGGGAACCTTGTTAGTGTCGCCTTGGTATCCAGCAGTGACTTCGGGGAGGTTCACCGTTTCGGTAGTGATTCCGGCTTCCTTGGTGGCATCGGTGAAGGTCTTTCCGTCGGCGAGAGCAGCCTTGATTTTCTCGGCAGCTTCTTCGGTTGCCTTTTTCAGAGCGGCAGCGGCCTGCTCCAAGATCAGGCGTGCGCGGGCATCAGCGCTGGCTTCCTCGTAGGTCTGCACGCGGACTTCCTCCGTTTCTTCGAGGCGGGCGATGAGCCATTCGTCCTCTCCGATTGCGATGGCGGGAGAAATTTTCGAGAGTGGATCAGAGGTGACGATTACACGGAAAAGCTCATCTGCTGCAGTTCCGGGAGTGCTGGAGGAGCGGAGGGCGGCCTTGAGTTCATCGGGCGCATCGGCTAGTGCGAAAAGCTCCGTTGTTTTCAGCGCCCAGCTATTCTTTTCAGCGAGTTTTTCGAAATCGGCACTTTTATCATCTACTAGTTCGTAAACGAAATCATCTGCCAACTTGTCGGTTGCGAGCCGGGCCTTGCGGCGATCCTCAGCGATTCCCGCCTCGCGGGTAGCCTTGGACTTTTCGTATTCCGCTTTTACTTCCGCGGTGGCGTCGGCGGCGGGAGCTGGGATCTCGGCTGGTTCGGCGGGGATGTTGGGCTTTACGATCAGGTAAGTGAATTTACGTTTCTCGGAGGTCTTGAATGCGTCTTTTGTAGTTTCCCAGTAGGTTTTGATTTCCTCTTCAGAGGGATCGATTTTCGCCTTAATGGGATCAAGGTCGATGCGAGCGACTTCGACTGCAATGCGCTGTCCACCGAGGGCGGAGTTTTTGGCGACAGCGTTACGATCTGTGGATAGTCCCGCGCCGAGGATCTCGGCGAGTTTCGTCTGGGCGATTACATCGGAAGCGAGATCGCGGATGTCACCTTCTGTCAGGCCTAGGCGACCAATTCCTTTTTCGATGAAATTCCGGTATTGCTCTTGGGAGAATTCGCCGTCTGGACCGGTGAAGGCACGGAGCTTACGGATGAAAGAATCGATTTCCTCCTCGCCCGGATAGATGCCGAATTCTTCTTTCGCGGAACGCAGCAACATGCGGCCTGCGAAGAAGTTTTCCATGGATTTCGTGCTACCGAATTCGGCATTCCCTGAGATCCCGAAGAGGAAGCTGAAAAGCTGCATATCACCGGATTGTGCGAGAGATTGAGTAAGTTGGTATGCAGACGCTCCGAGATTGTTGAACTCTTTGTCATTATAGGTGCGGCCTGCGACTTTGATGTAGGGCATACCGCCGCTGGATCCTCGGTTCATGTTGCCGTAGTCCATCAGGAAGAAACTGATGATCACGAGGACGAAGAGGACGATGATGAGTCCGGTGTATTTGCGAAGGTTTTCGATCATGGCGCGTAGCTGGGGCGGGGATTAAAGGGGGTAAAGCGGGGATTTCAAACACTAAACTTGGGGAAAGATAGAAGATGGAAGGCGGAGCGACTTATTCTTTTCTTGTATCCTGTGTTTCAGAGTCTTGTGTCTTTTTGACTCCTTGCCAAATTAGGTGGGGGTTCGGAGGTATTTGGCCGGGGTCGTGTATTTCGCCAAGGCGGGAGAGGGTATTGGAAATGGGGTGCTTACTCGTATCTGGCGCGAGATTGAGGAGGATGAGCGCCTCGCCCTCACCGAGGATTGTGATCGTTTTACCGTCGTCGCTGACGTCGGACTCGAAGGGGATGATCCATGCGCGGGCTTGGATCTGCTTACCTTGGAGGATGATCTGCCGGCGGTCTTGGATTTCTACGGGGTGTTCGGTTTCGAAGCGGGCGCTGAAATGAACGCTCCCCGGTTGATCCGCTTGGACGTGGACCAAGATGCAATCAGCGGTTTCGCTGACGAGGATGGTGCGGTTAAGTGTGGCCTGCCCGAGGCGGTGAGAGGAGGTGAGGCGGTCGGGCTTTGCGTGTTTATTCTGGAAGTTTTCGGGGGGGTGATTTCCAGAAGTCCAGTCGATGCGGAATTTTATGGCTGCCTCCGTGCCCTTGACCTTGGCCGTTAGAATGGTTGTTTTTTCGTTATTTTCCACCTCGCAGGACAGGCGTGAGGTGGTTAGCGGCTGGGCGAACGCCGCTGTGTAGAGGAAAAGGGATATACAGAATAGCGCTCTGGTCACGGACTTAGGATGGAATACGAAAGGTTGGGAGTCCAACACGGAACAGAGGCTTGCGGTATGAGGCGATCATGGGAATGCTGCGCGCATGAATTTGCGTTGGCTGAATGCGTTGCTGTGGGGAAATTCCGTCGCTTTGGCGTGGATGTGGGGGCTGGGGCTGTTTTTCAGCGTCCAGGTTTCCTTCATGTTTGGGATGAAAGGGCTGCTGATGTTTGCGATTCCCAACGCCTTCGGCCTGATGCTTTTCGGATGCCTGACGCAAATCATCGCGAATCGCAATCCAGGTGGACATGAATCTCTCGCGCTGTTTTTCGACAAGTTCGCCAAACCTTTTCGTCTGATCTTCTATATCTATCAGATTGTCGCGCTGTCTCTAACTGTTTTCGCGTTGGTGAAATATCTCTTCGTCCCGCTGCTTGGTTTGATCGAGGGTTTTGATGGCCAGGCTGTGGTAGCGCTTTCCGTGATGATGTCGGTTTTTGTATTGCTAGCGGTGGGTTGCCTGTTCGGAGAGGAATTTGGCATCCGCAAGATCAAAGCCGGGCATGCGCTACTCGGTGGGTTGCTGCTGCTCTGTATTGTGACGGTGCTTCTCTCGCTCAGTCCTGCAACGGTAGGGAAGGGGATCGATGGCCTCGGCTCGGAAAATGGTTATACAACAACGCGTTTTTGGGGTCTTGCTGTGCCTTTGATTGTCGGTTTATTAGTCGGACCATGGCTTGATCTACAGCACTGGCAGCGTGCCATTCAGATCCATCGCGAGAATACATCAGTGCGGCTGAGTTATTTTTTTGGAGGAATCATTTTCCTCCTGCTTCTTCTTTTCCATGGCTATCTGGCGATGTGGGTGATGGGGAATGCAAAGGGGAGCTTCGAGGTTGTCGCTGGAATCGATAAATTGGTTTATGGACACAACATCGTGGTTCAGTATTTCTCGAACGGATTTAAAGGAAACTCACTGATCCCGCCGGCCTATTTTGGATTTTTGGTGATTTGCGTGCTCACGACGCTGGATAGCGGATATGTATCTCTAAAGTGGTTCCTCGGAAAAAACGTGGAGAGGAGCGAGAACATGCTGATCTCCATTATTCCGAAGCAAATCATCTCCTCTCCGATTCCCACGTTCTTCGTCGTAGCTGTGATTACGATGGTCGGTTATTTCGCAAGATTTGAGCTAGAGTATTTCATGGTGTTCTACGCCTCGTTTTTCGTGGGCTATGCGGCACTTGCGATTGCGCGATGCTTTGTTCCGAACAGTCAGCAACCCTTGCCGCAAATCCGCATGTTTTCTATGGCATGCCTCTGCCTTGCGATTTTTGCCTTCGGCTACATGCTCGATCAAAATGTGCTAATGTATATTGGCTCATTGCTACCGCTGGTTTATGTCATGTGGCTTGTAACGACAACGGATCTGCTGAGGTTGGTCACAGAAAAAGCGGGTGAAGTAATCAATGCTGCGTCGGAACTTTCTGCGATCAAGGCAATCGTCAAAGCCGAAACGCACGCCCCCTCAGAGGTGGCTGCGCCCGTGTCTGCAGGCACCCATGATCTGGCTGGGCACTTCGAGGGGAAATGGTTTGTTTATTCGATGATCGCCACCTACCAAGACACGAACTCCGTTGGGAACGTATATTTCGGCATGTATCCGCTCTACGTCGGGAAAACCCGTGAGCTTTTCTTCAACGCCGCGATGCCTGATTTCGATCTTAAGACGACGAAATTCTATATCCTCACCCGCTCGTTTGAGCACAAGTTCGTCCGCGAAACTCGTGAGTTCGATACCATCACAGTCAAAATCAAAGTGGCTGAGGCGAATCGTAAATTCTGCACGCTTGAGCATCAGATTTTCGGAGCTGAAGGGCAGCTTCTTGGAAAAGGAAAGCAAAGCCTACTCTTCGTTTCCTCGAAGGATTACGGACTCCTCGATATTCCGCCGGAAGTATATTCTTCTTTTATTAAATATCTCTGAATCTGATAATACGAATCCAAATTCACTTATGAATCACCACGTATATTTTTGGTTAAAGGATGAGTTTAAAAACGAATCCGGCTACGTCCGCATGGAGAGAGGGCTCGCCGAGCTTGCGAAGTCCCCGAACATCGCGACGGCTCATTGGGGCAAGCCCGCGCCGACGGCAGTTCGCCCTGTTACTGACCACTCATGGGATTACGGAATCGCGTTTCACTTCGCTAGCATGGAAGACCACGAGAAATACCAAAAAGTGGATCCCATCCATGATGCTTTTGCAGGCGGCAATAAAGAGATGTGGGCGAAGGTGCTGGTAATGGATCTGGCGTGAGTAGGTATATTGGAGAGCCGCGCCTACTGGAGAGCCGCGCCTTTGGCCGGCTTCTTCGTTAACACCGGCCAAAGGCATGGCTTTCCAGAATTCGCTCCATTACTCCAAGGGGCTACCACGCAACTCGAACACTTTTCTTACCGTGGCCTCGATGAGGTTGTTCGGGCAGGATGCGCCTGCCGTGAGGCCGACAGTGATGTGTGTTTTTCCGGAAAAGATTTCCGCGTAGTTCGTCGTCCTTTCCTCATGGTGGTGGAGGTCGTAGTGGACGATCTCCTCCAGCGATTTGATCTGCGAGGCATCACGGATAAAGAAGGTGGGTAGTTCCTTCTCGCCGATCTCGACGAGGTGGGCGGTGTTCGAGGAGTTGTATCCGCCCACGACGAGTAGTAGATCCATTTTCGTCTTCAGCATCTCGAAAAGCGCGTCTTGGCGTTCCTGGGTGGCACCGCAGATCGTGTCGAATACGAAGAAATTTTCCGATGAACCGTCACGGTCTGAAATAGCTTTCGCGAGCCGGTTCTGAATCTCCAGAGTTTCGCTCTTGAGCATGGTCGTTTGGTTCGCGACGCCGATTTTTCTCAACTGAATATCGGGATCGAAGCCCGCTTCGTAGGAGCCGGAAAAACGCTCTAGGAAAGCCTGCCTATCGCCGCCGTTGCGAATGTAGTCGCAGACAAAATCGGTATCCGCCAGGGTAAGGATGACGAGGTAGTGCCCTTGCCCATTTTCACCAAGAGCGCGGGATGCTGTTGCCCGAGTTTCCTCGTGGTTCTCTTTTCCGTGGATGATGGAGGTTATGTTGTCTTTCGCATAGCCTCGTACTCGCCGCCATACTTTCATGACATCGCCGCAGGTGGTATCGACGGTATAACATCCACGTTCCTCGATCTTCTCCATGAACTTCGTCGGCGCACCGAAGGCCGGGACGATGACCACATCTTCCGGCTGAAGTTCATCGTAGCTGGCATCGATTTCCTTCCATGGCAGTGAGACGATATCCATCTCACGCAGCTGACGGTTCACTTCCGGGTTGTGAATGATTTCACCAATCAGGAAAATCCGGTTTTCAGGAAACACTTTTCGCGACGCGTAGGCGAGGTCGATCGCGCGCTCGACTCCGTAGCAGAAACCGAAATCCTGCGCGAGGAGTAGCGTGGTATCGCCGCTTGTAATCTTACCGCCCGAGTCCTTGATTTTCTCAACAAGCGAGGACTGGTAATGGACGGCGACCTCCGCAGAGACGAGTTCCATAACGTCTGGGCGGCGGACGTTGACTCGTGGGCGGTTTGGAGCGTGCTCGGGCATGGAGGGAGGAGACACCAGAAACCAGATGTCAGAAACCAGAAAATCACAGAGTGCCCTTTTGAGGTGCCTGAGGCTTGTGCGATTCGCGAAATAAGCCGCTCAATCTCTCACTGCGTGTATACCGTTTGCCAAAAGTTCGTGCGCAAAAATGTGACAACAAAGTAGAGTGCGCCGCAGGCTCAGAAGATTTTCACCGCAAAGCAGAGGTCGCAGAGGGACCGCGGAGAAGAGTTTGTGTTTTGCGGTAGGGTCATTTTGATAAAATGACCCACGCAGCGTGTGTTAGCACGGTGATGGGGAGGAAAGCTCCGCATCAACGCCGCGAAAGGGTGAGACACGGATTTTAGATGAGGTTGGACGCACAGGGTGGGTCGTTTTGTCAAAACGACCCTACCATCTGCTAGGGCGATCAAGCTAGGGTGTGAAAATCCAGCTATATGGAGAAGGG
>CAMBTP010000011.1 GCA_945870855.1 Prosthecobacter debontii
AAGTCGGGATCGATTTTTGTGATGCGAGGGAGCTGAGAGATATTTCACAGGCAGTGCATGGGGGGGCTTACCGTCGTTATTTCATGGGCACTTGCCTCGTTGGTTGTTTCTCGACGTATTCCGCCGCTCTGGAAGCCGGATATGAAAAGGCTGGAACGGATCCTTTCCTAGTCAAGCAGGTGAGCAAGGCGGGTGAGGACGTGCAATACGTTTACGGTCTACCGGCATAAGCCGGGCCACGCGCTAATTGTAGAGTTGGCGACGGCATATTTTGAGGTAAGCACTTACACGCATGACAAGTAAAACATGACCAAGCCAATCATTCAGGCAAATGATCTAGACCGTTCTTGAACGCGCTTAAAGTCTAGTTTCAAATTGTCTGGCACTTTGAATGGCGATGAAATCGGCGGCGAGCGGGACGGCATCGCGATCTTCGAGCAGGATCGAGAGACCTTCCCCGAACTCGATGACAAGGCGGGGGCGGAGCTGGCGCGGGAAATCGACTTCAACGAAGCGGACATCGGAACATTTCAAAGGCTGCGGCGAGCCGGGGTCGGGACTGGACATGGCGCCCAGTGTGGCAGTCCAAGGGATTAGGATAGGGGGTGGATTTTAGGACGCTTACCTCCAGAGCGCGTGGACGGCTCACGTTCTGGAAGACGCGGCCCCGCCCCAAGGTACATCCCCCCGCAAAGAAAGACGGATTATCCGCGATTCTTCAAGGTTGAGCATGGAGCTAAAGAGGTGCATGGTTTCCCCCATGCCCCACCCACGAGATCCGGACGAGCCGAAGATCTTCTTCCTGCCGAACCTGATGACCGCGTGCAACCTCGCTTGCGGGTTCTTCGCTGTGCTGATGATTTTCAAAGGCCAGATCGAGGTGCAGAAGGTTTCTGGCGACGGCGTGCTCGCCGCGAAGCAATACTACGCAGTTTCCCGCGAATACTACCAATACGCCATCCTCCTCATCTTCGGCTCGTGCCTCTTCGATCTGCTCGACGGGCGGCTCGCTCGCCTCGGCGGCCAGGAGTCACCCTTCGGCCAAGAGTTCGATTCGCTCGCGGACATCATCTCTTTCGGCATGGCTCCTGCGATGCTGCTCTCGCGCGCCGTGCTATTTCCGCTCGGCAATGTCGGCTGGGCCGTGGCGCTGATCTATCTCGTTTGTGGCGCGATGCGTCTCGCCCGTTTCAACTGCCTCGCCTCCATGCCGAAAAAGCCCGGAGCATCCTCTGATTTCCGCGGCATCCCCATTCCCATGGCGGCGGGATTTATCGCCTCACTCACCTTCCTTATCATCGATCTCTACAAGAACGATCACGAGGTCGGCCCTTGGAAATACGTCCTCGCTTCCGTGATGCTATTTCTATCATGGCTCATGATCAGCGACGTGCGCTACCCCTCCTTCAAAACGGTCGATTGGAAGACGCGCGGCAGCCTAACCACCATCGTCTTGGCGCTGGTGCTGATCTTCGTGACGATCCGATTCCGCTATTACATGCCGGTATTTCTATTCAGTTCCTACCTACTTTACGGCTTCATCCGACCATGGATTTCCCAGCGCTTGAGAAAGGAAATTGAGGATTTCTCGGACCCCCCGGCAACCGCCAAACCCGACGAGCCAGAGGGACTATGAGCGATGAAATTAAAAAAAATCGCCTCGTGCCTTGGCTGTTATTGATTCTCCCTGCATGGGTCATCGTTTCCGCTGGTTTTGCGCTGGTAAAGTATTTCAGCGATGAAAAATCCGCTGCTGTCGAGGAGGCGCAGCGCTTCGCTAAAAGCGTATCTGGCACAAGCATCGCGGACGATCTCAATAAAATCATCAACGTCATCGGAGAGCGTCACATCGGAGAGCCGGAAAAGCTCTCCGCCACTTCCTCGATGATACGCGGGATGCTCGGCCCCTCGAACACCGGCTACGTGGTCAAGACTGTCAATGGCCCTGGCCCGTTCCCCATCCTACACATCACGATTCCTTCGGAAAAAGTGGATGCCGCGCCGTTGTGGTTGCTCACCTCATACGACTCCCCTCCCGGCTCACGTGGCGCGGAGCGAAACGCCACCGGCCTCGCCGCCACCCTCGCCGCCGCCCAAGCACTCGCCGGCGACAAGCCCGCCCGCCCCATCCATTTCCTCTTCCTACCCCACGCCAACGATCTGGATTCACCGGTGGCCGAGACCGCACACATCGCCTCGCAATTAATCGGTTCCACCCCAAAAGCCATCCTCTGTATCGAGGCCATGGGCGATGCGGAAACCCTCATCTTCACCTCCCGCGACGCCACCGCCCTTCCCACCATCGAGTTCGCAGATCTCGGGAAAATCCTCGGAGCGGAAGTCATCTGCCTAGGCGAAGACACCGACCTCGCCTCTATCCTTTTCGAGGTGGGCCTACCCGCTGTCCGTATCGCCACCCGCCCCATGCTCCTGCCCGACGAAGCCGACGACAACCTCCCCTTCGCCCCCACCCTCGCCGCCTCCACCGGGCGCTTGATCGAACTGGTTCGGAGGCTGGCGAAGTAAATGAGGCGTTGACAAGTTGGTCAACGCTGGCAAATTGCCATCATGGTAAAAACGCAAGTCCAGATACCCGACGGGCTCTATCGTGAGGCGAAACGAATCGCGGCGGAGAATGAGATGAGCTTCGCGGAAGTAGTGCGCAGAGGGCTGGAGGAAATCATCGTCCACCACCCGCCCGGTAGGCAGCGCCCTGATCAGTGGGAACCGCCACAGGCGTTCGACCTTGGCGAAACCCTTGCCCCGGAATCCGAATGGACGAGCCTCTGCCACGACTAAGCGGACATGATCAGTTTCGACACCAACATCGCCGTCCACGCCGCCAATTCGGCCTCGCCGCAGCATATTGCAGCCGTCGCCTTCCTGCGCTCCCTCGCCACGCGTAAGGATGTGGCCGTGTGCGAACTCGTCCTTGTGGAACTCTATCTCAAACTCCGCAATGAAAAGATTTTTTCCAAGCCCCTCGCCGCCGCCCGCGCCGCCGCCGTCTGTCAGTCTTACCGCAGCAACAGATCATGGATGCTCATTGAGGGCGCTCCAGTAATGTCGGATGTCTGGGTGCAGGCAGAAAAGCAGCAGTTCGCCTTCCGCCGTATCATCGATATCCGTCTTGCGTTGACTCTTATGCACCATGGCGTCACGGAATTCGCTACCGCCAACACCAAGGATTTCAAAAACCTAGGATTTGAAAAGGTATGGAATCCCTTGGAATGAACCCACCAAATTCCTCACTTGACCCATCCGCCTTTCCGCCCGACCGATTGCACCTAACAAACCGCGAATGACTTCCCGCAGCGACCTCGAAACCACCTTCCGCTCCCACACACCTGGCTACTGGCCGGACTCCGCGATGGAGCATTGGGCCGATGCCAAATGGCAGCTCCGCAACCGCATCGATTCCCTCGCGGATCTCGAAGCACGCATCAACCTCACCGATGAGGAACGCGCGGGCGTGCTGCTTGCCGGCACGAAGCTGGCGATGTCCATCACCCCGCACTTTTTCAACCTGATCGACAAAGACGATCCCGATTGCCCGATCCGCCGCCAGGTGATCCCGCGCATCGAAGAGGGCTGGACGGCCCCCGAGGAAATGGCAGATCCCTGCGGCGAGGACTCCCACATGCCCGTGCCCGGCCTCGTGCACCGCTATCCTGATCGTGTACTTTTCCTCGTAACCGACCGCTGCGCCTCCTACTGCCGCTACTGCACCCGCTCGCGGGTCGTTTCCGGCGTCGGCGAGCAACAGCTTGAGACACAGTGGGAGGCGGCCTTCCAATATCTGGAGAAACACACCGAAGTCCGCGACGTCCTCCTCTCCGGCGGCGATCCCCTACTCTTCTCGGATGCGAAGCTCGACAAGATCCTCACCCGCCTCCGCGCGATCCCGCACATCCAGTTCCTGCGAATCGGTTCGCGCATCCCGATTTTCCTACCGCAACGGATCACGCCGGAGTTATGCGAAATGCTGAAAAAGCACCACCCACTTTTCATTTCCATCCACTCGAACCACCCGAAGGAACTCACCACCGAAGTCCGCGACGGCCTCGCACGCCTCGCCGACGCTGGCATCCCGCTCGGTAATCAGTCGGTGCTACTGCGCGGCGTGAACGATTCACCAGAGATCCAAAAAGCACTCGTCCACAAACTGCTGATGTGCCGCGTGCGCCCTTATTATCTCTACCAGTGCGATCTCATCACCGGTTCCTCGCACCTCCGCACACCCGTCGCGGAAGGAGTCAACATCATCGAGCGACTCCGCGGCCACACCACCGGCTACGCCATCCCGCAGTTCGTTATCGACGGCCCTGGTGGTGGCGGGAAAATCCCCATTAATCCGAACTACGTCGTTGATAGTAGTTCAGGAAAGGTCACGCTGAGGAACTTCGAAGGCGAGATCTTCGATTACCCCGATCCCACGCCCATTTCGCCGGAGACGATGCAAGCACTCCACGAAAAAGCGCTCGTGAATAGTTAGGGCGCAGCCCCGGTGAGTGTCGGCAGCCTGCTGCCGCTTTCGGCCACGCAGCCCGCTGCGAGCCGGACGGCATTGGCACTCGGCGGCGCGAACCCTTCAAAACACTCTTACCATCCTACAGAGCGGAAAGAGGTTTGCAAAGCGAGGTCGTATATCCCAGAGAACGGTATGGAGTTTGCGGATGATGATGCGTGGCAGGCGGCGGATTACCCGCCGATGAGCCACCCGAGCGCGGATGTAGCGGTGAACCGGACGGTGGCGCGGGCGGCGGGGCTGGATGTGCCGGAACCTTCGGTGGCGCGAATTTTGGAAATCGGTTGCGGGCAGGGGCATCACCTCCTTTCGCTAGCGAACCGTTGGCCGGGGGCGCACTGCGTGGGGCTGGATGTTTCCGCTAGGGCGATCCATCTCGCAAGAACCCGAGCGCAGCGGGCGGCTCTAAAAAATGCGCGCTTTTACGAGGTGCAGCTTTCGGAGTTCGAGGCTGATGCGCCGTTTGATTTCATCATCGCACACGGATTTTTCTCGTGGGTGCCGGATGAGGTGAAGGTGGGGCTGATAGATTTCATCGCGAAAAACCTCACGCCGGGCGGGATCGCGGTGGTGAGCTTCAATGTGGCGGCGGGCTGGAAAGAGCGTATGGCCGTGGTTGAAAAAGCACGGGTGATCTGGGCGGCGGGCGCGGAGGATGTGATCCAGGCGCTTGCGATCCTGCGGACGGTGGCGGAGACGGAAAGGGAGCGGGCGATCATCGATGACATGCTGGCGAAGGGCGCAGCGGTGCTGGCCCACGATGACTTTGCGCCGGTGATGGACGCGTGGTCGCTGGGGGCGGTTTCCAAACTCGCGGAGGGGCACGGGCTGCGCTGGCTGGGGGATTCTCAAACAGGTGAGCGAGGAACGGATGCCGCAGACAATGCGGCTGGGAGGACTTTTCGCTCGGAAATTCTTTACCGGGCGGATGCGGTGCTGGGCGAAGGGAAGAAGCCGGCCGGAGGCGCGGCTCTCCGTACGGCGCTGCCGGATTTCCCCAAGCTCGATGCATGGCGGATGCTTTGCGTGAGGGAGGCGTTGCCAGTGCCTGATGCCGATCTCAAGCCCTGTGTATTTACTTTTCCTCAGCTTAAAGTGATGCTGGCGATGGACGGTTCGCACTCCGTTTATCAGTTATCACTGCATGCAAAGGAGGTGGCATCTGATCTGGATTTCGTGCCATGGTTTAGACATGTAGTGGAGCGGGGGCTGCTGCGGTGAAGGGGAATATTCGGCTCGGTGAGAGTGGCAGACTGGCGACAGCCACTCCCTCCGATCACTCCTCTACCACACCGAAGGACTCGGCCCAGGAATCGAGATCCCCGGCGTCCTCGATGATTTCCTCGATGTCGGCAGCGACTTTTATTTGTCCTGCAGCGTTAGCCTCGTCTTTGATGGGGGTCAATTTGGCAACATAGGCATCGCGGATTTTTCCAATGGCAGCCCCGGCTTGGGTGTCGATCTGCACTTGCTTGTCGCAGTGGTAGCTGACAAGTTTTTTCATCTCCATGGATG
Source organism: Prosthecobacter debontii (assembly GCA_945870855.1). GTDB lineage: Bacteria > Verrucomicrobiota > Verrucomicrobiia > Verrucomicrobiales > Akkermansiaceae > Luteolibacter. The sequence goes on from CAMBTP010000011.1 coordinate 6,044, forward strand.
CGATGATCTCGTTGTTGTCCTCAATATTTTTCAACTCATCGATATCGAGGCGGTTGTCATCCACCATTTCCTTGAGGGCGTTAGCGCTGGCCGCGAACTGTGCTTTACCGCCGCTGCTGAGATTTCTGATATACGCTTCGAGATCCCAATGCAGCCTCTTGATGTTCACTGCGTGCTCATCCTCACGTTTCTTGGCGGCGGCGAGGATGAGTTCCTTCACCCGTGCATCGATTTCGGCAACCTTGGCGTTTCCGGTGGAGCTAGCTGTGTCAGACTTGGGTGATTTTTTGTCCTCGCTCCACTCGATGAGAAATCCGTCGGCGATCTCGCCGCGATCCATGGCCACCCAGCCGTCGCGGGGGCGTAAGGCGAGGGCGGCGCCTTCTTCGGTGGCGGCGGAATCATCCGCCCAGACGGCGGTTTGCCATGGCTCACCGGTGACCCATTGCCAAATATCCTCCTTTAGCGAGCCGCCGATCCAGATACCCTTCTTGGTATTAATGCGATTGGTGATTTTTGCAACTTCTTCAATTTCCTCCGATGTGACTGCAACACAAAGGTGCCCACCGCTGCTTTTGGCGAGATTTACGGCTTCGCTCCAGGTCACGGGGCGTTTGACAAAAAGGTATTGGCGTTCTCCCGAATTGACTGTGCCGGGAGGGAAAATCGGCGACTCCCCGCCGAGTGAAGCGCGGGTGGAGGCAAGCAGATTGGCAAGCGAGCCGGGGTTGGTGCCATCGCCTCGCCACTCGATCACGAAGGGACGAGACTCGTTGGCGTTTGCGCTATCGAATTTACCGGATCGAGTGGTGACGAGAAACATCCCATCACCCAAGGGCTGGACGGCGGGCGACCAAGGCTTACCATCGCTCAGCACCCATGAATCGCCGCTGCTGCGCGCTGCTCCAAGCCAGCATTCGCGGCCTTTTGTCAGTTCGGTATCGAGCCAGCCAAGGTCAGCGCTGGGATCTGCGAGATATGCGCCATGCTCTTCGGCGAAATTTGAGGCAGCGACCCACTCCATAGCTTCCTCGACAACAAAATAAGTGCGATCGCCTTTTGTCAAACTGCCGACGGGCATTTCCGAACGCTTGCCATCCGCGAGAGCGGAACGCAGGCGGCCAAGGGAATCCGCAGGACTCTCCTCCACCTTGTTATCGGAAGGTTTCTGTTCTGGGGTGAGCACATTGCGCCGCCGTTCTTCCAAGGCCTCCTGCTCGGCGATGAGCGCTGCGGCTTGTTTCATGGCGAGATCCTGTTCCGCGATGGTCTCGCTGTTTCTCTTTTCAATATCCGCACGGGCTTTTTTCTTATACTCCCATGCGAAATGGATCGCGAAAAGCAGGGCGATAATAATTACGATTTTTACCAGCAGTCTCATATCGAAGCCGGCCTTGGGTAGGGGCGCGGCGGGCCGGGTCCTAGACACCGGAGCAGGCGGGGTTGTGGAGATGGTTTTTGCTGCGGCTTGTTTGAGTGCTGCCTGGAAAGAGCGCGCATCGGCGTAACGCTTGAGCGGATCCAGATCGGTGGCCCGCTTCAGAACGGAGTCAACAGCCGGGCTACAACCGCAAACGCTGGAAGGCAGCAGTGATTGGGGCGTAAAGAATTTACCGGTCGTCAGTTCGTGAAAAATTACGGCAACAGAATAAACGTCCGAAGCCTTGGTGGCAGCAGAGGGATTCTCGATCACCTCAGGCGCCGTGAAATGCGTGGGCACATTCACCTCTGAATCGGTATGGACGGCCAGGCCGAAACCGAAATTTCCGATCTTCGGGATCGCACTTTGATTGAGAAGAATACTAAGGTTGTTCAAGTGACCGTGGACGAGTCCCGCATCGTGGGCGTGAGCAAGACCCTCGCAGATCGCATCGATGATCGATACCGACTGAGCGAACTCGACGATGCACCCTTCCGTTGAACGGGCGAGGGATTTCCCCGGCACAAACTCCATCACTAGATACGGCATACCGCCCACTTCACCGGAATCGAGAATGCCGATCAGGTTTGTGTGGCGAACGGCGGCCGCCAGCTTGGAGGAATTTCCGAAGGCATTGCGGAAATTAGAATCCGCAGCAAGTATCGGAGAGAAAACTTTTAGCGCGACCTGTCTTTCGAGGGATTTCTGGTTCGCAAAAAAGACCGCGCCGAAATCGCTCGAAGTAACCAGAGCGGTGAATTCGAAGGCGGGAAGCTGGGCATGCATAGCTTCCGGCGAGGGCGGCCATTCGGGTGTGAGGGACATGGTAGAGGGCGTGTAGGGATGTAAATAAGAGCAGTAGCTGGATATAGGAAAAGCTGCGGCAGGTCAATCCGAAGCGGCCAGTCCAAGTTGATCCTACGTGGGTATGGACTCGTTATTTCACGCCAGAACTCTTCTCACCACATTCCCATGCACATCCGTGAGGCGGAAATCGCGGCCAAGGGCGCGGCAGGTGAGCTGGGGGTGGACTAAGCCGAGGACTATGGAGAAGGACGCCTCCGGCTCCTTAGCGAAGAATCGAGAACGGTTCGCTTGGGTTGATATAAGGAGCCGGAGGCGTCCTTCTCCTTACGCCAGAATCTTTTTTACCACATTCCCATGCACATCCGTGAGGCGGAAATCCCGGCCTTGGGCGCGGTAGGTGAGCTGGGTATGATCGAAGCCTAAGAGGTGGAGAATGGTGGCGTGGAGGTCGTGGACGTGAACCTTATCCTCGACGGCGTTGAAGCCTAGCTCGTCAGTTTTGCCGAGTTCGACGCCGCCTTTCACGCCGCCGCCAGCCATCCACATGGTGAAGGCGTTGGGATGGTGGTCGCGGCCATCGCTGCCGCCCTGCACCATGGGCGTGCGGCCAAATTCACCGCCCCAAATGATGAGTGTTTCATCAAGCAAGCCGCGCTGTTTGAGGTCCGCGATGAGGGCGGCGCAGGCCTTGTCCACGTCGAGGCAGTTTTTCTTGAGGTCAGCTGTGAGATTGCCGTGCTGATCCCATGATTCGTGGAATAGTTCAACGAAGCGGACGCCGCGTTCAATGAGGCGGCGGGCGAGCAGGCAGTTATTGGCGAAGGAGCGCTCGCCCGGTTTGGCTCCATACATTTCCCGAACACTTTCCGGCTCCAACGAGATATCGGTGACCTCGGGCGCGACGTCCTGCATACGGAAGGACATTTCGAAGGCAGCTACGCGGGAGTTAATCTCGGGATCGCCGATGGATTCGAAGCGTTTGTGATTTAGAAAATTCACCGCATCAATGGTGCGGCGCTGAGCATCGCGGGAGATGCCTTTCGGGTTCGAGAGATAGAGCACGGGATCGCCGACAGAGTTGAACGAAACACCATCGTGGACGGTGGGTAGAAAACCGGAAGACCAGTTCGCATTACCGCCAGACGGCCCTTTCAAACCCGATGACATCACGACGAAGCCGGGCAGGTTCGCATTTTCCGAACCGAGGCCGTAACTGACCCATGAGCCGAGCGATGGCCGCCCGAACTGCTGGGAGCCGGAGGACATGAGGATTTGAGCGGGTGCGTGATTAAATGCATCCGTGTGCATCGAGCGAATCAATGCGATATCATCCGCGTGCGAGCCGATATGCGGCAAAATTTCCGCCATTTCCATGCCGCACTTGCCATATTTTTTGAATGGAAACTTGGAGCCTAGAAGCTTGTTCTCCGGGCGGATGAAGGCGGAGCGATATCCTTTCAATAGCTCGGCAGGTGGGTTCTTGCCGTCCATCTCACGGAGGACGGGTTTGTTATCGAAGAGATCGATATGGCTGGGTGCGCCGCCCATGAAAAGGAAGATGACATTCTTCGCCTTGGCAGGAAATGGCGGTGCTTTCGGAGCCTGTGGATTGATGGCCGACGCGGCAGAAGCAGTGCCCTGCCCAAGCATCGACGCGAGCGCGACCGAGCCAAGGCTGAGTCCGCATTCTTTCATGAACCAACGTCGTGAGTAGGAGCGCTGGATGTTGGCGAGGGTGGAGGGTGGGAGCATGGGAATTGATTATTGAATATTGATTATTGAATATTAGAGATTGAAAATTGGGGTAGAGGATCGCCGCTAAGACGAAAGGCGCGAAGTCTAGGCTTATGGATTCATCTCTTCCTTAGGATTTAGGGTTTAATTCTTCGTTATCGTTTCGTCGAGGTTGAGGAGAACACGCGCAACGGCGGTGGCGGCGGCGAGTTCGGGCATGGGATGGGCGGAAAGATCGAGGGTGACGGGACAGTGATTTTCCAGAAGCACCTTGGTCTCGGCGGGATTAGTGGCGAGGGATGTCTCGTAAACACTTTTCAGGGCGGCGATTTCCTCCGCATCCGGCACGCGCGAGGTGCAGCGAACAAAGGCGCGGGAAAGTCTTTCCTCCAAGGAACCCGTATCGGTAAGAATGAGATGGCAAAGAGCGAGCGCGGCCTCGACGGAAACCTGCTCATTGAGCGTGACGAGAGCCTGCATGGGGCTGGTGGAAACCGTGCGCCGCACGCAAGAGGCCGCACCGGATGGAGCGTCGAAGGCGATAAGCATCGGGTAAGGCACCGAGCGGAAACGAAAGGTGTAGAGCGCGCGGCGGTAGCGATTCGAGTCGGTCTCGACGTCCCATGTTTTCGGGCCGTAAGACACAGGTCTTTGGAAAAGGTAGCCGGGGGCGGGAGGGAATACGCTGCGTCCGCCGAGTGCGAAATCTAACAAGCCGGAACTAGCGAGCTGGATATCGCGCACGCTTTCGGCAGAGACGCGGAGGCGCGAGCCAGCTGCGAGCAGGCGATTCTTCGGATCCATTTCGCGTAGCGCAGGGCTGACGACGGAGGACTGCCCGTAAGTGGCGCTGGTGACGATGAGGTGGTGCATGTGCTTCATGTCCCAGCCGCTTTCCATGAACTCGCAGGCGAGCCAATCGAGCAACTCCGGATGAGACGGACGCGCCGCTTGATGTCCGAAGTCCTCGGAAGTCTCCAACAAGCCGGTGCCGAAATACGCCTGCCAGAAGCTGTTGACGAGGCGGCGCGCAGCGGTCGGGGATTTGGGATCGACGAGCCATTTCGCGAAGGTCAGACGCGACTCGGGTTCGCCGGGTGGCAAGGGGTGAAGGAACGCGGGGACGTGAGGTTTTACGACGTGTTTCGGCTGAGTCTGATCGCCGCGATCGAAGAGGCGGGTCTCGCGTTTCTCCCGCGTCTCCGCGGCAACGAGCGCCCATGTCGGATGCGGGAATTTCGCATAGAGTTCGTTGATCTTTGCGGTCTCGGCAGCGAAGGATGGATTGTTTTCACGCCAGTGTGCGAAGAGGCGGCGCTCCTGCTCGGAGTTGCGTTTCGAGGGATCTGTTAGAAGCACTTCGAGGACTAGCGGTGGCAGATTATCGAGGGCGTTCGGCGCGGTGGCGGAAACGGAAAGACGGATGCGGCCGAGGTTGTAAGTTTGGGTGTCGTCGGAGTTGAAACCACCGTGGTTCATGGTGAGGGCGTAGTTAAAATGGGCAGTGCCGCCGGTTTTAAACGGCTCTGCCAGCTCGAAGGTAAGGACGGCGGGGTCTTGGTTGCGGGCGGGATCGCGCTCATTCGTCCAAGCGGTTTTCTGATCGCCGTCCAGTGCGAAGGCGGCGGGGCCGGTGGTGCGGTCATCGGGCTTGCGTTCCGCATTTGCGGGGAAACGCATCGGATCGAGCGCGGTGACGGGAGGGTTGACGCTGGCCGACGCTTTTGTGAATGCGAGTTTAGTGAGCTTCGTAGGAGCGGTGCCGGCATTGAGGACAAACTCGGTGAGAGCGCCAGTTCCGCGCGATGAACGACCCGGGCCGTTCATCGGCAGGTAGGGATCATTCATCACCTCCAGGCGCGCCGAGCGGATTTCTGGGATCTCCAGCGAGGAGGTGAACGACTCGCCCCCACGGGTATTTGCGTATCCCATGTTGATCACAGACTTATCGGGGAGAGGCCAATATTTCTGGCCGGAATCACCGAGTTGGTAGAGTTCCAGTGCGTGCCACTCGGTGCGTGGCAGTGCGAGTATTTCTGACTGCCATTTGGCGAACGCTGACTCTACATCGGCGGAGGATTTCCGGGCAGTTTCATCGATGGCCATGATCTCTGCGAGCAGGGCATCGGTATCACTTTTTTCCTGCGTAGTGAGCGCGGCGATCGAGGTCTCCTCAACGCCATTGAGGAATGCATACATGCCGAAATACTCGTCGTGGGTGAGCGGATCATATTTGTGGGTGTGGCACTGTGCGCATTGTGCGGTAAGGCCAAGCATGGATTTTCCGATCGCATCGATGCGGTCGAAAACACCCTCGATGCGAAACTGCTCGGGCTTCGCTCCGCCTTCTTCGTTAGTCATCGAGTTGCGCAGGAAACCGGTGGCGATGCGGTCATCCTGCGTGGCACCGGGCAAGAGGTCGCCGGCGATTTGTTTGATGATAAATTGATCGTAAGGCATGTTCGAATTCATCGCGGCGACCACCCAGTCGCGGTAGAAATGGTTGTAGCGTGGCAAGTCTTTCTCGTAGCCTGCGGAATCGGCATAGCGGGCGGCATCGAGCCACTCACGCGCCCAGCGCTCGCCGAAGTGCGGGCTTGCCAAGAGGCGCTCCGCTTCCGCTTCTGGAGTGGCGATTTTTGAGAGCTCATTGAGTGTCGGTGGAAGTCCTGTTAGATCAAGCGAGAGGCGGCGGAGCAAGGTCGCTGGATCTGTGGGCGGGGAAGGTTTCAAGGTCTGGCCTTCCAGTTTCGAGAGGATAAAGTTGTCGATTGGATTCTTCACCCACGCCGTATCTTTGACATTAGGAACTGGCGGACGCTGCGGTGTTTTGAAAGCCCAGTGCACCCCCCATTCCGCGCCTTCAGAAATCCATTGGCGAATCAGCGCGACTTGATCTGGTTTGAGCGGCTTTTTTTTATCCGGCGGTGGCATGATCTCGTCCGGATCTGTGTGAGTGATGCGCTCTAGTATTAGCGAATCCCCCGAATCGCCGGGCACGATGGCCTTACCGCTATCGCCGCCCTTCAAGGCCAGCTCACGAACATCTAGCCGCAGCCCCCCTTCCGTCTTCGTCTCGTCCGGGCCATGGCAAGCGTAGCAGTTTTCAGAGAGGATGGGCTGGATCTGCGAGGTGAAATCGACCTTTTCCCCCAGCGCGAGGGCAGGCAGGAAAACTACGAAGATGGGCAGATAAAAACGCATATAGATACCATACTCGGGGATGGAGGGTTTTTTTTCAAAAACATCACCGAGAACTACTAGGAACACCGTCACAACGTGCGGTCAGGAAAGATACTTGATGATCGCCTCCACCTTGCTGCGGACGTGGAGTTTGAAGCAGATCCGTTTCACGTAGGTTCGCACTGTGGCGAGGGTAATGCTCATCTCATCGGCGATCTCCTTGTGGATGTAGCCTGCGGCGAGTAAACGCAGGACCTCTGTTTCACGTGGCGAGAGCGCTTCGCGTTCGTCCTCGATCTCCTTCTCCTCACGGAAATACATCGCCATTTTTCTCGCGATGGGGCCGGAAAACGGGGACTCGCCCGCGAACACATCGCGTATCGCGGCGAGGATGTCGTGGGTGTTGCTCGATTTCAGAAGGTAGCCGCTGGCACCTTCCTTGAGCGCTCGGAAAATATTATCCTCCTCCTCGTAGGCGGTGAACATAATGACCTCCAACTCCGGCAGGCTTTTCTTAAGGAAGCGGATGCAGTCGATGCCAGATTTACCGGGCAGGTTGATGTCCATGATGACCAGATCGGGATACATCGCGGGGATCTTTTTCTCGGCTTCCTCGGCGGAGGAGAGCGCGCCGAGGCAGCTTATATCATCGGCCGTCTTCAAGATCTCGATGAGGTGCGCCTGGATCTGCGGATCATCCTCGACGATCACAACGGTTTTCTTTTTCGGGATCATTTGCAATATGGGTAAAATGTCATGCGACCGGCGCTGTCAAAGTGATGCGGATACCGCCCTCGGCAAGGTGAATAAACGCGCAAGTGCCTCCGACTAATTTCAGGCGCCGTTTGATACTTTCGAGACCGATGCCAGCATGCACCTCAACCTCGGAAAATCCGATGCCGTTGTCGGTGATGCTGATGATGAGCACCTCCTTTTTTAACTCGATCGCCATCCATATCTCCGTCGCTTCGGAGTGCTTCAGGGCGTTGTTCACGCTTTCCTTCACAGCGAGGCTGACGTTGTGGCGAAACTCGTAGCTGATCGGACGGTTCTCGGTGATGAACACTGCGTCCACCCGGCAGCGGATCTTTTTCAGTCGGCAGAGTTCGTTGACGAGGCGGTAGAGAAAATCGACCAGCGATTCGAGATCGTCGTTCTTCGAGTTAAGCATCCAAACCGTCTCCGAAAGAGCGCCGATGAGATCGCGGGACATGGAGGAAATTTTTCCAAAAGCCTCGTTCGCGCCCTGATGCTGGATCGTGTTGTCGGCGTGGGATGCGACCAGCGAGATATGGGAAAGCCGGGTGCCGAGGTCGTCGTGTAGATCGAGCGCGATGCGGCGACGCTCCTCGGAAATCATCTGCTCCTGCATCAGGTGGAAGCGGATGCGGCGGCGGATGAGATACCGACCGAAAATGATCGAAACCAACGCCATCAAGGCGAGGGTGACAGTCCAGAACCACGGACGTTTCCACAGCACCCGAGGCACGTGCAGGGAAACCGTGTTTATTATACCTGAAGGCTCGCCGGTCGGAGAGACACCCTCCACCAGAAAACGGTAATTCCCGGCCGGCAGCCGCTCGTAGGTTGCGATGAAAACGCCGCCCAGCATCGTGCTGTAAACCTCTTTCCAGTTCAGCTCAAGAACCTCGCCCGGCGTCACCTTGGATGTCGCGTTCGGGCGGGAAATCCAATCCGCGTGGGCGTTCAGGTCATCGTCCTGGATCACAAGGCAGTGCGCTGGGTTTTCCGAATCACTGATCACCGCAAAGGACGCCATCGAGGGATGGATGCCGGATTTCGACCAATACTTCTGTGTGTTATTGATGGGAAAATTATCCGCCACAAGCACCCGCCGCCCTCCGGAAGCATCCGCAGCGCTCACGTTAAGCCCCGTGATGGCATAAACCCCGAGCAGGGATGCAGGCCCGCTCGATGACATAATGAAAGCAACATACTCCGCTCCCTGGGGTACGATGACCTTCTCGGTGCGCGGGGTGAAGTTCGATTCCTCCAGCGTCCCCTTCCATCCGGCGCTTTTTCCGGATACGGAAAACCCCTCGATACCCACCTGATCGCCCACCGCGTTTAAGAAACGCACACGAAAAAACATCGTGTCGTTGCGCTCGATCCAATCCTTGTCCAGCCCTTCCATCTTGTAGCGCGAGGCGAGAGCTTCCGGCAACACCTCGATCCGCAGCGTTCCAGTTCCCACCGGGACGGTCAGCGAAGTTCCCGAGCGAGGCTTTGTCTCATCGTCCACGAAGATATCAATCTTCGCCTCGCCCATCGCTAGCACGCCGCTGATGGAAAAAACGATCAGGAATATGTAGGAAAGCCGGAACACAGGTTCGGTCAAATTTTCTGGGCAAGGAATACGAATACCTAAGTCCAATCCAACCTAGCGAACGAAGAGAAGCAAGGCAGGAATGTAATTATACGGCCTGTCATCGAATTGGGGACTACGCAGATGCCACGGTTCTCAGCACATAATGATTTGTAAAAATGAACTTTTTCACATGCCCTCCAAAGCCCTTAACGCCATTCGTTCCATCATCCACATCCTGCTCGTAGCACCTGCGCTCGCCGCCGTTACTCCCGTGCCCAAGGAAATCTTGCCCGAGCACGTAGCCGGCGCGAAGCCCCGCAGCGTCGTATTCATTCTCTCCGATGACCACCGCTTCGACGCGATGAGTTTCCTCGGCCACCAGTTCGCGGAAACGCCGGTGATGGATTCCATAGCCGCGAACGGTGCCTATTTGAAAAACGCGCTGGTCACCACTTCGCTGTGCTCCCCCAGCCGCGCCTCCATCCTCACCGGCCTCTACACCTTCCGCCACCGTGTCATCGACAACAACCGAGCCATCCCGCCCGGCACGGTCTATTTCTCGCAGTATCTCCAGAAGGCCGGCTACTCCACCGGCTTCTTCGGGAAATGGCACATGGGCGGCGAAAGCGACGAGCCACAGCCTGGTTGGGATCACTGGGTGAGCTTCCTCGGACAAGGTGAGTATCTACCACCCACGCCCGACTACACTCTCAACGTGGATGGAAAACGCGTGAAACAAAAAGGCTACATCACCACGGAACTGACTGATTACGCCATCGACTGGCTGAAAAATCAGAAGCCGTCGGAGAAACCGTTCTGCATGTATCTCTCGCACAAGGCGGTGCATGCTAATTTCACCCCCGAGGAAAAATACGAGGACAGCTTCAAGGATCTCCCCTTCCTGCGCCCCGCTTCGGAAAAAACCACCGCCGCCGATCTCACCAAACCTCGCTGGCTACGCGACCAGCGCAACTCCTGGCACGGCGTCGATTTCCCCTACCACACAGACATGGACATAGAGCGCTACTACAAGCGCTACTGCGAGACCCTCCGCTCGGTGGACGACAGCATCGGCCGCGTTCTCCAGCAGCTCAAGGACATGGGTATTTACGAGGAAACGCTCGTCATCTACATGGGCGATAACGGCTTCATGTTCGGCGAGCACGGCCTGATCGACAAACGCGTCGCCTACGAGACCTCAATGCGCGTGCCGATGCTCGTGCAGTGCCCAGAGATCATCAAAGGCGGCACCGTCGTCGAGGAAATGATCGCCAATATCGACGTCGCCCCCACCATCATGGAGGCGATGTCCCTTAAGAAACCCGCGCACATGGATGGCGAAAGTTTCCTGCCGCTGGTGCAAGGCAAGACCATCCCGTGGCGCGAGCAGTTCCTTTACGTCTATTACTGGGAAAAAAATTTTCCGCAGACCCCGACCACCTTCGCCCTGCGCACGCCGAAAGGAAAATATATCACCTACTACGGCCTCTGGGACTCGGATGAATACTACGATCTCACCGCCGATCCCGATGAATCAAAAAACCTAATCCAGAATCCCGCGCACATCGCCGAGGCCAAGCAGATGGAGAACAAGCTTTACAAGATGATGAGCAGTCTCGGCGGCATGGAAATCCCGCTCAACCAACCCACCGGAGGTTTCAACGACAAGCGCCTACAAGACAACGGCGGAGAGAAGGCCGCCGATTTCCCAGCATCAAAGGTCGTGGTCGAGCCGATCAACACCAACGCGAACTAACCCATGGAAATGCAACGGGATCGCCCAGAACTCCCGCCACTTCCCACTGCTCACCGCAAAGCAAGTGCCAGCATTGTCCGCCATTTGGGGACTATTGCGCTTCCGCTTCAGCTGGTTAACTTACTGGGTTCAAGTGAATTTCAAATACTCAGCTTTTATAGATCGATGAATTCATCGCCGGAACAAACCCAATGAATATAAATATCTTCCGACCTACGAATGCAATGCTCCGCCTGACCGGCGCCCGTCGGGGCTTTGCCCTCGTCGTCACGCTTTCACTCATGATTCTGTTGACGGTCGTAGCCATTGGCTTGCTATCCCTCTCATCCATCAGCCTTCGATCCAGTTCGATCTCCTCGGCTCAGCAAAAAGCACAAGCCAATGCCCGCTTGGCACTGATGCTGGCACTCGGCGAACTGCAGAAGGAACTGGGACCTGACCAACGTATCTCCGTGCCCGGCTCGCAACTGCTCGCGGATACCGACATAACCGGCCCCAAGCACTGGACCGGCGTTTATGAATCATGGAAAGGTGCAAGCTGGCCCTTCGCGACCAGTGAGGAAATTCGCCCCGAGTCACCGACCTTCCGCCGTTGGCTAATTTCCGGCGATGAAACCATCGTCACAATGAAGGATACTCCCAAAGCCGGCCTGACCACGGGCGACAAGGTCAAGCTGGTGGCCGCCACCGAAGCGCAAGGCAGCATACCGGCGCAGGACGCGGTGGAGGCCGGGCTCGTCACGCTTCCGCAAGGCGGTATTGCCTGGTGGATCGGCGATCAGAACACGAAGGCGAAATTCGGCGGAGTCGTCGAGGATGCGGCAGATGCGAAAGTGGCCGCCGCCCGCCTGCAGTCCGCCCCGCGTGCGGCCCATGAGGTATTTTCGGGCTTGGATGGCGTGCTTGCCAACGACGAGCGACTCGGGAAATTGCCATCCACTGACAGCCTGCGGTTGCTGGCCAAGGATACCGATTTTTTCCACGATGCCACCACCACTTCGCTCGGCCTCATGACCAACGTGCGCGCCGGCGGCCTGCGTAAGGACTTGAATTTTCTGTTGGAGACGCCCATCCCTACCGCAGGCACCGCAGCAACGGCTGCGCTCTACACTGCCGCCGGATCAAGCCCGGCCACTGTATCAGGCACGCCAATCCCATTCGAGGGCATCAATCTCGGCGAGCTATGGGTCGATCACAACATCTGGGGGGAACTCCAGTATGGCCCGCCCAAACATGCCGATGGCTCTTCGCTCCCCTCCGGCGCTCCCTATCTTGAGTGCGGCGCCAAGGCTGATCCTTTCCTCAATTACAAACACCTGCCCAGACTTCAGCTCACACAACTTTATTCGCTCACCAGCAAAAGCAGCACCGTCGCCGGCAAGAAAGTCTATGATTTGTATCTTGCTACTGATCCGATTTTCACGATTTGGAACCCCTTCGATGTCTGCCTTCATGTTCCCCAGAGCTACTTCGCCACGCTCAAGACTTGGGCGATCCCCTATGATTTGAATCTCACTTTGCAAGGCGGGCCGACGGGATTTAGGACATCTTACACCAGTTCTATCGGAGACATCTACAGAGTAGGGGGCACAGGGAATGCGGTATTTGTCTTCCAAGGCACTTTGGGCAATGTTAGCAAAACCAGCCAGAATCTTGTGCTGAGGCCCGGGGAAGTGCAGGTCATGGCACAAGGATTTGGAGCGCCAATCAAATACAACCCGACAGGGGTTGATTGGGATTCCAAGCTCGGCTGGGAATTCGCCTCGGGTTATGCCTACAAGATAGATTACGAACCCGGAGACACCACCGGCACAAAAAAGACCGGGGCACAGCGTATCACCTACTCGATGGCCCCCAATGCAAAGAAGAGCGACAACACCGCGCTCATGCTATGGAGTTATGGCGTCCCCGGCGCGAATCCCTATATTGGCAGCTTCAACATCAATTTCAGCAACTCGCGCCTTTCAGGCCAAGGGGAAATTACTGCTAACAGTTTCCCGACAATCTTCCCGAGCTTGCCTCTTGATGCCTCCGCATCAAAGACAATCGCCGAGTTGGAAAACAACAAGTGGCCGATCTGTGTGTTCACCTATGGTCTGCGGACCGAGTCGGACCCCTTTCTCACATCGGGAAAGCGTTCTACCGGCCGCTCCATGCTCCGGGCCAACGCAACTTCCCTTGGGCAAGACCTTTTCAACCTCGATCCCGCGGTGGTTCGCACCTCGCCACTCCAGGTGGGTATGCGGCGCGTGAATAGCCTCAGCGATCCGATCGTCGAGTGCGATGTGAAGGGCTTGGGTTATTATGGTGCAGGTTATAGTTCCAACGACGGAGTGTCCCACGTCGTCACCCGTTCGATTATGCGCGAGCCGATCCATTCACTCGGCGCCCTGCAACATGGCGCGGCTGAGGGGAAGAAATTCGGCCAAGCAGTGGGTGAGAAGACATGGTTCCTCCAACCTTCCGTCAGCCATGCCATCGCCAACTCGTTCGCGCCCTCCTTCCTCGGGCCCGACGCAGTGCGCGGCACGCTTGCCGGATGGCCTGCGGCGGATCATTCGTATCTGGCCAACCTCGCGCTATGGGATACCTACTTTTATTCCTCGATCAAGCCGCGCACCAAATCGGCACACAAGAGCCCGAGTACGGCCTATTCCGAACAAAAGAGGCGACTTGAGGACTTCCTCGCCACAGACACCGCTTACAAGCCCCTGCCCAACGAGCGCATGAGGCCTTGGGCCAGCGATCCCGCAAGCGATATCAAGGCCATTTTCCCGTCCACAACTCCCGACCCCAGCGCGGCCGATCGCACGGCTTCCTTGCTGATGGTCGACGGTATGTTCAATGTGAACTCCACCTCGGTGACGGCATGGAAGAGCTTCCTCTCGGGGCTCAAGAAGGCCAAGGTCCCGAGCAATCCCAGCCCCGGTCTTCTCTCCCAAGCCAAGATGGTCGACGCCCAAGGCACGGCGGTAGCCGCCCTGCTGGAAGCCGCAGGCGAGGAGATCGACGATACCACCCTCGGCGATCCGAGTGAGGCCGAGCAGTGGCGCGGTTTCCGCAGCCTCAGCAATGATCAAATCGATGAACTCGCCAAAGCGATTGTCAAACAGGTGCGCAAGCGCGGCCCCTTCCTCTCGATCGCCGATTTCGTGAACCGCCGCCCCGGTTCCAACAAGGAGCTTGCGGTATCCGGCGCCCTGCAAAGCGCGCTTGATGACAATGACGTTTCGATCAACGAGGCCTACCGTCAGGGAGATCGCTCTCTCAGCCTCGCGGAGGCCCAAGCGCAAGGTTTCCCATTCCCCGAGGCGGAAGCGGGCCCTAAAGCCATCGGCTCCCCCGGCTATGTGAAACAGGGCGACTTGCTCACCTCGCTTGGCCCGATGATTGCCGTGCGCGGCGACACCTTCGTGATCCGCGGCTACGGCGAGGCGCGCGAGGCCTCCGGCAAAATCGTGTTGGCCCGCTCCTGGTGTGAAGCCGTGGTCCAGCGCGTGCCCGACTACCTCGATCCCTCGGACAAGGCTTACGCCGCCGTTCCAACATCCCCGGTCAACCTAACCTTCGGCCGCCGCTTCAACATCGTTTCCTTCCGCTTCCTGAATCCCGAGGAAGTTCGCTGACGCCGGGCAAACCATCGCTGATTTCTTCAAAAAACCATGCACCACTTCCTGTCCCACACCATGGTCGCCGCCGTGTTTCTCGCCGGAACCTTTGCCGCAGCCCAGCAGCCCTCTTCGCCGGGTGTTCGCGCCTTGTTGCTCGTCCCGGGCGGGCCGGTCACCACACTTTTCCCCTTATCCGGCGAGGTGGTCGGCCACGAAGTGCAGATCGGTGCGCGGGGTCTCAGCGAGTCATTCAAACCAAGCGCCCGCCAGTTTTCCCTCGCGGTGCGGGATGCCAAGCAAGAGTCCGGCTACCACCCCGTCGCCAAGGTTTTGCTGCCGTCGCAAGGCAGTGAATTCATCATCCTGTTGGAGCCCACAGGAGCCACCTACAAAGTCCACGTCGTCAATGGCAGGGAATCCCGCTTCGGCGCAGACTCCGTGCTGTTCTTCAATGCGGCGGAGATCACCCTAGCTGCTACTCTTGGCACGACCAAAGTGCTGATCAAACCGCGCGTGGCAGTGTTCGCCAAGGCACCGCAGCGCACAGAAAAATCCTTCTATCAGGTTACGTTTTATCAACCCGATGATGGCAGGCCCCGTCCCTTTACAAACACCCGCTGGCCGCACCGGGACGGCAGCCGCTGCTATGTGTTCTTCTATCGAAATCAGACCTCTGGGCGCCTTACCTATCAGGCAGTTGACGAGGTGCTCGCGCCCGTGGCCGCCACCGAATAGATTTTCTCCCAAATTACGTTCCCCGCTGAAGGCAAATCCTTTGCCGTCCTGCTGGCTCCGGAAAAGCCCGCTGAATTCGTGCTCTTCTTTTTCGTCCGTATTGCCGGCCGTTCGCCGGAATTACATCCGCTTCACCCGGATGTTCTTGTAGCGGACAACGCTGCCGGGATCGTGCGCTTGAAGGGCGAAGGTGCCTTCTGCCAGCTTGCGGGTGAAAGGCTTGCCGGGCTGCGCGCCCTCAGGCTCGGTGTATTCGAGGACAATCTTGCCATCGATCAATACCGTCACCTTGCTGCCTTTGACGATGATCTCCTGCGTCCACCACTTCTTGTCCTGGGCAGGGGTGCTGCTGATGTTCGCGAGGCCATAGAGACTGCCGGTCTTGATCCAGTCTCCTTGAGTCACGTTCACCTGACACTCGAAGCCAATCTGCGGCCAATCCTTTTCCTGATAGGCGGTGTGAAAATAGATCCCACCGTTTGAGCTCGGCTCGGTCATCACCTCGACCTTGAGATGAAAGTTTTTGAACGGCTTGCCGTCACCCTCGTAAAACAGGTGGCAGCGCTCGCCCTTCGCGACGAAGGCTCCGTCTTCGATTTTCCACGTATCGATGTTCTCGGTAGCCATTTTCCAACCGTCGAAGGTCTTGCCGTCCATGAGAGGCACGAAGCCCTCTTCAGAGGCGATGGCGAACGAGGCGGAAAGGAACAGAATCGGGAGTAATGTCTTCATAATTTGGTAAGATCGGAACCGAGCCTAGTGCGGCAACCGAGAATGACCAGTCCCCAATTCGGCGACAAGCGATGGCAAGAGCTGTCAATGCAGATAGGAATTTGAGTGGCAGACGCCTGTCTGCCAAGGCGCGGGGATACTCGTGGCAGACAGGCGTCAGCCACTCCTCTCCGGTCACTTGCGCACTGGTGACTTATCCTGAACAGGGATTTCGCCGCGCAGCATACGCCCGGCTTCGCCAGTGAGCCAGAGGTAGTGATCGCTGGGCAGGCCTTCGTAATTTATGAACGGGCTTTCACCTGCCGGCGGTTCGTTGGTGCATTTGAAAATCGCAGTGCCTTCGTCCACCTCATCGAACATGGCGACGTAGATCATCGAGGCACCCGCCTTTTTCACGCCGACGAACTGAGACCAAAGAAACTCGCCCTTTAGCCTTGGGATTTGGTTGGAGGGGTCTTTGGGCTTGAGGTTATGCCAACTGAAACCGGGGAAGACAACAGGCAGGTAATCCATGGAATGCCCTTCGCACCACTCGATGTCTTTTTCGTAATATTTCTCAGCGTGAACCTTCACCTGGACGGGGGTGGAGTATCGTCCCACCGACCATGGACTAATCACATCGGCTAGCTTGAGCAGATCGTGGAAGTTTTCGTCCTTGATGGAATCGCGGTATTGATCACGCCATCCGGTCGGCACGCCGAGCATCACCGCGCAGCCGTCGGCTTTGAAAAAATCCACCAATTCGCGACACTCCGCGAGCGTGTAGGAACGAGAGTCGTTAAAGCCAAGCCCCCACACCGCCACGAGCGGCTTACCCTCGTGGTGCAGGTAGGCGGGATCACTGCCCATCTTCATCTTTTCCCGAAGCATTTTCCAGTCATCAGAAACAGCTTTCGTCCCGCCAGCACGCAGACCACTGAGATCATACATGACCGCATAGGCACGTCCGCCACGGTTCGCGCCTTCGCGGGCGTGAGAGAGCACCACGTCCTTGTGATGGCGCAACGATTCGTCCCTGAGCCCGTTGGCGAAACGCTGCACGAACGCGCCGTCGATGCCGTATTCCTGCATCCATTTGAAATGGCGGAGCACCGTGAAGCGGTTGTGTGAGCTGAACACCATGGCGGGCTCGCCGTTCGCGTGTTTGAAAGCGGTGAGGTAACGTTCCGAGGCGGTGTATTCGGACATGTCCGGCCACAGATCGACAGTGACATTACCAGGGCCGAAGGGTTTCGATCCGTCACGCGCCCAATGCGTCCAGCTAAGCCCAGCTCCATCTTCCGGAGTGTTGAACCATCCCTGATATCCAGCCATGATCTTGCCTTCGAGCGTCTTGGTGTTCACGCCTTTCCTACTTTCCCCCGTGTAGGGAACGAGTGGATCAGAGCTTTGCTCGACCGGTGAATACCCAGGCGGAACCGTTGACGCCACAGGTTCTTGGACTATAAAAAAAGTGACCAGAAAGATGCTCGCAGCGATGGTGATTAGAGATACTTTCATGGGAACCTTGCCTTCCGTGCGTTTTAAACAATACCCAACATTTATCATTCAATCGCCGAAAAACAAAGTCCCCAAAACGACGACATACATCCCGGAATTGCAGAGCTTGCCTAAGCAGATTTCCAAACATCCCAGCGCGGGAAATTTTTCACCGGACCGCGAGACTTCAGCTCGCCCCCATGAAGTGACGATGTGAAGCGCGAACGCACAAATCATCGGCTTTCCCAAGGGCATCGGCGGATTCTGATCCGCCGCTCCATGCTGTGGAAAATCGCCGCTGGCGGAGCCGCGTTCGCCGGACCGCGAGACTTCAGCTCGCCCCCATGAAGTGACGATGTGAAGCGCGAACGCATAAATCATCGGCTTTCCCAAGGGCATCGGCGGATTCTGATCCGCCGCTCCATGCCCTATGCCGGTTCAGACCGGAGAGAGAATTGCATTCAGCGTAGCGCTGGGGCGTAGGGCGATGTTGGCTTTCGCCTCGTCGGGGAGGTAGTAGCCGCCGATGTCGGCGGGCTGGCCTTGGACGGCGAGGAGTTCGGCGACAATTTTTTCCTCATTAGCGGTGAGCGAGTCGGCGAGGGGCGTGAATAGAGCTTTCAGCTCGGCGTCGGAGCTTTGGGCCGCGAGCGCCTGCGCCCAGTAGAGAGCGAGGTAGAAATGGGAGCCGCGGTTATCGATGGTGCCGAGTTTGCGGCCGGGGGAGCGGTCGTTTTCGAGGAAAAGGCCGGTGGCGGCGTCTAGTGTTTCGGCCAGGATTTTTGCCTTAGCGTTGCCTTGGGTATCGGCGAGGTGCTCGAAGGAGGCGGCGAGGGCGAAGAACTCGCCGAGCGAATCCCAGCGGAGGTAGTTTTCCTCGGTGAACTGCTCGACGTGCTTCGGAGCGGAGCCGCCAGCGCCGGTTTCGAAGAGGCCGCCGCCGTTCATGAGCGGGACGATAGAAAGCATTTTCGCGGAGGTGCCGACTTCGAGAATAGGGAAGAGATCGGTGAGATAATCACGGAGGACGTTGCCAGTGACGGAGATGGTGTCCTTGCCTTCGACGATGCGCTCCAGCGTTTTCAGGCAAGCGGCGGCAGGCGGGAGGATGGTGATGTCGAGGCCGGTGGTGTCGTGGTCGGCGAGGTAGGTTTTCACCTTGGAAATGATCTCCGCATCGTGGCCGCGGGCCTCATCGAGCCAGAAGATCGCAGGGGTGGCGGAGAGGCGGGCGCGGTTTACGGCGAGCTTCACCCAATCCTGCACCGAGGCGTCTTTGGTCTGGCAGGCACGCCAGATATCGCCTGCTTTGACTTCGTGTTCGAAGAGGATTGATGATTGTTGATCGTTGATTGTTGATACTCGGATTGTCCCGTTGTGCGGGATCTCGAAGGTTTTGTTGTGGGAGCCGTATTCCTCGGCAGCCTTGGCCATGAGTCCGACGTTGGGGACAGAACCCATAGTCTTGGGATCGAGCGCGCCGTGCTCACGGCAGAAATCGATGACGGTCTGATAAACGCCGGCGTAGGACGAATCCGGGATGACAGCGAGGGTGTCCTGGAGTTTCCCGGCAGCGTTCCACATCTGGCCGGAGGTGCGGATCATGGCGGGCATGGAGGCATCGACGATGACGTCGGAGGGGACGTGGAGGTTGGTGATGCCCTTTTCGGAATTCACCATAGCGAGCGCGGGGCCTGCGGCGTAGGCAGCGGCGATGGCAGCCTCGATCTCCGCTTTTTTATCGGCGGGGAGGGATTGGATTTTCGAAACGAGATCGCCGAAGCCGTTGTTGAAGTCGATCCCGAGTGGCGCGAGCGTATCGGCGAATTTGGTGATGAGATCTTGGAAAAATACTTTCACGGCATGGCCGAAGATGATCGGATCGCTGACCTTCATCATGGTTGCCTTCATGTGGAGTGAAAATAGGACGCCGGATTTTTTCGCCTCGGCGATCTGCTCGTCGAGAAAAACGGTGAGCGCGTCCTTGGAGAGGAAGGTGCCGTCGAGAATCTCACCGGCGAGCAGCGGGGTGGATTCCTTGAGGACGGTTACGCTGCCATCGGCGGAGATGAGTTCGATTTTTGCATTGGTGGCTTCGGCGACTGTTACGGATTTCTCGTTGGAGAAGAAATCTCCCTTTCCGGCCATGGTGCCGACCTTGGTTTTCGAGTCCTTCGACCATGCACCCATCGAGTGCGGGTGCTTGCGGGCGTATTCCTTGACGGCTTTCGGCGCGCGGCGGTCAGAATTGCCTTCGCGGAGGACGGGGTTGACGGCGGAGCCCATGACCTTGGCGTAGCGGGCGCGGGTTTCCTTTTCCTCATCGGTGGAGGGATTTTCCGGTAAAGCGGGAATGGGGAAACCTTTTCCCTGAAGCTCGGCGATGGCCTCTTTGAGCTGGGGGACGGAGGCGGAAATGTTGGGTAGCTTGATGATGTTCGCGTCGGGGCGAAGGGTCATTTCCCCCAACTCGGCGAGGTGGTCGGGGATTATTTGGTCGGCGGTGAGGAGATCGGGAAACTGGGAAAGGATGCGGGCGGCGAGTGAGATGTCGCGGGTTTCCACACGAATGCCGGCGGGTTTTGCAAAAGCCTGGACGACAGGAAGAAAGGAATAGGTGGCGAGGGCGGGCGCTTCGTCGGTCTTTGTGTAGATGATGGTGTTGGACATGACTATGGAATCTGGCGGCTTGTTTAGGTGAATGGGTGGGCGGGGTCAAGGGATGGGTGGATGTATGGAATTGGCGATTGCGGTGCGGAGGGGGGGATGTCACTTTAGCTGTATGAAAGTTCGGTTTGATTTAGCGTTATTTAGCTTCGCTTTGGCTGCGGGTCTGGGATTCGGGCAGGATGAGGAGGCGAAACCCCTGACCCCGGAAGATCTGCTGGAGGATGGGCACGTCCGCGAGGAACTTGGCGTGAACGAATTCACCGCACCGTCCATCGCAAAACTTTTCGAAACCCTACAATTCCTCATGCCTCTGCCGCTCATCGAGACCGAGCGAGCTCCGGATGAACGGATGCCGTTGGATCGCGCGGATCTGGCGATCGAACTGGGTTTCCTGATCGCCGACGGATTCCTGATCGTGCAGGCCGGGCAGATGGACAAGGTGGAAATCATGGCAGCCGACCTGTCCCGTTACGGTAAGGCGCTGGGAGCTGGGGATCGCATCACCCGCCACGCGGCCGCGCTCTTGGAAAGCGCGAAGAAGCAAGATGTGGAGCAGTTGAAAAAGGAACTGGCCGCCACGCAGAAGGACGTAGAAATCGAACTCGTGACTCTGCGCGACGCGGATCTCGCACATCTGATTTCCCTAGGCGGCTGGATCCGTGCGCTGGAGGTATCCACGGTGGCGGTGGACAAGCAATTTTCCCCCGAGCGGGCGACGAAAGTAATGCGCGAGGACATCGCGGACTATTATACGGAGATCGTCGCGGGGCTGGAGCCGAGGATTTCCGAGCGACCCAACTATCTTGAGATTCGTGATCTATTATCGGGTCTGCGGAATGAAATGGTGATCGAGGAGGGCGTGCCTCCGACTGCGGAGAAGCTCAAGGAGATCCGCGAACAATCCGCGAAACTCGTGGAGCTGGCGCTGCAGAGACAGGAGTAAAAAACTCTAAATTTTAATTTTCAAACCTTAAGGAAGATGGAGAAGGTCGCGTTATTGGGGTTGGGAATTGTGGGCTCGCGGGTGCGCGAGAGGCTGCTGACTGCGGGTTATCCCGTGAGCAGCTGGAGCCGGACGCAGCGCGGGCTGGAGGGACAAAAGACCACGCCGGAAGAGGCGGTGGCGGACGCGGATCTTGTATCGGTCTATCTCAAGGATACGCCGATGGTGCGGGAGGTATTCACGAAGGCGAAGGACAGTCTGAAGCGCGGTGCGTTGGTATTGAACCACTCGACCATCGACCTACCGACGACTCTATGGCTCGCCGAGCAGTGCGCAGCGAAAGGCTGCGATTTCCTCGACGCGCCTTTCACCGGCAGCAAGGATGCCTCGGCTTCTGGGCAGTTGCTGTATTACACCGGCGGTGATGAGAAACTAGTCGCGAAGGTTTCCGATTTCCTCGCGGCAACCTCGAAAGGTCGCATCCACTGCGGCGAGGTCGGCGCGGCGACGGTGACGAAACTCGCCACGAACCTGATCTCCGCTTGCACGGTTCAGGCAATGAGCGAGGCAATGGCCATCGCGGTGAGGCACGGTGTATCACCAGAAATTTTTACGGAAGCGGCGACGCGCAACGGCAGTGGCTCGGCGCTTATGGCGATGAAATATCCCGGAATGATCCAAGGTAATTTCGAGCCGCATTTCACCATGGCGAACATGTGGAAGGACAGCCGCTACGCGCTCGCACTCGCAGAATCCTCCGGCATTGAGCTCCCCGCGATCCGCGCCGTTTCCGCGAGGATGGGCGCGATGTGCGAGGAAGGTTGCGCGGATCTGGATTTCTCGGCCTTAGCCAAAGCGTATGAAAGCTGAGCTCGGTGAGAAGCCCGGCGCGCTGGAATTCAGCGGGCCCGATGCAGTGCGTTTTCTCAACGGGCAGATTACCCAGGATGTGCGGAAAGTGATGGGCACAGGGCTGGTGCTTCCAAGTTGTGTCACGGATGCAAAGGGAAAGCTTCAGTTCCGAGTGTGGATCGCGGAAGGTTGCGGCGGCGTGCTGGTGATCTGCCGCGAGGGCATGACAGAGGATCTGGAGGCACGGCTGACGCGGTATCTCATCGCCGATGACGTGGAGGTGCGGGATGTCAGCGACAATTTCCGAATCGAGGATTTCGGTTTCTCGGAAATGGACGAGGCGGAGCGGATTGCGGCGGGCATTCCGAAGTGGGGCGCGGAGCTCAAGGAAGGCATGTTGCCGCCCGAGGCCGGTCTGGACGCCACGGACATTTCCTACAACAAGGGCTGCTACATCGGACAGGAGGTTATTTCCCGCATCAAAAGCGCGGGCAAGGTGAACCGGCGGCTCACGAAATTCGTTTTCGAGAGCGAAGGAATAACCGGCGAGATCACGAACATAGACGGCAAAGTCTGCGGCGAGGTCACCAGCGCTTCAGGACAGCTCGGACTGGGGTATCTGAAACGGAGCACAGATGAAGGAACCGCTCTTTTTGTCGCCGGCTCTCCCGTCAAGACTATGGCTTTATCATGATGCAAATTTCCTCTTTCCAGAAAGACTTCCGTGTCCATATTCCACACACATGACTTCGGATTTCCTGGTGATCGGCGCGGGCATAGCGGGCTTATCGTTTGCCTTGCGCGCGGCGAAGCACGGTAAGGTGATCATTTTGACGAAAGGGCGAGCCGAGGAATCGAACACCGCGTGGGCTCAGGGTGGGATCGCCTCCGTGCTGCCCGCTAAACTCCGCGCCGAGGGCGACTCCGTCGAAAACCACGTGGCCGACACGCTGGACGCGGGCGCGGGACTTTGCAACGAGGAGGTCGTGCGGCGCATCGTCGAGGAGGGTGATAACACCATCGAGGATCTTCTGGGTTATGGAGTGGAGTTCGACAAAGAAGACGATCATTTCATGCTGGGAAAAGAGGGCGGACACAGCCACCGCCGCATCCTCCATGCCCGCGACACCACCGGGCGCGAGGTCGCGCGCGCCTTGCTGGAGGCCGCCCGCCGCGAGCCTAATATCGACTTACTCGAAAACCATTTCGTGATCGACCTTATCACCGCCGCGCGGCTGGGGGCTGTTTCCAACGACCGCGTGCTCGGTGCCTACGTGCTCCAGCGGGAAACTGGCGAGGTCGCGGTGTTCCGCTCCGACCGCGTAGTGCTCGCGGCCGGTGGCTGTGGGAAAGTTTATCTCTATACCACGAACCCCGACTCCGCGACCGGTGACGGCGTCGCGCTCGGCTGGCGTGCGGGCGCGACCGTGGCAAACATGGAGTTCATCCAGTTCCATCCTACTTGTTTCTACAACCCGGCGGCCACCGGACCAGAGGCGAGGTCGTTTCTGGTAAGTGAGGCGGTCCGCGGCGAGGGCGGGATTTTGAGAAATGCCAAGGGCGAGGATTTCACTAAAAAAATCGACCCGCGAGGCTCGCTCGCACCACGTGATATCGTCGCCCGCGCCATCGACCAAGAGATTAAAAGAACCGGGGCACCCTGCGTTTATCTCGATGTCACCCACAAGCCGCCGGGCTTCATACGCGAGCATTTTCCCTACATTTACGAGACGCTGATGAAGTTCGGCGTGGATTGCGAGACCACCCCCATCCCGGTTGTCCCGGCGGCGCATTACATGTGCGGCGGTGTGAAAACAGATGTCACCGGAAAGACCTCGATACGCGGGCTGTTCGCCGTCGGCGAGGTCGGCTGCACAGGCTTACATGGCGCAAACCGTCTGGCCTCGAATTCCCTACTCGAAGGCAACGTCGTAGGCCGCCTCGCACTTGCGGAAATGATGCGCCTCTACCCTCCCGACAAGGCCGCGATGGACACGCCACCAATCCCCGAGTGGCACCACGGCGATGTTGCAGAACCCGACGAACTCGTCGTCATCTATCACAACTGGGACGAGATCCGCCGCCTGATGTGGGACTATGTTTCCATCGTCCGCACCGACAACCGCCTGCGCCGCGCCGCCGCCCGCCTGCGTAACCTCAAAAAAGAAGTCCGCGAGTTCTACTGGGGGCATCGAGTAAACGCCGATATTCTAGAACTACGCAACCTCGTCGCCATCGCAGGCCTCATCGTCGAGTGCGGACTGAGACGGCGAGAATCGCGCGGACTACACTTCACCCTCGACCATCCAGAAAGCGACGAGTGTTTCCGCAAGGATACGACACTGAGGAAATTCTGAGTAGCGTGGCGGCGGATTTTACAATCTGCCCCTATGTTCACTCTGCGAAGATAATTTCTCCTGGATCACTATTTTTTTCCCTGCCTAAGGGATCAAAAAGATCCTTGCTGGTGATATAGAGCATGAGGGACATGAGTGCGAGAGCGCATACCGTCTGCATGATTTCCAGCGCCTTTGCCTGCACCGGTCTACCGGCGAGTTTTTCGAGAATGGCAAGAGTGATGTGGCCGCCATCCAAGACCGGGAATGGCAGCATGTTCAGCACCGCGAGGTTCACGTTGAATAGAACCATAAATGCGAGAATGCGACGCCAGCCGTTCTCCGTCAGAAGAAGCTGATAGAGCATTTTCCCGATACCCACCGGCCCGCTGAGTTGATCCACTCCGATACTCGATTTAGGATCTGCTACCTTGGAAATCGTAACCCACATCATTTTAAGGCTGTCACCAACTTGGGCAATGGGGTTCGGGTGGACGATGCGGACATCTACGTCGCCAGTTTGATCCCAGATCACGCCGATCATCGGATCTCTGCCTTTTGGTTTTAACGGAGATTGGGGCGTAATTTCCACAACCACTTCTTCACCGCCAGCCTTTTTGATGCCGAAGCTCACTGTCTTGTTGTCCTTCGCCTTGAGATACTGCGCGAGCTGGATATTACTAAAAAGTTCGTTGCCGTCCACGGTGACGATCACATCACTCTTTCTCAGACCCGCCTTGTCAGCGGGGCTGCCCTTGAGAACTCCATCGATCAAGGCTTTGCCTGCCGGGGCGAGGCCAACTTGGCGCATGCCGGTGCGCTGGAACCATTTACTCTCCGGAATTTCGAATTCACTAATAAGCTTGAGCGGCTCCTCGACACCGGGACGTTTCACCGTGAACTCGATCCTGTCTCCGCTGCTGAGCACGATACGCTCAGTGATGCTTTCCAGCGTCCCCGCGAAGCCGTTCACCTGCTCGCCGTTCACTGCGAGGATCACATCACCCGGCTGCATGCCTGCTTTCTCTGCGGGCATTCCTTTCTCCACATAACCCACCACTGTACTGGGCACGAAATCCTTCGGCTTTCCCACACCCCAGACAATAAGCCCGGCAGTAAGAGCAAGCAGTATGGAGAATAGTGGCCCGGCGAAGGCGACGATGATCTTATCCAGCGGCGTGATGGGTGGCAGGGGTTTGCGATCCTTGTCGCCGCCTTCAATCGCCTCCATCGGCGCCATCTGCGGCAGCGCCACAAAGCCTCCCGCCGGGATCCAACCGAGGCCGTATTGAACGCCCTTGTATTCCTTTTTCCAAATCGGCTTACCAAACCAGATCTGGAAACGATCAATCTGAAGCCCCCGCCATTTCCCCGCAAGGAAGTGGCCAAGCTCGTGGACGAAGATGATGATATTAAAAAGCATCACCACGACAAAGATTAGGAGCAGGACTTGGAGGGCTGTTTGGAGGGTGGTCATGAGTATCGAATTGAAAGCACGGAAAACTACCCGCCTAGGAAAATCCCGCAAGTCTTTCCACCTTCGCCGCTTTGCGTTGAAAACTCCGCTTTTCCCGCCAAGCTTCCCGCGTGACCTCCGGCCAAACCCCGCTCGCCTCCCTCGCGTTCCTTTCCCCCAAGGAATTGCTGGCTCTGGAGTCCGCCGGCTTCGTGACTGTTGCAGATCTCCTCACCCATTTCCCGAAGCGCTATGAAGATCGCCGCCAGTTCGACAATTTTCCCAATCTCCCCACCGGCAAACCCGTCTGCCTGCACGGCGGCGTGATCGACGCGGGCACCAAGGGCTTCGGAAAAACGCGTTTCTATGAGGCCGTCATCATGGACGGCTCCGGCGGAGTCTTCGGCTCCGGGAAAATCACCTGCCGTTGGTTCAACATGCCCTTCATGTCGAAAGTGATCGCCGCCGGCCAGCAGGTGATTGCCTACGGGAAAGTGAAGGAACAAGGCGGGCGCCTCATCATCGACCACCCGGAAATCGAGATCGTTTCCGATGACGGAGAGGAAACGATCCACCTAAACCGCATCGTCCCAATCTATAAAAATATCTCCGGCCTCAACCAGCGCCGCCTGCGTGAGATCATCCACTCCGTAGCGGCGGATTGCATCCTCCATGCCGATCAGAACCCCCTCCCCTTCCCTTTTTCCGTATCCGTGAACAACCGCACGGAAGACCTTTTCGAAACCCACTTCCCCACCTCCGCCGAATCCTCAAAATCCGCCCGCCGCCGCTTCGCCCTCGAGTCCTTCTTCACCCTCCAACTCAATGTCGTCTGGCAACGCACCCGCCACCTTTCACAAAATGGTCGTGTGCTTGGAAAAAAAACCACTCTGCTCAAAGCCTTTTACGAAAGCCTCCCCTTCGACCTCACCGGCGCACAGAAACGATCCATCAAGGAAATCATCGCCGACATGCGCGCGCCACGCCCCATGAATCGCCTCCTCCAGGGAGATGTCGGCTCCGGGAAAACCTTCGTCGCTCTCGCCTCCATGCTACTCGCCATCGATTCCGGAGCAGACGCCGCACTGATGGCTCCCACCCAAATCCTCGCCGAGCAGCATTTCCTAACCTTCCGGAAATGGCTGGAGCCGCTCGGCGTAAATCTCGTCCTCCGCACCGCAATATGGAGAAGGGGTTTGCAACCCCTTTCTTCAACTCAACCCGAACCTCAAGCCCCAACCATTTTCATCGGCACCCACGCCCTGCTCTACGATGAAACTCTCTTCACCGATCTTGGCCTCGTGGTGATCGACGAGCAGCACAAATTCGGCGTAGCCCAACGCGCCGCCCTGATCCGACAAGGCACTCTCCCAGATGTCCTCGTAATGACCGCCACGCCCATCCCCCGCTCGCTAACCATGACAATCTACGGCGACCTCGACGTCTCCCTGTTAGATGAGAAACCCGCCGGTCGCGGAAAAATCGTCACCGCCCTCCGCACCAAGCCGAAGCAGCAGGATATCACCGATTTCGTGAAAGCCCAGCTCGCCGAAGGCCGCCAGGCTTACCTCGTCTATCCGCTCGTCGAGGAAAGCGATTCCGTGAAAGCCGAATCCGCCACCGAGGCTTTCCCGAAATGGCAAAAACGGCTCGGCGCGGGAAACGTCGGCCTGATCCACGGCAAGCTGCGCCCTGAGGAAAAAGACGCGGTGATGGAAGATTTCCGCAGCGGAAAAACCAAAGCCCTTGTCGCAACCACCGTGATCGAAGTCGGCGTGGATGTCCCCAACGCGAACCTGATGATCCTCCACCACGCCGAGCGCTTCGGCCTTGCCCAGATCCATCAGCTACGAGGTCGAATCGGACGTGGCGAGCACAAGTCCTACTGCATCCTCCTCACCGATTCTAAAATCCCCGAGGCCATCGAGAAACTCAATATCCTCGAAAAATCCTCAGACGGCTTCGAGATCGCCGAAGCCGACCTCCGCCTCCGCGGCCCAGGCGACATCCTCGGCACCGCCCAATCCGGCCTCACCGATCTCCGCTTCGCCGATTTCATAACTGATACCGAATTGATACGCGAAGCGCGCTCACTCGCCGATCAAGTTTTCAGGGAAGATCCGGATCTAACAGGAATCTACGCGAACCTCCGCCCATTCATCAACGAAAGCACCGCGCCGCAGGGGGCGCATTGATCAATCACTTTCCGATTATGCGATACACCGCACTGCTCAGATCCGTGAAGCAAAGCTCGCCTTCCACGTCCTCGCCGAAGGAGTAGATGAGATTGATGCTCCGCCTTTGGGTGGAAGTTCGCGGCTCTGGTCGGTGAAGCCGCTTACCCTGTATCATACCCGCACTCGCAGATCACGCATACTCCACAGCGTCCCCGCCGCAGGAGCCCCGCTGCCCCGCATCCTCCGCGCTCCATCCTTTCTCTTCTCCGTAAACCTCTCCCGCGCCCCAGCGAAGGCCTCGTTCACGAACTCCTTGCTACCGATCACCGCACCATCTGTGAAATACCTCACCCGCATCCGAAGCATTTTCGCCATCCCAAGATCCGGCAAGTAGGAGCGATCTTCGGTCGCCCCCTCCAGATACTCCGCCTCATTCTGCGAAGCATAATCCAGAAGCACCGCTCCTGCGCGTCCGCTTTTTCTAACAAGTGCAAGCCCCATCGCCCTACGATAGATCCGTGAAACTTCTTCCCACGATTCGATTTGGATCTGCTCTCTGGTTTCTGGATTCCGAACCGTCAGGATCAGTCCCAATCTCGCTTTCTTGCCGTTCCCCTTGGCACCGCCACCCACCGCCTCGCCATATCCGCTCCAACGGTAATCTGCCGGATCGGATACCATCCCCGCCCGCACCGGATTCAAATCAATGTAGGCCGCCATAGTCCGTGCCGCCGCGCCGCTTTGCACGATGACACTCTTGTATCGCTCCTCCCATAAGGTTCCTCGGCGCTTGTGCTCCCGGTTGAACCAGCGCGTGAACCTTTGCAAAAGCGTCTTCATGAACTCGCTCAGATCGTGCATCCGGTAAGTGAAACGCGCATGTATCTCCGCCACCATCGCCTCATCCTCCTCAATGCGCGCGCTCTCAAGCTCCTTTACCACCCCGTCCACATAAGCATCAGAATACAAAGCTCGCAGCCGTTTCAGAAGCAGCTCATCGGAAACTCCACCCTCCGGAACAGGCGGAACCTCCAGCAGCAGATGGAAATGGTTCGACATCACGCAATACGTAAGCACCCGGCAGCCCGTGAAATTCTCCTGCATCCGCATGAATATCCGGAACTTCTCCCGCTCCTCATCCCCAAACACAAAACGCCGATCCACCACCCGCGAAATACAATGGTAAATCGCCGGCTTCCCCTGCTTGTTCGCCCATTCCGCCAACCATCTCGCTCTACGCATGCGGCCATCTTGCCCTCCCCGATGAACATCACAAGACAATTCACACATTTTGTCTGTCCCTTTGTGTGAATGCAGGCTTTGTCCCACGCGTAGACTACACATTTTGTCTACACATTTTGTCTGTCCCTTTGCGTGGTCCCTTTGCGTGATCCCTTTGCGTGAGTTGGAAAAAATGGCCGGTGGCGATGGTCTTCCCGCCGTCATCCCCGCGCTTGGGATCGTGGGTGGTGGCGTGCTTGAACGGCTTGAAACCCCAGCCAGAGATACGGCCGATGTCCTCGCTTTGAGGACTATGAGGAATCTCCGTGAAATTTACCCTATAAAAAAGAAGCGATTGCGTCATCAAACCCATTTTTTCCAAACCCGCTCCATGAACATCAAATCCCTTCTTTTCATCTGCGTCTTACCCGCTCTGGCCGCAAAGGCGGATGTCAGCACGAGCTTTGCCAACACTGGCCCTGTGACCACCGGGACTTTTCTCACGGCAGCGATCAACGATACCATCACCCTCGCCTACACCATCGACGGAGCCGGGGCGGTTTCACTAAATGCCTCCACCACCAACGCCAACGCCACCTTCATCAATCTGGTCAACCAGTTCGACCGGCTAAGCGGCATGGCGGGCACCACGACCAACAGTGATCTCTTTAACACCTCGTTTAGCCTCAAAATCGTGCCGGTGAGATCGTCGAGCCCGAACCTGAGTATCACCACTCTCAATGGCGGCGGCCTCGGCGTGCAGGGACAGGATTCGAACCGCTTGGACGGGCGGACGCTGCCAACAAGTGCCCCAGAGACACTTAAATTCGAACTGACCGCGCCGGCAGGGATGATTCTGCAGTTTAAATCTTGGTCATGGGTGAGCGGTTTCGGAGCAGACATGCGCTTTTCCGACGGTACGAACCTTCAGGATTTTGCCAACTTGGCGGCGTCGGGTAGCACCGCATTCAGCCTCGTGACCAATGTGCTCAGCCTGGGCAACGGTGACACTCTCTCCTTTGGCGAAACCCCGGATTCCACCAGCGGAGCGGGCCTCGGTGGGTTCACCTTCGACATCCTTAGTCCCCCGCTGACTGCCAACGACGCGGTCGTGAGCTTCGCAAACAGCGGGATCGGTTTCGGGCCGACTCCTCCCTACATTCTCTCGGGCAGCAACACTGCGCCAATTACCCTGACCTTTTCCATCAATGGCTCCGGTGTAATTTCTCTCAACGCTTCCACTACCAGCAGCGTCACCACTTTTATCAACATGGTAAACGAGTGGGATAGCAGCAATGTCGGATCAGTGGAGAATCCCTCATGGCTAAATACATCCTTCACCCTCACCGGCATCGGATCAGGTGGAGCAAACCTCGCCATCACCGAGCTTGGCGGCGGCGGCATCGGCATTCAGGGCGAAAATACGAACCGCGTCGATGGTCTGAACTACGGCACGGGTGGCGCGACATCCACCCCGGAAATCCTGACTTGGACACTCAGCGGTGCGCCTGCCGGTATGGCGCTCACCTTTAAAAACTGGTCCTATATCGAGGGCAACGGCTCAGACATCCGAATCTCAAATGGAACGACGAATGCCGACTTTGCCAACATGTCTGGTGCGATGGGAACGCTGAGCCTCCCTGCTGACTTTCCGCTCAACAATGGCGAATCCCTCACCTTCAAAGAAATTCCCGGAATGGGGCTAACAGACGGCGCGGGCATTGCCGGCTTTAGCTTCGCGGTGGTTGCGCCTTCAGCGCCCGCAGGATTTGACAACGGCGCGGGCAATAACCTGTGGACCAACGCCACCAACTGGAGCCCCAATGGCATACCCGCCGCCCCCACAGATGCGATCATCAATAGCTACGACGTGATCCTCAGCAGCGCAGCATCCACCAGCCCGGACGAACTCCTGATCACCAACGGATCGCTCACCGTGACCGGCACAGGAGCACTATCGATGCGCGCCATGACCCTTGGCCGCGACCTCACTAAAACAGTCCGCCTCGTGATCAATGGCTCGAGCGTATCCCTCGGCTACAACGGATCATCCGCCGCCGACGAGTTCGCGGTGGGTTCTGCCGCGACTGTGGAAACCAAGCCAGATTCGGGCGGCAGCGAGCCGCTCGAACTAGGCACCGCCAAGCTGGTCCTCGATCTCGGCGCGCAGTGGCTTCTCGATGGTGCTAATTTCACCGGCCCCTACAACATCGGCGACCGTTTCGTGCTGGCAAACTTCGGATCACTCTCCGGCAGCACGGCGGCCATGCGCACCCGAAATTTCGACCTGCCTTCCACCCGTCGGCTCGAATTGGTCGCCACCGCCACATCCATCTACTACGAGGTGAAGGCTCAGACCGCAGCCAGCGGTCCGAATATTATCATCATCAATACCGACGACCAGGCCGCCGACCAGCACTACGGCTTTGATGGCAGGAATTGCATTACACCGACGCTGGACTTACTCGTTTCCACCGGTCTGAAATTCAACTTGGCATTCTGCGCCGCGTCCGTATGTGGCGCCTCACGCTATTCGCTTCTCACCAGTCGTTGGCCCTCGCGCAATACCAGCGACACCTTCATCGCTCGCTACCCGCTTGGAACACTCGGCCGCTTCGGCGTGTCGGACACCGAGCTAGAGCATGACGGCCAAAACATCGGCGCATGGCTGCAGCAGGCAGGCTACCGCACCGGTTTTGTCGGGAAATCCCACGTGCTCGATGACGAGTTGAACTTTACCACCAATTGGGCATCCAAGGGACTCATCACCTACGGCCAGACGGACGATCCGGCCACCAATGCCACGGTCAACGCGGCCATGCAGCACAACCACCGCATCGTCTGCCAAAACATGCGCACGCTTGGATACGATTATGTCGACGGCTTCTACCACGCCAACCTCAAGGAACTCTACAATGATAAGCTGAACGTCCACAACCAGGAGTGGATCACCAGCCGCGCCCTGAAATTCATCGAGGAAAACCGCAATGAGCGATTCTTCCTCTACATGGCACCCACCATCAACCACGGGCCGGTTAACAATACGCTCACCACCGACCTAAACTCAGATTCACGCTACACCAGCGCCGGATTTCTGCCCAACGAGGACTACTCGTTCATGCCCACGCGCTCATCGATCATCAATCAGGTGAATGCCGCCAACAAGCCCCTGATCTCCGCCCGCGAGACATGGCTCGACTACTCGGTCCAGGCCATCCTCAACAAGCTCACCGCCTACGGCATCCGCAACGACACGCTGATCATCTTCACCTCCGACCACGGTGAGAAGAATTCGCCCAACAGCATCACCTCAAGCACGATTTGGGGCAAAACCTCGCTCTACGATCTGGGACTGAAGGTGCCGCTGGTGATGAATTGGCCCAATGGCATCACTTCTCCCGGTCGCGCCTATAATGAATTGGTCAGTCATGTGGATATCGGGTCAACACTGCTCGCGCTCGCCGGAGTCTCCAACCTACCGACCCGTCCGGTGGATGGCGTTAGCCTAGTGCCGGTTTTCAACGGCAGCAGCGCGGCGGTGCGGAGCGAGGTCTTCGGCGAGATGGGCTACGCCCGCGGCGTGCGCACCAAGACCCGCAAATACATCGCGGTTCGCTACACCCCATCGATTTACTCCCAAATCGCGAGTGGTTACCGATGGCCGGAATACAATGAAAGTTCGCAACTAACAGGCGGGACGATCCCACGACCCTATTACATCAACAACAGCGGTCTCGGAGCGGGTGTCGCTACAACCAACCCGACCTATTTCGACGACGACCAGCTCTACAACTTGACCACCGATCCGAACGAAAATACCAACATCTACGGTCAAGAGCCCGCCACAGCTTACGAGCTCAAGAAAATCCTCGCCAGCTACATCGGCGGAATTCCCAACCGCCCGTTCAGACAGTTCGGTGATTCCTCTGCGGAGTTCTCTCCCGCACCTTCCGCCGCGCCGACTGCCCCCGGCTCGGTGCAGATGACCTTTAATAATCTCAATCAGGTGATGCTCAACTGGTCCGATTCCGCCAACAGCGAACTCGGATATGTGATCCGCAAGACCGTCAACAGCGGCACGCCCGTGGTTGTTGGTGAATATCCTCCCGGGACCACCACCGCCACCGTGAACCTTGATAACGGCGTCTCAGACATTCTGCTCCAGGTGGCAAGCTACAACACGCAGGGCGACACCGCGGTCACTCAGGACTTACTTGCCCCCGAACCATGGCGCTACCGCACCTTCGGCGGCAGCGATCCCAACCTCACAGGGCCCGCCAGCCAGTGGAACAACGATGCCGATAGCGATGGCGTCTCCACCCTGTGGGAATACGCCGCCGGCACCGACCCGCTTTCGACCACATCGGTTGCCAAACCCGCGATGCGGATGACGACCGACATGGGCCATCGCTTCTTGGAATACGTCTTGCCGCGCAGCAGCCGCCGTGGTGTGCAATTCCGCGGCTCGGTTAGCACGAACTTAACAACCTGGCAGAGCGGATCGCCGCATTGCACCGTCGTCGAGGAAGCGGCCAACCAAATGATCTTCCGCAGTGCGGCACCTGTCAGCGGAACTCCCCACCAGTTTATCCGTGTCGAAATGATCGATCCGTCCGGGCAGTGAGAAAACCCTTCAATTCATTCCGCCGAGCGAACGGATTTCCCAACAGGGCGTTTGAATGATGTCCCTTTGAATCATTTTCGCTGGCTGCTAGTGATTAGAAGATTTCGTAGCAGTGGCCCCCAGCATGACTCGGTCCGTGTAGGCGATGCCCAGCGCGGAAAGGATAAACACGCAGTGGATGATGGTCTGCCACATCACTCCCTCCGCAGTGATCGGTGGACTGGTCGTTGCGGCTAGCCCGGTGGCCTGCTCCAATCCAATGCTACCTGCTGCGATGAAGGTTTTGAGCAAATGTATCGAGCTGATTCCGATGATCGCCATCGCCAGTTTCACCTTCAATACAGAGGCGTTCACATGGCTCAGCCACTCGGGCTGGTCTGGGTGGTTTTGCAGGCGCAAACGGGATACGAATGTTTCATAGCCGCCAACGATGACCATCATCAGCAGGTTTGAAATCATCACTACATCGATCAACCCGAGTACAATCAGCATCATCTGCTGCTCTGTGAGACTGGTGGCCGCAGAGATCAGATGCCAGAGTTCCTTGATGAAAAGCACCACGTAAACACCCTGCGCGACGATAAGGCCAAGATAGAGCGGCAGCTGCAGCCAGCGTGAACTGAAAATCAATGCGGACAGCGGGCTGAGGCGAGTAGGTGTTGGTTCTTCAGTCATTGCAATGATGTATCGATTATGGCTAATGCGGCAATTGGCAAGAGCATAGTCGAAAAATCATTGATGTTTCCCGAACGGAAAGCGATCAGGATTTCATATCGTCATTGGCGGGTAAGCTCGGTTCAGTTCGACAGGACCTTGAGGCGTAGGAAATTCTTCGCCGGGGTGCCTGGGGTGAGGGTGAACGAGATGGTGGTCGCGTCGTTGACATAGGATCCGCCGGTGACCTCGATCCATGGATCGGTGGTGCCGAGGTCGGTGGATTTCTGGATCGCGTAGGTGAGCCCGTTGGTGCCTGTCCGTTTGGTGTAGCTGAGGACGTTGGTGGCGAAGGTGCCCACCGCTGCGTTTGCCACTGTCGGGTCTTGGCCGGCGATGGCGTATTCCAACAAGTTGCTGATGCCGTCGTTGTCAGGGTCGTCATTGGCACCTTGTTCAAGGGCTGGCACTGTGCCATTGGCGAAGGTGCCGGTGATCCACGAGGAGTAGCCAGCAGGGCCGGAACTTACGGTCAGGGTGCCGTCGCCAGTGATCTGGGAGATACCGATGACAGGTAAAGCCGAACCGACTTTTCCATACACGCCGTTCGCTTGTTGGGTGCTACCGATGTAGAGCTCGTCCACGGTGTCGGTGCCGACGTAGG
The DNA here is from genome assembly GCA_945870855.1 of Prosthecobacter debontii. Lineage (GTDB taxonomy): Bacteria > Verrucomicrobiota > Verrucomicrobiia > Verrucomicrobiales > Akkermansiaceae > Luteolibacter. Next base: position 41,427 of record CAMBTP010000011.1, read on the forward strand.
TGAGGTTCAGCGTTGCTCCGCTCGCGGCGAGGGTGACGGTGGAAACGTCGTTGCCGGTGTTGGAATTGTTCGAGATCCGCACGATGCCTGCATTGACCGTGAGGTTACCGGCGTAGGTGTTCGCGCCGCTGAGATCCAGACGAGAGGTCGCACTGTTTTGGGTGATGCCGGTGACGTTCGATCCGATCGAGGCACTGATGAGGGTGTCACCCGTTGCGGACCCTTGCACGGTGATGCTGCCGGTGTGGTTGACAGCGGTGGTGGTGAGCTCGATTGCGTTTGCGGCAAGACCCAGATTGTCGAGCAGCAGGTTACCAGTGCCGGTGATACCACCAGTGAAGTAAGATCTGGCGGTGGTCGCCCCGCTGATGACGTTGTTGTAAGACTGTAAGGTCAGGTTGCCATTTAAGGTGATTCCCCCCGACATGAAAAAGCCGGAGCCGCTGCCGTTTGCACCGATCGTCAACGTGCCACTGTCAGGAGCATTGATGACGAATGGATTCGAGTTATCCTGTCCAGTGATGTAGGTAGCCCCCGTCGAACCGACGCCGCCCATGATGACCGTGTTCGCGCCCAGCGTGGTCTTGGTGGTCCTGCTTTCCAGTGTACCATTTTTGATGGTGACTCCTCCTACGAACGTGTTCGCACCGCTAAGAGCCAGCGTGCCTGCTCCGGTTTTGACTAGACTACCGCCGCTGCCGCTTAGGATTCCCGACAAGGTGGCGATGCCCGGGGCTCCGACACCACCGCCGACTTGGACGGTCAGCGCGCCAGTTAAAGCGGTGGGGGTGGAAAGGGAGAACGCCGCCGTGGCCACATCGTCATTGTTGAAAATGACGGTACCAGGGATTGGCAGGGTGACATTGCTGACGGTCGCCGCCTGGCGCACCGACAGGTTCGAGCCTGAGGCGAGCGTGATGCTTTGAGCGAAGGTGGGAGTGCCGCTGGCGTTCAAGACTAAGGAGGCTCCGTTGCTGACCGTCACCGCAGTATTGGGAGACAACGCGGCGCTGCCATTGATAAACAGGCGGTTTTGGCTGATGGTCGTGCCTCCGCTGTAGGTGTTAGTTCCGCTCAGGATGACGTCCGTGTCACCAGTCTTGGTCAAGGCCAGCGTGCCGCCGGTGTTCTTGATATTGCCAGTGGAAGTGCCGCCAACGATGGCTCCCAAGGTCAAGGTGGAGGTGGTGGAAGCCGCGGTGTTATCCACCGAGCCCGTGCCGCTAAACCCATTGAGCGTTTCCGAATTGCCGTTGAGGTCGAGGGTGCCACTGATACTGAGAGTGCCCGCGCCGACGCCATCCGGCAGCACGTTGGAAGTGCCGAGCTTAAGCGTGGCAGCAGACGTCACAGTGATCGGTGCAGTACCGGCAATCTTGTTGGTGCCTTGCAACGTGTAGACCCCGCTGATGAATAGGACCGACTGCGGTGTCACATCCGCTCCCGTGATGTCCACGGTTTTGTTCGTGGCGGAGCTATCGAAGACCACCTTGACGTCGTTCACGTAATCAACCGAATTGCCATCCAGAATCCAGTTTTTTGACGGGGTGATGATGGCCGTACTCCACTCGCTGCTTTGCGCGCCGGTCCAGTAGTAACCGTCCGCGACAACCACCAGTTGAATGGCGCTGCCGGTGTCGATCAGGGAGTAGGATTTGCCTGCGGGCGTGGTGCCGAGGGTGTAAGCGCTGAAACCGCTGCCCCCCAGGGTTCCGCTGTAGGAAATGAGCGAGTAGGTGCCGTTAGCAGGTGCGCTGCCGGTGATGTTGATGGCGATGGAACCGGCCGCGCCGCTGTTGATCACGCCGCTGGAGGTGCTTACCGTCAGACCCGTGCCGCCGCTTGCGAGGTCAAAATTCAGCGTGCCGGTGCTAGTAAAAGTGAGAGTCTTCACCGTGCTTGGGGTGGTGGTCAGCGAGAGCGAGGCCCCGTCGGCGAGGGTGAGCGAACTGGAAGTGCTCACGGCATTGGCATTGCCGAGAACCAAGACACCTGCATTGACGGCGGTGGCACCCGTGAAGGTGTTGACTCCGGAAAGGGTTAGAGTGCCCGCCCCGGTCTTGGTGAGCGTGCCCGCACCGCTGTCATCGGAGAGAATACCGGAGAGGGTGATGTTTTTGGCGGCGGCGGCGCTGGTAGCTGCTTGGATTGTGGTGCCGGCGCCCAGGCTCATGTTGAGCGAGGACGACCAGGCGTCGGATGCACCAAGAGTGCCGCCTTGCAGCTTGATCGCGACTGGGAGTGTGGTGGCGTCGGTGCCGCGGGTGATCCCTTGGAGGCCAATGTAAAGGCTGCCGCCGCTGAGGGTCAAATTCGCCGCTGAGGTGGCGTTATAGGTGGTAGCACCCGTGGAACCTCCGAACTGGATGCCGTTGGCGGTCACCGTGCCGGCGGACTGGGTCATGGCGGCGGTGAAGCCCGAGTTCGCCCCGGCCTTGTAGAAGTAAATCTTGTTGGCGGTGCTGCCGGTGCCAACCGTGACCGTGCCACCCGTCACATTAAGCGTGCCGTTGGATGCGGTGGTATTTCCGATGCGAATCTCGCCGGAACGGCTGGCGGTGGTGCCGGCGTTCACGATGCCGGTCCCACTCACATTCAAGGAGGATATGAAGGCGCCGGTCCCGTTTCCGATGCCCAAGTGGGCGTTGTTGACGGTGGTCGTCGTGTTGTTGCCGCTCACACTCAGGGTGCCGGCGGAAAGGTTATAAGCGACGTTTTGGGTGGTGCTGTTGATGTTGTAACCGATAGCGTTTCCTGGCGTGATATTAAAGGTGCCGCCAGTTTGATTTAGGGTTGCGGCTTGCATGGCACCGGTGTTGGCGGAGTATGTCCCTGCGGTCATGTTGACCGCGCCAAGGCCTGAAAAGGTGTATTGGGAATTGGTCGCACCGCCGCCGAGGTTGAGCGTGGAGCCCGCGTTCACCGTGATGGCAGCGGCTGCATTGTTGGCGTACGCAATGGCGGAATTGATGGTGGCGGTCTTGCCAGCGGCGACGGTGATGGCACCGCTAAGGGCAGTCGTCGGCATGATGGCCAGCGTGCTGCCGGTGATTTGGTAGCCGCTGTTGTTGAAAGTGATGGATTCGGCGGCCATTTGCGCAGCGAGCGTGATGACATACTGATTAGGCGAGCCGTCTGTGCCGGCAAAAGTGGCGGTGTTGCTGCCGTCGGTGGCTGAGGTTTGGCTCCAAATCACATTCGAGGTGCCGTTGTTCCAGACCGTGTTTCCTGCGGTCGTGTTCCAGTTACCGCTGGCCGCGGTGATGGCGGCTCCGTCGCCTGATGTCGTATCCCAAGTGAGGGCGGCGGCGAAGGCCGAGGGCGCGGCGAGCAATAGCGAGATAGCGGCGACTAGGAATGGATTTTGATTCTTGGATTTCATGGGTGTTTTTTGTCTTGGGGTTTTTGATCTGAGGGTTTTTTTGGAGCAACCTTGAGCGACTCGCATCTAGTCTTACGGCTGAATGCGTGTAATATCGTGTTGAGAATCGCATAGAATGCAGAAGGGATCATAGTCCTCAAAGTGATGACAAGACAGGCGGCGGAATCATGGCCTCCGGACTCCGGTGACCTATCTCCGCCCCGATCTACGCGGCTTGGCCGGATCAGGCTACTTCCGCCGCGGCATAGGGCCGTCGCTAATATGGAGAAGGGGTTTGAAACCCCTTTGCGGAGGATCGGGAAATGGGTTCGCTTCGGTTATGCGAATCACTCGCCGGTGATTTTCCAGAGGTGGCTTTCAGTGCGCAGATAAAGGGCTCCATCAAGCAGGATCGGAGAGGCAAGTGAGCGTTCGGCAAGGTCGGTTTCGAATTGAATCTTCGCTCCGTCCGGCGAGATTTTCACGACATAGCAGACTCCGTCTTCGGTAACGGCGTAGAGGATTTCTCCGGCTAGAATCGGCGAGGCAGAGAAATTTCCGGGGAGTTTTTCGTTCCAGACCGGCTTGCCGGATTTTGCGTCGAGGCTGGTGAGTGTGCCGGTATCATCGAGCACAAGAATCTGGCCGCCGGTGGCGATCATCGATGGGGTTTTCGGCATCCGACGTGTGACTTCCCATTCGATGTGGCTCTTAGTGACATCACCGGTGGCATCACCAAGGCGGATCGCGATGAGCTTGGGAACGTTGTAGCCGGTGGCCACGTAGGCCATGCCATCGGCGACGACTGGCCGGGGAACTACCGAATAGCCCTCGCCGTAGGTTGCTTTCCAAAGCAGGCGACCGTCTTCTGGCGCGTAGGCTCCGATCATGCCGCTGCCCGCACTGAGAATTTCGGTGCGGCCATCTGTCTCGACCACGAGCGGGGTGCTGAAGGAGAACTTGCTGCGGACTTCCTGCTCGCGGGGTGTGCGCCATGCGATGCTGCCTTCCTTCCGGTGAAAAGCAACGATGGTGGGATCGATCTCAGCGTCGGCGTTGACCACGAGCAGGTCGCCGACGATGATTGGAGAACCGCCGTTGCCGTGCATCGGTTTGTAGGAAACCTGTTTTTTCCAAACTACTTCGCCATCAACGAGACGCAGTGCGGCGGTGCCCATGTGGCCGAAGTGAACGTAAGCGATGCCGTCTGCGATGATCGGAGTAGAGCTGGCTAGGCTGTTCTTGCCGTGCATTGCGGAGGTCTCTTCTGCGGTGGGTTGGAAAAGATCTACTTCCCAGAGTTTTTTGCCGGTCGCGACATCGAGAGCGAAAGCGACCAGAACCGTGGTATCGCCATCCTTACGTGAGCCAGTTAGGACGATTTTCCCATCGGCGATGACGGGCGACGACCAGCCTTGGGCAGCCAGCGGGACTTTCCAGGCGATCCCGGCATCCTTGCTCCATTTGAGCGGGCCGGATCCGCTTGCGATCCCCTGGCCGGTTGGCCCGCGGAATTGCGGCCATGTATCGGCGGCCGTCGTGACGCTGGTCAACGATACGGCGAGCAGAAGGCAGTAGCATTTTCCAAGAAACTTCATGAATGCCACGGAATTTGCTTTTAAATTTTAAAAGTTAGAGCTTCGTGCGCCCGCCATTCGCTATCCGCAAGGAATCGAAAACGGAGTCCATGCCGAGTTCCTTGATCTCGCAGACATGGGCCATGAGTTCGCCAAGGAGACCTTTGGGAAAGGAGCGTTGCTTAAACCAAAGCAGGTATTCCTCGGGTAGGTCGCAGAGCGGGACTCCGTTTGGCGGGTATTTTTCCTTTCCGAACATCCCAAAAGGCATGTGGGTGCGGTGAATCTCCATGAGTAAGTTGCGATAATCTTCAAGGTCGATTTCGGTGAATTCCATGGTGGGGCTTGCGGGGTGGTGGGTTTTGGTTCAGGTTCATGGGATGAAGATTCGATTTTTACACACGCGTATCAGAGTAAAAAGCCTAGACGACTCCATCGCGTTTTATGAAAATCTTGGCTACAAGATTGACACAAGAAAGGAATCTCCGCAAGGCAACCAACTCGCTTTCATGAAATTGATAGATAGTCAAGTTTTTCTTGAACTCGCATGGTCCGCTGATTACACCGCCAAATGCCCTGAGGATCTGATGCATACCTGCCTAGGTGTGGATGATATCGTGGAGTATTGCGACGCGGTCGAGAAGGCGGGCATCGAGATCTGGCCATCCGGCTGGCGGGAAAAATTCACCAGCGGCGGGAAGAAAATGGCCTTCGTCACCGATCCCGACGGATATGAGGTGGAGATTTTGGAAAGGTAATATGAAAAAACCGCTCGCTTATTTCCTCATCGGCGCAGTCTGCCTCGCGCCACTTTCAGCATTTCCGGTAAACGCTAAAAAAGCCCCGGAATCACGCGCTGACCTCAACACCATGCAGAATGCCCTGCTCGCCGCGATTCCCAAGGCACAGGCCGCCACGGTTTGCATCGATCTCGACGATGGCTCCGGCAGTGGCGTGATCGTTTCGGAAGACGGGCTGGTAATGACCGCCGCGCACGTTTCCACCGGTGTCGGAAAGGACGTGACCGTGATCATGGCGGACGGCACCAAGCTCAAGGCCGAGACCCTTGGACTAGATTCGGAAACCGATGCCGCATTGATCCAAATCACCGAGAAACTTCCCGAGGGCAAACCTTTCCCCGCCGTGGAGATCAACAAAACGGACGATACGAAACTCGGCGACTGGATTTTCTCCCTCGGCCACTCCGGCGGCTTCGACAAGGAGCGCGGGGCCGTTTCTCGCATTGGGCGGCTTGTCCGCGTAGCGAATACCACGTTACAAACCGATGGGGCGCTCATCGGAGGCGATTCCGGCGGGCCGCTCTTTGATATGGAAGGTCGCCTCATTGGTATCCACTCGCGGGTCGGCGCGGTGGTCGGGGTGAACATGCATGTCCCGGTGAAAGTTTTCACAGATAACTGGGACCGGATGCTGAAATCCGAGTTCATCGGCGAGGGGCCATTCGTAAAGAAACCGGAGATTGGCAAAGGCTTCCTCGGCCTAGCGACAAAGACTGCCAAAGGCGGTATCGAGGTCACCAAGCTCGGGAAAAAAAGCCCTGCAGAAGAGGCAGGCATCAAAGAAGGCGACCTCATCCGCACGCTAAACGGAGAGAAGCTCGACTCTCGTAAAAAACTGCAATCCATCCTCGCGGAACTCGCCGCCGGGGACAAGATCACTTTCGAAATCACCCGCGATGGCAAAGATGAAACGATCAACCTCAAGCTCGGCGAGCGTTAGTCTCGCGCTCACGATGGCGTTCGTCGTCCCGGCCTTTACACAACAAAGCTTGGAAACGAATTTTCGCACCACCGGTGCTGCGGTCACCGCTGTGTTCGAGTCGCAGCGCGCCGTGATCCAGCTTTCAAGCGCAGTCATTTATAATGGCCGAAATGAGATCGCCTACGGCACCGTTATCTCTGCGGACGGCTACGTCCTCACCAAGGCGAGCGAGGTCGAGGGTGTTGGTAAAATCGATGTCCGTGTGGACAAGGAATCCTTCAAGGACGCGAAGGTCGTAATGACCGATACCCGTTGGGATGTGGCTCTTCTGAAAATCGACGCCACTGATCTCACCCCCGTCGTCTTCGCGCCGGACAGCAAACTCCCGCGCGGCACATGGGTCGTAGTCAATGGCGTTACCAGCCGCACGAACCGCCGTGTGATGGCCGGCATCATCAGCGCCGATAACCGCGAGATCCTGCCCGAGGGTGGTGCGGTGCTCGGAGTCACCCTCAAGGAAACCAAAAAAGGCCTAGCTGTCGAAGAGGTCAGCAAAGACAGCGGTGCCGAAAAAAGCGGCCTGAAAAAAGGCGATATCATCACCACGATAGACGGAAAACCGGTAAAGGAAGTCGCCGCACTCGGCAAACTTCTCAGTAAGATGAAATCCGGCAGCGACGTGAAGGTCGCCATCCTGCGTGACGGCAAAAAAGACGAGCTCGACGTCAAACTCTCCGCCCGTGGCGATATTTTCCGCGAGGCCACCCGCAACGACGAAATGAGCGGCGATTTCTCCAACCGCCGCAGCGGCTTCCCCCGTGTCATCCAGCACGATATACTCGGTGCCTCGATCACCATGGGCGGCCCCGTCCTCGACCTCGAAGGCCGTGCCGTTGGAATGAACATCGCCCGCGCCAACCGCGCCGAAACCTTCGCCATCCCGGTCGAGGAGTTGCGCGAGCTCGCCGAAGGCATGATCAAGCAGGTGGGGAAATAGATTAAATCACTACCATGCATTTTTAAATCGGCGCTACATAATCACCCTGACACTCTGGCAAATCCAAAGGTTGCGTTATAAGGGGTTGTGAATTATTGCTCTGACATTCGCATGACTGAATTTAACATACAGAATTTGAAATCGCCCATGGTTGCCTTTATCGGCATTTTGGCTATTTCCTGCGGCGGCACCGCTCCGACTCCTGTGATGAGTCCGAAAACTACAAAGCAGCTTGCCGATCCGCTTGAGCCGATGAACCGCGTTACCTGGGAACTGAACCGTAGGGTGACATTCGGAATTCTAGAACCAGCAACAAACGTTTACCTTACCACTTTCCCGAAACCGGTGCGGCAGTCGATTGGCAACATGCGGGACAACCTGACCGGCCCGCTGCGAATTACGAACCAGATCCTGCAAGGGCGCTGGAATGATTCCGGCGAGGAGGCATTGAGATTTCTCGCAAACACAACCGTGGGTATTGGCGGATTATTCGATGTAGCGGATCGCATGGATCTGCCGGGCAGCCGGGGAAGCTTCAACCAGACGTTCCAACACTGGGGCTGGCAACCGGATACCTACGTGGTGCTCCCATTTCTCGGCCCCAGCGACAACGTGGCGGCTCCGGCCCGCGCAATGGATGTGGTGGGCGATCCCCTAACTTATGTCGCCGGCCTCGAATTCGCGCTCATTGCGCCCCGGGTGCACCAGTTAAGCGATATCATCCCACAGGCGGCGAGCGTGATGCGAACCGAAGCTGACTCCTATGACCTTGTCCGCCAAGCTTGGCCGTATCTCTCACGGACGACACCACCGGACTGGACGCCGCGTGGCGCTCCGGATGTTGCGACGCTGGAGACGCTGGCGGCGGCGCGATACAAACCCACCGACCCATGGTTCGCTTTGCGCGGAAAAAGGCATTTGGTGCGGCTGCCGCATACCGGTAAAGACTTCTCGTATCAGTCGTGGATGCACAAAGGGCCGGCACCGCTGGTTTTCCTTAGTCCGGGAATCGGTTCGCACCGTATGTCGGGAAATGTCATGGTTCTAGCTGAGGCGATCCATAACATGGGATTTTCGGTAGTGACCATTTCGGGGATGTTCCACCCAGAGTTCATGGAGCACGCGTCGTCCTCATCCATGCCGGGAAATCCGGTGACGGATCGTGCGGATCTGCTCGCCACCTTGACGGCGATCGATGCCTCGATTGATAGGAAATATCGCGGACGCGTTACGAAGCGTGTGCTCGCAGGATTTTCCCTCGGCGGCTTCTCAGCCCTGCAACTGGCGGCCACCGAGCCGGATCACGCTCCGGGGTCCGTGCGCTTCGATCACTACCTGACGATTCAAGCCCCGGTCGATCTAGGGCAAGCATACCGCACGCTCGATCAGTATTACGAGGTGCCTGCCTCGTGGCCTGAAAAAGTACGCGCCCAGCAGTTCGACAACACCTTTCACAAGCTTGCGGCATTGATAGATCAGCGCCCGCCAGAAGGTGTACCACCATTCGATGCGGATGAATCAAAGCTACTGGTTGGTTACGCATTCCGGGTCGTGCTGCGCAATTCGCTTTATAGCATTCAGCAGCGAACGCCTTCGGATCTAGTTTCCGTGCCCACGTCCACCTGGCGGCGTGAGAACTCGTATCGCGAGCTGATGAATTTCAGCTTCGACGATTACATCAAGCAATGGCTAGCGCCAGAGGAACTGAAAAAAGGAGTGACTGAAAAATGTCTTTTCAATGCAACCACACTTAGATCGCACGAGCGCGCTCTGAGTATGAATCGTCGTGTCCACTTGATCGGTAATCGCAATGACATCCTAGTCTCTCCTCAGGATATGCAATGGATCAACGCGACATTCGGAGACCGTGCAATTTGGATGCCATCCGGCGGCCACCTCGGCAATTTTGGCGACCCGCAATTTTTAAAAGTTCTCGGCGGCGTGATGAATGAAATACGATGAGCGCAGCAAGTGCCTCCTTCGGTCCGCCCTCCTAAGAAGTGAAACAGAAGATAATTTCTGGAGTTTAGCTAACTCAGGAATCACCAACCCCACGCCGAACGAAGCCATGCGCGGATTTCCATTAGCACATTAGAAGACGGTTTTTCCTCTGCCCTCAGTTATCGATTATGCCGGGCTGGCCGAAGCGTAGTGTGAGGCCTTTGCCGTTCGCGGAGCCGAATTTTACGCGGTCAATTCTCTCGCGGATATCCTGTGGCGCAGCTTCCTTGTCCTTGTCCGAGTTCCACGGGCCCTCCCAGACAATCTTGTTGGCCGTGTCGCGAACAGTTACCCGTATATCACCATCGGCGGATTTTATCTCCAACGAACCATCGTTGTCCATGAGGCGAATGCTGGAGTTTTGTTGGAAACGAAATCCGCCCTCTTCGCCCGGTGTGATGGGAGGAATCTGGTTTTCGAGAGCCTGGTTCATTTGCTCGCGCATCATGCGGAAAGTGTTCTCGAATGTCTGGTCTGGCGAATTACCAAGAGGATCCACGCCGAATCTCTGCCGATTCCTATCAATCATGCCCTGCAGACGATCCGCATGAGCCTGAGGAAGTCCCTCCATCAAAGGTGCTGGGGTAACATCAGCCTCGAGATCGGCCGGGCGCTCGGTGAGTGTGACTTCCACCTTATCGGATTTACCTTTGCGGATGAGATCAAGCTCAAGCGTGTCGCCCACCTTATGGCTCCGAATTTTTTTAGTGAACGCATCGGGATCACCGACTGGAGTGCCGTCGATGGAAAGGATGATATCGTTTACAGATAAGCCAGACTTCTCGCCAGGGCTGTCGGGATATACGGTGCGGATGATTACTCCAGAGCCTCCGCTGATACCGAGATGATCGGCGATCATTTCCGGAATGCTGGAGGTGGATAGCCCGAGGAAAGGAAGTTTCTCGGCGTCATCGCGCTCGATTCCCTGTTCTCTGAAAAGAGCGGCGGGCGGCTTTGAATTATCGGGTGGCGGCTCGATCGCCGGCAGGAGATTTAGCGGAAAAATCATCAGGCCGGCAATGATACCGGCGGAGTGAGAGGCGCGGAATTTCTTTTTCATAGTAGTCGCTTTTATATACTATATGAGTAGTAGATGGGAAGAATCTCGTGGTAAAAAATCAGTCGATTTTCTCCGGGGTGATCTCGTATTCCACGCGTGGGCGTAACTCAATGATGGGATTGCCATCCGCGTCTTTGGAGAGCACTTGATCCATGTAGGTGCGGCTGAGAACGCGGTTAGGCTGGTTCTTGCCTCTCCAGATCACGCCCTGATCCTGGGTTACGCTGGGATTGGGATTAAATGAAGCGGGAGCAACTAGCTCTGGAGCGGGCGTAAGTGGAGCGGGAAAAGAAGCGCTTACGTTACCGGTCACTGACTTTTTCACATTCCGAATTTCGCCAGGAACCATAAACGCGGCGAGGGAGCCGAGCAGAGCGACAGCAGCAGCGGCCACAATATTGAAACGGAACGCGCTCCATTTTTTGCCCGCCATGACTGTTGCAGATGATGGTTTATTGAAGAGCACGATTTTCTCATCCACAGAGAATGGCGTGTCGCCCAACACACTAAGCAGAGAGCTTTGCAGGGCGCTGGGGATTATCCTTGGGCGGATTGCCCGGAGGCGTGACTCAAATGCGAGCTCATCCTCGGAAAGCTCCAGTTGAGTCTCCTCCGCACAAGCAGTGAGACGTGCGAGAAAGTCCTCATCGAGCCCTGTGGGCTGAAGGTTGCCGAGCTCCTGCTCGGTGATGGTGGGTATCCTTGACATGTTGTTGTGGATGAATCTCGGGTTGGTGAAAAATTTAGATGGAAAGGTCTCCCCTGCGGCGTGCGGTGCCGAGCTCCCGTTTCAGTGCTTCCAGGCCATAGCGATACCGGGAGGCCGCCGTGTTCTGAGAAATTCCTAGAGCCTCTCCGATTTCCGCGAAAGTGCGCTCACCCCAGATTTTCATCATGATGACTTCCGAAAATTTTCCGGGTAGGGATTTGAGGGCGTCCTCAAGCTGGGAGCGCGTCTCTTCATCGCCTCCTTCAGAATCGAACCATGGATGGAATGCCTCGAATTGCTCCGCCTCGAGATCGGCGGAAACATTGTCCTCGCGGCGCTTGCGTCGGTCGTCTTTGCGAGACAGGTCAATGGCGAGCCTGCGTATGGTCGCATAGAGGTAAGGCTGCCATGCGTCCTGGCCACCCACGAACTCGCCGCCGCGGATTTTTTCGACGAGTTTGACGACTGCGTCCTGCAGCACATCTTGGGCGTCTTCATGGGTTCGGGTTTGGTTTCTGGCGAAAAGGAATAGTTTCGGAGCATGCTCCCCCAGCCACTCACGCCATGCGGTGGCGGCAGGAGAACTTTTAGCTGGAGCTTCGATCGCGGTCATTCTCTACGGATTATACACAAATAGCGGCGCTTTGGTTATGATTTGTTCATATTTCCGAGACAGTAAATTGGGTATTGAATGATTAACTTAGCTGAAGTATCACGAGACATGTCTTTTCCAAGATTACTCTTCGCGTGTTTCCTCGTGCTGGAGTCAGACGAGAAGGTGGCGGAGGCGATGGACGAGTATTATGCTGAATCTCAGCTAGAACTGAAAGAACCTGCTGACCTTAATTCTTTGGCAGCGAATGATGGTGGAGGCAAAATGGAATGGATAACATCACATGGATAAGGAATATGAGAACGTCGGTGGACTGGTGGCGGAAAACGGGACGCCTGTGCGGCAATTTTCCGTGATGCTTCCCAACCGCGTGGGCGCGCTCGCTTCGTTGGTGAAACTTTTGCGATCCTCTTCGATCGAGGTGATCGGGTTGAGCGTGCAGGATTCGCGCGATGCCACCATTGCGAGGTTGGTGCTGTCCGATACCGATCTTGCGGAGTCGATTTTCTGCGAGAAAGGAATCCCGCACACCACCTGCGAGCTGGTGGTTCTCGCGCTGAAGGAAGCCGGGCCGGATCTGCTCAAGTGCCTGGACATTCTAATGATCGCGGAGACGAACGTGGATTTCGCATACGCGATGCTGCCCGGCCCCGATGGCAAGGCGCTACTGGCGCTGCATGTCGAGGATTACGATTTCGCGACAAGCATCCTCAACCGCAGCGGCTTCAGGCTGCTTTATGAAGAGGATCTGGTCAGGTGAGAATTATTTCCTGAAAACGCCCACAAAGCAGACCAAGGCAAATAAGAAAACCCCGGCGAATACCCACAGCGACGCGCCGGGTGGGGATTTCAAGTTGTCATACTTCGAATCCTTCGCGGCGGTGGATTTTTCTGTTACGGCAGGCAATTCCGGTTGGATAAGTTCTGCGGCAGTGAGTTGCGGTTTGCCCTCTTCGCTGCGCAGGGCGGTGACATCAGCGGCGGTTACGGCGGGGGCTTTGTTGCCGAAATTGAAGCGGACATGGGTAAGCACGGCGGCGATCTGCTCGTCGGTCTGATGGGCCATAGCCATCATTCCGGCGGGGAAATTGTATTCCTGCCCCTTCACCTTAATCGGGCCGATGAGGCCACGCAGTTGGATACGGATGAGGTTTTCCGCCGGGCCGTTGACCCACTCGGAACCCGCTAGCGGCGGGCCAGCGGCTGTGCCTTCTCCCTGCTGGCCGTGACAGGCTCCACAAAGCATGAATTGCTGCTGGCCGATTTTTGTGGTGTCGGGGGCGACGGTATTGCCTTCGGTTGCGATAGGAATCAAGAGCTGCACGGTGGGCTTTAGACTCGACTGCGGTTTTGCGCCGGGGAGTTTCGAGGGATCGACGATCTCCGGTTTCCTGACGGGCGTTTTTTCCGGCTCCTTGCTTAGTGAATTCAGCCACGCGACAAGATCCCGGATTTCTTCCGGTTTAATCAGATCGCCCATCGGTGGCATCGCGGAAACGGGAGGGGTGTAGGACTCGATATCGGCGCGCTTCACGCGGAGCAATTTCTCGGGAGTTGCGATGTCGAGATAATCGGGAGTTTCCTCTACGAGAGATCCTCCGAGTGTCGCGCTGTTTTTAAAAGTGATCGAGGTGATGCCGTAACCGGAGCTGACTACGGCACCGGGATTCACAATGGATTCCAGTAGGTATTTACGATCATGGCGTTTCGAGATTCCAGCGAGGTTAGGACCGGCGTCTCCACCCGCGGAATGCGCTTTATCCTCCGCTTTGTGGCAACGCATGCATTGTCCGATGGGATGTGAGCCAAATAGAGCCGCGCCTTTTACGGGATCGCCGCCTTGGAGGGAAATGTTGTATTTCGCAAGCGGATCTGAGTTCTCGGCCACCGCCTTGTCGTAAACTGCGAGCGCGGCGGCGACGGCGGGTTCTTTGCGGAATTTTGCTGTGGCGATGAGTTCGATGGCTCCCGGCGAGATGCCGTTTGCTTCTTTCAGTTTCACAAGGCTGGCGGCGATGAAGGCGGCCGCGCCGTCTCCCGAAATACCGGCCAGTAAGCCCCACGCTTTTTGAACGCGGGAGGGGTTATCGGAACTTACGGCTGCCTCGACAGCGGCGAGGGCCGCCTGCGGATCTCGCTTTGCTAATTCCTCGAGCGCGGAGACGGCGAGTTCGTTGCAGGAATCCGTCGCGGCCTGCGCGAGCAGATCATTGAGCCCTTTGCCATCGCGGTGGATGTAGAGTGTGAGTGCTTTCGCGCGGGCATCGCCAGGAAGCTCGGCGTTGGTAACAATAAATTTTAGGGTGTCGTCATCGAGCGAAGTAATATTGATCTGGTGCTTGTCAATCAGCGTAAGTGCTCCCGCGAGGACGAAGGCATCCGACTTAAGCAAGACAGGCAGTGCTTTTTCAAGGGCGGGCTTGAGGGTTTCAAGCGGGCGAGCCTCGAGCGGACGCCAGTGGCCGCTGAGTTGATCAGCGGGGAAAGGTTTCTCCCAGATACCGATCAGCCGCAGAGCCTCCTCGCGGACTTCGGTGGGTAGCGACTTGTTCGCGGCGACCGCAAGGATGCGGGAAGCATTCTCCGCCGTGCCGACACGGTAGGCGTTGTGGATCAGGCGGCGCAGCATGAAGTCCGACCATTTGCGACTACCGAGATCATCAAGCAGTGCAGCGGCCAGCGGGCGCATGTCGGTCATGTCGATATCCTGAATCGCGCGGATCACCTCATCCTGAACTTTTGGGTCGGGATCTTTTATGAAACGTGCGACCTCGATACTTTTCAAACGACGCAGCGTGACAACGGCAGCGAGTCGAACGGCGGGCGAGGGATCGGAGGATAGCATGCTGACTTGCTGCGCATTCGTGGACATGTGCTCCAGCGCATAGATTCCGGCATGGCGTAGAAATAGGTCGCGGTTGTTGTTTTTTCTTATGAAATCCAGCACAGCGGAGTAGTGACCCACCGCCTTGGTTTTTCCGATCGCTATACCTGCCGCGAAGCGGACGCGGGGTGATTCATCTGAGAGCATTACGCCGAACGGAATTGTGTCTCCGGAGAGCGGTCCCTCGGAGATGGATCGCAGAGCCTGGACGCGAATTTCTGCATCAGGGTCTTTCAGTAGAGGGAGGATGGTATTGGCGGCGGCCTCGCGCAGACCTTTCTTCGGCAAGGTGCCAAAATCCCCTGAAGGTGATGGGACGGAGCCGCGGCGGGCAATGATTCCGAGACCCCAGAGGCCGTGGATGCGCTCGATTTGGTTCTCGGATTCCGTGGCTTTTTTGAAAACTGTAATGGCATCCGCCTTGCGGGTTAACGCGACCTGGGCGCGTAGGCGGACGCGGGAATCGGGGTGGGAGAGGAGTTTCGCGAGTTCGGCGGATTCGCGTTTGTCGAAGCCCTCTGAGATGAGTTTCGCGGCCTGTTTCGTTTCATCTGGAAGATAGATGTTGTCGCCCGCGCTGATAGAAAGCAGGCGGCCTTCGTCGTGGGATTGCCAGCCGGTGACAAAATCGGTGACGAATACGCGACCGTCGAAGGAATACTCCACGTCGGTAGCGGCGATTCCCCAGTTGAACTGGCGGGCATCGGACATTTTCATGCCGGCGCCGTCGGGTTCCATTTCGAAAGACCAGATGCCGGAGTTGGCTGCGCCGCCTTTGTAATCGCAGATCAGGAAGCGGCCTTTCTCACTTTCGAGGAAACCGGTGCCGGGATGGTAGGTGAGGCCGGATGGGCCGGAGCTAAGGTGGGCGGAGGGCGGCAGGATGTAGGCGGGCTGCTCATCGTTGCGCATTTCCCAAATCCGTTCGTTCATCCAGCGGCTCGGTGGGCGTTTCTCAAGGCCGATGTTGCGGTGGAAGGTATGCATCGCCTGATGCTCCATCTGCCAGCCGGTATCGCCGCCCTCGACGAGATAGACGATGCGCGCCTTGTCGCCTTGGTCGGAATTATTATCCACGCTGAAAGCATCGCCAAGTTCATCGAAGGCGATCTCCTTAGGGTTGCGCAGGCCGGTGTGGAAGACCTCGAAGCCCGTGCCATCTGGCTCGAAGCGAAAGGCCGCGCCCTCATTTGGGCAGCGGTATTCCTTACCATCCTTGGTGATCATAGAGTAGCCACGGTCACCGATTGTGCCATAAATACGCCCGTCTGGGCCGAGGGTGAAGCCGTTGAGATCATGGCCGGAAAGTGAAATCCGCACGCCGAAGCCTTCTTCCAAGATCTTTTTTTCATCCGCCACTCCATCGTTATCTGTGTCGCGCAGCTTGTAGATCTTAGGAATGCAGGCGAAATAGAGTGAGCCATCGTAGAAAAACACGCCGGCACCCGTGCCATCGAGCACGTCATTGTAGCCATCGGAGAAGACGTTGACTTTGTCGAAGGAACCATCGCCATCACTGTCAGCAAAGCGGCGGATTACCTCGGATTTTTCCGTCATGAATTTCTTGGAAACTTTTTCATACCACTTTTCATGGAGCTTGAGCCGGTCATCCGTAGTCTTCGCAGCGAGGTCATCGAGATACCAGTAAAGGCTGTTGCGGTCGTCCTCAATGCCGTGGCGGAAACGGTGGGTCTCGGCGACATAGACGTTGCCCTGCTCGTCGAAGGTGAGCGCGGTTGGGGATTTGATTCCTTGGTTCTTGAAATCCGCCTCCACCTTCAGCGTGGAGCCGTCAGGAATGGTGGCACCGGCCAGAGCGGGAGTGGAGACAAGTCCCTCCACAAACGGCTTCCCGTCCTTCGTGGAGGAAGGAAATTTATCGTTTGCATAATCGGTGAATACCACGTGATCCAGGGCAATGAAGCCCCAGTCGCCCTTGTCCTCATCCACCGCCCGCAGGCGTGCTTTTTTCCCCATGAGAGCCGTCACGTCGAATAGGTTGGGCACCATGATCGGGCTGCGTTTCCCCGTCGCCTCCTTCGCCACCGTGCCATCCACGATGAGCTGGACGGAGGTTTTACCCAGCTTGTCACCGCCCGCGATTAGGAACGCGATGTAGGGCTCGGTAATCGTGAACTCCGGCGAGGTCAGCGTCCCGGTAGCGTCCATCCCGCCGTGGGCAGAAAGCGTGAAAGCATCGTTGGCATAGGTCTTGAGTTCCATCTTCATCCCGTCGAGCTTACCGTGGACAGGTGAAAGTCCGAAGGCCGTGCCGGTCGCCTGCCAATCATCAAAACCATCCCCTTCGAAGGCTTGGAAAGTAGCAGATCGAGCGGTGGCTGGGGCGATGGTCAGCAGGAGTGCGGCGGCGAGTATGGTGCACGTATGTTTCATATGATTCGAGAAATGCCCTAAGCAGACATCAGGAAGCGATTATATAGGCGCGATTGACCACCTTGCCAAACGGAAATCCTCAGCGCGTTGGCGCGCGTAGCTCACTTTGGAATCGTGAGCACCTGTCCGGGGCGGATCAGATCTCCAGAAATTCTGTTCGCGCGGCGGAGGGCGCTAAGACCAATACCATGCCTGCTCGCGATACGGCTGAGGCTGTCACCTTTTTTAACGATGTATCTAACAGATTTTGGTTTGGCGACTACTGGCTTGGGCTTGGGTTTCGGCGCGGAAACGGCAGGCGTGGGACGCGTCTCAACCATGGCGATCTGAGGAGGAGCGGGATATCTTGGCGCGGTGGTGGGCTTGGGTCGGTCCGATGGAGCCGATGGACGATGCCATTTCTCAGGACTGTCCGCCCATTCCTCGACGTAATTTCCACGGCTGTCAAAGGGGCCAGTGACCGCGTTCGAGGTAGGCGTATAATACGTGCCGCACTGGGTGAGTAACGGAAGAAATAGAAGTGTAACCGTTATCCGAGAATGGAATGACATCGAGAAAACCGTGAAGGATTTATTCAGATATGCAAAGCAATGTTGATAATTCAGGAAAAAAATCATGACTTGCAGGGCGTTGCAAGCTAGAGATGGGAATGGTCGGAATTGTGTTGGGATCGGGGTTGGGCGTTTTGGCGGAAGAGGTGGACATCACAAATGAGGTCGATTTTACGGAGGCGGGGCTGGCAGTTTCCACTGTTCCGGGACATGCGGGAAAATTCCTTTTTGGGAAACTCGGCGGCACGGATGTCTGCCTGATGAAAGGCCGCGTTCACCTCTACGAAGGTCATGGCGCGGAGGCGGTTACGGCTGGAGTGCGTTGGATGGCCGAGCATGGCGTGAGTTCGCTTGTCCTGACCAACGCGGCAGGCAGCGTGAACCGTGATTTCACCCCCGGCGAATGGATGATGCTTTCCGACCATCTCAACCTCACCGGCGCAAGCCCGCTATCGGGAGCGTCCTTCATCGACATGAGTGTTGCTTATGACGCGGCGTGGCGCGCGGATTTCAGAAAAGTGGCTAAGGGCCAGGGCATGAAACTCAACGAAGGGATCTATGCCGGTTTGCGCGGCCCGCAGTATGAAACTCCTGCGGAAATACGGATGCTGCGAACAGTGGGCGCGGATGCGGTCGGTATGAGCACCGTTCTCGAAGCCATCCAAGCCCGGGCGCTCGGGCTACGCGTCGTCGGTTTTTCCTGTCTTACAAACTGGGCGGCCGGGATGCAGGAAAACCTCAACCACGAAGAGGTGCTGGAAACTGGTAAATCCGCCGCCCGAGTTATGGCCAGATTGCTCAAGGAGGTCATCGCGGCGCGTGAGGCTCCGTGAGTAACGCGTGCCCATTCGCATTCGCGTTACACCGCAGACCTAAGATGAATCATTATTTCAAAACCCGGAGAAAATCTCCCAAACTATCCTCTCGCATCCCAAGGATTTTTGTTTTAGTTTGAAACGCTATGAAAACATTCATTGTCATCGCCGCATTGGCTGCTTCCGCCCAGATCGCCCTAGCACAAACCGCCGCCGAGAAGGCGGAAGAGTATTATCGTAAAGGTCTCGCTGCCGAGAAGGCGGGAGATCCCACCACTGCGAGTGCCGCCTACCACGCAGCAATCCGGTTAGAGCCCGGCCACGTCAACGCCCGCTATCGCTCCGGACAAGTGAAAATCGATGCCGGCGCCATTAGAGCATCTGCAGTCGAAACAAAAATCGGCAGCGTCAAAATCCCTATTTACCGCATCGAGGAGGCTTCCGTCAATGAGGCCATCGCCGCGCTCGGCATTGCAATCGAGAAGGCGAGCAACGAGGAGGTTACTCCGAATTTTGTTATCCAAGATCCTAAAGGCAAACTCGCAGACAAGCGGATCACCATGCAGCTGAAAAACGTCCCTGCGAAGGCGATCCTCGAGTATATTCACAGCCAGGCAAACACCCAGGCTCGCTACGATGAGCACGCGGTGGTCATCATCGCGCGTTAAATTTGATCCGCGGTCACAAAAAAAGCCGCCAATCCTTTTGGATAGGCGGCTTTAAAAATTAAAGGCGGGTTATTTTGCCTTCACGGTCATGACACCCTGCATGATCGCAAAATGGCCGGGGAAAGTGCAGATGAACGGATATTCACCTGCCGCCGGGGCGGTGAAGGTGATCTCATCGGACTCGCCACCACCGAGCATTTTTGTGTGTGAGACCATTTCCTTTTTCGATTCCTCATCCTGCGGGATGTATCCCGTGTCCTTGGCTGGTGCGCACTTCGTTGCAAAAGCGGGCACCGCAGTCCCTGCCTGCAGAATCACGAAATTGTGACCCATGGCGATGGCGGGAAGCTGGCCGATGTGTTTGAACGAAACCACCACCTTCTGGCCTTCGGTCACCTCGAACGCCTTTATGTTGTATTGCATCTGGTCGTTGCCGGTGATCTCGATCTTTGCGTCCTGCGCAGATGCTTGGAAAATGAGGACGGAGGATAGTAATGTGATTGCTAGTTTCTTCATAGATGTTTTGAATTACGGCGATAAAATGAACTACTTTTCATCAAATCGCAACCCCTCTAGATCAGAATTTACGAATAGGTAGGGATTTCCGCTCGCTAGACGCAGGAAAATCGGCTATTTATTCCTCGGGCAGGAAATGGCGTCTCTAAACTTGGCACGCCGCTTGCTTTCATGCTTTTACCAACCGCCGCTACCATGAAAAAAATCGAAGCCATCATCAAACCATTCAAACTTGAAGAAGTTAAGGAAGCCCTCGCAGAGGTCGGAGTCCAAGGGATGACCGTAACCGAAGTAAAAGGTTTCGGACGTCAAAAAGGCCACACTGAAATCTACCGCGGCTCCGAATACACCGTGGATTTCCTTCCTAAAGTAAAAATCGAAATCGTTGTGGATGACGCCCAGGCCGAGGGGGTCGCCCAATCCATCGTAAAGAGCGCCAACACCGGTAAAATCGGTGACGGAAAAGTCTTTATCTCCAACGTAGAAGAAGCGATTCGCATCCGGACCGGTGAAACTGGAACTTCCGCTGTCGCTGTAAACTAAGCGATCTCAAACCAACCTTCTAACCGCCATCTCCGGAAACGGAATGGCGGTTTTATTGTGGGGTGAAGCCGGGTGCGAAACCGGGGTCAGACGAGCCCCATATTTCTGCCGAACTCAAAGGAAGAATCATAGCCAGCGGCATCGAGTCCGCTTAACGCATCACAAACCCAAGCGATCGGTTGGAAGAACCTCTCAGCCCCCTCTACGAAACTGCTGGATACCATCTGCGATACCACGGGCGATTGCATCGCGGAACCAAGCGGTCTTCATGCGGCTGCGCTCGTTGGAATTACTCACAAAACCGCCTTCGACCAAGATTGAAGGAATATTCGTATTCCGAATCACATAGTAGCGAGCATATTTGACCTTGCGATCCACCACCTTCACACGGCTTATCACGCCGCGATGAACGTCTTGTGCGAGCTTCAGGCTCTGCCGGCTGTGGTAGAAAGTTTCAATGCCACTGACCTGCTGCTTCCAAGTGTAGTTGTAGTGAATGCTGATGAAAATCGCGCTCCTGTATTTATTCGCCATGCTCATCCTGCCTGGCAGGGAGACGAAGTAATCACTGCGACGTGTGAGAACCGTATTGTAACCCATTTTCTTCAGGTGCGACTCCAAACGGATTGAGGTATCCAGCGCGAGATGCTTCTCATAGACGCGCCCCCATTGCCCTCCTTTGTCGTGGCCGCCGTGGCCGGGATCAATGATTACGGTGCGGAAACTGTAGGCGTTGGCTAGTGCGGAAAGACCTAGTCCGAGCAAAAGATTGAGAATCAACTTCTTCATGATTGATTTAGTTTCGAAGATTATTAACCGTTATTAACAAAATTTTGCAGGATCTGTAAAGCGAAAATTCTCATATTTTGCGATTTCAATGCATGATTCCTACTCTTGAGGAATGGCGGGGCGATCCGTAGCTTTGCGAATTTTGGATTTTTCCGCCTCTACGACCTTCGGATCATATAAATTGCTGTTCATCACACGGACGGAGCCATCACCGTAAGCCATCAGCACAGGATCCCCTTGGGCAGAGCGCTGATGGAGATCCCTTCCGACCAGTTTGCCGTCTGCGCTGACTTGGCAATGCACCCACATCGAGGGCGTGCTGAGAAACATCACATGCATACGCTGCTTCCCGTCCAACGTGACCATTGGCTTCCGTAGCAAAAGCACCTCGCCCAGCGAAAATGTAGTGATTGAAATTCCAGTGCGACCATCGATTACTTTTGTGTAAAGCTGGGTTTTTTGGCCGTCGGAAAAAGTCATCAGCTTTACTTCCCGAGTATGGTTGCTGGCATTATTGCTTACGCCGATTTTCTGTGACCAATACAGCTTTCCCGGGTTCAGGTTGAACAGAATACGATTCGTAGATGAACTCTGAACGGCAGCAGTGGGATCCCTTACTACCGCTGAAGCCGCAAAATTCCCCTGATTGTCCAAAAGGAAGTATTCGGTGAGATCCACGCGTTTCGCAAGTGACTCGCCCGCCTTGATTTTCATGGCGCCGAAAACGTTGAGCTTGCGGGTGGGAACAGGATTCCCCTTGGTGTTCGTGACAACGAAAGACAACCATGGAAGGGCGCGGGTGGAAGCTAGGGTCAATTCGCGGCCGCTATTATTTGTGACGATGATTTCAGCGATGACCGACTCACCGGCCAAGTAGGTCTTCTTGTTCATGCTTAGCGAAGTCGCAAGCTGCGCCCGTAAATCCGCCATCGGGCAAAGAAAAACCGCAGATAAGAGAAGGAATCGGATCATGTAACCGAACCATAGCGTCACTGGACGGCCAGTCAATCTAACGAAATGGTATTTCCGCTCTGATTTAGAAAATCATTTTTCCTTATCGCGCTCGCCGAGCGGACGCACCCAGATGTTGCGGTATTCTACGGGGTCGCCGTGGAACTGAAGGCGTAGCGGGCCGGTCTCCGGATGCTTGGCGGGATATGTGGCGAGAGACTTGTGAGTGGTAGTGCCGATTAAAGACTCGCCGTTCTGAACAACCACACCATTATGGATCACCGTCACTTTGGCAGGCATAATCACTTTTTCACCTTCGTAAACGGGCGGGGTGAAGGTGATGTCGTAACTGTTCCATTCGCCTTGAGGCGAGGTTGCGTTCACGAGCGGGGGTAATTGGCCGTAAAGCGCTGTGGCCTGGCCATCCGGGTAAGTGGGGTTTGTGTGACTCTGGAGAACCTGAACCTCATAGAGTTCCATTAGGAAAATTCCACTATTCCCGCCGCTTTGTCCGTTGACCTTTCTTCCCGCCGGAAGCCTCCACTCGAAGTGGAGCTGGATAGCTCCGAATTTATCTTTAGTGCGGATATCCGTGCCCTTGGCGACCATTACGCCATCTCGCACCTCCCATGGGGATTTCTTGCCATTGACCGCAACCCAAGCGTCACCGTTGCTTCCGTCAAAAAGAACGACTGCATCGGAAGGCGATTTCACTACCACAGCTCCACCGCTCTCGACTACCCTCGGTTGTGGGCGCTCGCCATCGTGGACATGAAATGGCGTCCCGGGGATGATCGGAGTATCCTGATATCCGGCTACCTGTGCTGAAAGATTTGCAGCTCCGATCATCGATCCGGCTGCGATGAGAATAAGTTTTGTTTTCATGACAGGACAGAAACGTATTCACATCGGAGGTCTTTCAAGTCATTTCGCCAAAGCATGCCGAATGCGGGTTGCCGCTGCGCCTTATCCGTGGATATTCTCGGCAGCCATGGCCACCTTCACCGCCACATCACCGAATAACAGCCAGTTTCCCTTCGAACTCGTCCGGCCGGATTTGGAGAAAGTAGAGATCGCGATCCGCGGCCAAGTGCGGGACTTCGATTCCGCAGTAGAGCCATACATCGCCTACATCTGCAACACCTCTGGGAAAAGGATACGACCTGCTCTAGCCATCCTGATCGGTGGCGCGGCGGGCGGTGTGAATGAGGACCACCGCAAGATCGGCGTGATCCTTGAGCTGATCCACATGGCTACCCTCGTTCACGATGACATCATCGACGGCGCGATCGCACGCCGCTCGATGCCGACAGCAAACGCGAAATGGGGCAACGCCCTCGCCGTTCTGTTAGGCGACGCCCTTTTCTCCCATGCACTCACGCTCGCTACCGATTTTAACTCGATCGACATCTGCCGCAAAGTGGGCAACGCCGCGCGCGAAGTTTGCCAAGGGGAAATCCTGCAAACGCAACGTCGCTTCGACCTGACGCTCTCGAAAGAAGATTATTTCCGCGTGATCGAGATGAAAACAGGAGCGCTGTTTGCCGCCGCCACGAGCCTTGCCGCCGCCGTTTCCGGACTGGGCGAAAGCGATCAAGCCTCTCTCGCCGCTTACGGGATGAAACTCGGCACCGCTTACCAGATTTACGACGATTGCCTCGATCTGGTCGGTTTGGAAGAGGTCGTCGGCAAAACGCTCGGCACGGATCTCGCCAAGGGAAAGCTTACCCTGCCCATCCTCAACCTCCTTGAATCCGTTTCCGAAAACCAACGCGATGTCATCAACAAGCGCATTCTTGACGAGCTCGAAATCGATTTGCCGGCACTCGTCGGCACTGCCCAATACCAAGCTGCGCTGGAAAGCGCCGTGGGCACAGCCTTGGATCTTCTCGAAGGCTGCCGCGCGGATCTCGGTGTGTTGTCGGCATCTGAATACAAGGACGCGCTCGTGCAGATCACCCGTTTCCTTGAGACGCTGCTGAGTAAATGCCGCAACTGATTAGGCGGATTTCAGCACGTCCTTTTTGTCGTGGTGCAGGAAATGATCCCAGCTCTCATCGCCCAATCCGTTTTCCTGCAAACCGTAGAGCGGACGCCAGCGCGGCGCGTAGGGCTTCTCGGCGGGATGCATGTTCGCTTCGTGAGGGAGATTGTTCGACTTCCGCGTGTTGCACTTCACGCATGAGGTCACGATGTTATCCCATGTCGTTTTCCCACCCTTGTCGCGAGGGATTACGTGATCGAGATTCAGCTTCAGCTCTGGAAAAACCTTCTCGCAATACTGGCAGGTGAACTTGTCGCGGAGGAATACATTGCGGCGGGTGAACTTCACTTCAAGGCGGGGCAGGCGATCGTAGATTGCCAGCACGATGATTTTGGGCACTCCCAAAGCAACGCGCACGCTATGGATCATTTCCAGACCGGACATGCGGTTCGAGTAGCCGATCCAGGAGCCGAGATCGTGCGTCGTGAACCTTTGCTCGCCCTCCACCTGCACCACTTGCGCGTGTCCTAGACAGAGCAAATGTACCGCCCGCCTTGCCGAGCAAGTATGAACCGGCTGCCAGTAGCGGTTCAACACCAGCACAGGCATATCAAGTGGAGCACTCATATCATTTCCCAACAAAACGTTTGGAACCTAGCAAACCTCCCCGCCTCGGCAATCGAAAAGGTTGGGCGATTCACGATGCGCGGCCAAAGCACACTCACACATCTGCCATTGAAGAAATCCCCGCACGATAATACTCTCGCCCAGTCCCACCAAAAATCCCTAAGCAAATGCCCAGAATCGCCACACTTTTTTTCCTGATTTTGGCACTCCACGCGGAGGCCTCTCCCGCCGAATCAGAGCGGATCAAGCGCAGCTTCGAACTATCCGTAGAAATCTGGAAAGACAAGTTGACGATCGCCACCGATCCCGTGGAGCGGCAGAAACTCATCGCCACCCGCCCCGATCCCTCCCTCTCGGCCAAGGAACTCTGGCCACAGATCGCGCCCTCGCTCAAGGAAGACTGGACCATCCCCTACTCCGCCTTTTTCCTCGATCTCAGCCGCAATCTCACCGTCGGCGGCGCGGACGGCAACACCGGCACAGCCTTCATCAAGGAGCGCAAACGCGTCCTCGAAGTCTTTGCCGAGAACCACACCGCAAAGCCAGGCATTGCGCCCTTCAGCATCGCCCTTGCGGAAAGCGGCGACCCGAAGAGCCTGCCTCTTTTGGAAAAAATCATAGCCGAGAATACCGACGAGCCCACCAAGGGCATTGCCGCACTGGGCGCTGCCATGCTGCTGAAAGGCTTGGGTGACGCGCCCGAAGTGATGAAAAAACGCCTCACTTACTTGCGCCAAGCCATCATCATGGCCTCCGATCAAAATATCGGCGAGACCAGCGTCGCGGATATCGTAAACGATGAGCTTTACGTGATCCGATTCCTCGCCAAGGGCCGAATCGCACCCGACCTTAGCGGCTCGGACGTCGCTGGGCGCGTGATCCGGCTTTCCGAGCTGCGCGGAAAAACTGTAGTGCTGCTCTTTTGGGACGCAAAATCTCCGGAGACCGATAAATTCATCGGCATCACCAACCAGATGGCCGTGAAATATGCCGACAAACCCGTCGTCATCGTCGGCGTCACGCCGGAAGCGCTCGACCGCATCCGCGAGCTCCAGGGCGAAGGCTCGCTCAAATGGAATAACATCATCGACCCGGCGGACAAACTCGCGAAGGAATACCGGATCTCCGCCAGACCCGCCGCACTCATCATCGGTCCGGCGGGAAAAATCGAATACACGGGTCTGCCGGGATCGTTCGCGGAGCTCACCGTGGACGCCCTTCTGGACGGTGATGCCCCGAAACCATAAAGCGCCCCAGCATCGAGGGCTTTGCTGACGGTGATCCTGCGAAGGGATTGCAGAGAAGAGTTTGTGCTTCGCGGTAGGGTCATTTTGACAAAATGACCCACGCAGCGTGTGTTAGCACGGTGATGGGGAGGAAAGCTCCGCATCAACGCCGCGAAAGGGTGAGACACGGATTTCAGATGAGGTTGCACGCACAGGGTGGGTCGTTTTATCAAAACGACCCTACCATCTGCTAGGGCGATCAAGCTAGGGAGTGAAAATCCAGCTATATGGAGAAGGGTGCTTCCAGCCCCTTTGCACAAGCCAAGCGAACCGATTTCCAAGTCCTCCGCAAAGGGGCTGCAAGACCCTTCTCCATACGGAGAATTGAACCGCCAAGAGCGCCAAGAAAGAAAAGTGAAGAATGCAAAAAACAATTCCTCCTTGGCGAACTTCTCTTCCTTGGCGGTTCAAATTCTTC
>CAMBTP010000012.1 GCA_945870855.1 Prosthecobacter debontii
CCGCGCTTTCCATCGTCACTTCATGGACTCGCGTTCTGGAGAACGCGGCTCCGCCAACGGCGATTTTCCCAAGCATGGAGCGGCGGATCAGAATCCGCCGATGCCCATGGGAAAGCCGATGTTGAGTGCGTCCGCGCTTTCCATCGTCACTTCATGGACTCGCGTTCTGGAGAACGCGGCTCCGCGAACGGCGATTTTCCACTCTTTTCGGGGTCAGGTGCTTCATCGTAACAAAATTGCGGAAAATGTTAAAATAAATTTACAGACCTGAAAAGAAAATGTTACGATGAAGCACCTGACCCCAAAATTCCCCAAAATTCGGCGAGGTGAAAAGCTCGAATTCACGGAGAGCGTTGCCCGACGTTGAATGCTGCGACTTGTTATCGTTTGATTATATCTTTGGGATTTGTGGTGTATTTTGGAATCGTCTTGCCGCTTCCGATTGCGGTGGCATACGCATAAGTGCCATCAGCCCACACCTCGCCCGTAAAGCCCTTCCCATCGACCAAACTATTGTTATCGCAACTGACAAAAATCAACCATCTATCACGAAATTCAATATTCTGCTCCTTCTTATTCCCTGTGCCCTTAAAAGTCCCATCTGATTTGGCGTGGACATGTACTAAAATTCCGCCATCTACCACCTGAAAAACAGCTCCAGCTATAATCTGCATGTAAGATGCCTTGAGAAGTTTTTGGTTGGTCGCAATCAGTCGAGCCTTTTGGATTGCTGCTGCTTTTTCTTCTGCTTCTTTTAGTAGCACCGACTGCCGTTATGCGCGTCGTGTATCCAACCAGAATAGTGCCGAACTCCGAAGCTGGTGTCAATCAGAGTTTCGGATTGCGGGATTGTCATCAGCATCGGTTGAATATCGGTGGATCCATAAAGCCAGGATCTGCGGATCAGCTGGTGGTAATCGTTCGGCATATCGCACTTTCAGCTTTTTCTGACGATACGGAACAGCGAAATAGGCATTTTAAGGTTACTATATGAACAGTGTTCTTGTGAACTGACTTGAATGGAAACCTTGCCACCGAAGAAGGCGAAGAACTGGGACTGGAGAGCGGATCTTGCGGCGGCGCGGGATGTGGAGCACCGGCAGAGGGAGGGATACCGGGGTTTCTTGGAAGGGTTCGAGAACTGGCGGCTGCGGATGAGGCTTGAGGCCGCCGTGCATGGCGCGGCGGTTTGCTGTCGCTGAATGCCGATTGATGATTGATGATTGATGATTTTTGAATGGGGATGCGTTATTTTGCGATGTAAGATTCCTGGAGGGTCGCGATGGCGGCGGCGAGTTCCGCATCGGTGAGCGGGCGTTCCCAGATGAGGAAGCGGGCGATCTCGCCGTCGAAGGATTCGTGGCCGGGATGCTCGATGGCGTCGCGCTCTTGGCCGATGGTCATTTTGGAGGGGTTTGCGGTGGGGACGACGGGGATTTCACCGGTGGCGACGGGTTTCGCGCTATGGGTGAAGAGTTCGAGTTTCACGGTGCCGGTTCCGGCGACCATGCGTCCGCCGATGAGGTGGAATTTCCCGGTTTCCAGAACAGGGCCAAGGAGTTGCGGGTTATTTTTGTCAAAGCGCCCGAAAGTGAGGCTGTTGCGGGCGCCATACCAGAGGGTGTTGTCGTCGTTTAGGCTGCCCCAGATGCCTTCGTATTTCTGGCCGTTGCAGAGGTTTCCGAAAAAGGAGTTCACGTCCTTGAGTCCGTCTTGCTGGGGGAGAACGGCGATGATGGCGAGCCAAGTGTGGCCTTTGCCGGTGGTTAGGCCATCGAAGGTATCCTCGTCCATGCAGACGAGTTCCTGCCTGCGGAATACTAGAGCGGGCATGCCCTTGAGTTCGCGGATCGCGGGGCGCAGGGTCGGGCGACCGCTGCCTTTTTCCTTCCGGCCATCATCCTGTTTTACGAAAAGTTTCGCTTTCGCTTCGGGTGCTTGGTTTTCCCAAGCTGATACTTTGTCGCCATCCTCCAGGGTGAGGCCCTTTGCGGCGTCGAGATCGAGCAAGAGGCCTTTTTCGGGAAGGGCGGGGCAGATCGCGGTAGAGGCGATGAGGAGTAGGAGGAAAGGTTTCATGATTACTCGGTGGCGGAGGCGGTTATGGTAGTTGGTGAGCAGTTCCGTTAGATTGAGGGCGAGGTATGAGGGGAGGCACGAGATCAACTCCTCTCCGGAAATTTCCTTTTCCAGATCTCCAGCGAGGCGCGGATCTCATCGGTCTCGCGGGTGGGGCTGAGTTCCCAGACTAGCGGGCAGCCGGTAGGGAAAAAGGGCAGGATGGCCTCGTAATCGAGTGTGCCGGTGAAGGGAGTTCGATGGTCGCGGGCGGGCCATTGGACATCGTGGACATGGCCGCCGATGAGGTGCGGCGCGATCATTTCCAACCACTCGTAGTGATCGAGCAGGCCGAGGTTGTGCTTTAGCTGCACGTGGCCGAAGTCGTGCCAGTAGCCGACCCACGGGTTATCGTGGAAGTATTCCTGGAGCTTCAGCATCTCGCGCTCGTTCGGCATATCTTCGAAGCGTGAGCGCGATTCGACAGCGAGCTTCACGCCGTATTCCTCGGCTTTCGGAGCGAGATCCTCCAGAGCCAGGATGGCGCGCTGATAGTAGAGTGGCGCGAGCTTCTCGCGCTTCTTTATAAAAGCGATCTTGTCCTTGATGTATCGGGGGGAGCGCTGTTCACCGGCGGCTACCACTTGCGTAAGTGGTTTGGTGAACTTTGCGGTATTCATCGGCGCGGAGCCCATGTGCAGGACTAGGTATCGCGCCTGGAACTCGGCGGCGAGTTCCAGGGTTTTCAAGGTCAAATCCATCGCCCGTTTCCGGTCGAAGGGCCGGTGCGAGGTGTATTCGTAGGCATCGGGTGCATCGATCATCACCTCGACCGGGGAAGGGAAATAATTATGTACTCCCGAGCAGGTGAACATGCCGGCCGCATAGGCTTTCCGGATGCCGGGGATCTTCGCGACCGTCATCCCGTGGGAGAGCTCAATGTTCGTAAAACCCATACCCACAATCTCCTCGATCATCGCCTCGCCATCGGTGTGGCGGCTGTTGTTCCAGCAGGTTGAGAAAGCGAGCATGCGGCAAAGTCTAGGGATCAACTTTCAAATTACAATTTCCAAGGCAGTTGGAATCAGAAAGTTATTCGTGCGCACAAAAATCTCCCCGCTTTGTGGATTGCTTGTTGCGTGTTTATTCGGAAAATGAAGCACGCTCACGCCATCATGAATCATTTAACAAAACTATCTTCTGTCGTCGCGACCATTGCGACCGCGCTTGTTTTCAGTTCCTGCTCCATGTCCACCAAGAAATCGGGCAGCGCGTTTTCATTTGATCCTGAGGTTAAGCAACCGACGGGTGCCGTGAAATTACATATCAGCACGGGAGCGCAGCGTGTTTATGTCACGCAAGGTGACGAAGTCTTGCTTGCGACTCCTTGCTCTGTCGGCACCAGCGCAACGCCGACTCCGAAAGGCGAACTCCGCATCCTGAGCAAGACGCGGCACCGGCGTCGGGTGAGTTCTCCGGGAGCGGGATATCCGATGACGTATTGGATGTCGTTTTCCGGCCCTGCTTATGGAATGCATTGGGGTTTTGTGAAACCCTATCCCTGCACCCAAGGTTGCGTGCGGCTGCCGTTGAATTCCGCGCGCAAAATTTTCGATATGGTGAAAGTCGGAACTCCGATCAGCATTTCATCCAGTAAGCCTTGGGACTCGACGATTGGTGCGAAGCTGCCGCGTCTTGATGACTCGGCTCTACCGAATCCCCCGAGCTCCTACTTTATGAGCCCTCAGGTTTTCTCCGATGCGGAGAAGGGCAAGATGTGGAATTTCTGATCTAGGGGCAGGCAATCACGGCAGTCGGCGTGGCACTTGGATCTAGGCGTTCATTCAGTGCGGAGCGGATTATTTTTATGCTCCGCACGGGCTTCGCGGTGAATGTTGCTTTGTCGTTCACGGAAATTTCGATGGGTTCATCGAGATTGATTAGTTTGTCGGAAAGGAGAATCTGCGTGCCGGGCGGGACATCGCCGGTCAGGCGTATGCTGCGCCGTTTGATCTCGGCGTTGATTTTCTGATCCTTCATGGCGGCACCTTCGGGGAGGCGTAGCCAGTAGAAGCGCTGGTGGGTGATATCGTCCTGATACCAAACAATTTTCTGTGGCCACGGGTTGCGGGTGAACTTCGCCATCCACGGCACGCCCTCCGCATCTTTAAGATTCATCCAATGGCCGAGGCCGGGGTAAATGCGGGAGAGGTGGACGTATCCTTCGGGGTCGGCCTTGTGGAGATCGGCGATCTCGGCGGATTTTTGCGCAGCCACCTTGTTTCGATTCACGGCGGCGTCATTTTCACCCATGAAGATTGCAAAGGGAAGGTTGCGGAGGCCGAAAAGCTGCGCCTCGTTGGGATGACCGGCCATCATTGCAGCAGCGGCGAAGTGATCCGCCATGCGCGGCGCGAGCTGCCAGACGCCATCGCCGCCCGCAGAGTAGCCCATGAGATAGACCTTGTCGGGATTCACTCCGCGCAGAGCGACCATGCTCTCGATCAGGTGGGCGAACATCGGGTCGATGTGTTCTTGGTGCCACATGTTCCATTTATCGGTGGGCGCGCGGGGAGCGATGTAGATGCCTTCCTCCGGTTGGTAGAGCCGGATCTGGTTTTGCCATTGCTGGGTGTTGACTTGCTCTGGAGCCTCGCCGCCACCGTGCATCGAGATCCAAAGCGACCGACCGTCCGCCGGGGCATCGCCGAAGGTTTTTTCCAGCCAGCGCATGGTCATGTCGCCCATGGTAAATGACTTGGCTTTCAATTCCGCTGCACGTGCTTCGCGTTGTTCGGAGAGCATCGTTTCGTAGGTAAAAGCGATGGCTCGCTCTGCCTCCTCTTCGGTGAGAGCCTTTTCCTCATCGCTCAAATCGGGGACGGGGGATAGGTCGGCGGCGCGGATGTCGAATATGTCTTTTTTGCCGGCCTTGAAGGGGGCGGTCTCCATTGCCTTGCCATCCATCTCGAAACGCAGGCGGTAACTTTTTCCCGGTGTGACGGAGAGACGGGGGGTGTCGTTGAGGTCGGCGGTGCCGGCTTTTGTTTCGAAAGCGCTGAGGACGAAGCCTGCCTCCGTGGTGAGTGAGCCTTTTCTAACAGAACGATCTTTGCCTTCGAAAAAGCGGACGCCGATGGTGACTTCTGTGGGCACGGCTTTCGCTGCGTATCTTTCGGTTACGTTCACGCCGCCGACAGATGTGCTCTCCGGCGACCACACCATGGGGAAAATTCCGCCATCGCGTTTCCATGATGTGGCATAAATTGCGTGCATCGGATCGTCGGTGTGCGCCTTCGATGCCTGATCGATAAACCAGCCGCGATTGAGGCCTTTCGCGTCGTATTCATCCGCACCGGTGAAATGCCAGGCCTTGTCCCAGATCTCTACCCAGGTGTGGTTGCCGCTCTTGTTCCACCACAGCGGAGTGCCGACAGCACGGGCGGGGATACCGACTGCGCGGCAGGCATCGACGAGGATGATGGAGAGGCCGGTGCAGGTTGCCTTGCCTTGTTCGATGGATTCTTTAGGCGATTGGTTCGTGCGTTTCCGCTTCGTGTGATAGTGGGTTTTGATCAGTTTGAAGAAATCACGATTGAGGATCTGCGCGGCCTCGGAGGCGGTTTTCGCGTCCTTCACAAGCAGTGCCGATTTCGCTAGGAAGTCAGCACGCCATGGGTCGCGCGGTTCGTCAAACACGGCATAGGGTAGGACATCGTTGAGGAATATTTCCTCCGGCACATCCTTCGCCCACGGGAATTTGGCGCGCGCCTTCAGGGCGAGATCGAGATTTTCTGTTAGAAATTCAGCGGTAAGCGTTTCCTTGTCGGATGGAGGCATGTGCTCCACGAGAAAACGTGCGGCCTTTTCGCCTAATGCTCCGTGCTTCGCGGTGGCTGCAGCGATGAAGTCATCTGCAGGCGCAGCGATGGCGCAGAGGGCGGTTGTTAGAAATAGCGCAGCGGTTCTCATGGTCTGTGGTGAAGATGCGTCCTCCGTGCGGCAAGTGCAAGCGGCGAGGGAATGCGCTTGGCAGGTGAGTGGCTGTTTGTCATACCTCGGCGCATGCAAGCCGCGCAGTTTGAACAATCCGTCGTATCGATCATTCGTCGCGAGGGACGCTATGACGCGCACGCCTATTTTTTCCTTAAAGAATCACTGGATTTCACGTTGAAAAGGGTGATGGAAGAAACCGGCGGGAAAGGCCGTCATGTGAGCGGCAAGGAATTGCTTGAAGGATTTCGTGATCTCGCTCTCGAGCAGTTTGGCCCCATGGCCGCGACGCTGATGGACGAGTGGGGAGTGATGGAGTGCCGCGATGTTGGCAATATGGTTTTCCATCTCATCGAGGAGCAGGTTTTCGGTCGGCAGGACTCTGACAAGCCAGAGGACTTCGACAGCGCCTTCGATTTCCGCAAGGCGCTCAGGGAGCCGTTCCTACCTGCGGGTCGGGAGCTGGCGGGTAAGATGTGAGCGGCGGTGGGATATTCGGAGGGGGAGGGGGCATCCAATTTGGGGCTTTCGGCGTGCGGTCGGAGTTCCATGCCAAATAGGTGAGCAACAAGACGCCTGCGATGCTGCCAAAGCCGCAGGTGAAAGCGGCGACCATGCCGACGATAAACGGCGAAAGTCCCGTTATGATCAGGAGCACTGAGGAGGGTTTCAACTCGAAGTTCATTAGTGCAAGGCGCAGCCTCGAACGCGCCACGAGCAGCCCGAGCACGCAGTAACAAAGCACCACTATGAGCACGGAGACATGGTAATATAGATTTCCTAAAAACGCCCACTTGTTGGTCGCACTCATGCCGAGCGACATGCTACCGCCGATCAGGCCAGCGCCACCGCCGCCGAGTGCTGAAAACATGAAGAGGACGAAGACGCCAAGCTTTGCGGCCAGCGAAGAAAAGCCGGAGGCCGCGATCGATCCCGCAGCGATGACGGCGGCAGCGGCAAGCACGGAGCCTGCGGCGGCGAGTTCGCTACCCCACTCGATTCCGCCGATGAAATAGCGGATGATCACATAGGGCAGTAGCGAGGTGAAAGTCAGCGCGCTAAGGCCCCAGAGCATCAAGAATTTTCCCAGAACGACCTGCCATCGGTTGAGCTCGGTGAGCAGAAGCAACTCGTGGTTTCCCTCCTCAATCTCCTGAGGCATCAGGAAAAAACCAGCCAGCGGCATGAGCAGCCCGCAGATAGTCATCGCGACCCACCAGAACGGCCCGACTTTATCTGGATCCCATGCCAATACGGCGGGTATGCCGGAACCCGCGCCGATGTTGAGCTGGAACTCCGCGTAGATCGCGATCGTAGCGAAGATGTGAATGCAGATGAACGGATAGACAAAGCTCGTGCGCCGGAGGCTTTGGCGCAGCTCCTTCACGGTCATCGGCCCGAAGCGCTCCGGGAGGTCGTTTTGCTCGCTGATCGCCACGAGAAAAAACTAAGGAAGGATGTCGCCGTAAACACCGGGGTCACTGCCAGGAATTTCGATCGCACCGCAATTTTTTGTATAAAACTCACGAGGACCCACGCCGCCGATGATTCCGTAGGCATAGCCGATGTCTCGCAGGGATTCGAGCGATTTGAAAAGCAAAGCCTTGCCCAGACCGGTGCCCCGCGCGGACTCGATCACGCCTGTGGGGCCGAAGAAACCACGCTGGGTAGTTTCGTAGCAGGAGAAACCAATTACGGCTTTATCCTTCGTGGCGATCCAACAGGAAACCGGCTGCCGTGTCATCGCCACCTCGATCTCACTCACCCATTTTTCCGAGAAATTCTCCCGCGCGAATTTCGCCACCGTATGCTTCTCAAACGCGCGGGCGCGGCGGAGGGTAATGCCCTGCTCTGTCACTGCTCGATATAGCACCGAGCTGTCCGGTAAATCGTAAAGGCGCACCAACATGTCGATCATGTGCCGATGAAACGCCGGATCTCGCGGTAGGTGAAGCTCCGATTTGAAACTTCTTCATGCGGTGGCCGTTTCTTCGAAGGAAACGATTCGTATCTCATCGCACCGCAGCCAAAATCTCCGCTATCTCTGAGAGGCGGCCGATGCCTTGGTATCCGCAGGCGAGATCGCCCTCGGCGGGGCCGATGAATTCGCAGCCGTCCTGCTTGAGTTGGGCGATGTTGCGTTGGGTGGCGGGGTGGAGCCACATTTTCCCGTTCATTGCCGGGGCGATAAGGACGCGGGTGGGGCGGGGGAGGGCGAGATAAATCGAGCCCAGCGGATCAGGAGCGAGGCCGTTAGCGAAATGAGCAAGGCAGTTCGCGGAGGCGGGGGCGACCAGCAGCAGATCTGCGCTGTCAGCGAGCTCGATGTGACCGGGTTTCCAAGAATCCTTCTCGTCTTCCAGCGAGACGAGCACCGGATTACGAGTGAGTGTCTGAAGGGTGAGGGGAGTGATGAACTCGCAAGCCGAGCGCGACATCACCGCATGAACCACATGCCCTGCCTTTACAAGCTGGGACGCGAGGTCGGCAGCTTTATACGCTGCGATGGAACCAGTGATTCCGAGGACGATTTTCATAAATTTCAACGCAACATCGCGGCGGCTTTTTTGACGGCGGTGGCAAGAGATTCAATATCCTCCATCGTATTGTAAAGTGCGAAGGAGGCGCGGGTGGTGCCTGTGATTCCGAAGCGTGACATGAGCGGTTGGCAACAGTGGTGGCCGGTGCGGACGGCCACGCCCATCTGGTCGATGAGTGTCCCAAGATCATAGTGGTGGACTCCTTCGATGGCGAAGGAAAGCGCGCCGATGCGGTCGGACGGGCCGTATAGACGGATGCCCGGGATTTCTGAAAGGGCTTCGGCGGCGGCAGCGATGAGTTTCTGCTCGTGATCGTGGATCGCGTCGATACCGATAGATTTCACGTATTCCAACGCGGCGGCGAGGGCGATGGCTCCCTCGATATTCGGCGTGCCGGCTTCGTATTTGAAAGGGGGATCATTGTAGGTAGTTCCCTCGAAGGTGACCTGCTTGATCATTTCCCCACCGCCTTTCCATGGTGGGAGGGATTTCAAGAGATCGAGCTTACCCCATAGCACGCCGATGCCTGTGGGGGCATAAACTTTATGGCCGGAGAAGACTAGGAAATCGGCTCCGAGATCGCGCACATCGATGTTTAAGTGCGGTATGGCTTGCGCCGCGTCGATCAGGACGATGGCTCCGTATTTCTTCGCGGCAGCAGTCATTTCGCGGACGGGATTTACGGTGCCGAAGGCGTTAGAAATCCAGGTTAAAGCAAAGATTTTCGTCTTCTCAGAAAGGAGATTCGTGAAGGCATTTTGGTCGAGGACGCCGTTTTCATCGCAGGGAATCACCACGAGTTTTGCCCCGGATCTCTGCGCGAGCATCTGCCAAGGGACGATGTTTGCATGATGCTCTAGAGTGGAAATTAGGATCTCGTCGCCTGCGGAAAGCGAGAGGATATCGGAGACTAGGTTGACACCCTCGGTAGCACCGGAAGTGAAGATCACCTCATCGGAAGAAGCTGCGTGGATGTGGGTGGCAATGGTTTCGCGGGCTGCCTCATGGGCAGCAGTAGCGGCGCGGGCGAGGAAATGGGTGCCGCGGTGGATATTCGAGTTCACCGCCTCGTAGTAGTGCCGCGAGGCATCCAGCACCGCGCGGGGTTTCTGTGAGGTTGCCGCGTTGTCGAGGTAGACGAGCGGACGGTCGTTTACGGATTTCCCAAGGATAGGGAAGTCGGATTTAAGGGAGGCGGGGAGCATGATGAGTAGTGCCGAGTGAGAAGTGAGAAGTTAGAAGTGATCAGAAGATGATTTAGCAATGAGATTAGGCTGCAATGGCTGCGTAGAAGGTTCGATTTTTATCCTGCGGTTTCGTATCCATCGGCGAACTGCGTCGTAGATTGCGCCCGGCCCTTCGGTCAGCCACCAGTAGATTCCGAGTGGAATGGAAAGGAACAAAGAGAATTTTTTAAGAATGACCCATGATGAAGGCATCGCTTGAGTTGTCGCCAATTCGATCCAAGCCCAGCAAACTAAATGGCTGAGAGTGAAAGCGCTGATAAAAACCACGGGGATTGCTGCGATCCTCGGAAGGCGAAGAAACCAAGTGAAAATTCGTCCAATAGCGGCCGCAGGGGTGAAGATACCCCAGCCGATAAGAACACAGGGAGTGGCGATGAGGAAAATACCCGCCGGATAGGCAATAGGGCTCCCGATCCCATAATTCCCGATTATGGCAATCAGCATGAGAAGGAAGTAGATCAGTGTCCAACACACACAACCCACCACTAAGGCGAGCACAACAGCAAGAAAGTGCCGAAATGCAAACAGGAGGACGGTTAGGATTGCTTTCAAACTCAGGAAAGTTTTTCTACAGCGGCTTCTAGCGAGGGGATGTCCTCAACTGAAATGACCGTAGCATCGGGAGCGATTTTCGCAACTAGTCCTGCGATAACCTTTCCGGGGCCGATCTCGATGAAGAGCGTGTGACCTTGGGCGACGAGATATTGGATGGACTCGATCCAGCGCACGGAGCCGGTGACCTGCGAGGTGAGGGTGGCGCGGATTTCATCCACTGAGGATACGGGGGAAGCGGTGAAATTCGCGACTACGGGAATGGCAGGTGCGGCGATGAAGGTTTCAGCGAGCACGGCGGCGAGTTTTTCCTGAGCGGTGGCCATGAGGCTGGAGTGGTAGGCTCCGGCAACGTTGAGCTTGATCGCGCGACGGATACCGAAGTCTTTGGCTTGGGCCACGGCGGTATCGATGTTCGCGCTGGCTCCGGATAGCACGATTTGGCCGGGAGCGTTGAGATTTGCGACATCGACGTCAGTGGCGGCAGCGAGTTCGCGGATTTTCAGCTCCTCACCGCCGATGAGGGCAGCCATGGCACCGTCAGTAGCTTTACAGGCTTCCTCCATGAAAGTGCCGCGCTGGGAGACGAGTTTGAGGCCATCCAGGAAAGAGAAAGTCCCGGCAGCGGCGTGGGCGGTGAACTCACCGAGCGAGAGTCCTGCGGCAGCGGCAGGTTGGAAGTTTGAGAGACGCTCTTTCAGCAGCGCGAGACCGATGAGACCATGTAAGTAAAGAGCAGGCTGGCAGCGGGAGGTGGCGGTCAGGCTTTCTTCCGGTCCATCGAACATGATCGAGGTAATTGAGTAGCCTAGCGCTTCATCGGCCTGATGGGCGAGGTCACGTGCAGTCGCGGAGGATTCGATCCAATCGCGTGCCATACCGATTTTCTGTGCGCCTTGTCCGGAGAAGAGGATAACGGGTTGAGTCATGTCCTTTTCTAAAGTCAGTGAAGCAAAAGATTAAACCCTAAACTTCAAACTCCAGAAATTGCTTTCTGAATCTCGGGCGAGGTGCATCTTGGCAGCGTGAGCGAGGCTATGATTGAAACATGGGATCTGCACCGGAGTTACCGGATCGGTAAGAAATCCATCGAGGTGTTGCATGGGGTGAACCTGAGCATCGCCAAGGGCGAAAAAGTGTTCCTCTGTGGGCCAAGCGGCGCGGGGAAGACGACCTTGCTCTACACGCTCGCGGGACTCGAAAGTCCGGAGCGGGGGATTGTGCGCATCGCTGGTACCGATCTCTATTCACTAGGGCGGAAGGCGCAGGCAAAATTCCGCAATCAATCCATCGGCTACGTTTTCCAAAACTACCATCTACTGCCCGAACTGACCGCCGTGGAGAACGTCGCAGTGCCTGGAGCGATCGCTGGAATCAATCGCACGGAGGAGGCGATGATCGCGCTGGAGCGGGTGGGCTTACAGGATCGAGCCGATCACCTGCCCTCCGAATTGTCCGGCGGTGAGCAGCAGCGGGTGGCCATCGCGAGGGCGATTGTGAATCAGCCGGCAGTGCTTTTCGCGGATGAACCGACCGGAAACTTGGATTCAAACACGAGTAAAGAAATTATGGAAATTCTTCTAAAACTCGCTGATGAGCATGGAGTAACGTTAATTGTTGTAACGCATGATCAAAACTTGGCGAAGGTGGGGGATCGGACTCTGATTATTAAAGACGGGAAGATTAGCGAGTGATTGGAGCGTTCGTTTGAAAATTTATAATCTAAGCCGAGGCGAGGGATTTTACCGTGCGGTGGGCGCGACGTGGCAGACGGGCGTCAGCCACTCCTTGGAACTACTCGAAGTATTTCTTGAGGGCGCGTTGCTCGTCGGGGGCGAGGGAGTCGCGCCAGACGCGGTCGCCGCCTTTGCCCTCGGCGGCGGCCCCACCAGCAGCGGCTTTTGAGGCGGATTCGTCCGCACTGTGCTTGCTGTTCTGGAGTTGCAGGAGATCACCGGGGGTGGAGCGGGAAAGATCTTCGGTATCGAGGCCGGTGAGTTCGCCAACATCTAGAGGGTCTTTGCCATTGCGCAGGACGTTGGGATCATGTCCTGGGCCGCGGTCGATCCCTCCGGAGCCCTTACCTTCACCTTCACCTTCACCATTTTCTTCGCCTTCGCCTTCGCCTTCTCCCTTTCCGCCTTGGCAGTCCTTACATTTTTGCAGTGAATCCATGAGTTTTTCCATGCCCTCCTTCATCTGTTTCATCTGCTCGGGGGTGAGTTTCCCTAGATCCTTGGGATCGAGTTTAGATAACTGGTCGAGGAGTTCCGGGTTCGGCTTCATGGCTCCAGTTTGAAGACCTTCAAGCGCCTGTTCGAATTGCTCAGCGAGCTTCTGTTTCTGCTGGACGTTGAGTTTATCGGCATTTTCCGCAAGGGCTTCGAGGGCGCTGCCGGCTTCGGAAAGATCGCGATCCAGCTTTTCCATATTCGAATTGTGGGATTCCTCAAGGCTGTCGGTGGCTTCCAACGAGGGGTGACTGAACCATTCCTCCTCCTCCTGTGCACGGAGCTCTTCCAGCCGTTTTTCCACTTCCTCAATGTATTCCTCATCGACCATGGCATCCTCGGCGAGTTGCTCGAGCTGGGATTCAATCTGCGACCAAGCCTGAGGCTGGCTGGACGGGGCGGGGGAAGCGGCTTTTCTGGAGCTGATTGGCACCAGCAGACCGACGGCGAGCAGGGCAACCGAAGCGAGAGGGGGCGCCAGCGTCTTCGGAAGGTGCCATTTCAGACATTTCGGGAGGGAAACAGGTGGTGACGGCCACAGGGAAATCCCCGCATTTGCGGATGAAAGCGCGGAGTGCAAGCCGGCATCGGCTTCAATTCTAACGAGTGCTTGTTCGGGTTTCTCGAAACGCTTCGCCACCAGAACTAGCGCTACCACAGCCGTGATCACAAGGCATGCGGCTAGTGAGATCGCTATAACAGCAAGCGGAATATGAGATAACTCGCGGCGCAAAATCAATGTAGCAACAGCTCCGAGCACCGAAACGATCAGCAACGGTGCGGAAAGCGCCTGCAGAAACCAACCGAGATTAATCCTGCGGGAAAGTGCGGACGATTGATCGATCCAGTATTTGCGGTTTCTGCCGTCATTAGACATGGCGGTAGCATAAACGCTTTGCTCACGGATACGATTGAAAATTCCGAACGAAATCCTAATAGCAGGCTTGTCGGCAGTCACTTGAGCCTTGTTCTTGAGGTGCTGGGGCATTTCACCATATTTGACTTTGGATTACATATATTGTAACAAGTTGTAATACTGCCCAATCACAAGGGGTTGTGATACGGGAATATCCAGACAATCTGCGATACGCAAGTCCGCTATTTCTATGAGGAAAAACCACACTGCCTCGCCTTTGTGGTTAGAAATCAGGATTTCGATCATCGCCGCCATGAAAATGCCTGATGTTCCGGCTTTGCAAAAGACGTTTTCGAGCGAATATCCGCGTGTTTATGATTCACCCATTAAAAAAACCGCTCCTGCTTCTAGCCATAGCCCTGCTCCATCCGGTTTCCGCGCAGGAAAAACCAGCCGATGAGGCGAAAAAACCGGATTCCAAAGAAGCACCTGAGAAGAAATTGGAGCCTGTTTCGATCAAGTCTAAGGTTACCATCGCCGGGAAATCCGTCCCCTACACCGCCACAACTGGAAAACTGATCCTGCGCGATGCCAAGGGAGCCGCGAAGGCTTCTGTTTTCCACATCACCTACACCCGCGACGGGATCGAGGACACTAAGAACAGGCCGGTAATGTTTGCTTTCAACGGTGGGCCAGGTTCGTCATCCGTGTGGTTGCATCTTGGGATTTTGGGACCAAAGCGAATCGCGTTCCCCGGTGATGGCACGCAGCCCATAGATCCCCCTGCCCGTCTGATCGACAACGATATGAGCCTGCTCGATGTCTGCGACCTTGTTTTCATCGACCCCGTTTCCACGGGCTACAGTCGCGCGGAAAAAGACGGCAACCCCAAGGATTTCCACGGATTGCAATCGGATATCAATTCGGTGGGCGATTTCATTCGCATCTGGATTACCGAGAACAAGCGCTGGGCTTCGCCGAAATATCTATGCGGCGAGTCCTACGGCGGGATTCGCGCGGCGGGACTAGCGCAACATTTGCAGGATCGCTATGGGATGAGTCTAAACGGCGTGGTTTTGCTGTCATCGCTGCTCGATTACCGCACCCTAATCGGTGCCCAGGGCAGCCAGCTTTCCGACCAGGTTTACCTGCCCACCTTCGCTACCACTGCGCACTTCCACAAAAAAATTACAGGCGACCGTGAGGCGATCCTAAAAGAAGCCCGGGAGTTTGCGTTCGGCGATTACGGCGTGGCCTTGATGAAGGGCAATGCGATATCCAAAGAGGAAAAGGAAACGGTTGCTGCGAAGCTTTCCAAGCTCACCGGCATACCGGCGGAGACGTGGATACGTAAAAGCTTGAGGATCGATCCTTCTGAGTTCCGCAAGGAATTGCTCCGTGATGAAGGCAAAGTCATTGGGCGTTTCGATGCTCGGGTCGCTTGGGCATCGACTGCGCCAAACGCGACTTCTGCAGAATACGACCCCTCTTACTCTCTCGCCATAGGTGCGTTCTCGACCGCGATGCTTGCCTATCTCGGTGACGAACTTGGCTGGAAAGAAGACCAGCCTTACGAAGTCCTGACGGGTGTCGGGCCGTGGAGTTACGGCTCGGACAACAGCATAGTAAATCTCACGGGAAGGATCTCCTCCGCGTTGCGAGACAATCCCAAACTGCGTATCCTGGTGATGGGTGCGCATGCGGATCTGGCCACTCCGCCGGAAGGAGTCC
Source organism: Prosthecobacter debontii (assembly GCA_945870855.1). Classification (GTDB taxonomy): domain Bacteria; phylum Verrucomicrobiota; class Verrucomicrobiia; order Verrucomicrobiales; family Akkermansiaceae; genus Luteolibacter. Next base: position 15,209 of record CAMBTP010000012.1, read on the forward strand.
CCTACTCGCTCAGGCAGGAACTGGATCTACCTGAAGACCTGCGTAAACAGTTCACCTTCACCTATTACGATGCCGGACACATGTTTTACATCAACCCTCCGGATCTAGTAAAAGCTCGCGCGGATCTGGTGAATTTTTTGAAACCGTAGGACGGTAGAAGGTCGCAGAGGGAACGCAGAGCCTTGCTTGTGGGAAGATAGGAAATTTGGGAAACCGATGGAACTGCTAGGTTTGCCCAACGGGTGAAATGGTAGGGTCGTTTTGACAAAACGACCCACCCTGTGCGCACAACCTCATCTAATATCCGTGTCTCAACCTTTGGCGGCGTAGATGCGGAGCTTTCCTCCCATCACCGTGCAGCCACACGCGGCGTGGGTTATTTTATCAAAATGACCCTACCGCGAAACATAAAATCTTCTCCGCGATCCCTCTGCGCCTGCGGTGTGAAAACCTGAGATCTCCTCCACATTACCAATCACTTCTCCAGCGGGTGCTCCTTGAGTAGCGAGTTCATTTGGTAAAAGCCGGTGATGCCTTTGGTGGCTTCGCGGACTTTGGCGACTTCTTCCGGAGTGATGGCGGAGGCCTTGTTGCCGTATGAGTTGCGGACATAGGTGAGGACGGAGGCCGTCTCCTTGTCGTTGAGCATGCCGCCGAAGGGAGTCATGGGCACTTGGCCATCATACTTTTTACCGTGGAGTTCGAAGGGCCCCATCACACCGTGAAGCGTCAGCTTGATGAGGCGCTCGGGACTCCCATAAACGAAGATACTGTCATGCAGCGGTGGAAAGGCAGGGTCGAGACCTTTGCCGTCTTTCTGGTGGCAGGTGGCGCAGTGGCCTTCGCGGAAATAGACCTCGTGGCCGGCTTTGTAGGCTTCTTTTTCCGCATCGGTCAGGTGTTCTGGGATGGGTGGCAGCGGGTTTTCCACTTCCTCTTTCTGCACCTTGCCTTGAAGTCTTGCGGCAGCGGCTTCGGTCGGAGCTTTGCTCCATCCGTCCAGGCCTTTGCCCTGCGCGATCGTCACTACTTCGAGCGCCTCGCGCTTGTCATACCATGTCGCGGCGATGACTGCTTCCAGCCTGACGCGGCCATGCTCATCCGCAGCCGCTTTTTTCAGCAGGTCGAGGGAGTCGGGAAATTTATCGAAGTTGTAGCGCAGCACGCGCACGGAGGCTGAGCGGACGCGGTGGTCGGAGTGGGCGATCAGCTTACGGAGAAGATCGGTGTCCACCGCATTCATACCCCAAGTGACCCAGAGCGCCTCAAGCTGTTGGTGAGCGTTGTTTGGATCACTTGCATCAAGCGATGCTACCCATTTTTGAACGGCAGGAATAACCTGATTTACGGGATGCTCGCGAAGCTCGCGGCGACTGCGGTAGCGGCTGCGGTATTCGGGAAGCTTGAGGTTTTCAAGAAGTGTCGCGATGGACGCGCCATCCACGGCAGCGGGCTTCACCAGCGGACGTGCTGGATAAGTGATTCTGTAAATGCGGCCGTGCATGTGATCGCGCAGCGGGTCGCGGGCGTTATGCTGCATGTGGCCGATGAGGACATTGTGCCAGTCGATCACGTAAAGCGATCCGTCTGGCGCGAACTCAAGGTCGCAGGGGCGGAAATTTCCATCCGAAGATTGCAGCAAGTTGTGGCGGAAACTAGTCTTGTAGCCGGTGCCGTCTTCGGCGATCGAGTGCTGCTTGACACCAAGGAAACCGATGGCGTTTCCGATAAGGGCATCGCCTTGAACCTCGTCGGGGAAATGGCGTGACGAGACGAACTCAAGGCCGGAGGTCGGGCGCACTGCTTGTCCCTTCGGGATGAGATCGGCGGTTCCGGGGGCTTTCGCGCCGTAAGGTGGTTTCAGTGAGACGGGCAGTGCCCAGTTCCACGATGGGCCAGAAGTGTGGATGAGGAAATCCTGGCCCCAATTATCAAATGCAAAGCCCCACGGGTTCGGAATGTTCATCTGGATCGTGCGCTCCAGTTTGGTTTTCTGAGGGCAGAAACGATAGAAACCGCCGTCCACGCCACGCACCGGACCGTAGGGAGTTTCCACGTTCGAGTGGAGGAAAACACCTTCGCACAGCGTGAACGCGCCGGAAGCATCGGCGGTATATGCGCTGATCGCATGGTGGGTGTCGTGGGAATCGAAGCCGGTCAAGACTACCTCACGGGTGTCTGCTTTGTCATCGCCGTTCGTGTCCGCGAGGAACATGAGGTGTGGCTCTTGAGAAAGATAGACGCCGCCCGGCGCAAACTCGAAGCCGATAGGCAGGTGGAGTTTATCCGCGAAAACGGTTTCCTTATCGGCCTTGCCGTCGCCGTTCGTGTCCTCATAGATCAGGAGCATATCGTTGGGTTTCGGATCGCCGGCGCGGTAATGCGGGTAGGTAGGCATCGTCGCGACCCAGAGACGACCCTTATTGTCGAAGGAAAGCTGCATTGGATTGGCGAGGTTCGGGAACTCCTTTTCGGAGGCAAACAGCTTCGCTTGGTATCCTTCGGGAGTGGTTAGCGTTTTTTCCGCGTCCTCGCCGTATTTGTATTCGACCGAGCCATTCTTGTTGCTTGGCTGATAGTTAGATTTTACCGGCGGGAGCGCGTGGGTCGCTTTGTCGGCGGTAGCTAGATCGAAGGGTTTGCCGTTCACAACGCCCCAGATCGCTTGATCGCGAAGTTCAGTCATCTGGCGGATTTTCTTTTTTTCATCCGGGTAGTTCTGCTGACCGAAGGGATTGTAGCGGCGGCCATCGACGTGGACGCCGTTGAGCATACGGAAATCGTTAAACCAGAACCACTCCTTGTCGGCGATGGCGGCAAGAATATCCTTTGGCTCGGCTTTCGCTTTGACGGGACTGCTGCCGTAAATTGCTGAGAGAAGCATATCGGAAAGCAGGCGATATCCTTCATCATTCGGCAGAAAACCGTTGCTTGTGAATGGCTTTTTGAGGGTTGGGTAGAGATTCTGGGTAGGCTTGTAAACGTCCACGAACTCCACTCCGGTGGCCTTAGCTACCTCGCCCATCGCCTGGGTGTAGAGCGCGAGGTTCGCGTTCTCGGCGCGGCCATCGGGAAGATCGCGTGATTTGGAAAGGTTTTCATAAGCAATGGGCGAGACCAGCACCAGCCTCGGGGCGGCCTTGCCGTTGTAATTTTGCGAAAGCGTGTGTTTCACAAAGCCTTCCAGTTCGCCCTTGAAGTTTGCGATCCCGTCCGGGCCGTCGAACGATTCGTTGTAGCCGAAAAAGGCGATCAGCGTATCGGGTTTGATATCCGTGAGCCATTGGTCGGGTGTCGGGTGGAAACCGTCGCCCGCGTGTGGCTGGTGTTGTGGATGGAATTTCTCCGCGCCTGGAAACGCCCACTGCGATTTGCGCGATGGATGAGGGCGGAAGCCCGGCGTATCTCCCGGGCGGCACATATTACGTAAATACAGATTCAAATCGGGATGCGCCATCTGGAGTCGCGCTTCAAGGTAAGGGTGATCCGCCATCCGCTCTCCTAGACCGTTTCCGATCAGGACGATGCGCTCATTTTGTGCAGGAGCTTTCGGTTCTGCTGTAACGAGGGTGAAGGGCAGTAAGGCTAGGACAGGCGAAAGTAATCGTTGGATCATGATGTGAGCGGTCTTCTGGATAGTGTATTTTAGATACGAACCCTGTCCAGCGCTTCGATAAAAAAATTGAGAATTGCTGGCTTCCTTTGGTTCTTAGATGGGTGTAGATAAAAAAGATGATTTTAAGCTGTTTGCCCTTTTCATCGCCGCACCCGCGTTGGTTGCATTTAGCACTTCCCGCATCTTTGAGCAGTCGCCGGACAAACAGATTCCCCTCCCCTCCCCGCTCTGGCAGCGGAATATTACCGCACAGTGAATGGATCTCGCCCACCACCCGTCACAGGAATCTAAAAAGAATCTTTTCCCGCAACCAGTCCTGAACTCCGGTGTTCGATTCTAACAGGTTTCTCACCGGAAACCAAACTTTCAGTCATCCGATGGAGGAAAATCAAGCAACCAAAAAGGATGAAACCGATATTGACCACGCCCTGATGGCGCGCGTGGCGAAGGGCGATCAACGGGCGTTCCGACAGCTCGTCGAGCGACACCAGAATGCCGTGGTTGGCACGGTCACCAAGATGCTCGGAAACGCCAGCGACTCTGAGGACATTGCCCAGATGGTTTTTATCCGTATCTGGAAACACGCCGGAAATTATAAGCCGGATAACAAGTTCACCACCTACCTATACACCATCGTCCGTAACCTCGTTTATAACGAATCCCGCCGCCGTTCACGCAAGCGCACCATTTCCACCGACCAGCGCGAAGACGAGCAACACCTGCATTATCCGGACGACCCGGCCTACCAGCCCGATGCCACCCTGCTGGACAACGAACTTCGCGCTGCGATTGACGCCGCGATTGAGTCACTTCCGAAAACTCAGCGCCTCGCCGTCATCCTACGCCGCTACGAGAACCTACCCTACGAGGAAATCGCAGAGGTGCTAGATACCTCAGTTTCTTCGGTGAAAAGCCTCCTGTTCCGAGCGCGGACTACGCTCAGGGAAACGCTTTCAAAGTACATCGACGCGTAGCTGAAAATTATTTCCCTGATTATAATAAACTAGCCTGGAATCAAATGCTTCACAGCATCCCTTTCCTCAATAAGCTCGTTGATGGTGGCGTTGATATTAGCTTGAGAAAATTCGCTGACCGGCACGCCTTGCACGATTTCCCATGAACCGTCCGCCTTAGTGCGAATGGGCATGGAGGCCATGATGCCGGGTGCGATGCCGTAGGAGCCGTCCGAGCAGATCGCGACGGAATACCAGTCGCCTTCTGGGGTCGGCGTGATGAGACTTTTGACGGTGTCCATTGCGGCATTCGCGGCGGAAGCGGCGGAGGATGCACCGCGGGCGGCGATGATGGCCGCGCCGCGCTGCTGCACGGTCTTGATGAAATCGCCTTCGAGCCATGCGGTGTCGCTGATGAAATCGCTGACGGGCTTGCCCTTGATCTTCGCGTTGGTGAAATCGGGATACTGCGTGGCGGAGTGGTTGCCCCAGATGCAGAGGTTGGTGACATCCGAGCAATGCACGCCGGCCTTTGCCGCGAGCTGGCTCTTGGCGCGGTTCTCATCGAGGCGGGTCATCGCGAAGAAGCGGTCGTTTGGAACTCCTTCCGAATTGTTCATCGCGATCAGGGCATTCGTATTGCAGGGATTTCCGACCACTAGCACGCGCACATCCTTCGCCGCCGAGCGGGCGATGGCTTGGCCTTGTCCTGTAAAAATCTTGCCGTTGATACCGAGTAGATCCGCACGCTCCATCCCCGCCTTGCGCGGCACCGAACCGATCAGCAGCGCCCAATTCGCGCCCTTAAATCCCTCGTCGAGATCTGTCGTCGCCACGACCTCACGAAGCAGTGGGAATGCGCAGTCATCCAGCTCCATCACTACACCCTTGAGTGCAGGAAGACCCGGCTCGATCTCGATCAGGCGGAGATTGACGGGCTGGTCGTTGCCGAAAACGAAACCGGAGGCGATGCGGAAAAGGATGGCATAGCCGATCTGGCCGGCCGCTCCCGTGATGGATACTGTAATTGGTGCTTTCATGATACTAATCTGACAAAGAAATGGTAAGGCGTCCGTCTTTTGTTTGACCAGACGAATTTACAAAGAAGAGTGGGCTTAAGCCAACGCTCCACTACTCAACCCCTCCTGATTTTCGAGCCGCTGAAGAAAACCGTCATGCGATAGACCCGCTTGTGACGAGTAGAAATCTCGCCGGTTGTGAGATCGACTTTTTCTGGAATTTCCAAACGGTGGATATCGACCATCGCTTGGAAACCGCGCTCCGAGAAGATGTCGATCAGCATTGCTACGGCGAGGGTTTTGTGGAAAAGAACATCCTCGGTATTGATCGTCGCGCGGCCAGTAACGGCGTAGCGTTTGATCACCGGCATCATTTTTTCCTGAACAAAATCAACCACCTCCTGAAGCAGGACGGGGTGCTCAACTTGATATCCATCGAGGCGGTTGACGAGTTCCTGCCGCGCCTGAAGCACGATCTCATCCGCCAGGGGGATGTGGCGCAGGGTGTCGTAAGTGAGAGGGTCAAGTTCCAGCGAGCTTTGGTAATCGAGTTCCCGGATTATATTCTGCCGAACTTCTTCAATCGGTGCTTGGGCGTTGATAAAATGGTAATGGAAGATCTGCTTCAGCGAGACGAGCGCATCATAAGTCTTCTCTTTGAAGGTGCGGTAACGGTTGCGCGCGAGATCTGGGTCGAAGTCCGTCGCCCTTTCCTCCTCCAACTCCCCCACTCCGGCCTGCCGCACTTCTGCGTTGTGTGCGAGTGTTTCCTGTCCGCGTTTTAGCTGTCGGACAATACTTTCCGACTCATCGACAAAGAGCACCATGATATGGAAAACCGGCTGGCGGAAATGATGCGCCTGCGGAGTATTGGAAAACTGCCTGCGAAGTTTAACCATGCTGTCGTAGAGCATTTTCAGACACTCCACCTGGACTTTCGTACGCGGGAACCCGTCCAGCACTGCACTGTCCCGAAACTCAGGTTTGAGCAATTCGTGAAAAAGCAAACGCAGCACCTCTTCATCTCCCACCATACCGCCGCCCGCCTTGATTTTACGTGCGTCGGGCGAATCAAGAAGTTGGCTAATTACAATAGGCTCCGCAGAGATGCCACGCACTTTTCGGATGTAATCGGTATTCGTTCCTTTGCCAGAACCTGGAGCACCACCGAGCAGGATAAGCTCTTTTGGGAAACGTAAGTTCTCGATGCCGAAGGAATCTTCCAACTCCTGCCAGACGCGATTGAAGATGAGATGCGCGTCCTTGATTTCAAGGTCAGCGGACGGAATTGAGGAAGGTTTCTGGCTCACGGATGGGGATAGCAAAGGGAAAAGGCGGGAACTCGTCCAGACAAGCCGAAACTTTCACACGAAACTGCCTTGGAATCCTCAGATGCGCCCCTACCCTCGCGCGCATGCCTGATCGAAGCATCGAATTCTACAACGCCGCCGTGGACGCAATCCAAGCAGGACGTCTCGACAAAGCGCTCGCCGCCGCCGAAAACTCCCTCACCGAAAATCCCAATGACACGGAGACATGGCAGCTCTATGTCATCGCGTTGAATGCACTTGGTCGCCACGATGATGCGAGGAAAGCGACAGTGAAACTCAAGCAACTCGGCCTAAGCGAAGCAGACGGCGTTATGCTTCAGGCCGCTGAATCCACATCGCTTGGTGATCTCGCAGCTGCCCTTTCCCATTACGAATCAGCGATTGAAGCCGATTGTAAAAGAACCGATATCCACGCTGGATACGCGCTCGCGCTACTGGAAGCCGGTCGAAAAGAGGACGCGCTGATGGCGGCGGAGATGGCGACCTCCCTCGATCCAGCAGACGCACGTGCGAACTACGCCCTAGGCCACATCCTACGCCTCGATGGCCAGAAAACCGCCGCGCTTAACGCCCTTTCCAAAGCGGTGGCCACCGAACCCGATTTCATGCCCGCTGTTTACGAGGAAGGCATGCTTCTTGCAGAAAAAGGAAGCCTTAACGAAGCGATGCAAAGTTTCACCAAGTATCTCAAAGCCATGCCCGGCGATCCGAGCGCGACACAGGCCATCGAGAGCATCCGCGAACAGATGCGTCCCGAGACCCATTGAAAATCATCACTGCACGTCGGTGCGGAAGGGCGAAGCAGGCAAGCCGTCCTTGTTGAAAAGGTTCACGTCGGGGACGTTAATCCAACCGTAGCGCACAGCTTTTGGGTCGATTACTCCCTCGGCGGAGACGACGACAGCATCACCCTTGATCACAGCCTTGGCAGGAACAAATTTTCCGTCGGCACCAGCAATGGTGAAACCTTTCAGATCGCCATCCTTCGCGACAAGCCCGCCGCCGGTGTGATCGAAGCTGATCGCCACTTCGCTACCGGCGACTTTCATCTCCTTGTAGAGTGGCCCGGAATACACAATTTTTTCGCCATACGCCAAAGCCCGCGCCGCCAGCGACAGGCGGTTTCCGACGGGTTCCTTCTGCTTGGGATGAATGTCCTTGGCATCGCCGAAATCCGTGATGACTGCCATCGCGGTGTTCTTGCTTTTAGCGAGAGTGAGAAACTGCGCCTCGCGAATCTCGGGTGGCTGGCCATTGAAAGGAGCGATCTGAACAAAGAGGAACGGAAAGTCACCCAGCTTCCACTTCGTGCGCCAATCCGCGATCATCGCTGGGAAAAGGGTTTGGTATTGCTTGGATTGCCCTGCGTTCGACTCGCCCTGATACCAGATCACTCCTTTCATGCCGTAGGGAACGACAGGCGCGATCATCGCATTATAAAGCGCACTTGGGAAATGCGGCCCCGGTCCGTTTTCAGGTGGTTTCTCCGCAGCGGCTTTGAGTTGGTCGGCATAGCCTTTCAGTTCGCGTTGTCCCTCGAAGCCCTCGGCGCTTGTCCAAGCCTGCGCGGGCGTGCCACCCCATGAGGTGCTGATGATTCCCACTGGCACACCCAGCTTCGCATGGAGATCACGGGCGAAATAATAGGCTACTGCCGAAAAATTTCCCACCGTCTCCGGCGAGCATACCTGCCAGCTTCCCTCGATCTGATCCAGAGGCTGCAACGAGGCTGCCTTCTTGGCTGTGATCATACGGATCTCTGGAAAGTTCGCCTTGGGCTTTTCTACTTCGGGTTGGAAAGCTTGGTTGAGCGTCCACTCCATATTCGATTGCCCGGAAGCCACCCACACCTCTCCGACAAGCAGGTTGTTCACCGTGACCTCGTTGTCGCCGGAGATCTTCATCGAGAATGGGCCGCCCGCTTCAAGAGGTTTCAACTCCAGTTTCCATTTACCGCCCTTTGCTGTGGTAGTAGCCGTTTGCCCGGCGAGCTCGACGGTGACTTTCTCGCCTTCTTTAGCAGTGCCCCAGACTGGGATATTCTGCCCGCGCTGGAGCACAGCTCCGTCGGAGAAAAGGACATTGGGCTTCACCTCAGCTTGCAATATGCCAGAGGACAAGGTGGCTCCGAGGAGCAGGAGGCATGTGGTATTTGGTCTCATGTGTTTTGGTTATACGTGGATGTATTTGCAGATGTTTCGCAGAAAATATCAAGCTTCCAAGAGCTTTTCCCTGCGCATCCGGTTTATCGTGCTAGCTTTTGCCGCCTTATGAAATCCATCTACCTCTCCGACTTCGAAGCCATGGACAACCTCGCCCGCGTCCGCTTCGCCAACTCCCTGCCTGGGCCGAAGCCGATCTGCCTTATTGGCAGCATTGATGCGGAGGGTCGCACGAATCTCGCGCCGTTTTCCACCGTTACCCACCTCGGATCGAATCCGGCACTGATCGGCTTGGTCTCGCGCCCGGATCTCGTCGAGCGGCATACTCTTTCCAATATCTTCGCGACACGTTCCTACACGATCAACCACGTCCATCTGGAAATTCTCGAAGCGGCACACCATTGCTCTGCCCGCTACCCGCGCGAGATGTCCGAGTTCACCGCCGCCGGACTTACTCCTCATTTCGAGAAAAATGTAGCAGCACCCTTTGTTGCCGAGTCCCGCCTTCGTTTTGCCCTTGAGCTGGAGGAAACCATTTCCATCAAATCAAACGGCACGATTCTGATCATCGGGAAAGTCGTTCTCGCGCAACTCCCCGCGGAACATTACGGCGAGGACGGCTCCATCGATCTCACTGCCCTCGGTTCGATGGCCTCGACCGCTCTCGATACCTACTTCGAGCTCGGACCACCCATTCGCTTGCCGTATGCGAAGCCCCGATAGGCTGCCGATATTTTCCCTGCGGCCTTTCATTTTAATTGGATGAAATCCCAGCGTAGCATTTCATAAGGCCATGCGTTTCCTAATCGCTCTACTTAGCACTGCTACTTTTCTTCAGGCTGAAAAGCCCGCGACCGTCTCCAGTCTGATTCCGGAGATTTCTACAGTCGCACCCGGCGAGACTTTCACCATCGCCCTGAAACTGGAACATCCGGAAAAATGGCATAGCTACTACTTGAATACAGGCGGCGTCGAATTACCGCCTTCGATCGAGTGGAAATTGCCAGACGGTGCCACGGCCGGCGCGATCCAATGGCCTGTCCCCGAAGTGAAAGAGGGATTCAACGGCAAGAGCTTCGTTTACAGCGGTTCACCCGTTTTCCTCATCGAGATCACCCCGCCTGCCTCTCTTGCGCCAGGCGATACCTTTACATTCAGCGCCAACGCGAAGTGGCAAATCTGCGAGATGTCATGCATCGATGAGAAGGCCAAGTTTTCCCTGGATCTTCCGGTGGCCGAAAAATCCGTGTCGGATGCCGAGCATACAGAGCTTTTCAAAGCAGCACGACTCCTGATCCCTACTGCCCACCCCTCGCCAGATGAAATCGCCGCCGGATCGAAGAAAGAATCGCCGAACGAAATTCACCTCCAGCTTCCTAAAATGGAGACGCTACCCACGGAATTCATACCCAACCAGCCATACCTGAAGGCACTTTCCGAAGGCGGTAAGGCTACCACTACGGAGAGCGGAACCTTGCTTATTCTCCAGCGCAAGCTCACCGACATGCTCGATGAGCCAATTCCTCAAGGAAACACCGTTTCCGGCATTGTCGTCGGCACTAATACATTTTCGATCCCTGAAACCAACATCTCCGCGCCGCCCGCCGAAGCGGTCTCGTTTTTCAAACTCCTACCCATCCTTAGTGGCATGTTTTTCGGCGGACTGATTCTTAACCTCATGCCCTGCGTATTCCCCGTGATCGGTTTGAAAATAATGGGATTCGTGCAACAAGCCGGGGAAGACCGGCGTTCCATCGCGCTGCATGGCATGACTTTCGCGCTCGGTGTGATCGCCTCCTTCGCAGTGCTAAGCGGAGTCCTTTTCGCGATTCGCGCCGCTGCATCGAAGAACGGCACCGAGCTGATTGGCTGGGGCTACCAACTTCAGGAGCCTTGGGTGGTCGTCATCCTGCTTCTTCTAATGTTTGTCCTTGGCCTCAACATGTTCGGCCTCTTCGAGATCGGAGCCTCGGCCACGTCGGTTGGCGGAAAGCTGCAAACTAAAACCGGCCATTCGGGTTCATTCTTCTCCGGCATACTGGCCACCGTCGTCGCCACTCCTTGCTCCGCTCCATTTCTAGGTGCAGCCATTGGCGCAACCATGGCGCTCCCTGCGATTCAGTTTTTCACCGGCTTCACCGCCATGGCGACTGGGCTTGCCACTCCCTATCTCGTCCTCTCCATCTTTCCTGCTCTCGTGGAAAAACTCCCGCGACCCGGCGCATGGATGGAATCATTCAAGCAGGCGATGTCATTCCTCCTCTTCGCCACCGCCGGATATCTTCTCTGGGTTTATTCCGGCCTCATTGGACAGGAAAACCTACTCGCCCCTCTTTTAGGACTCAGTCTGATCGCAGCGGGAGCCTGGATCTATGGCCGCTGGAATCTCCCCCACAAGTCGGGAAAAGTCCGCGCCGCCGCCCTCGCCCTCACCGCCCTCTTCGTGATCTCCGGCACCGTTATGGCACTACCCAAGAAAGCCGACGACCTGTGGCAGTCTTGGTCTGAGGAAACCGTCGAGGAACTCCTTTCCGAAGGCACCCCCGTGTATATCGATTTCACCGCCCAATGGTGCCTCACCTGCCAAGTGAACAAAAAAATTGCCTACACGGATGAGGTCATCGCTCTAGCAAAGAAAAAAGGCATCGTGTTTCTGAAAGCGGACAAAACCCGCCCGAACCCCGCCGTTGAAGCTAAGCTCCAAGAACTTGGTCGCTCCGCCATCCCCGTTAATGTCCTCCAGATTTCAGATGAGGAACCGATCATCACTCCGGCAAATCTGACACCGGGCTATCTTAAAGAGCTTTTTTCCAAGTTGCCTGACATCGATCCTAATCCATTTCAGTGAAATGGATTAGGCCCACAACCGAATCCTACTCCCCACTCTTCAGCCCCTCGAAAAAACCGCAGATCAGGCTGATGCGCTCGCCGGGAGAGACGGACTCCAGAATTTTTTGACGCAGATCCGGCTCGTGGATGAACTGTTGGGCGACGATATCCGCCATGAGGCTGGGATTGTCGGCCTGATCCAGAAGAGTGGCAACACCCGTGCGCACCTCCTCAGGTAGGTGTGCTATGCCATCCTCGACGCTGCCGCGCAAGGTAGCCATAGCGGCCTCCCCTTTCCTGCTGTCCATCGGTTCGGAAAGCACAGGCTCGATGAGGGCTCGGGGATAAGGCTTGTCATCGAGCCACTCGAGAAAGCGGACACGGATGACGCCGTGAAGGAGTAACTCTGAAGTGCCATTCTCCAGCTCGTGGGAAGCTCGGATCAACCCCGCAGTGCCTACGGGCGAGATGGTCTGCTTTCCCCCATCATCGCGTATGCGGCCAACGGCAAAGATACAATCCTCGGCGAGCGCCTCGGTAAGCATTTGGCGGTAGCGCTCCTCAAAAATAAAGAGCGGCAAGCCGCCTTGGGGAAACAGCGTGCAATCGGGTAAAAGCATCACGCCACATTTTTGGGGAAGGTTCAAACCTGTCATCGCTTGGAAACTTGCACTGTAACGGCGCGTCCGCAACTGCCAAGCTAAGCTCACTCCTCCTGCGGCGGAATATTATCGCCCACATCAAGAAGAGCTTGGGTTCGCTGCCGCTCCAGCTCGGTGCGCACACCAACATCGGCGTGTTCTAACCACTCCTTTTGGACATCAGCAGGCTGTTGCAGGAGAATGCCTTGCATAGCCCGCGCAGCTTCAGCCTTGCTCTCCTCATCTTTCAAGCCACCCATCCATGCAAATGCTGCGGAAGGATCGCTCGGTAACCACTTTTTAGAAATCTCGGTGATACCCGCAACGCGAGACGGCCCCGGAGGGAAAGCGGAGACCCAAGCGGCGGCATCGGGCGCAGATTTCGCGGCCCAGCGCTGGATGACCTGCACCACGGCGACATCGAACTCCCTCCCAGAAACACCCGATTCCGAAAGCAGGTTGGCAGCGCGGAGCGGGTCGTCCTCTGCCAGTGAGAGTGCAATCTGGGATTTGGCGGTGGCCACTTCCAATTCAGTGCCGAGGGTCTCCGCCCACGCAATCGCATCCTCGTAATTCTGCTCGGCAAGACACAAAGCGTAATGCTGGATCAGGCGTATCTTTTCCTGGCTATCTGCTGGTAGTTTTAGAAACGCCTCGTGGGCGATATCGGGATCAGTTTCGAGGGTGCTCCATACTAGATCTGCGAGCGCCTTTGCACGCTCAGCGGGTAGCTCTATCTTGGTTACCTCATCGAGTACGCTTCGCAGCGCTTCAGTTGAGCTAGATCTTGGGTGTCGTGGCTCGTGCCCGCCGCGTTTGCGTGGAGCATCAGATGCAGAAGCATCCTTTTCCGCTTGAGTTGAGCCCGGCTTGTCGCAACTACAAAACAACAAACCGATGCATAGAATCGCGAGCGGACTATGGTGAATCACGGTGTCACACTGACATTAGTGAAGCTGGAAGTATTCAGCGTGTTATTACTGCCGCTGCCTACGGCAAGTCCGATGTAGCAGGACGCTCCAAAGGTCGTTCTCGTGGCGCTACCGACGGTAGTCCATGATGTGCCGTTGGCGCTCTTGTAGGCGGTGATGGTGGTGCCGCTGCGAACGAGTCGCACCCACGTGTTGGGCACGCTGCCAGTGCTACTGCTGGTGGTGGAGGTGTTGCCGCCAGTGCTATTACGACTAATCCAGCGGTAAGCGTTGGATCCGGTCATACCCATGAAGATTTCCTTTGAGTTGGGAGCTAGGGAATCACGGATCATCACGCCCACGCGTGATGAGGTGCCGGTATTTTGTAACGAGCTGATTCTCGCGATGATCTCACCGTCACCTGTCAATGTCTGATAGGTGTATCTTAGTTTGTCGCTTTTCGCGCCGATGACTCCCGATCCAGATTGGGTGAAAGTGCCCGCATTAAAGGTAGCTGAACCCGCCAACATGCCAGTGCCAATGTCCGTGGAAACCCAAGGCAGAGGCAGCCCTGTCACGGTGATTTCAAGGGTGGCGTCTGCTGTGGCCGAGGCGCGGTCGGTGGCACGCACCACGAACGAATTGAGTCCGGCTGAACCGCTGGGTGGCGTGCCGGAAAGTGTTCCATTGGACGCGACCGAAAGCCATGCCGGGCCGCTCACTTTCGAGTAGGTGATAGTGTCGCCCGCGTCGGCATCAGTGGCGCGACCTGCGAGGGTCTGGCCGGTGTAGGCAGCGCCTAGACTGGCGCCAGCGGCGACGATCGGATTGGTGATGAAGACCGGCGCTTGGTTGGCCGGAGTCACGGTGATTGAGACAGTGGCGTTGGCTGAATTCACAGTGCCGTCATTAACTAAGAATTGAAAACTTGACGCACCGTTGAAGTTTGCCGCAGGCGTGAACGTGAGGTTCGGGGCGCTACCGCTGAGCGTGCCGTTCGCCGGTTGTGAGGCAACCGCGTAGGTGAGCGTGTCGCCATCAATATCGCTGCCTGTGAGGTTTATCCCGACGGGAATGCCTACGGCAGTGGTGATACTCTGCGCGTTGGCAACGGGTGCGTCATTCACGGAAGTGACCGTGATGGAGACCGTCGCGATGGCGGAGTTCACATTTCCGTCGTTGACGCGGAAGGTGAAGCTGTCCGATCCGTTGTAGTTCGCGACAGGCGTGTAGGTGACATTAGGGGCAGTGCCGCTGAGGGTGCCCTTCGCAGGTTGTGATACGATTGCGAAGGCGAGTTGATCGCCATCTGCATCGGAGCCGATGAGGGCAACGGAAAGGGCAGTGTCTTCCGGTGAGCTGAGATTTTGTGAAACAGCGACTGGCGCGGTATTCGGAATCGTGACGTTTATGACAGCGTCGTCCAGAAGGGCCGCAGAGGTATCGAGTGCGTTGCCCGCGAGATCGGTGAGTTGGGCACCGGGGTTAATGCGTAACTGGAGCGATCCCGCGCTATTAGGCGTGTAGGCCACTGCGAAAGTGCTGCCTGAAATTTGGGTGACAGCACCAATGGAACCGGAGGCTATACCCGCATTTCCGAAATCAACGGCGCTGATGGTATTGGGATCCATTTGCTTGCTGAACGTTACGGTGTAGTTGACGGAGGTATTGACTGTGATGGAGGAGCCGCCTTTGTCGTCACTGATTCCGGTTAGGGTGGGCGCGATGGTGGGCTGGTAGCTACCCGTGATCTTATAGTTGCCTAGCGAGCCGTAAACGGAATATCCCGATGGGTTGCTGCTCAGCGGGCTGCCTGCGCCGACTGGTTTTAGCACTAAGTAATAGGTTCCCGTTGGAACGGTGGTGGAGAGGGTTGCGTTCGTGTCGGTAAGGGGATTCGCAGATGCAACGAGGTTGTTCGACGCATCATAGAGTTCCAGAATGACATCGAGGTTACCGCCCCACGTCTGGGTGTTGCAGCGGTAGGTATTGGCAGCGAAAGTAACCGCTCCTGCTCCGGTGGTGAAGGTGAAGACATCCTGGCTACCCGTTCTTTCCACAACACCGGACTGGTTCAAAGGACTCTGTGTCCAAGCAGTGGCTGTTTGAAAAGTGGAGCCGTGGTCGTTGGCGCGGTAAGGCACTTTCCCGGCGATGATAGTGAGATCGTCCTGGGGCTGGTTGCCGTTATAATATTCACTGGTCTTGGACCATTGGGAAACGTTTCGGTCGTAGCCGGTGCCCATAATCGGCCCCCAAGACGGAGCTGAAGTGGTAGCGGCGTGGCCACCGTAATAAGCGGAGCCAGTAGTCAAGCCGTCGTGGCTCAGACCCAGGTTGTGACCCATTTCGTGAGACGAGGCCTCTGCGGTGTTTGCAGTACCCATCGGGGTGACCCATGCGGGCTGATAGCGAGAAAAATAATCGGTTCTGCCAAAGACATTCACGTAGGCAATACCACCGTAGCCGTAGTGCGGACAACGCACGCCGGTCTTGTCAACGGTCGATGTATGAAGCAGCCAGCCAACCTTATTCTTGTCACCAGTGTATCTATCGGGATCGTAGAAAATATCGGTGGTGACGTTCACGTTAAACGGTGCGTAATCCTCCGCGACACGCTCCCACATGCGGAGGATGTCTTTCTGCTCGGTCACGCTGAACGTGGTTTTGTCTCCATCTGTATTCCAAGGTTCACAGTCCCATGTGGACCATGTGTTGATACCATCGCTGTATGTCCATTGCTTGCCAGTCACGAAGGCACCATTGAAGTCGAGGTAGATGTGGAAAGGCGCGCCGGGCTTCGAATTGAAAGCTGGAGGAGAGGAACTCGAAACGGATGATGTGGGATTAAACGTCTCGTTACTGCCGTCGCCAAGTGGGATGTTTCCCGTCTCGACGTTGATCGATTCGGAAGCCGGGCTTGCAGTATTTCCGAGCATATCTTCCGCTTTTCCATGATCATGGCTGTGGCTCTGGCAACCATCATCGCAGCCATCGATCGGACAAACGATGAACACTCCGCCATTGTCATCGACTCTGAGCAATTTCGCGGCGTCGCTCTGCGGAAAAGAGAAAGTGTGCAGCCTCTTCATTGCCTCCGCCCGGGCTTGCTGCTTGAGTTTCTTGAGCTTCACCTTCAACTCTCCGTCTGGCAGCTCATCGACGACGAATGGATTGCCCTGACCGAATCTTTTCGGAGCTGGCTTTTCGGCGAACGACAACGATATTGATAGCGCTACACATGATAGGATCGCAAATACGGTTTTCGATGGTCGGCAATTCATAGGTTTTTTTGAAGGTGACTAAAAATATTACAAAAACCGCATAAGACAACCGAAATATAGCGCTAATCTGCGCGCAAAATGAGGAGAAAAATATCCCGCTACATTTGTAGATCCAGACTAAATATCCTCGCCTTCACGGCATTTAAAAATATCCCTTTATTTCGAACATGAACATGCGCCGTCCCTTAGCCTCATTCTTCATATCATCTGCGGCATTCTCGTTTCTCTCCTGCCAGCCCGCAGCACCGCTGACGGCTCATTTAGAAACACAGAGTCCGCTACAGACCGTGACTATTCCCTTCGCGCACTCAGTTCCTGTGCACGCGCCTTCGTCTCCGCTCAGCGCTCCATCTATAGTCCGGAAAACGATTCACAATATCGACTTCGAGGGCGTTGCGTTCGATGCACGCAGCCATCGCTTGCTTGTAGTTGACCAGCCAAACGGCCCCAGCTCCGCTTTCAACACAGCGCGTGATTTAGCTACATCCCATGGTGCTCTTGTTGCAATTAACGCCGGATTCTTCACGCCGGAGGGAAATCCTCTCGGTCTGGTCATCACGAACGGTCGCAGCTTCGGGACATGGAATTCCGCCTCCTCTCTCGGCTCCGGTATCTTCTCGGAAAGCAGTTCAGGAGAGCTTTCCATTTCGCGGCGAGGCTCAGCTTCCGCCTTTCAAAGTGCTCGCGAGCTCATTCAGGCGGGTCCACTGCTTATAGAAAATGGCAGATCCATCGGTGGACTTGATGCGGAGAAAACGGCAGTTCGTTCGATTATTCTTAGCGATGGCGGCACGCGCTGGTGGATCGGAAGAACCTCCCTTTGCACCCTCTCCGCACTTGGCGCAGCCCTCGCCGCGCACTCCCCCGCCCCTTGGCCAATCCGTCAAGCCCTCAACCTCGACGGCGGACGCTCCACTGATCTTTTCGTATCCATGAAAATTCCCGGTGGCCCCTTGGAGCGGCGTGGTATCCTCAACCGACCGGTTCGCAATTTTCTGATCCTAAGACCAAGATAAGGTGAAAGACCTGGTGATAAATTCGACACAAAAACGGATTCTCGACACCTCAATATGAAGCTATCCGCATATTTGTGAATCTCTTACTATGGCAAGATCCGGAAAGTTTGCTGCGCGTTTGAAGCGGATTTCTCCGATTAGCTAGCAGACTTAAAAACCAAGCAGCGAGACCAACTCCTGATCACTGAATCGATCCAGATGGTCTGCGGCGGCGGCCAGCATTTCTTGTTCCGCGACGGCCTCAATCTCGATCCATTGGTCGGCCTCATTAGTTTTTTCCACAACCGACGGAGCATTACTGCCGCCATTATTCGAGGGGTTCAGGTAAAGAAACGCAGCAAGCGAAATACAGGCCGCGATGGCGATCCATGGGGAGAAACTAAGCGCCTTTGGCCACCATGGATCGGCCTCTGGAAGAAGTTTCACGGCGCGTAAGGTATCGTCCGCGAAACGCCCGCTCGCCTTCCGAGGCGCTGCTTTACCGAGCAACTCCCACGTGGTGTCCTTCAGGGCATTGTCATCGTCCCAGTCTTCCTTTTCGCTCATTTTCATAATCAACATTACTTGAAACACCCAATTTATCAGAAAGTTTCGCGGAAATTTTCCTCTCCTTTCACCCTCCAGCTATTGGAGAGCGCTTGGCCGCAGTTAATGCGTCACCCAAGCCTCCACTTCCTTGAGATTTAAAGTTTAAAATTTAAAGTTTCCTCTTCACACACCGCGCCTATCGCCCCAGAGCCTGACGTGCAGTCGGTCGGAAAAACGGAACCCGAGATCCTGACACCATTTCGCAAGCCAAGTCGCATTTTTATCCAACGCATCAACCGTCCGACCCTCGGGCATCAGGATCACCCGGTTCCCCGGAATTTCCACGCGCTCCAGCAGTTCGCGGATCTCGGAGATGTCCTTTTCATCTCTGACCACAAACTTGAACCACGCCTTACCCGCCGCCGCCAGCCCGGCGAGCACGGCGGGCTTCAAACGCAGTTTTTCGTCCATCCCGCTATTCGCCAGCTTTGGGGAAACATTGAGTCGGCCGATCGCACCGAGAAATTTCGCCCCCGGCAAGATGGTGCCGTTCGTTTCCATCTCGAAAAACCATTCCTCCCCATCCCCGCGCAGAGTCGTCATCAGTTCTAACAGCTCCGTCTCCTGTAAAAGCGGCTCCCCCCCCGTCAGCACCACCCTCCGGCAACCGAAACTTTTCACTACTAACGCGACCTCGTTCGGAGCCATATCTATGATTACGTCCTCCTTGCGATGCTTCGTATAACCTTGGATTACATCTTTCTCGTGCTTCCACGGCGTACCCACAAAGTTCCATGTGTGATCTGTATCGCACCAGACACAATGCAGGTTGCACAAGGACAGTCTGACGAACACCGCAGGCGCACCCATGCTCACACCTTCACCTTGCAGGGTGTGAAAAATCTCCGCCCCATCTCCCAAGCGCGCCAACTTCATGCCGCGTATTCTGATTCATCTTCCTTGGGGTTTAAAGTTTAGAGTTTAAAGTTTCCCCACATATCTGCCACCCTGACCCCATGGGATTGCGCGCACTCGGAGACTCAGCCTGGCTATTTAAGGTCGGTGAATCTTCACAAGAGAAAAAGTTGGAGTTGGTTCTACGCCTGCGCTGGGTGCTGGAGTGCCATCCCATCCCCGAGATCATTGATATCGTTTCTTCATTCGATTCCCTTGCTGTGCATTTCCATCCCGCCGACGGCCAGAAGGTAATTGACTACCTGACCTCGCTCCAACTCGATGAAACCGGCGACCGAAAACCCTTGCAAAGCCGCAGCATCAGCATCCCCATCGTCTATGGTGGTTCCGACCTTCAGGCGCTGGCGGATGCCAAAGAACTCAGCGTATCCGAGGTCATCGAACTTCACCGCAATACCGAATACACCGTTGCTGCGATCGGGTTTTCTCCCGGATTCCCCTACCTCCAAGGTCTGCCGGAGAAGCTTCACCAGCCGCGCCATTCAAGCCCGATAAAATTGCCAGCAGGCTCGGTGGCGATCGCTGGTAACCAGGCCGGCATCTACCCTTTCGCTTCCCAAGGCGGATGGCATGTAATCGGCCGAACCGAGACGAAACTTTTCGATCCCGATCGCGATCCCCCAGCGTTATTGCAACCCGGCGACAAGGTGCGCTTCGTGGAAAAGGAAACACTTAATGAAAGTGCATCCTCCCCTCCTCCTCTCGCAGCCTTTTCCCATGGCATCGAAGTCGTCGAACCCGGCGCTCTCAGCTCCATTCAAGATCACGGTAGATGGGGAAAACAGCATTTTGGTGTCTCACCCGGTGGAGTCGCCGATCCGGTATTGGCCACGATCGCCAATCGCCTTGTCGGAAATCCTGACGAAGCCGCCGTCATAGAATGCACCATGACCGGCTGCGTATTGCGCTTCGATTGCGATGCGATCGTGGCATGGGTCGGCTGGGCGGATGATGCTTCGGGGAAACCTCACAAGATAAAGGCTGGTGACCGGATCGACCTCCGTAAGCGCATGTGCCATCTGCGGGGATATATCGCGGTGGCGGGTGGCATTAACGTTCCGAAAGTGCTTGGTAGTCGTGCCACAGACCTGCGTGCGGTTCTCGGAGGTCATCAAGGTCGCGCCCTGCAAGCCGGAGACATCCTGCCAATCGGCAAAGCAAGCGCCGCTCCCGTATCCGATAAATGGCACGTCTCCTGGCCACACCCCAATGGTCAACTCATTGAACTCCGCTTTATCCGTGGTATTCAATCTGATTGGTTCAGCAGTGCCGCCCAACAGCTTTTTACAGAAAGCTTCTACGAGATCAGCCCGACCTCCGACCG
This sequence comes from Prosthecobacter debontii, assembly GCA_945870855.1. Taxonomy (GTDB): domain Bacteria; phylum Verrucomicrobiota; class Verrucomicrobiia; order Verrucomicrobiales; family Akkermansiaceae; genus Luteolibacter. The sequence continues at coordinate 35,798 of CAMBTP010000012.1, forward strand.
CACGGGCACGCGACTCAAGGGAGCTAAGCTCGAACTAAAAAATTCTCGTGAAATGATTTCCCAACCCGTCGTATTAGGATCCGTACAGGTTCCTCCTGATGGTCAGCCCATCGTCTTGATGAGCGAGCGCCAGACTATCGGAGGTTATCCGCAGATCGGCCACGTCATCTCGGCAGACATTCCGAAACTCGCCCGCGCTTGGCCGGGGACTCATGTGCGTTTCCGCGAAGTCGATCTGGACGAAGCCCGTCATGCATGGGACGAACTGCAACGCGACCTAGGTATCCTCAAAGTCGGACTGATGATGACCTGATGAAAATGATCGACCTCAATGCAGATCTAGGCGAAGGCGGCAAACAGGATGCGGCGCTGATGATGCTAGCCAGCTCTGTCAACATCGCTTGCGGTGGACACGCCGGCGATGAGGAAAGCATTCGGCGCGCGGTCGCACACGCCATGGAGGCACGGGTCGCTATCGGTGCTCATCCGGGCTACGAAGATCCGGAAAATTTCGGTAGGCGCTCGATGAAAATTTCCGTCGGCAAAATCCGCAGCCTCATCCTGCGCCAACTCGAACGCATAATGCGAATCCAGCCACAGCTTCATCACGTCAAACCGCACGGAGCTCTCTACAACCAGTCCAACCAAGACGAAGCTATGGCGGAAGCACTCGTCGTCGCTATCTCCGAGGCGCTGCCGAACACCATCCTCTACTGCCCTCCCCACGGCTCACTTGCCAAGGCCGCCGCAGAGATAAAACTCGCAACCTGTGCGGAAGGATTCATCGACCGCCGCTATCAGCAGGACGGCAATCTTTGCCCCCGCACAAACGAACGGGCATTGATTGAAAATATCGAAGAGGCGGCATCGCAGGCTCTCAGCATCGCGATCCATCAAACAATCACCACCCTGAACGGAGTTACCATTCCTCTGAATGCGAGAACCCTCTGCGTCCACAGCGACAGCCCGAGTGCCTTGGAATTACTACGACTCACCCGCTCATCCCTCGAACGCGCCGGCATCAAGATTATGGCACCCTGAATATCCACTCGCATCCATGAACATCCTGCAATTCATCGCCAAAAGAACCGGCCTCGGAAAGAGGCACGCGAAGAAGTTGTTAGAAAACGGCGAGATCATCCTTAACGGCGATCCGGTCTCGGACGGAACCACACCTTTGAGCAAATTCGATTACCTCATTGCCGCCGGTGACGTGCTCCAATCCAACACTCGCCGCATCATCCTTCTCCACAAGCCCGCAGGTATCCTCTCCGCCACCAAGGATCCAAATTACAAAACCGTCATCGACCTGATCAATGAACCATGGGCAGCCGAGCTCCATCTCGCTGGTCGCCTCGACCGCGCCACCACAGGACTCGTCATCCTCACTAATGACAGCTCTTTCTCTGAATCCTTAACTCGCCCCGGAAACAAAGTTCCAAAAACCTATCTCGTCGAAACCGATCTACCAATCCCCGCCGAGACCATCGCCGCATTCCGCAACGGCATGTCCTTCGCGAAGGAAAAAATTCACACACAACCTGCCATCGTTATTCTCCTATCAGAAACCTCCTGCCGCCTCACCATCTACGAAGGCAAGCATCACCAGATCAAACGGATGTTCCTGCGCTTCGGAATCCGCGTTACGAAACTCCACCGCGAATCCATCGGTTCCTACCACCTTCATCACGAGCACGCTCCCGGTGAATATCTTGAGGTTGATTCGTATTTTTCGGATTTATCCGCCTGACTCTTACTCCAGCGCCTTCCACTCCGCCTCGGTGGCGGGCGCTTTCTGATATTCCATAATAATTTTCCAGCCGTCGTCCTTTTTCAGCAGCAGGGCTTCGAGGTGAATATACTCATGTTTCATCTCTCCATCGCCTTGACGAAAAGAGTAGCGCAAAATCGCGGTTTCGTGCGCGGTGGTAGTATCGCCGAGACGTTGGGAAAAACGAAACGTGGCACTCGATTCACGCTCACCGGATTTCGTATCATCGAACTCCTTTTTCCAACGCGCCAACGCCTGGGTCAGCGGATAGCTCTGTTTCTTTGAGCCAGAGACAAGCACTGCCTCAGGATGGCAAGTCGCGGAGTATCCAACAAAATCGCCTTCCTTCACCGTGCGCGAAACCTCCGCCCAGAAGGCGTTTAACTCGGCGAGCCTTACCTTCTCATCTGCCGCTGTAGCGGATAACGCGAAAGCCAAGGATGACAACAGGACAGCAGCCAGGCGTGTGATCGTCTTCATGTTATTATGGTTTTTTTACGCCGATCAACGATCCCCACCGCGTCGATCCCCACCCCACATCGGACGTCCACTGAGCAAACGTTCCTTCATATCCTTATTGATCGAATCGGACCCGTTGATGAACTGCGTAGCGCCTTCTTTGTCCTCCTGCATCCAGCGTGCCGCGACGATTCCCGTCGCCCGCCCTCTGCTACCCTCGTCCGTGATCATCCCAGCTACCTCGACGAGTTCCGCCGGTTTGGATGCGCGGTTGCTCCAGATGTAAGTTTCCGCCGCACTGTCTTTCACTTTTGGCGAGTTCTGAGACTTGATGAAACCTAGTGCAGCCTCGCTGTCAGAAGCCGCCCAGATGGGCATAACCTCGCGCATGGAGTCGATCTTTGCATCGTTGTCGTCGAGGCTGTTAAGCCAATCGATTGAGCCGCGCACATCCGTCCTCGCGTAACTCTTGGCGACGATGGGCACTGCGTCGCGCCGGGCTTCGACATCGGTCATTTTAGAAATCTCTCCCGCCGCGCCCACAGGGTCGTTTTGAGCCAGCCCTTCGATCGCTGCGGACATCGCCGCGCCTCTCTGTTCCTCGGGTAAACCGTTCGCCCAGGCCGATGCCTCGGCGAAGCTCTTCGCACCCCATTGCCGGGCGATCGTCTCGTATGCAGCACCTTGGTCGTCCACCTCCATGCTGCCAACCATCTCCGCTGTCTTGGCAGGGTCGGTCTTGGCCACCTGCGTAATCACTGCTGTCATTGCATCGCCTTTGTTACTTTTTAACTCAGATGCCCATGCCATCGCGCCGGCAGGATCCTGCTTCGCCCACTCACTGGCGATGATGCCCGCAGCTCCTTGTCCACCCATTCCACGTCCTCCACGACCGCCCATCATGTTCATCATGGCGAACTGTGCGGGATTTTCCGTATAATATTTCGCGGCATTTACGGGATCTGTACTGGCCCAGCCTTGTAAAACGGTGGGACGAACGAACATGCCGGTCATGCCCATTGTATCTGTAAAAGCCATCGCGGCGGTGGGATCAACCTCCGCCCATTTCCCAAAAAGTAATACAGACGCAAGGAGGCGCTCGTTGAACGGCAGAGCATCAAGTTTTTCCGCTTCGGCAGAGAATTGGTCGGCGCTGAGATTCGAATAAAAATCAAGGAGCCCCTGGATTCGGTTGCTCTGCCCTGGCTTAAGATAGATTTCATCGACCGAGCGCACCTTCTTATTCCTTGCGGATGCGACGTCGCCGCCCGCACTAGATCGTTCGCCCGAGCGTGTCCTAGTATTCGCTTTTGCGGTCGCCGAATCCCCGCCAGAGCCGGAACCTGATTTCCCTACACCGAAGCCCACTCCCAACCCGATTGCCAACGCCACACCTGGAATCAATAAATTCGTTTTCATGTTGATGTATAAATAGTCCGTCGAGAACACCGGGGACAGCAAGAAGTTGCTGAATCATGGGCACAAAAAAGCCGCATCGTGTGATGCGGCTTTTTGGAAGTAGGAATATCCAGATTAACGCTTGGAGAACTGGAAGCGGGCGCGGGCGCCGGGACGACCGGGCTTCTTGCGTTCCTTCATCCGTGGGTCACGGGTAAGGAAGCCTTCGGGTTTGATCAGCTTGCGGTGCTCAGGGTCGAAGAGTGTGAGCGTGCGGGATATCGCGTGACGAATCGCAATGGCTTGCGCGTGCTTGCCGCCGCCCTTGACGATGGCTTTCACGTTGAACTTGTTGACCATGTTAAGCGTCTGAAAAGGCGCGATGACGGAATTTTGGAGATCGATCGTTGGGAGGTATTCTTCGAAGGAAAGACTGTTGATGGTCATTTCTCCGGTTCCTTCGCTGACCCAGACATGGGCGACCGCTGTTTTGCGACGGCCGGTGGAGCTTTTGGTTTCGGTGGCAGGCATGATGATAAATGGAAAATCGGTTTAACTCAGCGGACTTCGTAAACGACGGGCTGCTGGGATTCGTGTGGGTGGGCTTCGCCGGCGTAAACCTTGAGTTTGCCGAACTGGGCACGTCCGAGGCGGGTCTTGGGGATCATTCCCCAAACGGCGCGCTCGACCATAAGGACAGGGCGGCGATCACGGAGCTTCTGAGCTGTTTCGACGATTTTGCCACCTACGTATCCAGAGAAACGGGTGTAGATCTTATCGGTTTCCTTAGTGCCGCTGAGGACAACCTGATCAGCGTTGACCACGATTACGAAATCGCCGGTGTCAACGTGGGTGGTGAAAGTGGGCTTCTGTTTGCCGCGAAGCAGACGTGCGGCTTCGACGGCTACTTGGCCGAGAACTTTGCCCTTGGCGTCGATCACATACCATTTGCGATCAATCTCGTTTGGCTTGGCGGAAAATGTCTTCATTACGTTTATAGGGAAAGCTTCGGGACGATTGCGAGTGCGCATCTACCTGAAGGGGCGCGAAAAATAGGCAGCCGTTCTGAGGCTGTCAATCGGGAAATATTCGAAAAATTTAAAAAGCATTAACCTTTTTGCAAATGGGGTATTCGATCACATTCGGAGCATTCCTCCGCGTCCACAATGACCTTCATCGAGAAAGCCCTACTTCCCCTCTCCCGCAGACATTCGGCTCTGCATGAGTTTCTGTGGTTCGGATTGAAACAAGCGTGGGCCTGCGTTTTCGGAGTCCTCCTCCTCGCGGGCATCCTTGTCACCCGGCTATGGTTTCCGGACATATCGCTCGCACGTTACGACTTTCTCGTCTTCTACGCAATGGGCATACAGCTCGCGCTAATTCTGCTAAAATTCGAATCGTGGCGGGAACTCTGTGTGATCTTTCTCTTTCATCTTATGGCCACCGCGATGGAGCTGTTCAAAACCTCCGAGGCGATCGGCTCGTGGTCATATCCGGAAAACTCCTTCCTCCGTATCGCCAATGTCCCGCTGTTCACCGGCTTCATGTATTCCGCCGTCGGTTCCTATATGGCGCGTGCGTGGCGGAGTTTTCATTTCACCTTCACAGGCTTCCCGCCGCTGTGGTTGGCATCGGTGATCGCCGTTTTCGCCTACGCGAATTTCTTCACCCATCACTACCTCCCCGATATCCGCTGGCCACTTATCGCAGTGGGTGCTATCGCGTTTTGGAAAACACAGGTTCATTTTAAACCCAAGAACCACACGCTGAAAATGCCGCTGCTGTTCGGCTTCTGCCTCGTGGCCTTCTTCATTTACCTCGCAGAAAACCTCGGCACTGCCGCCCGCGCCTGGCAATACCCCGGCCAGGAACAAGGCTGGAAGCCCGTCCATTTCTCGAAGTTCACCGCATGGTATCTCCTCATGCAGCTTTCCTTCATCCTGATCTACGCACTCCGCCGCCTTGAGAAAAAACTCGGCGTGCAGGGGCCGGAGAAAATCATCCCCGGGAGAGCGGTGTAAGTGAAATCACCAATACGCGAAGCGCACGGAGGGGCGGATCAAAAATCCGCCCTAGCCCATGAGGTGACGATGAGATGCGCGGACGCGCTTATTCATCGTCCTCCCATGGACATCGGCGGATTCTGATCCGCCGCTCCATGCTGTCATCTACCCATCTCATCCAATAATCCTAACCTCATCCGCCTGAACAACGTTTTCGGTGATCCCATCGATCTCCACCATCAACTCTCCCGCCGTGCCGATGCCTTTTACGACACCTTCGCGGCGCTTGTCGGCGGAGAGGAAAGAGACGCGGTGACCCGTCAGTGCGCATCGCTCGCGGATGGATTTTAAAATGCCATCAAAGCCAATACCGATCTCACCTGTGCGACAGGCAAGGCGGGAAACCACACCATGCAGAAGCTCCGCACGATCCATTTCCTCCCCGATTTCCTCCCGCAGCGATGTGGCGGCGAGTTCTTCAGGAAATCCTGTCGAGTTCACATTGATGCCGATCCCGATGATTACGAAATCCACCCCCGCCTCAATGAGAATACCAGCGATCTTTTTTCCGGAAATGCGCACATCGTTCGGCCACTTGATCTCTGCCACCGGCACGAAAGCCTCCAGCGCCTCGGCCACCGCGAGACCCGCCGCCAGCGAAAGCCGATGCCACAGCGCCTTCGATGCGATCGGACGCAGCAAGACGGAGAAAGCCAGATTCTCCCCTTTCGGAGAAAGCCATACCGCTCCGCGCCGACCCCGTCCCGCCGTCTGCTCGTCAGCGATCAGGATCAAACCCTCGGATGACCCTTTTTCCGCGAGAGCACGGAGTTCGTCGTTCGTCGAGGAAACCGTTTCCCGCCAGAGAATGCGGAAGGGATCGGGGAGCGATGCCGCTATTTCGGTGAACGCACTCATCCCAACACCACAAAATCCAACCCAATGTCCAGCGCCGGAGCCGAGTGTGTCAGCGCGCCTACCGAAATGAAATCCACCCCAGTCTCCGCGATGTCAGCGACGGTTTCAAGGTTCACTCCGCCGCTTGCTTCCAGCCCCATGTAATGTCGATCATCCCTCATCGCAACTGCCTTGCGGAGTTCTGTTAGATCCATATTATCCAGTAGGATGTAATCCACCCCTTTGAGTTCCAGGAAAGCCGCGACCTGCTCTAGCCTGTCTGCCTCCAGCTCCACATCCACCAGTGGCTTATCGTGTTTCAGCTTGAAGATCGCTTCCTGAAGCGCGGTGATCCCGCCCTCGGCTACGAGGTGGTTGTCCTTCACCATCGCACGGTCGTAGAGCCCCATGCGGTGATTCACACCGCCGCCATCGGCCACTGCCTTTTTCTCCAAAGCGCGGTATCCTGGCGTCGTTTTGCGTGTATCGAGGATCTTAGCGCGGGTGTGCTTCACAAGGGAAACGTAACGCGAGGTCAGCGTCGCCACTCCGGAAAGCCGTTGCAGAAAATTAAGCGCTGTGCGCTCCGCAGTCAGGATGGATCGAGCCTTGCCCTCCACCTGCATCAGCATCGCGCCGGCTGAGACCTTGCTGCCGTCCTTCACCAGAAGCAGCACCTCCAGGCTCGGATCAACCTCCAGAAAAACTCTTTCCGCTAATTCCATCCCCGAGATCACGCCTTCTTTTCGCACTGTCACGAAAGCTCTCGCCATCCGGTCTTCCGGCACGAAATAGCCTGCGGTCACATCGCCTTCGCCGATATCCTCTTCCAACGCCATTCTGATCAACTCTTGCGACATGTCCCCTGTTGATAAGCCCAGTCCTGCCCGATGAAAAGGATCGAGTTTAAGACCAGAACATAGGGAAAAATCAGAACCCCTCAGGAATCATCATACTCCGTGAAAAGTTTCCTCCACCACACCTCCACCTAACAACCTCCCACCATCATAAAAGGCCATGATCTGCCCGGCCACAATCGCACGCTGGCCTTTTTCGAAGACCAACCTGACCCTATCTCCTTCCATCGCCTCCAACTTCGCAGGCTCGGCCTTGGCGCGGTAACGCGGCTGCGCTTCCACCCTTTTCAGCTTAGAAATTTGCTCATTGATCGAGGAAACGGTGCCAACGATGCACTCGTGCGAATAAAGCCCTACGGTATCCTCTCGATCCCATCCAATCACCAAACGGTTTTCCACCGCCCGTTTTCCGACTACCACATAGGCCATGCCTTCTTTTGGAGAAGCAACGCCATGACCCTTTCTCTGGCCGATCGTATAAAAGTGTAATCCGCGGTGAGTTCCCATCACTTGCCCCTCCGTATCGACGATCTCGCCCGGTCTATCTGGGAGGTAATGCGCGAGGAAATCGCTCATCTTCACCTGCCCGAGGAAACAAATCCCTTGTGAATCTTTTTTTTCCGCCACCGGCAGGCCGAATCTTCGCGCGGTTTCCCGCACCTCGGGTTTGAGCATCTCGCCGGTCGGAAACAGGGCATGCTCCACTTGGAAAGTGGTCATTAGTGAGAGGAAATAGCTTTGATCCTTGTTTGGATCCGCACCGCGCAGGATCGCTGCCTGCCCATTTGAAAGCACACGACGCCTCGCATAATGTCCCGTGCCCACCGCTTCAAAACCCTGGTTCAACGCGTAATCGAGAAACACCCCGAACTTCATCTCACGGTTGCACCAGACATCGGGGTTTGGCGTCAGTCCATCGTGATATCCGTTCACGAGATACTCCACGATCTTCTCTTTGTAGCTATCGACCAGATCGATCACCCGGAACTCAATCCCCAGCGCTTTCGCCACAGAGCGGGCGTCCTCGATGTCCTGTTCCCACGGGCAATCCCCCGGAATACCCTCCTCGTTCATCCAGTTCTTCATGTATCCGCCAACGACCTCATGCCCCTGCTCAACAAGAAGAGCCGCCGCCACCGCACTGTCCACACCGCCGGACAAACCCACCATCACTTTCGCCATGTCGCAGAATAACTGGGAAGTTGTTATACGTATCAAGAAAAAATAAGGAATACCGCCGACCGGACTCGAACCGGTACGCCATTACTGGCAACGGATTTTAAATCCGATGAGCAACTTTTAAAAACCTTATAGAATAAGGGAAATATTCACCATTAAAACAAACTTTCACCATGTTCTTGACTCTTAAGGGCACTTGTGGGCAACTTCACCCATGCCTAGACGAGCAAAATTTGAGATCACCGAGACAGACAAGGGATACAAAGTGGACATCCCAGCGTCACTCTCCACCACGGGAAAACGTGAACGGCATTTCTTCGCGACAAAGACCGCCGCCAAGTCTCACGCGAACCAGCTCAAGAAGCAGCTCGCAGAGAACGGCAGCAACGCTTCAACGATTAAACCGTCACTAGCTGAGGCCGCTTATCATGCGGTGGAAATCTTGGAACCCTACGGCGTGTCGCTTGTGGACGCTGCCCGCATGGTTGCCGACATCTACAAGGCACGCGCTGCAAGTCACACGCTCACCACCGCCTGCGACGCTTGGCTCATGGTCTGCGAATCGCTCAGGCCGCGCACTCTCGACGGTTACACCCAGACCGCCGCCAAGCTCAAGACGGCACTAGGTGACAAGATACTCGCCACGATCACAGCCGACGAGATACAGGCGGCAGTGTGCCCCCTTGGAAGCTCAGGAGCATGGATGGAAGGGCACTTGAGGAACGCTAAGGCCTTTTGGCGGTGGAGTGCTAAAAAAGGATGGTGTGACAAGGACGTGTTCAACGGCGTGGAGAAGCCCAAGGGAGCGCGCGAAACTGGCGAGATCGAAATTCTCACCGTTGCCCAAGCTCAAAATCTTCTGACCGTCGCCGCAGAGCATTACCCGCAGGCCGTCGCATCCTACGCGCTCCAACTCTTCGCCGGTATCCGCACCGAGGAAATCAAACGCATGGAAGCTCATCACGTCACACCCGACGGCATCGAGCTTTCCGCAGACATCACAAAGAAAGGCCGTCGCCGCCACATCACACCGTCCGACACGCTGGCAGCATGGCTTAAAAAGTATCCATTCCAACCCTGCGAGAACTGGCGCGAAACGGACAAGGCTTGCCGTCGCCTCGCAGGATGGGCAGTGGAAGCCCGACTATTGAACGAACCAGCCCCTGCAACCCTTGGAGTATGGCCGCAGAATGCCCTTCGTCACTCTCACGCATCCTATGCCGTCGCCGCTGGCGTGAAGCTGGAGACCCTGCTTTTCGAGTTTGGGCACGCTGGCAACCCCAACCTGCTCCGCCAGCACTACGTCGGCAGAGCGAGCAAGAAAACAGCCCTCGCTTACTTCGCAATCGTGCCGAAAGGAAAACGCGCTAAGGCACAAATTCAACTCATGGAGGGCGCAGCGTGAAGAGCACTGGCCGGCCGAAAGGCTTACGACAACTTCCACCGATTCACGCTGCAACGCTGGCAAGATTGGAAGGCCACTTCCTAGTCGAGATGAACGAAGTTGACGAGGTGGAACGCGCCACAGTTTCCCCACCATCGAAGCGACAAAAAATCAATGCGGCCGCATTGTCCACCGTGGCGATTGAACCGCGTATTCTGGAGCTATGCCTTCGCATTTCACAAACCCGTGGAATCGAATCGTTGCGTGAATTACACAGGAACGAAACGGCACGACTTGCACGCGCTACAGAGACCGCAGCGAGCGTTGGCGATGCTTCCTGTTTCCAGCACATTGCCGAGGGAATGACCCTAGCCGCTGAGGGCAAGTTGAAACCCAAACGCCTTGCATACATCGAAGCATGGATCAGCGCGAGCAAGATCAGCGACCCGCCGACAATGGCTCAGATCCGCGAGGGCATGAAATGCAGGGTGGGCGATATCACCGATGCAGAGATAAGCAATTACAGGCGAGCGACCGGCTTGCTCTACGTTTCCAAGCGTAGTTTCAAAAAGTGAGTTTTTGAAACGTTCCGCCCTGCGTGGATATGTGAAGATTTGGCAGGGTAATGAACAAATTACCTATTCCAGCAGTCATCGAACAAGCCCAGCTTGTCGCCGCCCCAGTCATCGCTCGCCGCATTTCAGCGACACCGCGTTACATCCTCCAACTAGCCGCCGCAGGCCGCATACCTTGCATCCGTATCGGTGCAAAGTGCGTTCGCTTCGAACCGCAGGCCGTGGCCTGCGCCCTTGGCTTCAACTGGGAGGGATCGAAATCAGTATGAGCACGCCACCCCTAGACCGAAGGATGGCGACCCCCGAAGGAATCGCCACCACATCCGAAGTAAGACAGCCAGAAACTACCGATTCAAACGAACGTTTCAATCAAAAAATATCGGTCTGCAAAATAGCGAAAGGCGTAATGTTTATTCAGCGCGACATCACAGTCATGGACGCGCTCGAAGAGATCAGGGACGGCACGCACGCCGCCGCAGTAGCCACCGTTCGTGATGCAGTCGCGATCTACGGGAGGGACACTCCGGAGCATAAAACAGCGAAGTGTGAACTCCCTGCTTTCCTGTTCTCCGGCAAGATCGAGGGTAGGGTGAGGCAGGCCATGGAGGAAGGACGCTTTCATCACTCCGGCCTGCTACAACTCGACTTCGACAAGCTCGCCGACCCCATTGCCATCCGTGAACAGATAGCAACTGACCCGCACGTCTTGGCCGCTTGGCTCTCCCCATCCGGCGACGGCGTGAAAGGCCTGTTCGTAATTGAACCAGCCGCCACCAAGGACGAGCACATCGCGGCCTTCCTGACCGCTGAGGCATACTGGGAAGCCGAAGGCCTGACACTCGACGCGCAGTGTAAGAACTCGAACCGTCTATGTTTCGCCAGCCATGATCAAGACTTGAAGTGGAACGAGGACGCGGTGCAGCTCGCAACAGCAGCACCGAGGGCAGCAGCACCGGCGAAGCCCTCCACGACCTCCACCAGTCCCAAGCTAGGCGCGAACCATGGCTTTCCACAGCCGCCCCATGAAGGCATCCACGGATGGCTAATGGACGCAGCGTGGCATTGCAGGCGGAACGGTCTGGACGAGCAAACAGCCACCGCCAAGCTGCAAGGCTTTGATGGCACGCTCCGGCGGCCATTCCAGCATAACGAAGTCAGGGACGCTATCCGCTCAGTGTATGATTCGACAACTACGTCGGCAGGCACGCCAACGGCATCCGGCGACATCCCCGAGGATGTTTTCCCGATACCTGGCAGTGGCGTTTCCTACACCGAGGCCGCTGAGATCATCTTCCCTGCTATGGGTGAAGCTCGAAAACTTTTCATCCGCGAGCGCGAGGTGCATGAGATCCACAGCACCATCGAATCGGACATTCTCGCCCCAGTCAGTCCCGAGCGTTTCAGCTCCCTTGTGGAGTCCACCTACAGGCGCGTGTCGCGGCGAGTGCCGGTGAAGACTAAGGACGGCGAGGACTCCGTGGTCTGGCGCACCACCACCTTCCCTTCGTCCTCCGCGAAGATCCTACTCCAGACCGATTCAGCACGCACAGCCCTACCGCCGATCAGTCAGTTGGCAAACTGCCCGATCATAATCCCCGACGGCAATATCTTAACTCGTGGATACCATCACCACTCAGGCGGGACATTCATCGGCAGGGGGGGAAAGTTACAAGAAGTCCCGTTCGATACGGCGGTGGAATCGCTCTTCCGCTTGCTCGCGGATTTCGACTTCGCCACCCCGTCGGATGCAAGCCGTGCCTTCGCCAGCCTCATCTCTCCCGCTCTCAAACAAGGCGGATGGATTGACGACGACTTCCCGCTCGACTTAGCCGAGGCCGATCAGTCGCAGTCTGGAAAAACCTTCCGCCAGAAAATCGTCTGCCTCATCTACAACGAACAGCAGTATTCGATCACGTCGCAGAAGGGTGGAGTTGGCAGCCTCGACGAGGCCGTCGCCGCCGCGCTCATCAAGGGCAGGCCGTTCATCACGATCGACAACTTCCGTGGGCGCATGGATTCGCAGATCATGGAAGCCGCGATCCGTGGCGCAGGCGTGGTCGATTGCAGGACGATTAAGCACCGCGCAGAGGTAAACACCCGCCCGTTCTTGTGGCAGCTATCCACCAACGGCGCAGAGCTTACCCGCGACCTCGCCAACAGGTCAATAGTCACCCGTATCAGAAAACGTCCGGACGGTATTGTCTGGCACGCTCACCCCGAAGGCAGTCTCGAAGCTCACATCCGCGCGAACCAGTGTTTCTATCTCGCTTGCGTCTTCGCCATCATCCGCGAATGGAACCGGCAGGGCAGACCGATCACTGGCGAATCCCGACACGACTTCCGCACTTGGTGCCGGACACTCGACGGCATTGTGCAACTGGTCGGTATGTCACCTCTACTCGACGGCCACCGCGAACAGCAGCTCCGCACCGCGAACCCCAACTTGCAATGGCTACGCGAGATCCTGCTAGCAATGGACGAGCAAGACGTGGGGCGGGAACTCTACACCAGCGACCTTGTGAGGATAGCCGAGGACAACGAAATCGCGTTCCCGGGGAACCCTCATTCCAAGGACGATCCAGCCGTGCGCGCTGGCCGGATTCTGAGGACGCTTTTCAAGGAATCCGTGGACGAAAAAATCGAGGTGGACGGCATCGAATTTAGTCGCACATCCGCCCCCGATTTCTCTCCGGAACGACTTAGCCGAGAAACGAAGAAATATACCGTCAAAAAGCCCTAAATCCCTTTGTTCCCCCGTCTCCCCCGTTCACTGTATTACGCAGGAATTATAACACTTTTGTTCAAAAGTGTAACGATTCTAGAGAATAGGAGGTAACGGGGGAGACGAGGGAGAACTCGAAAATATGACAAGCCGCGGGAGGTATGAAACACATCGCCGATGGCCATTTTGTTGACGTTGAAATGAGCAGCCCCGATCGTATCCTTGCTCGCTCGGAACCGTGGCACGAAGGGGACAAGGACACCGACCGCCATCTTGATCCCGATGACACCGGCGAGACCATCGACGCGAACGGCATCAAAGGCATTCCAAAGGATGCACTCCGCCAACTCCTGCTCTTCCTGCTACCGCGCACCGACAAGCCAACGAAGTGGAAGATGGCCGCGTGCAGATTGGCCGTGGTCAGTCGCATCCTGAACATCGACGACCTAGGCAAACTACCGCTGGAGACGCTGGCCAAGCAGCTCGGAGTGACGCGCTCGCTCCTTTCGCTCAGGCAGTTGGAAATCGCCGATGGCTTTGGACTCGGCAAACTCCGCTCATCCAAATCAGCAGCAGCAAGAATCAGCTACAAGGCATCCGCCACCAATGCTCACAGGAAGGCACTGGAGAGGCGACAGATTGCCGCTGGCACTCTCTTGCACAAAGCCCCCGCAGCGAGCTTGTAGATACCACTCCCCAGCCAAGGGAACCTGTTACCCCACCCTACACTCCGCAAGTCCGATTCACCCAAGACAAATTTTATGAGACCCAAAAAAAACATCATGTCACCACCCAACCTCTCGGCAGTTGCTCGGCAGCATGGAATCAGCCGGAACACGCTGCAACGGTGGAGAGATCATGGCCTAGACCTGACCGACGAGAAGGCCGTCACCGCCCGCGTCTCGACTATGAGGCAGACCGGCACGGCAGAGACCGCAGATCCATCGCCCGCGGGATCAGAAAGTTTTGCCGAGGCCAAACGGCGCAGGGCAGTCGCCGACGCGAGCTTTGCTGAGCTGAGGGCAGCGCAGCAGGCGGGAAAACTGATTGACCTCGCGACGGTGGAACAGGCCTTCGCGGAAATTGGCTTCGTCCTCCGTGCTCGGTTGCTCGCATTGCCTTCCAATTTAGTCGCCGAGCTCGAAGGACTCACCGGCGCGGCCATCCATTCCGTTCTCAAAAAGCATATCCACCAACTACTCCATGATCTCCATGAAAACAGTCCCGTCGAAAAGCTCACAGCCGCCAACCCGATCACGCAAGACACCTCCGCGACCAAGGACGCAGGCCGAGGTTAGCGCATGGATGTTGGACACGTTCAGAAAGGCCATGCGTCGCCATGATGAAGCCGCATTACGCCGCGCAGGCGAAGGAGCGGATGAATCAAGGTAGGCCAAAAGAAGGTGTGGAAAAAATTCCACAGGTTATGACCGCTGCGCAGCGAGCAATCATTGCCCGAGAAAAACACCCACAACCAACAAAATCCCGCGACCAAGCAGGCAAGGCCGCTGGCGTGCATTGCCGCCGAGATGCTGATGACCTGCTGGTTATGATTAGGCTGACGGTGGAATCCGAAGGGCGGAAGAAAATGTCAGAAGCAAAACAACTGGGACAAAAAATTGTCCCGGTTGAACAAGACAGGGACACGGCAAAAATAAAACAAATAGTATCCTTGCAGGCACTATTTCAGAAACGCGCACCTCCATTTTTTGACACATCCGTGAAGGTGACATGGCACTGCTCACCCATCCTAAGCTCGAACATATCCGCCGGAACGCTCGCCGCTATTCGGTGCAATCTCGAACGATCTACAGGTGGCTGGGAGACGGTGTGGCCATCGAATCGCCGCTGGCCGTTCTAGCCTATCTCCTGACCCAGCGCACCCCCAGCAAGTCGGCACTCGAAGCTGTCGGACACATTCTCCAATCAAACCAAACCAAACCATAATGAACTCCACACAGAAAGTTGATGCAGCGATGAAGCTGCTAGAAAATGACCCCCGACTTGCCGCCGATTTCGACCGCACACGCAAGATCGACTTCCCAAAAGCGAAGACCCGCCGCGAGGCCTGCGAACTCGGCCTTGCCGCGATCACCGCGCACCGTGAATCAAACTTAGCATCGATGCGTGCTAAGGTTGCGAAAGTTACCGCAAAGATGGCGACCGCAGTTTTCAAGAAAGCAGTGGCAGCAGTCGCACCGATCACCAAGCGACCGACCGATAAACGCGTCGGCGCATTGCCCTACGATCAATGGGCATTCGGACATCTCACAGCCGCAGCAGAAGCCGGTGACAAGCTCGCTGTCGCCGAGCTGACCGCTCAAGGATATTCTCAAACCTCGAACAACACTTATTCCAAATTACCAGTATGATCCTGAAACCACTACTCGCAGGCGAGACCATCGAACTTCGCCACCCTCTCGGAGGTGCATCACCGCTAGACCTCCATTCGAAATTGAGGCTCGTGAAAATGACGACCGAGGAAGTCGATCTCTTCCGAAATGTTTCCCAGCAGAAAGCCGACCTGTCGGCGAAGGCAGCACAGTTCAGTGCCACCAAGCTCCGCGATGAACTCGACGCTGCGAAAGCCGCGATAGCCGAGGCCGAGGTGACCGACGAGGCACTGGAGAACGTCGCACGTCTCGCAGCTTTGGCCACAGATCCAATCGTTGCACGCGAAGTAGAAAGACAATGCTTTGCAGCGATTGAACCTGAGCTGGGGCGACTTGATGCGAGCTTGCAGCACATCTGCAATCGTTTGATCGATGAAGTACGCGTTGGATTAGAGAAGGCAACCAAGCACCTCTCCTTCCAGCAGCTGGGCGATTGGATTTCCGACGATAAGCTAGATCAAGTCGCGTCGTACTGCCAAGATCGCGTTGTTGCTTCCTATGCCCTGCTAGATCAATGGTCGGAAAAATCCAAGCAGCAAGGAGCTCAGGCGTTCCTACAGGATGACCGAAAAGCCACATAATCACCGCTGAAAGGGATCCAGTATGCCAACAGCGAACCCGTTCTCCACCGTGGAGGGCGGGTTTTCTTGCGTTTTATTCGGGCACTATTCGGGATTCGATCCCGTTTCTGTTAGGTTTATTTCTAATCGCTTTTGTCTTTTATCCCTTATTCTATAAAGGATACCGCCGACCCGACTCGAACGGGCACGCTCTTACGAGCAACGGATTTTAAATCCGTAGTGTCTACCATTCCACCACGGCGGCGTTTCAGTGACGCGGGGATTAACCTTCGACCACTTCGCCATGGCAAGGCGATTCCGGACATATAGTGAGGGTATTGACTTACAAAAATCCTTGCCAAGCAGTTGCGCGATGGATAGTTGGCTTCACCTTTGCAGCCGCCGCGGCAGAGAGATCATCCATTTCCATGAAGTTATCACAACTGCTCGACATCAATCATATCCTTCTGGATATGAAGGCAACCGAGCACTGGCCTGCCATTGTGGAACTCGTGGATTTCCTCGGTGAAACAGGCGATATACCTAAAATTTGCCGTCAAGAAATCCTCACCGCGCTCGAAGTGCGTGAAGCCCAGATCAGCACCGGCGTCGGCTCTGGCGTCGCAATCCCGCACACATTCTCCGACAAACTAGAACAGGTCGTGGCCGTTTTCGGAAGGTCGAAGGCTGGAATCGATTTCGAGGCGCTCGATAACGCACCCGTCCACTTCATCATCCTCTTCATCGTCCCTCAGAAAGACTACCACCTACATCTCCGCACGCTGGCCGCAATCGCGAAAATGTTCACGAACTGCGAAGTCCGCCGCAAACTCGCCACCGCCGAATGTCGCGACGAGATCCTTGAGATCCTCGATCCCAAGCCCGTCCGCACAAACTGATCCCGCTAACCGGACATTTCAGTGTTTCCGCATTTTAATCTCCATGACTCTTCTTCAAAACCTCGAATCCCGGCTCTCCTGCGCGCTGGAAGCCGTCCTCGGTGAGCCTTCCGCCGCCAACATCACCCCTGCCGCGGATCTTCGTTTCGGCGATTATCAGAGCAACTCCGCGATGGTGCTTGCGAAAAAACAGAAGACGAATCCGCGCGCTCTCGCCGAACAGATTTTGGCAGCTGTGGAGATCGCTGGACTCGCCACCGCGAAGATCGACGGCCCGGGCTTCATAAATTTCACGATCCTCCCCGAAGCCTATGCCACCCACGCTGAGAGTCTGCTGAGCGACCCGCGTCTCGGCGCTCCGGAACCCGGCAAAGGGAAAACAGTCGTCGTCGATTTCTCCGCTCCGAACGTCGCTAAACCCATGCACGTTGGCCACATTCGCTCGACGATCATCGGCGATTCGCTTTGCCGCATCGCGCGTTTTCTCGGCTTCAAGGTCATCGCCGACAACCACATCGGCGATTGGGGCACCCAGTTCGGCATGATCCTCCATGGCTGGAAAACCACGCTCGACCATAACGCGCTGGAAGCTGATCCTATTTCCGAACTTGTGCGGGTTTATCGCGGGGTCAACGCCGCTGCGAAAGACGATCCCACCGTCCTCGAAACCTGCAAAGCCGAGCTGGTGAAACTCCAAGCCGGCGATCCCGAAAATCTTGCGGTCTGGCAGCAATGCATCGATGTTTCAAAAGCCGGACTCCAGAAAATCTATGGCATCCTTGATGTGAGCTTTGATCACTGGCTGGGTGAAAGTTTCTACAACGAGAAGCTGCCGGGTCTCGTCACTGAGTTTTTGGAAAAAGGTCTCGCCCGCGAAAGCGACGGAGCCATTTGTATTTTCTCAGACGGCTCTAAGCCCGCCGAGCAAGACCCTTTTCTCGTCCACAAGGAGAACGGCTGGACGGACAACCCCTCCATCATCCGCAAGGCCGACGGCGGCTTCCTCTACGCCACCACGGATCTCGCGACGATCCAATATCGCATCGAAGAATGGAACGCGGATCAAATCTGGTATGTCGTCGGGATGCCGCAGCAACTGCACTTTCGCCAGATTTTCGAAGCCTCCGCCCGCTGGGGGAAGACCAGTGACTTCCGCCACATCGCCTTCGGATCCATCCTTGGCGAAGACCGCAAGATGATGAAAACCCGCTCCGGTGACAACGTCGGCCTCGTCGAACTCCTCGACGAAGCCCGCGCCCGTGCCGCCGCGATCATCGGCGAGAAATCCGCTCACTTGAGCCCTGAGGAAGCTTCCGAAGTCGCGGATATTGTCGGCATTGGCGCAGTGAAATTCGCGGAACTTTCTCAGAACCGCCTCACCGATTATGTCTTCTCGTGGGACAGAATGCTGGCTCTCCAAGGCGATACCGCTCCTTACCTCCAATACTCCCATGTCCGCATTCGCTCGATCTTCCGCAAGCTCGACGCCGAGTTTTCTGCAAAGGACGCGAAGCTGACCCTGACCGCCCACGAGGAAATTCACCTCGCCCGCCTGCTCGCCCGCTTCGGTGAGGTCCTGCCGCTCGTCCTCGAAGATCACCGCCCGAATCTACTCGCTAATTACCTGCTGGAGTTGGCTCGCGCATTCCACTCTTTCTTCGAGGCTTGCCCCGTCCTAAAATCCGATGATTCGGTGAAATCCTCGCGCCTCGCCCTATGCGAACTGAGTTCGCGTATCCTTGAAAAAGGCCTCGGCCTGCTCGGTATCCGCTGCCCGGAACGGATGTAAGTTTCGAAATTCTCCGATTTTTCATCTTTATTTGGGATTGAAAATTTTCCTTAGGAAAGAGAGATTGTTTCTACATGGAACCTTTCTACGTAATCGGACACAAAAATCCGGACACAGACGCCGTCTGCTCGGCCATCGGACACGCCGCGCTCCTGCGAGCCTCCGGCGAGGAGCCGACAGCCATCGCCGCGCGCTGTGGCGAGGTCTCTCAGCGGACGAAGTGGGTTCTCGAAAAAGCCGGTATGGATGCGCCGTTGCTGCTCACCGACGCCCGCACCACGGCAGGGATGATCTGCCGGCGAAAGGTCATCAGCGTGCTGCCTTCCGACACTTTCCTTACTGCCTATAACCGAATGCTCGCCGCCTCGATTCGCTGCGTTCCGGTTCTCAATAATGACGGCTCGGTGGCGGGCATGTTGCAATACATCAATCTTCTCAAGCTGCTACTGCCGGATAACACCGAAGGAATCAGCGTCCGAACCGTTCACGCCTCTCTGAACAACCTCGCCGCCACCCTCGATGCCGAAAGCCACGCCGCCAAAATCTGCGATAAAGACGAGGAGGAAGATCTCATTCTGCTGGTTGGCGCATCTTCGCAGGACAGCGTGAAAGCGCGTCTCGACCAGGCCACCGTCGATGGCAATGTTGGCCGTTTCCTCGTGATCTGCGGAGACCGCCCCATCGTCCAGCGACTCGCCATCGAGAAGGGTGCACGCGCACTGCTGGTGACCGGCAAAAACATAATCTCCGACGATATCCGCGACTTCGCCATATCCAAGGGCACCGTTCTTCTCGGTTGCCGCCAAGACACAGCCAGCGCTAACACCCTGATCCGTTGCTCCCGGACCGTTCGCCACGTGATGGAGAAGAATTTCATATCGGTTAATAACAACGAGCCGGTCTCTAAAATCCGCAAGCAACTCGTGGCTGTGGACCAGGATCTATTCCCCGTGATGGAGATCGGATCCACCGAAATGATCGGCGTTCTAGCCAAATCCGATCTCGTCGATCCCCCGAAAATGCGTTTCGCCCTCGTCGATCACAACGAATACGCCCAAGCTATCTCTGGCATTGAGGAGGCCACGATCACCGAGGTTATCGACCACCATCGCCTTTCCGGAAACCTTGTTTCCCGCGAGCCGATCCGATACCTTAACGAACCTGTCGGATCAACATCGACGCTTGTTGCTCGGAAATTTTTCCACCGCGATCTCATCCCCGCCCCTGCCGTCGCGCTTTGCCTCTGCGGCGGCATCGTTTCCGACACCCTTTGCCTCACCTCGCCAACTACGACGAAACTCGACCAGAAAATGCTCACATGGTTGAGCGGTATCGCCCGTGTCGATGCGAAGGAATTCGCCGAGGAGTTCTTCGCCGTGGGTTCGCTTATCGCGAATGGGACTACCGACGAGATCATCCACAGCGACCGCAAGGAATTTCACGAACAAGGATTGTTCATCAGCGTCTCGCAGGTCGAGGAACGCGATCTCCACGGTTTCAATGCCCGTCGTGAGGAACTGGAGGAAGCCCTTCGCGCTCTCCAATACGAGAAGAGCTACGACATCGCGGTGCTGGTCGTGACGGATGTGGCCTTGCTGAAAAGTATGCTGCTTGCAGTAGGTCCGGAGAACGTGATCGCCGCGTTACCATTCAACCGCATTGATGAAAATCTCTATCTCGCTCCCGGTGTCGTTTCTCGGAAACGTCAGATTTTTCCGGGTATCTGCGATGCCATCGATCACGCGGCGCGGGTCTAGTCCCCGATCACGCAGGGAACAAGTATCCCATCGCTCATGCCGTGGATCTTCTTCTTGTCCGCTGGCACCAGTGTAGCAAGGCAGCCGCCGAACTTGGTATCGCCGCTTCCATCCGTGAAAAAATAAGGGCACAGCCGCGCCCGCACATCCATCATTCTCACACCGCCATCCGCATCGTAAACCGGATGTTCGAAGCGCCGCCCTTCATGAAACTCCTGCATCAGCCAGGGCTGCTCCGAAGATTGCGCGAGCGCCTCGCCAAGCCGCGCTTTCCAATCCGCCGCCGACATATCGTGCCCGATGAACACGCCCTTCGATCCCCACGCCGTCTCATGGAAACCGCTGATCTTTAGGACGAGTTGCCTCTCTTTTTGGGAAAAATCCGCCACCTCGTCCCAAGAGTGCGCATTCAATTTCGGCAATGCCGCATGGGGTGGTAGAGGCTCCGGATCTAACGCCCAGCCGAAAGGAATCACCTCGCGAAGTCGCCGGAGATGGCTGCCACGCAGGGATTTCTCCCAAACTTTTTTCAAGGCCGGCGTCCAGAATAGTGCCAACCAAAGCTTGTCCTCAAGATGCGGCTTGAACGGCGGAGTCACGTTGATATCCCCTTTCGCTGATCTCTCCGCGAGTTGACGGAAACGGGGAATCGACTCCCAATCAAAGAGTTCAAAAAACCGGTAGATCGCCCTCCCCTTCTCCTCGTAATCCTCCGCACCCTCCGTTTTCCAAGCGTTCCCCAACTGCTTCACCAACCAGTCCATTTCCGGCAGGTAATCCTTCGCCTCATCGGAAACAAGGATATCACCGCCCTCCGGCAGCAGCGAACGGAAGCCCTCGATCATCCCATCCGCACCGCCCAGCACCTCATAGCCCGCATCGGAATACACTCTCGAAAGCCACGCCGTGATCCCGATCCCTCCCGGCACGCTGTCCAGTTCCGTCACCGCGAAATGTCCCTTCGCCCAAATTAGATCCGGACGGATCACACGAGGAAACTGCCCCGCCATGCCGATCTCCCTCTGCAAAGCCACCATCCAGTCCGGCTTTCCCTCATCTAACAACTCCGCTAACCACGGCTGCTCCTTACCCGCCGCCGATCTCCGATAAAGCAGATCACAAGCCTGCTGGAACTTCGCCAGCGGATGCCCCAGCGCAATCATATCCCTCGCCTCCCCTGCCGAAAGCCGCAGCGGCTCCGGCGACCACTGCCACGCCCCACCGCCAAAAAGCCCACCCTCAGGCAAAGCGGATTTCAGATCAGAAAGAGCAATCGGCACGCGCGGAGCTTCTTCTCGAATCGTAAGAATGCAAAGCGCGAATCCCTCATAATAGATTCTGACTAGACAGGTCAGAAATTGCGGGATACTCTTCAACTATGCTTTCCCAAACATGGCAACTACAGGAAGCGAAAAGCCGCTTCAGCGAACTCGTGGAAACCGTGATTTCAAATGGGCCGCAAACCGTGACAAAGCATGGAAAGCCCGCCGTTGTCGTCATCTCGGTCGAAGAGTATCAGCGCTGTAAAACTCCTCGAAAATCGCTGGCCACCGCCTTGCGTGAATGCCCTGAGCCTCTCGCGACGCTACTCGGTGACCGCCCGAAGCGGATCGCCCGAAAAATCAATTTCAGATAAATCCCATGAAATACCTACTGGATACAAATGCGATCTGTGAAGCTACCGCAAAAAATCCTGAAGCCTCCGTCCTGAAATGGATCGATGCTAATACCGACGAATGCGCCCTCTCATGCGTCTCCTTAGGCGAGATTTGGAAGGGGCTTCACCGCATGCCGGAGGGAAAACGTAAACGGACACTCACCCGCTGGGCGGATGAGCTGGAAAGCGATTTTTCCAAGCAGATCCTCAGCCTCGATACAACCACTCTGAAAATTTGGGGAAAACTCTGCGCAAAACACGAAGCCAAAGGCTTCAATCTGGACGTCATGGACAGCCTAATCGCCGCGACGGCGCTCGCCCACGGACTCACTGTCGTCACCCGCAACACAATCGATTTCCCTCAAGACGTGAAGATCTTCAATCCATGGACAGAGTGATTTCTATCATTAGAATAATTTGTTTCGCCCACGATTCACGTGGAGATAACAACTGGCGCGGCGATGTTACCTTTAACTCGATTTTTCAAACGACTTCGAGATGAGGGCACTAGACCAAGAATTTCAGTTGATTCTCTCTGCTTCGCCATTGAACTCCGCCCACAAAACAGTTCCCATAAGCGCGTGAAGCGGAAAAACTTCGGCGAGAGAAGCCATGGCGATAGATCAAAGCAGGCGCGGGAGAACCGCCATGTGAAGCCGATCGAGGAGAAATCCACACCGGCACTGGACGAGCACGACCTGATGCGGCTTGTCGCAGAAATCGAAGTGCCTTTCCTACTGATCCTCGATTGTGTTCAGGATCCACATAACCTCGGAGCCATCTTGCGGACGGCGGACGCTGCCGGCGTGCATGCCGTGATCGCGCCGAAGGACAAGGCAGTGGGGATCACAGAAACCGTGCGGCGAGTTTCCGTGGGCGCGGCGGATCATGTGCCTTTCGTGCAGGTTACCAATCTCGCAAGGACGATGGAGCAGCTCAAGGAAGCCGGAGTTTGGTTTGTCGGGACATCAGATCGTGCGGAGAAAACTCTATACGAACTCGATCTGCGCGGACCGCTCGCGCTCGTGCTCGGCGCTGAGGAAAAGGGCATGCGCCGCCTCACGGAGGAGAACTGCGATTTCCTAGCAAAACTGCCGATGGCCGGCAAGGTGGAGTGCCTGAATGTCTCGGTGGCTACAGGAGTATGCCTCTTCGAAGCGGTGCGGCAAAGAGGTGCGTTAGCGTGACTCACTCCGCCCTAGAAAGGCGATTAAGTCCGCGCTGGAGTAGTGCGCTATCCACGGTGGTGGAGATGGTTTCGTCGAGATACACCGTAAAATCCTCCTCCATGAACTCGATCGAGTGAAGACCATCGGCGTTAGGTTTTTCGAATGCCTCGATGAGCGTCTTCATGCTGCCGATCTCGACGCCGTTTACCTTTTTCAGGATGAGATGCTGCAGTCGCTCGTAGCCGACTGTGGCCGGTGTGGGGATTGCTCCACTTAGGAAAATTACACGCTTTGCCTTTCCTTCAAACGTCTCTGGATTCTCGTAGGCATCGAGGAGGTTGAGCGGCGCGCGGGATGACCAATCCTCGCCGAAAGCTTGCAGGACGGGACGCGTAAGTTCTTGGAAAATGAAGCCGCCTTTGACGAGGAAGTTCGGTGCGCGATCGAATTGATATTCTGGGACGAGGCGATCCATCGGCTCCTCTCGGGTGAGGGTGGCGGTGAATTCCATCGGCTCGCCGTCGCGCAAGATACTGAGTGCAATCTCATCGCCGGTAGATTTTTCGCCTCGCACAATATGACCCCAAAAAAGTGAGCTATAGTGCGGGTGTTCATAGTAACCGCGCTGGTCGATAGCGTGGCCGGCTGCGCTGACAAGCACATCGCCGACTTTGAGTCCGGCTAGATCCGCTGCACCGCCCTTGCGGACTTTTCCAATGTAAAGTCCGCCCTGCTCTTGCTGGATTTTGAGAAATTTCCGGAAAGAAGGATCCTCTGTCCGTGAGGCAGAGATGCCCAGCGAAGGAAAGCCCTTGTATTCACCATCTTTCGCATTGGCCAGAAAACGCGAGATCACATCTATAGAAAGGACGTCGGAAATCTGATCCTTCGAATCGTAGCTCATCAAGATACCGGAAAGCTCGCCGTCACGAAGCACCGGCAGGGTGAAACTACTCGCCGCGCTCTGCATGGAGGCTTTAACCAAATAGGTTAGGAAACTTTGATTCGGCAGGAAACTTTCGGCCACATCGACGGATTGCAGCGTGCCGTTAGTTAGCAAGGTGGTGCCGTTGTCTTCCACTTGGAAAATGCCCAGCACATCCCCAATCACGGGAGGCTTGGCTAGAGTTAGCGGCTTTGTATCCTTGAAAAAAGCCTCGCTATCGTCATCGGATTTCACGGTGAGCAGGGCGAGGTTCGCCTCATAATCCACAGCGACAATCTTCGCCTGCGCTGTCCGCGAGCCGTCCGGCGATTCGAGTTCAATGTAAGTGGCATCGGCGACCATTTCTCCTGTGGTAAGTATCTGGTCCGGCGCGACGATAGCACCCAGCGAGCGGAGGTTGGATGGCGGGGTCTTTTCCCATGGCTGCCCGGGGTTCCATGCTTGGCTGGTGGAATTAATCCGCATCACCGAAGCAGTCAGCTCGGGAGCAGATTCCTCGGCGACGGGGGTAACTTCGGTGCTAGGATTGGTCTGCTCGCTGGTTAAAACTGCTGTGGTTTTCCTGGAGCTATCGCAGGAAATAAGAGCAAGGCAGAGGGAAAGTGGAATGAGTTGTTTCATGCAGAAGAGACGATGAATTTATTTTAGTTCGAGCACGTCCTGCATGTCATAGAGGCCGGGCGGCTTATCGACCAGCCAGACTGCGGCGCGGACAGCCCCAGATGCGAAAGTCATGCGGGAGGATGCCTTGTGGGTAAGCTCCACGCGCTCGCCGTCAGCTGCGAACATCACCGTGTGATCACCAACGACATCTCCACCACGCAGCGTGTGCATCCCGATCTCGCGCGGCTTGCGCGGGCCGATGTTTCCGAAGCGACCGTGGGCGATGTCGTCCGCATAGGATGTGCCAGTTTCCTCGTTGAGGATTTCCAGAAGCCGCCTCGCCGTGCCGGATGGTGCGTCGATCTTGTGGCGATGGTGCATTTCCGTGACCTCGATATCGAAAGTGTCCTGCTTGAGAATGCGCGCCGCCTGCTGGGTGAGCCAAAAAAGGGTGTTCACACCGACGGAAAAGTTCGGCGCATGGACGATGGGAATTTCCTTCGATGCGGCGCGGATGATTTCCAATTCCGCATCGGTATGACCAGTGGTGCCCATCACGATCGGAACGCCATGCCGCAGAGCCGCAGAAATCAAAGTCGTGGAAAAAGAATGAACCGTGAAATCAACCACGCACTTCGCTGCTTTAAGCGCCGCATCAAGATCCTCGCCCGCATCGTGCGTTGCGGCGACGATGGTTTCGGGATTTGCAACGGTGGCATCGGCGACAGCCAGCCCCATACGGCCGGACTTTCCTGTAATAAGAATGGGAAGCATACGCGCGAATGTTGGGGCCGCTCTGCGGAAATGGAAATGGCAATTTTCTGGAAGAATAGTGTGCGCAATACCCGAACCGGTAAAGCGCTTGACAGTGGGTATCCACCAATTCTGTGAACTCGCTCATACTTACAGCACATGAGCGTTTTCCCCCGCCCACTATTCCGAATAATCTGGATTGACTTAAACGAGCTCTATTCGCCCTCCGTAGTGGATCAGCTCGCCTTAGCGAATTCAATGATAGACAAACCCATCTTCTCCGTAATCGTTGCCGCTCTAATGAATGGCTCCGCGTGCGCGGAATTCTGACATCAAAGCAAAACGGCTACCTTAAGGTCCCATAACCTACCAAAAAATGAACCGCCGCCATTTCCTCTCCACCACCTCCCTCGCCGGAGCCTTCGTCCTCATCCCTTCCTTCGCCCGCGCCGCCTCGCCCAACGGCGTCCTCCGCGTCTGCGTGATCGGCTTCAACAGTCGTGGCAAAGGTCTCGCCGGTGAACTCATCGGCTGCAAAGGCGCGAAACTCGTCGCGCTCTGCGATGTTGATTCCGCCGTGCTCGATTCCTTCGCCGCCGAGCTCGACAAGAAAGGCATCAAGGTAGCGAAGTTCAGCGATTACCGAAAGGTCTGCGAGTCCAAAGACATCGACGCGGTCATCATCGCCACCCCCAATCATACCCATGCCCTCATTGCTGCCACCGCCGCCGCGAACGGCAAGCACGCCTATGTCGAGAAACCGGTTTCCCACAATGTCTGGGAAGGTCGCCAGCTTGCCAACGCCGCCGCGAAACACAATACCATCATCCAGCACGGCTTCCAGCGTCGCTCGGAAACGTCATGGCACGAAGCCTACGATTTCGTGAAATCCGGCGAAATTGGCAAGGTCACCGTCGCCCGCGGTTTTTGCTACAAGCCCCGACCCTCCATTGGAAAATGCGCAAAGCCCATCGATCCACCGAAAACGGTGAACTACGATCTCTGGTGCGGCCCCCGCGAGATCGAGCCTGTCCACCGCGAGAAATTCCACTACGACTGGCACTGGCAATTCCCATACGGAAACGGCGATTTCGGCAACCAAGCGCCTCATCAGCTCGATGTGTGCCGTTGGTTCCTCGGCGATCCCAAACTCCCCGCCGCCGTCCTCTCCATCGGTGCCCGCCTAGGTTACGATGACGACGGCGATTGGGCGAACACCCAAGTTTGCTACTTCGATTACCCCACACCCATCGTCTTCGAAGTCCGTGGACTCAAGACCGATGGATACAAAGGCGTGCCGCTCGGTAACATCATCGAATGCGAGGGCGGCTTCATCTCCGGCGGCCACGGCCCGCAGTGCGCCGCGTATAACAAGGATGGAAAAGTGATTAAAAAATTCAACGGAGCGAAATCACACATGCAGTCCTTCGTCGATTCCTGCCACTCTGGGAAAATTGAAGCCGGCCACACCGCCGAAAGCGGCCACCTTTCCTCCGCCCTCGCCCACATCGGCAACATCTCCTGGAAACTGGGCGCACCCACCGCCCCCAGCGCGATCCGCTCCTCCCTCAAGGACGCAAACACCACCGACGCCTTCGAGCGTATGCTCACACACCTTGCGGACAACAAGGTCGATCCCACCAAGGACATGCTAGCCCTCGGCAAGCACCTCACCTTCGATGCGGAATCCGAACAGTTCACCGGCGAATTTGCCGACCTAGCGAACCCCTACCTCAAAGACACTTACCGCAAAGGCTTCGAGATACCAGCATAGAAACATGGAGGGGCGGATCAAAAATCCGCCCTA
Source organism: Prosthecobacter debontii (assembly GCA_945870855.1). Classification (GTDB taxonomy): domain Bacteria; phylum Verrucomicrobiota; class Verrucomicrobiia; order Verrucomicrobiales; family Akkermansiaceae; genus Luteolibacter. Next base: position 63,376 of record CAMBTP010000012.1, read on the forward strand.
GCCCATGAGGTGACGATGGGATGTGCGGACGCGCTTATTCATCGTCCCTCCATGGACATCGGCGGATTCTGATCCGCCGCTCCATGCCATTAAGAAGCCTCACGCGGCAGCGCATGGAGGGGCGGATCAAAAATCCGCCCTAGCCCATGAGGTGACGATGGGATGTGCGGACGCGCTTATTCATCGGTCCCCCATGGACATCGGCGGATTCTGATCCGCCGCTCCATGCCATTAAGAAGCCTCACGCGGCAGCGCACGGAGGGGCGGATCAAAAATCCGCCCTAGCCCATGAGGTGACGATGAGATGCGCGGACTCGCTTATTCATCGGCCACCCATGGACATCGGCGGATTCTGATCCGCCGCTCCATGCCATTAAGAAGCCTCACGCGTAGCGCATGGAGGGGTGGATCAAAAATCCGCCCTAGCCCATGAGGTGACGATGAGATGTGCGGACGCTCTTATTCATCGTCCTCCCATGGACATCGGCGGATTCTGATCCGCCGCTCCATGCCATTAAGAAGCCTCACGCGGCAGCGCATGGAGGGGCGGATCAAAAATCCGCCCTAGCCCATGA